>NZ_DATFAF010000011.1:0-74982 GCF_035254865.1 Noviherbaspirillum sp.
AAGGTGAGGAGGAACGGTTCCATGACGTGGCCGGCGGTGCCGGGGCGGGTCAGGGAGTTGTAGGCGTAGCTCTGCTCGGTGTCGCCCTGCTCGCCCGAGAAGGATTCGCCGGAGCGGCAGATGGTGAGCGATTCGGTCACCGTGGCGCCGCCGTGCAGCAGGCCTTCCATCTTCGATCCGAACACGCGCGAGAGCTGGATCACGGCACCGATGGAAGGCACCGCTTCTCCGCTTTCGTAGGCGCGCAGGCGCTCGGCTTCGATGCCGGTGAGCTTGCAGACCTGCTCGATCGTCAGCTCTTGCGCTTCACGCAATTTCTGTATCCGCTCTCCGACATATTTGCGCACGGTTGTCCTCTCTGGCTGTTGATTCAGATTTGGCGTCTGGCGGGCACGATGCGGCCGGACAGCGCGCGCAGGTTTTGCCAGTGACGCTCGATGTCGGGCCGCAGGTCGGCCGCGCTCAGTCCGGATTTCTGGAAGCGGCGTTGCAGCGACAAATACATGTCGAGCGCTTCGTCGGAGAAGTCCGGTTCGATATTGATCGCGTAGCGCTTGCCGTCGAATACTTCGAGCACGGGGAACAGGCCGGAGCGCACGGCAAGCCGCACCAGTTCGATGCCGAGCGCGGGCTCGGACTTCCAGCCGGTGGGGCATGGCGACAGCACATGCAGGAAGCGGAAGCCCTTGAGGTCGAGCGCGTGGCGCAGCTTGCGCAGGGTGTCGTCGGCGTGCGCGAGCGAGACAGAGGCGGCGTAGGGGATGCGGTGCGCGGCCATGATGGCGACGATATCCTTTTTCTGTTCCGGCTTGCCGTGCGGCGTGTTGGTGGTGACTGCGCCGTGCGGCGTGGCGGAGGAACGCTGGCCGCCGGTATTGCCGTAGATTTCGTTGTCGTAGCAGATGTAGAGTACGTCTTCGTTGCGCTCGGCCGCTGCGGACAGGCTGGCGAATCCGATGTCGTAGGTGCCGCCGTCGCCGGCCAGGCAGATCACGCGCGTGTCTTCGCCGTTCAGTTGCGCCACGCTGGCCGCGCCGCTGGCTGCCGCGGGTGCGCAAGCGAAGGTGGTGAGCAGTGTCGGCACGCCGTAGGTGCTTTGCGGGAAGAGGCCGGCGGCGACCGCGCCGCAGCAGGCCGGGATGATCAATTGCACCTGGCGGTCTGCCATCGCGCGCCGCATCATCTGCAGCAGGTTGGACATGCCGCAGCCGCCGCAATTGGTATTGCCCGGCCGCAGCAGCGGTTGCGCGCGATCGAGCGCGGTCTGCGCGACGCCGCACAGGAGCGGTTCGTTCATCATGTTCATACGGCCTCCACCAGGGTTGGCTGGCCAGACTGCTGGCGCGCTTCGATGTCGGCCAGGATGTTGTCGATGTGTTCCGGCCGCAGGTCGCCGCCGCCCACGCCCGCCATGTAGCTCTGCACCACCGCGCCGGGATCGGCCAGTCCGCGCACTTCGCCCCACAGGATGCCGCCGAAGCCGAGGCTGATGTTGCGATCGATGACGGCGATCCTCTTCTTGCCGGCAAACCAGGCGCGGATCAGTTCGGAGGGCTGCGGCCGGAACAGGCGCACGCGCAAGGCGCCGACTTTGCGTCCCTTGGCGCGCAGCGCGTCGACCACGCGCTCGGCGGTCGATCCGATGGTGCCCATGGAAACGATCAGGGTATCGGCATCGTCCGCGCGATACGGCACCACGGCATCCGGCAGGCAGCGTCCGAAGATCTCGGCGAAGGCATCCTGGATTTCGCCGTACACGGCCGGCACCGACAGCATGGCATTGTGATGCTGCAGGCGATGCATCTCGGTCAGGTGCGGCACTTCCATTTGTCCCAGCGTATGCGGCGTGTCGCCAAGCTGGTGCGGAATGGCGGCGGGCGGCAGGAAGCGGTCCACCTGCTCCTGCATCGGGACCTGGATCTGCGCCACCGTATGCGACAAGATGAAGCCTTCCATGCAGACCATGGCGGGCATCATGATGCGCTTGTCTTCGGCCAGGCGGAAGGCACACAACACCGTGTCGAACAGTTCCTGGTTGTCGGTGCAATAGAACTGGATCCAGCCGAGGTCGCGCAGCATCAGCGCATCACCCTGGTCGGCCCAGATGTTCCATGGCGGGCCGACCGTGCGGTTGGCCACGGCCATGACCACCGGCAGGCGCAGGCCGGCGGCGGCCGCGCAGTTTTCCGCCATGTAGGCCAGGCCGTTGGAGGAGGTCGCGGTGAAGCTGCGCGCGCCGGCGGCAGCCGCACCGATGCACACGCCCATGGCGCTGTGCTCGCTCTCGACGCGGATGACCTTGCCCTTGTCGATGCTCTGTCCGCACAGGTATTCCATACACTCGGTGGATGGCGTGATCGGATAGACGCCGCTGCAGAAGCCGCGCCCTGTGCGGTTGGCGCGCGCCGCGAGTGTCGCTGCCAGTGCTGCGCCATGATTGGCGCTGATGAGTTCTAGCGGCATGTGCTTGCCTCCCGCTGGTTCTTGTTGATCATCTCCATCGCGCTGCGCGAGCATTCCGCCACGCACATGCCGCAGCCCTTGCAGAACTCTTCATCGACCCGATAGCCGTCCTCGGTGCGGAAGATCACGCCGTCCGGGCAGTAGACCAGGCAAGTGTCGCAATTGGTGCAATGGCCGCAGGAGAAGCAGCGGTCGGCTTCTTCGGGGCCGGCCAGGCCGAGGTTGTATTCGACGAAGCTCTCCCTGCGCGCGGGCGCCGGCAGGTGCCTGTCCTTGTGCGGTGTCGCGAGGTCGAAATGCGAGAAGCGGACTTGCGCAGGGGCGACCGGGTTGATCGTCGGCTGCGTTGCCACCGTCTCGCCCGTCAATGCCTGCAACGCAATGCGCCTGCCGTTGCCGATGGCATGCGTCACGGTGCCCTCGCCCGTTGCGCAATCGCCGGCGAACCAGACCGGCAGCGCCTCGTCTCCCCGCCATGCGCGGCCGTCGCGCATCTGCCAGTTCGGCGGCAGCAATTCCTTGTCTATTTGCTGGCCGAGCGCCAGCAGCACCTTGTCGCAGGCGATGGTCGTGGTGCGATCGCTGACGACAGGGCGGCGGCGCCCGCTCGCGTCGGGCGGGCCGGGCTCCACTTCCGCGACGACGATGCCGTCGACCGCGCCCTTGCCGCTGAAGCCGACCGGCTGACGATGCAGCACGAGGCGCACGCCTTCCTCTTCGGCGTCTTCGATTTCCTCTTCGATGGCCGGCATGTCTTCGCGGCCGCGCCGGTAGATCAGCTTGACCGAGGTGGCGCCGCAACGCAGTGCACTGCGCGCGCAGTCGATGGCGGTATTGCCGCCGCCCACGACCACCACATGGCCTTGCAGGGTGACGCCGCCGCGCTTGGCGTGATCGAGGAATTCCAGTCCCTGTTCCACGCCGCTCATGCCGGCACCTTCTGCGGCAAGACTGGTCGGCGGGCCGAAGCCGGTGCACACGATCACCGCATCGAACTCCTGCGCCAGACGGGCCAGTTGCTCCCCGCGCAGGGCCTGGCCGCATTGCGCTTGCACGCCGAGCGCCATGATGCGGTCGATGTCGCGCTTCAATACCTCCGGCGGCAGGCGGAAGGCCGGGATGCCGTTGCGCAGCACGCCGCCCAGCGCGGGGCCGGCTTCGTAAATGGTCACGGCATGGCCGCGCAGTGCAAGCTGATACGCGGCCGACAAGCCGGCCGGGCCGCCGCCGACCACAGCGAAGCGGCGTCGCTGCGTCGGTGTCTGGTGTGCCGGCTGCAACGCTGCCTTGTCGCCTATCCAGCGTTCAAGGCTGCGGATGCTGACCGCGCCGTCGAACGCGGCGCGATTGCATTCCTTCATGCAGGGCGCAGGGCAGACGCGACCGCACACCGATGGCAGCGCCTGCGTGCGCAAGAGAATCGCTGCAGCCGCTTCCGGCCCATCCTTCTTCAGCGCCTGGATGAATCCCACGATATCGTTGCCGGCGGGGCAGGCGACATTGCAGGGCGCTGCATGCTCGCGATAGAGCGGCGCCTGGTTGCTCCAGGAGCCGGTCTTGAGCGTCGCCGGGGTGTCCGCGCTGTGCTCGCTCATCGGCATCACGTCCGGCAGCGCGGCGAGGATGACTGAGGCGGAGGGGATGTCGGCGGCGTGGTCCGCGTCGCGCATGCGAACATGCGCATAGGCGTCGCGCGCGGCGTCAAGGTCGTCGCTCAGGCCCATCGATGCGTAGGTCTTTTCGAGGACCGTCAGCGGAATGCCCATCATGCGCGCATACGCGCCCAGCATGGTGGTATTGATGATGACGACCGAACTGCTGCCGATGCCGTGTTCGCGCGCGATCTCGGTGGCATCCACCACGCCGAACTGATAGTGCGCGAAACGTCCGGTGTAGGTGTCGAGGCTGGCGTGGGAGTTGAGCAGCAGGACCGCGCCCGCCGAGGCACCGGACAGGATCGGTTCGCCCATCAGGCCTTCGTCGAGCACCAGCAAATGGTTCGGCCGATAGACCTTGTTGCGGTTGGCGATGGGGACGTGATCGACGCGGGTATAGGCTTGCACGGGGGCGCCCGAGCGCTCGCTGCCGTAATCCCCGAAGGTCTGCACATGCAAGCCCATCTGCGTGTACAGCGCCGCGATCAGCTTGGCGCAGGTGACGCCGCCCTGTCCGCCCCGGCCGTGCACCCGCACTTCCAGCGGCAAGGACAGCCCGCCCGGCACAGTGGCGGTAGCCGCCTGCGCTGGGGAGCCGGTATTGGTCCGTTGCTCCATCTTCTCCTCCACACCGAAGCCGTGAAATCGGATGAATCTCTCGGCACCGCTCTCCGGATCGCTTGTGGCGATCGCGCTATCCGGCCGCCGGCCGGATCGGAGAGGGTCATCAGTACATTAGCGCGGAGTACCGCCCGCGCCAACGTCGGCGTTGCCGGAACGCGATCCAGATCAATTTTTTGCCGCTTGTGAAGCGTATCTGCCCCGTCGCCCTGGTAGAGGATTTAGATGATTTGAATGGGTGCGCCAGGGATGCTATGACTGTCCACGGAATACACGGAAATCACGAAAAGAATCATTATTTTCTTGTCCTTCGCGGATATCCATCATTTCCCTGCAGCAGGACAGAAACCTTTGTCCACAAAAGACACTCGGCGCGCCACGCAAAAAGCTCAAGGGTTTTTTCCGTGCCTTCCGTGTATTCCGTGGACAATCATGCCGTTCTGCCGCACCGCTTAATGTCATCTGGATGAACTACAAGGTGGGACAGGATCAGTAAATCTGCTCACCTGCCTGGGCGCCGCCGCGTGCATCGGCGCTGCCGACCATGCTGAGGGCGACCGCTTCGGCGACCTTGATGCCATCGACCGCCGCCGACAGGATGCCGCCGGCGTAACCGGCGCCCTCGCCGGCCGGATACAGCCCCTTGGTGTTCACGCTCTGGAAGTTGTCCTGGCGCTTGATGCGTACCGGTGACGAGGTCCGCGTTTCGACGCCAGTCAGCAGCGCATCGCGCATCGCATATCCGCGGATCTGGCGATCGAATGCGGGAAGCGCTTCGCGTATGGCTTCGATCGCGTAAGCAGGCAGCGAGGGCGCGAGATCGGTCAGATGCACGCCCGGCTTGTACGAAGGCTGCACCGCACCGAGTTCGCCGGAGGGCTTGCCGGCGATGAAGTCGCCCACCAGCTGGCCCGGCGCATCATAGTTGCTGCCGCCGAGCACATAGGCGCGCGATTCCAGCTCGCGCTGCAGGTCGATGCCGGCCAGCGGATGGTTCGGACCGCGATCGGTCGGATAATCCTCCGGCGTGATGCCGACCACGATGCCGCTGTTGGCGTTGCGTTCATTGCGCGAATACTGGCTCATGCCGTTGGTGACCACGCGTCCCGGCTCGGAGGTCGCGGCCACCACGGTGCCGCCCGGGCACATGCAGAAACTGTAGACCGTGCGACCATTCTTGCAGTGATGCACCAGCTTGTAATCGGCCGCGCCCAGCAGCGGATGGCCGGCGAAGTTGCCGAAGCGCGCCTTGTCGATCAGCGACTGCGGATGCTCGATACGGAAACCAATGGAGAAGGGCTTGGCTTCCACATACACGCCACGGTCGTAGAGCATCTGGAAGGTGTCGCGCGCGCTGTGCCCGACTGCCAGCACGACGTGATTGGTGGCGATACGTTCGCCGTTTTCCAGCACCACGCCGTGCACCTGTCCCTGCTCGATCTCCAGGTCGGTGACTTTCGCCTCGAAACGGAATTCGCCGCCGAGCGATTCGATGGTCTCGCGCATCGCCTCCACCATCTTCACCAGGCGGAAGGTGCCGATGTGCGGCTTGCTGACATACAGGATTTCTTCCGGCGCGTGCGCCTTCACGAATTCGGTCAGCACCTTGCGGCTGTAATGCTTCGGGTCCTTGATCCCGCTGTGCAGCTTGCCGTCGGAAAAAGTGCCCGCGCCGCCTTCGCCGAATTGCACGTTCGATTCCGGATTGAGCTCGCGCTTGCGCCACAGGCCCCAGGTGTCCTTGGTGCGTTCGCGCACGACCTTGCCGCGTTCGAGGATGATGGGCCGAAAACCCATCTGCGCCAGGATCAGCGCCGCGAAAATGCCGCAGGGGCCGAAGCCGATGATCACCGGCCGCTTGTCGACATGAGCCGGCGCCTGCGTGACGAACTTGTAGCTGGTGTCGGGTGCGATGCCGACGTTCGGCACTTCCTTCAGGCGCGCCAGCAGCGCCTCCTCATTCTTCACCTCCACGTCGAGCGTGTACACCAGCGTGATCGCGCTACGCTTGCGCGCGTCGTAGCCGCGCCGGAAGACGATGGTGCGGATCAGATCGCCGGCCGCAATCTTCAGCCTTGCCAGGATGGCGGCTTGCAGGTCGGCGTCGGTATGGTCGAGCGGGAGGATGACGTTGGTCAGTCGCAGCATGTGCGTGGCGTGGAGAGTCCGATGGGAAGGGCGCTATTTTACTCTACGGCATATCACCTGAGCCTGCCCTTGCATCGAAGCATTTTTGTCAACAAAGTGCCTATCAGGTAATCTGCCTGCAATGACCAGGCGTGGAGGAATGATGGGCAAGTTACCGATCCCGATTCGCAAGCCCTTGCGGCTCATGGCAGCCGCCTTGATTCTCCTGCCCGGCGCCGTGCAGGCCGAGGAAAGGAAGAACTGGTACGACGATCCCTTCGAGCAGGCGACGGACACGATTCCGCAGTGCGGCCAAGTCAAGGGCCCGTTGCGCACGAAGGAGGAAGCGCTTGCCGATGCCCATCATCGCATCGAGCGCGGCAACTCCTGCGTGCTGGACGGACGCTGCGAACCGGGCGGCCCCTACCAGCACGACCACGAGATCAACAAGGGTGTGGTGCAGGCGATCAAGGCGGCGCCGCAACTGCAGCGTTCCTCGATATGGGTCTCGACGGAACACAAATGGGTCACGCTGGAGGGTTGCATTGCCGAAGAGAGCCAGCGCGGCAACGCCGTCGAGACGGTGCGTCGCGTCCCGATGGTGGAATTTGTCATCGACAAGCTGCAAACAAGTGCGAGATAGAACCGGCGCATCGCCTGCGGCGTGCTTGCATGTAGCGGTGCGTTGCGCAGGAAAAGCAATACATTGTCCACGGAAGACACGGAAAACACGGAAAGAACTTGTGTTGTATTTTTCCGTGTCTTCCGTGGACAGCGCAGTGGCTTCATGCAATCGCCCTGGCATCACCTGTCACCGCTATCGATACTGGTCGCGCAGGCTCTTCACCTGGTCATGATTCTTCAGCACGCCGTGAAACTGCTTTTCCACCACGCTGCGCACATCGGCCGGCAGATTCTTGTCCAGCGCGCTGCGGTAACTCGCTACCGCGACATCCTCGCCGCGTTCGCATTCCTTGAGCACCGCCCTGTCGTTCTTGCCGGTGACCAGCCCCTTGATGTCGACCCAGCGGCGGTGCAAGGCACTCCCCAGGTCGCTGCTGTTTTCCGGGTCGCCGCCATAGGCGCGCACCAGCTCCTGCAACTCGATCACCGCCGCCGTGCAGGTCTGCGCGCGATTGGAGAAAAAGGTCTTGAGCTGCGGATCGCTGGCATTGTCCGCACAGCTGCGGAAGCCTTCCTCGCCGTCCTTGCTGGTTTCGATCAGCTTGTTCAAGGTCGAGATTACTTCATCGTTGTCCATGCCCGCTCCCGTCATGGTTGCATGTCATCGGCTCGCACCGGCGCGCGTCGCTCCCGGCGTGGGGAGCGACGGAACGCGGCATTCATGCGAGGCCCGGAACTATTTCTTTTCCATTCCGCTGGTACTCGACGAGCCGGAGGTGTCGGAGGGCTTGGATTTGTCCTTGCTCTCGGATGAACCGGCGCCGCTCGACGATGTGCCCGACTTGCCGGACGATCCCGATGCGGTGCTCTTGCCGCTGGAAATGTCCTTGGCCATGGTCAGATGCTCGTCCACGGTCGGCTTGATCTTCGCGACCAGCGCCTTCAGGTCCGGATCCTTGGCGCGCTGCTCCGCCTTCTTCAGCATATTGTCGGTCTTGCGATGGTCGCCCACGCCGCCCTTGGACATGTACTGCTTGTCAAACTTGTCGCCTTCCAGCGCGCTGAGCTTTTTCAGCTCGGCCTGATGCTTCCTGTCGGGTTCGGTCGGCAGCGTGACGCCCTTCGACTGCGCCAGTTGTTCCAGGTCCTTCTGGGCCTGCGTATGGTCGTCGATCATCTTTTGCGCAAAGGTCTTGACCTGATCGCTCTTGGTCTTGTTCTGCGCAACTTTTGCCGCTTCGATTTCGGCCAGGTTGGAATAGGCGATGTCGCGCATCAGATTCTGGTCGGCCTTGCTCAGCGATGCGCCGCTCGCGCTCTTGCTTGCGCTACTCGAGGTGTCCGACGCGCTGCTGCCCGACGCCGCCTGTCCGCTGGTACCGGACGCGCCGCTGCTGGAGGACGAAGCCTTGTCGCTGGAACTCGACGCGCTGCTGCTCGGCGCGCTGCTTGACGGTTTCGCGCTCGAGGTTTCGTTCTGGCCGGTCGGGCTCATCTTGCCGGCCTTGTTTTCCTTCGTCATGCCGGAGGCGTCCGGCGCGGTGGATTGCGCGTAGACCGAAGTCCCGCCAAAAAGCATCGCGAGCGCGGCGACGCCGAGCAGGCGATTGAGTTTGTTACGTTCTTGCATCTCTAGTCTCCTTCAGGAACATGATGGCAATAGCCAACGAATTGCATCGGATGATGCGTGAGCAGTCAGGCAATGTGCGTGCCAGAGTGCGCAGGCGAGCCGATGCCGCGCCGGCGGCAATTTATGCGATGCAGATGTGGAAGAGACTACAAGGAAATGCAATATTTACAGCGAATATTCGGCCATGTGGGCCAGCAGGAAACACGGGGAAAAAGTTGTGCGCAAAAAAAATGCCAAGGCTTTCGCCTTGGCATCAAGACTTGCCGGATTGCTCCGGCAAGCGCCCATGAACGAAGAACGGTCAATGCCGCCTGCAAGACGCGAAAGCGCACCGGTTGCAGGCGGGTTGCGAAGGACGCCGCTGCGCCTTGCGGCGCTCCCCTTTCCGAGCAGCGTCCTCGCAAACCTTATGACCGGTCTTCTAACGGTGTCTTTTCTCGCACTTGCATTCGACAGTGTTCAATACAGTCCCGTCCGGATCGACGGTTTCCAGAATCACATCAAAACCCCACAGGCGCGTCACGTGTTTCAGCACTTCCTCCGTCTGCTGGCTGAGAGGACGGCGCAGGTACTGGTTGTGACGCAGGGTCAGCGAGCGCTGGCCATGCGTGTCCACCGACCATACTTGGATGTTCGGCTCGCGGTTGTGCATGTTGTACTGGCCGGCGAGCTGTTCGCGCAGATAGCGGTAGCCATCGTCGTCATGGATCGCGGAAATGCTCAGCTTGTCCTTCTTGTCGTCGTCCAGCACGGAGAAGAAATGGAAGTCGCGGATCAGCTTGGGCGACAGGTATTGCGAGATGAAGCTTTCATCCTTGAAGTTGCGCATCGCGAAGTCGAGCGTCTTCTTCCAGTCGCTGCCGGCGATATCCGGAAACCACTGGCGGTCTTCCTCCGTCGGGTCTTCGCAGATGCGGCGGATGTCGCGCATCATCGCGAAGCCGAGCGCATACGGATTGATGCCGTTGAAGTACTTGCTGGTGACCGGCGGTTGATAGACGACGTTGGTATGGCTTTGCAGGAATTCCATCATGAAGCCGTTGCCGACCACGCCTTCGTCATACAACTGATTGAGGATGGTGTAATGCCAGAACGTGGCCCAGCCCTCGTTCATCACCTGGGTCTGGCGCTGCGGATAGAAGTATTGCGACACCTTGCGCACGATGCGCACGATTTCGCGCTGCCACGGTTCCAGCAGCGGCGCGTACTTCTCGATGAAGTACAAGAGGTTTTCCTGCGGCTCGGCCGGGAAACGGTTGGGCGCATCCTCCTGCACCACTTCCGCCTTGCGCGGCAGCGTGCGCCACAAATCGTTCACCTGCGACTGCAGGTAACGCTCGCGCTCTTCCTGCCGCTCGCGTTCTTCCGCCATCGACAGCTTGGTCGGGCGCTTGTAGCGGTCGACGCCATAGTTCTGCAGCGCGTGGCAGGAATCGAGCAGCAGTTCCACCGCTTCGATGCCGTAACGCCGCTCGCAATCCGCGATGTAGTTCTTCGCGAACACCATGTAGTCGATGATCGCTTCCGCATCGGTCCACGTGCGGAACAGGTAATTGCCCTTGAAGAAGGAATTGTGGCCGTAGGAGGCGTGCGCGATGACCAGCGCCTGCATGGTCAGGCTGTTCTCTTCCATCAGGTAGGCAATGCACGGATTCGAGTTGATCACGATCTCGTACGCCAGCCCCATGTGGCCGCGCTTGTAACTCTTTTCCGTCGCCAGGAAATGCTTGCCGAAGGACCAGTGGCTGTAGGACACCGGCATGCCGACCGATGCGTAGGCATCCATCATCTGCTCGGCGGTGATGACTTCCAGCTGGTTCGGGTAAGTATCGAGGCCGAAGTTCTCGGCCACCCGGCGGATTTCTTCATGCACCTGTTCGAGCAGCTCGAAGGTCCACTCCGATTGCTCCGGAAGCCGGAACGTTTTGACGGCCTTCTTGCGAGACTTCCTGGCCGGTTTCTTGAGCTCAGTCGTCGTCATTTCGCCTGCTTCTTGAAGAGTTCACGGAACACCGGATAGATATCGGCCGGCGACTCGATTTTCTGCATCGCAAAGTGCGGATGGATGTCCGGTATCTGCGTGTATTCATGCCACAGGTTCTGCGGTTCGCCGTCGGTGATTTCGACATAAGCAAAGTACTGCACCAGCGGCATGATCTTGTTGATCAACAGTTCGCGGCAGGTCACCGAATCGTTGTCCCAGTTGTCGCCGTCGGACGCCTGCGCGACATACACGTTCCAGTCGCCGCGCGCGTAGCGCTCGTTGATGATCTTGTCGAGCAGGTGCAGCGCCGACGACACCACGGTGCCGCCCGATTCGCGCGAATTGAAGAACTCGTTTTCGTCGACTTCGGTCGCCTGCGTGTGGTGGCGGATGAACACCACCTCGATCTTCTCGTAGGCGCGCTCCAGGAACAGGTAGAGCAGGATGAAGAAACGCTTGGCCGCGTCCTTCTTCGCCTGGTCCATCGAACCCGACACGTCCATCACGCAGAACATCACCGCCTGCGTCGAGGGCTTCGGCACCTTGATGCGGTTGCTGTAGCGCAAGTCGATCGGATCGAGGAAGGGAATGCCGAACAGCTTGGCGCGCAGATGATGGATTTCCTTGCGCAGCGCCACGATGCGGTGGTCGTCCTCGAAGGTGGTCTTCAGCAGCTCGTCCATCTCCGCTTCGGCTTCCTTCAGGCGCTTGCGCGACTTGGCGCCCACGGCGATGCGGCGGCCGATCGCGCCGCGCATCGAGCGCAGCACATGGATGTTGGTCGGCGTGCCGGAGATGGTGTAGCCGGCGCGCTGCTGCTTGAATTCCGTGATGGAAGTCAGTTGCGTCTTGACCAGGTTGGGCAACTCCAGGTCTTCGAAGAAGTAGTTCATGAACTCTTCGCGCGAGAGCTCGAATACGAAATCGTCTTCGGTAATCTCTTCGCTGTTGCCCGCCTTGCCCTTGCCGGCGCCATTGCCGCCTTTCGGCCGCTGGATCTGGTCGCCCTTCTGATATTCCTTGTTACCCGGCCGCACCGTTTCCCACACGCCGCCATGCGCATGGCCGAACGTGGGTTCGTTGATGTCCTTGACCGGAATGGATACTTTTTCGCCTTTCTCGACCTCGGTGATCGAGCGGCCCTTGATGGCACGTGTAACGGCGTCCTTGATCTGGGACTTGTAACGACGCAGGAAGCGCTCGCGGTTGCCAGCGGACTTGTTCTTGCCTTGCAGACGCCGGTCGATGAGGTAAGCCAAAATGCCTCCTGAAACTCTGTATGGGCGTTTGTTATATCCCTCTTTTGCTCGCAAGCGAGGGATTATCCTGCACCCGCTTGCCGGCGCCGTCCCCCTTGTAAGGGGAAGGTTGGGATGGGGGTAGAGTGCCCGAGCCATCGATACCGATATCTCGACCTCCCTGCTCCACCCTGCCCCTCCCCCTGCAAGGGGGAGGGAACCGACATGCAAGGCGCGGGGTACTTCTACATCAAGACGACTTGCGGACCCGCAGATACCATTCGCACAGCAGGCGTACCTGCTTGGCGGTGTAACCCTTGTCCACCATGCGCGAGACGAACTCCTGATGCTTGTTCGCGTCGTCGGCGCTCGCCTTCGCGTTGAAGGAGATCACCGGCAGCAGCTCTTCGGTATTCGAGAACATCTTCTTCTCGATCACCGTGCGCAGCTTCTCGTAGCTGGTCCAGGCCGGGTTCTTGCCGTTGTTCTGGGCACGCGCACGCAACACGAAGTTGACGATCTCGTTGCGGAAGTCCTTCGGATTCGAAATGCCGGCGGGCTTCTCGATCTTCTCGAGCTCGCTGTTCAGCGATTCGCGGTCGAAGCTCTCGCCGGTGTCCGGATCGCGGAATTCCTGATCCTGGATCCAGAAGTCGGCGAAGGTCACATAACGATCGAAGATGTTCTGGCCGTATTCCGAATAGCTTTCGAGGTAGGCCGTCTGGATCTCCTTGCCAATGAATTCCACGTAACGCTGCGCCAGGTACTCCTTGATATACGACATGTACTTCTGCTCGGTCTCCGGCGGGAACTGCTCGCGCTCGACCTGTTGCTCCAGCACGTACAGCAAGTGCACCGGGTTGGCCGCGACTTCGGTGTTGTCGAAGTTGAATACCTTGGACAGGATCTTGAACGCGAAGCGTGTCGACAGGCCGTTCATTCCTTCGTCAACGCCGGCATAGTCCGCATATTCCTGGCGCGACTTCGCTTTCGGATCGGTGTCCTTGAGGTTGTCGCCGTCATACACCTGCATCTTGGAGAAGATGCTGGAATTTTCCGGTTCCTTCAGGCGTGACAGGATGGCGAACTGCGCCATCATCTTCAAGGTGCCGGGCGCGCAGGGCGCTTGCGACAACGAGGAGGTGCGGACCAGCTTTTCGTAAATCTTGATTTCCTCGGACACTCTCAGGCAATACGGCACTTTCACGATGTAGATACGATCGAGAAATGCTTCATTGTTCTTGTTGTTCTTGAACGCCTTCCATTCCGACTCGTTCGAGTGCGCCAGCACCACGCCGTCGAAGGGGATCGCGCCGAAACCTTCGGTACCCTTGTAGTTGCCTTCCTGCGTTGCAGTCAGCAGCGGATGCAGCACCTTGATCGGGGCCTTGAACATTTCGACGAATTCCATCAGGCCCTGGTTCGACAGGCACAGACCGCCGGAGTAGCTGTAGGCATCCGGATCGTCCTGCGAATAGTCTTCCAGCTTGCGGATGTCGACCTTGCCCACCAGCGATGAGATGTCCTGGTTGTTTTCGTCGCCCGGCTCGGTTTTCGAAATCGCGATCTGCTTCAGCACGGACGGATAGCGCCGCACCACGCGGAACTGATTGATGTCGCCGTTGAATTCGTGCAGGCGTTTCACTGCCCAAGGGCTGGGGATGGTTTTCAGATAGCGGCGCGGGATGCCGTAATCTTCTTCGAGGATCGCGCCGTCTTCATCCGCGTCGAACAGGCCGAGCGGCGATTCATTCACGGGCGAACCCTTGATCGCGTAGAACGGAACATGTTCCATCAACGCTTTCAGTTTTTCGGCGATCGACGATTTGCCGCCGCCAACAGGGCCGAGGAGGTAGAGCACCTGTTTGCGCTCTTCCAGGCCTTGTGCTGCATGACGAAAATAAGAGACGACCTGCTCGATGACTTCCTCCATTCCGTAGAACTCACGGAAGGCAGGATAGATCTTGATAACCTTGTTGGCGAAGATGCGCGAGAGTCGCGGATCGTGGCGCGTGTCGACCAGTTCGGGCTCGCCGATCGCTTCGAGCATGCGCTCGGCAGCGGTGGCGTAGGCGAGTCGATCGCGCTTGCACAATTCCAGATATTCTTGCAGGGAGTACTCCTCTTCCCGTGTCCGCTCATACCGTGATGCGTAGTTGTCAAAGATTTTCATGGGGTTTCCTTTGTAAATCTACCGGTCAGTGGGTGTCGGATACAGATTTGAATTTCCACTCCGCAATTTAATAATACGCGTTGTTTTCCATTGTCCATAGAAAATTTTTCGTTTTTTTCCGACAGAGAAAATCGTTGAGAATTTGTGTAGTCACTTCATCTTTTCAAAGCGATATTTCTCGCACTTTAGTCGTGAAAAACTTTCGATTGCGCAAAACTTTTTTGCACATGCATGGTCGAAAGCCTCTGCTGTTCGCTCGCCTTTGCCACGCAATACGCGCAGCATGTTTGCGTAAATGCGACACTCTTCACGCATCGAAAAATGCGTCGCAAAATCTATCGCGGGAATTGAACGCAAAAGCACGCGCTGTTCATGCGATTGCCTTGCACCTTGTGAAGAAAATTGAAGGGCAACGCATCTGTTATGCGTTGCATCGATGCAAAATCACAATGCACTTGTCATGATTTTTCTTGCACCGTTTTTGTAGTCGGATATAGTAAAAGAGCCACGGAATTTATCTGCCAAGAAATCCCTTCAGCTTGTCCCTGAGCTGCTCCTGGATTTTGGCTTTCACTTCTTCTTTCTTTTCATCGATCTTTTGTTTGGCGAGTTCGCTCGCCATGCCGGCGAAGTCGATGCGCCAGCCAATCGCGCTGAACGGTCCCGATAGTTTGACCGGCACCGTCAATCCCTTCAGCGCCTGCAGTTCCGGACCGCCCTGCCCCTGCAGCGTGGACACCACGGTTGCCCTGGCCAGATAGTCGATGCGTTCTTCGCCCAGATTGATATCGCCAGAACCGCCAACACGCACCAGTGGCGATTTGATATTGAGGTCGTCGTTGTGCGCGACACCATTGGCGATGCGGAAGCTTCCGGTCAGTTCGCTGAAGTCGGTTTTCTCCGCCGCCGAGGCAGTCCCGCTTTGCGGCGGTGCATCACCCCGGACGGCGCCAATCTGCGCTTTTGCGCGTCGCACCGTTTGCGCGATATTGACGCCGCGAATCGCGCCGTCGCGCAGTTCCAGTCTTGCGTTGCCGTTCAAGCCTTTCCTGATCTGATTGAAGCTCGCACCGCTGGTGCTGACATCGAGCTGCACATTGCCACGGCCTTCGATCGGCTCCTTGTCGATCGCATCCTTCAGGAGCGGACCGACGTTGATGCCGGACAGCGTTTGACGCAGCGCGAAACGCACCGGCTTGCCTGCCGTGATGGCGAGCGCGCCGCTTGCGCTGCCGCCGTACAGATTGGCGGCGAGCGGGCTGACGTCCAGCTTGCCGCCCGATGCGTGCACGTCGAAGCGCACGTTCGAGGTCTTGAGATTTGCCACCTTCAGGGCGCCGACGCGCACGCTGCCGCTGGCCTGCAATTTCTGCAGTGCGGAAAAATCCATGGGCGCTTCCGTCGCCGGCTTTGATGCCGGCGCGCTTGCCGCCGCGGCCTTGCGCTGGTAGCGATCAAGATCGAGCTGATCGATGCCGATATCGAAAGTATACGCAGCGGGGGAGAAATCCTTCAGCCCGAGTTTCGCATTGAAATTGCTCTGGTCGAGGCTGCCCTTGAGCACGGCCGACGCGGATTGCTTGCCAAGGTGCACACTCGCATTGCCACCGGCTTTCAGCGCCAGCGTTCCTCCGCCGGGATTGGGCAGGGTGAAGTCCGCCGCGATGCGCGACAGTTCGATCAGCTGGGTTTTCAGGTCGGCCGACAAGGGCGTGGTCAGCGATCCGCTGAGCGTGGTGTCGCCCTGCCGCCCCGACAGGCGCAAGGCAAGTTGCGGCGATGTAAACAGGAGCTTGTCCAAGTCGCCGGCCAATGCGCCGGAGATATTCGCCTTGGCATCCAGCGTGGCGTCCTTGATGGCGGCGTCGAGCGTCAGGGCCGGCAGCTTGAATGCCTGCGGCGTGCCTTCGAAGGACTGCATGCTGAAGTCGGCGCTGATGCTGCGTCCGCCCTCGCTCAGCTTGGCCTGGCCGCTCAGCTTGCCGCCGCTGACGTTCGCGTCTGTCACCGCCAGCTTCGGTATGTCCACACTGGCGTCGATCGCATTGCCGGCCTGCTTGCCGTTGGCGGACAGCTTGATGCCATCGAGCAGGAAGCGCTTGGCCTCCGGTTGCAGGTCAGCGTCGCCGGCCGCCTTCAGCAGCAGGTCATTGAAACCGAGCAGACCACCCTTGAGCTGTGCGTCCAGACTCTTCAGCGTATAGCGCTTTCGATCGAGGTCGAGCGTGAAGCCGGTCTTGAAGTTGACCCGCGCATTCACTTCCGGCTTGTTGCCTTTGACGTCGGCCGCAAAGTCCAGTTTGCTTGGCACATTGTTGGCGATCTTGCCGGTTTCCAGATCCATGTTCGCGAGTTCGAACTTGCGCCCTTGCTGGCGATCGTCATAGATCACATTCGCGCGCGAAATATGCACGCTGTCGATGGCGAACTTGACCTGCTGCCCCGACTCATCCTTGGAAAGCAGGTCGTCGTAGTTGGCGCTGCCATCCTCGGAACGCGTGATGTGGGCACGCAGGCCATCGATGCGAACACGGTCGACCACCAGTTGCTTCGCCAGCAGCGGAATCAGCGCGAGCGAGACCTTGGCACTATCCACGGCGGCGAATTCGGCCTTGTTGTTGTGCTCGGAAATGCTGACCCGGCCCAGGTCGGCGCCGAGTTTCGGAAAGAAGGTCAGCTTGATGTCGCCCGGAATGCTGAGCGTGCGCTGCTTCTTCTCCTGCACCAGGCGGATCAGCAAGGGCTTGTAATCGTTCGGGTTGAAGGTCGCCGCGATAATGCCGGCCGCCGCGAGCAGCAGCGCGATCAGTGCGGCGAGGGCGATCAGAATATTCCTGGCGGTCTTGTGCATCAGATCCCTTTGCAATCGTGGCGGTCGTGACGATCCATGGGCGCCGGTACATGTCTTTAATTACAGCATAGGCCGTGCGCGCCGCTCGTCAATTAGCCTTGGCCCCGCCGCGTACAGGAGACCCGGCGCACAGGCTTGCCTTGTATTTGAGGAAACATCCCGCCCTTGGTTCCGCTGGCCGCGTTGCATGGCAGCCGGCAGTGCCTGTCGTGGCGCCCTGCCCAACATTTTTAAGAGTCCTGGCGGGCAGAAGGACCAAAAGCCCATGAGAATTGTTTAAACTTCAAACCTTCGCAAAATACGTGTTGTATACAAGCCTTTTCGTTTTACTTTCTCCGGAATCGAAATGAGTCGCATCAGCAAGACAGAACCCGCATCCGCCGTTCGCCCCATCTTCGCGGTCCGCAATTCCCGCATCCATGGCCGCGGCGTATTCGCGGTGCGCAACATCCCCGCCGGCACTCGCATCGTGGAATACGAAGGCGAGCGCATCAACTGGAAGGAAGCAGTCAAACGGGAAAACGCCAAGGCTGCCGACGATTTCCACACCTTCTTCTTCAGCCTGGAAAGCGGCAAGATCATCGACGGCGGCAGCAAGGGCAACGACGCGCGCTGGATCAACCATGCGTGCGAGCCGAATTGCGAAGCGCGAGAAGAGGATGGCCATGTGTTCATCTACGCGCTGCGCGACATCAAGCGCGGCGAGGAACTCAACTACGACTATGGCCTGACATTGGACGAACGTCACACACCGGCGCTCAAGCGTGCCTACGGCTGCCTGTGCGGCGCGGAAAAGTGCCGCCGTACCTTGCTGGCGCCGAAGAAGAAGCGCAAGCAGAACGCCTAGTCTGTCTTATAGAAGCACCCCGAAGCGCCACCCAAAGAACACGCCCAGCGCCACCGTAATCGTGAGCAGCTGGCGGCGTGTCGCCGCGCATACCGCTATCGCGACGAGGGACGCCACCAGTTGCGGGTTGCGCCAGCTCAGCTCCAGGTCCGCGCCCTGCGGCGCCAGCACCAGCGGGACGATAATGGCCGTCAATACCGTCACCGGCACAAAACTCAGGGCCTGCTGCATCAGTGGCGGGAGCGACAGCCGGCCGCCCAGCATGAAAATCCCGGCCTTGATAACGACGGTGACCAGCGCCATGCCGACGATCATCAGCGTGTAATTCATCATTTCTTCCCTTGTTTTGTCAGCGCCATCCCGACCGCTACGCCGATCAGCACCGCGCTCATCAAGCCCAGCTTGTAGGGAACATCCTTCAACAGATAGGCAAAGATGCCTGCGGCGAGCGCCGCGAAGAATTGCGGCAAGCGATTCAGCTGCGGCACCACGATCGCAATGAAGGTCGCCACCATGGCGAAATCGAGGCCCAGCGACGGCAACTGCGGGAACACCGCGCCGAACAGCAGTCCCACCAGCGTCCACAACTGCCAGTTGGCGTACATGGACAGGCCGGAGCCGAGAAAATACCAGTGACCGAGCCGTGCGTCGCCGCGCTTGCTGTAATAGCCGTTCATCACCGCGAAGGTTTCATCGGTCATCAGAAAGCCGAGCGTCCAGCGCCAGCGCGCGGGCAGGTGCGCCACATGTGGCAGCATGGTCGCCGCATACAGCATGTGCCGCAGGTTGACGATGAAGGTGGTGAGCCAGATCACCAGCAGACCGGCATGGCCGGCGACCAGGCCGACGGCGATGAACTGGCTGGAACCGGCAAACACGCTCATCGACATCAATTGCCCCTGCCAGGCGGCGAGCGGGGTGGTGGCGACCAGCGTACCGAAAATCATGCCGAAGGGTGCGGCGCCGACCAGCATCGGCAAGGTGTCGCGCGCTCCGGCGGCGAGGCTTGAAAGGCGTGTGGTTTGGATCATGACGCGGATATGTTTAAAACAGAACCAGCCCGCCAGTGTATTCGACCTGATTCTCTTTCGCATGAGGGCTGCCTGCGTCGCATGCCGCCATGATGCGAAGGCATGCAATCCATTGCGAGGCACGGGGTGCATGCGGCATTTTTGTTTTGTGAGTTTTCCTCACAGGCCATGCCAATAAATCTCGTTAGCTTTTCGTCACCTGCACACATAGAATGGAGGATTGGAAAAAATCCTTCCCTGTTTGCCATCCTGCGAGCACCACAAGAGCTTGACTCGATGACAACAAGCACATCGCTCCCATGTCCACCTCCAATCTGATAAGACTCTTTCTGCTCGGCGCCATCTGGGGCACGAGCTTCATGCTCATGCGCATAGCCGCACCGGTACTCGGCCCCATGCTGACCACGCTCGGCCGCGTGCTGCTGGGCGGCGCCGCGCTGTATCTGTTCGCCCGCTCGCGCGACATCGACTTCGCGTGGCGCCGCAATGCCTTCACCTACCTGATCATCGGCCTGTTCAATACGGCGATTCCGTTTGCCTTGTTTGCATGGTCCGCGCTGTACATTCCCTCTTCCTACATGGCGACCATGAATTCGCTGGCGCCGATCTTCACCGGCGTGTTCGGCATCCTGCTGCTGGCGGAACGCCTGACCGCGACACGCGTGGCGGCCTGCGTACTGGGCCTGGCCGGGGTGGCAGTGCTGGTCGGCGTCGGACCAACCGCCGTGACGCTCAATGTGGTGCTCGGCGTGCTGGCCGGCATGGCGGCGGCAGTCTGCTATGGCTTCGCCGCCACCTACACCCGCATGAAAGCGTCCGATCTGCCCTCGCTGGCGACGGCCACCGGCAGCCAGTTGACGGCGGGCCTGGCGCTGCTGCCGTTTGCCCTGCCCGGCGTGCCGCACGCGGCAGCGGCGGCGACGGGAACGGTCCTGCTGGCCGTCGCCGTGCTCGGCATCTTCTGCACCGGCCTGGCCTATGCGATCTTCTTCCACCTGATCGCCACCGAAGGATCGAGCAAGGCGATTACGGTGACCTTCCTGGTGCCGGCCACCGCCTCGATATGGGCCTGGCTGTTCCTGAACGAGCCGGTCACCCCCGGCACCGTCGTCGGCATTGCCATCGTGTTGTGCGCGACCGCGCTGGCGCTCGGCCTGGTCGACAAATGGAAGGCCGCGATCCTCAGCAAGGCCTGAACCTGTAACCAATTTCCGTTCACAGGCGTAAGAGTTGTAAGGAAGTGTGAATAAGGCCCGTTTTCCCCACCTGATCCGCTTTGACAAGCTTTGTAATGTCTCCTATAAAGTGACAACAATTCCAAGAAGTACAGGGAGGGGGGAGAATGTTGAAGTTCAATTTCTCGGTCAAGAACCGGATGGGCCAGCGGGTGAGCAACATCATCATCGGCGGGCGCGACCGGGCTGACGCCGAGCGCAAGCTTTTTCAGATGTATCGTCACTGCACGATACTGGAGTGCGCATTCAGGCGCCCGGAAGAAAAGACCTGGCATGCCGCCGAGCTTGAAGACGCGCTGAGCGCAACGCCGGAGTAACCCCTTCCCCGGCAAGGTCTCATACCGGCATTCCCGCGAAAGGCGAGCATGGCGGCAGGCCAGCCCGCCGCAGATCCCTTTGCCCGAGGTTCAGTCGTTCGGCTTGAACATCGATGCGAACGACATCAGCACCAGCCCGATGGCCAGCGGAATGGTGGTGGCAAAACCGATATGCTTGAAGCCCATCGCGCCGACCACGCCGCCGCAAAAGAAGGACGTCACCAGCATCAGATGCACGCGCAGCTTGGTGCGGTTGGCCAGGACGTAGAACTCCCTGGCATCGCTGTCGTGCCGGTTCCAGTAAAACAGCTTGCCCAGTTCGATGCCGATATCGGTGACCAGCCCCGTCACATGGGTGGTACGGATCTCTGCATTCGAAATCTTCGTCACCAGGGCGTTCTGCAGTCCCATCACATAGCACAGCAGCACGGCCGTCAGCGACAGGTTGATGAATTCGTGCATCTGCAGATTCGCGCCCATCAGCCCGAACACCAGCAGGAGCACGGCTTCCACCAGCAACGGCGGCATGTAGATATTGCGATCGGTGTTGCGTTTTGAATAATTCACCATGATGGCGGTCGACGCCGCGCCGCCGGCGAACGACAGCACGGACAGGAAAGCCGTGCCCACCACCTCGAGATTGCCGAGCACGAAAAAATCGGCGGCGGTGGACAGCATCCCCGTCATGTGCGAGGTGTACTGGCCGATGGCGAGGAAGCCGCCGGCGTTGAGGGCGCCCGCCACAAACGCAAGCGAGACCCCGAGATGCAGGTTGGCGCGCGCGGAACGTTCGGGAGCGGTTAAGGAAGCAAGATAATTGATCGGCATGTGGGGGCTGACGCGGATGCAAGAGCATTGTCACACCCCGGCAGGCTGTTTCCCAGAGGCGACAAAAGTGTAAGCGTACCACTCTCTGCCGACTTTAGCCGCATTCGTCGCACCCGCCGATGAGCATGCCGGCCTTGCGCTGTCGCCGAAAAAATGGAGTGGAGACTGCATTGTCACCGTATATCTCCACTCCAAACCTCAGGAGACACTGAGGAGAGACTGCATCTTGCATCGGGCCGGTCCACGGTGGGTGCGCAGCTTCGGCTCGCTGTGGGCAAAATGACCACGCAAGAAATGTAACAGTCCTCCCGCAATAGAAAATCCGGAAAGTCGTGCGCTCTATCTAAGAAGATTCAGCGGCATGGTCAGAAAAACAGGCCGAAAACGCGGCATGCGGCCGGCGAACCCGCGCCGGGACTTGCGGCGCTTGTGTTTTCGGCATGCGGCAGTCAGCACCGGGGAGGCCTACTGCTTTTTCGGCTCCGCTTCTCTCGCCCGGCCGTTGTCGACCATGGTGAAGGCCGACAGGCACGCGGCTTTGAGTTCATGCGCAAAGATGGGCGCGAACAGAGTCTTGCTCCTCGACTTCGTCAGCCGCGCCTGCATTGGCAGCAGGTAATTGCCGACGGGATCATCGAGGCGCTGCCATTGCAGGCTATCGTTGTGCTTCCTGATTTCCACCCGCAGCCGCACCGGCGGCGAGGCGCGGCTGCTGACCGCGATCAGATTCGCCTTGCCGTCGGCGATGTCGCCCATGAGCGAGGGCGCGGCGCCTTCATCGATTTCGGCCGCACCGGCGGTCGCGAAGAAATGCGAGCCGCACAGCTTGTCGCCTTGCTGATGCAGTTCGAGCGTGAAATTCGAACACTTTCCCGATGCGCGCTGCACGCCGGCGGGGCATATCCAGGCGACCCACGCGCCGCTGAAGTCGGCCTCTTCCGCCAAGGCGAAGGTGGCGGGAACGAGCATGAAGAGCGCAAGCAGGGAGAGCATTCGCATGGTGATCGACGGCAGACAGGCCGAAAAGGGAGATGAACCGCAAGATTTACCAGACTCGTTCGGCGGGCGCTTGAGAGTACGCAAACCTGCTGGCGGCTGGACTGCATGCCAAACGGCAAATCCTTCGTTTACCAAGTGGTCCGCAACCATTACAATCTTGCAACAATTTTACAATCGCCGAAGGCGAGGGTTGGGGGACATGTCAAAGTATCTGTCTGGCGCCGCGCTGTTCGTCGGCGCATTCTGGTTTGCGTCCGTCGCCAACGCGGCGGATGGCGCCGCGCCGGCGGTTCAGGTGCGCGGCTCCACCACCTTGCTGCCGATGGCGCAGCGCATCGCCGAATCCTACATGGCGGAACATCCCGGCAGCACCATCGCCGTGAGCGCCGGCGGCACCGCGCGCGGCTACAAGGCCGTGCTGGACGGCACGGCCGACGTCGGCCTGGTCAGCGGCCCCATGCCGCCGGAACTGGAACGCGAAATGCAGCGGCGCGGCATCAAGCTGGCGAGCGTCACCGCGGCCTACAACGCACTGGTGCCTATCGTTCATCTCTCCAATCCACTCGGCAGCCTGGACACCAACCAGCTGAAACACATCTTCACCGGCCGCATCAGCAACTGGAAGGATGTCGGCGGCAGGAACGCGCCGATCAAGGTGTATGTCGGCCCGCCCTCGGGCGGCATTACCGAGGCGTGGAAGGAAGCGATCATCGGCGACGACGGCACCTACACCGCAAAAGGCATCGTGCTCGCCACCGATGAACGGGTCCGGCGCGTGGCCGCCGACCCGCTGGCCATCAGCTTCGTGGCCTTCGGCGGAACGAATCCCAGCGTCAAGCGGCTCAACATCAATGGCATCTCCGCGACCACCGAAACCGTGCTCGACGGGCGCTACCCATTGCGCTCCCCGCTGACGCTGGTCATGCGCGAGCACGCCTCAGCCGCCGCGCGCGACTTCGTCAGGTACTTTTCCAGGCCGCGCAAACGCAACCGCTTTGCGGGCATCGTCACCGTGGAATCGGTGGATTGAGGGAGGAGCGCAAGTGAAACGACGCAATTTCCTGGGCGCGGCATGCGCATCCCTGCTCGGCAACAGCAGCGCGCATGCCGGCGTCTTTCCGTGGTCTTTCAGCGTCAAGGCCGAGCGTACGCCGCTTCTGATCGCGGGTTCGCCGACCATGTTCAACCTGAATCTCGCGCTGGTCGCGGCGTTCTCGACACAGCACCCGCTGGTCGACGCGGTGGTGGAAAAAGGCGGATCGCTGCCGGCGCTGATTGCGCTCAAGCGCGGCGCACTCGACGTGGCGGCCCTGGAGCGCGATCTGTCGGTAGCTGAAGACGACCTGCTGACCCGCAATTTCCTGATCGCACGCAACAACATTGCCATCATCGTCAACGCCAGGTCGCCGCTCTCCTCGCTTTCACGCGAGCAGGTGCGTGCCTTGCTGACCGGGGCCATCACCAATTGGAAACAGCTCGGCGGCCCTGACGCGACGGTGCGGCTGATCTCGCGCACGCGCGGCTCGACCTCGCGCCAGTTCGTCGAGGAGGTGGTGCTGGGCGGCGACGATATCGCGGTGAACGCGCGCGACGTGGAGACTTCGCGCCAGCTGTCCGAACAGGTGGCCGCCGATCCGTACGCGGTCGGCTACCTGTCGCTGAAGGACCGCAACGATGTTTCCGGCATCGTGCAGCTCGGCGTCGACGGCGTGATCGCCACGCGGGAATCGGTGCTGTCGGGACGCTACCCCTATACGCAGTCGCTGCACATGGTGCTGTACGGCGAGCGGCATCCGGTGGCCGCCGAGTTCGTCGCTTTCGCGCGCAGCGCAGCGGGACAGAAGATCGTCGCGCAACAAGGCCTGGTGCCGGTCCGCTGAACCGCTGAACTGCCACCGAACCAACACACGAAAGACCTGCCCATGGCAAATGAAGCGGAGAAGATACTATCCAGGTTCCTGGCGCGGCTGCAGCGCAATGCCATCGTGCGCAAGCTGCTCGCCGTGTGCCTGCTGCTGGCGCTGCTGTGCGTGGCCGCCTATTTTGCCTACGACGTGATGCCACGCCGCTACGCGCTGACGATCAGCGGCGGCGACATTGTGAGCAACCGCCACTATCTGGCGAAGAGCCTGCAGGAAGAGGCCGCAAGCCATGGCGTATCGCTCGATGTGCACCCGATCGCCGGGTCGCAGGAGGCGCTGGCGCTGGTGGACGCGGGCAAGCTCGACCTCGCATTAATCCAGGGCGGGCTCGAAAACAATTATGCGCACGTGACGCATGTGGCCACCGTCGCGCCGGAATTGCTGCATGTGCTGGTGCGGCCGGAGATCAAGGATATCGGCGACTTGCGCGGCAAACTGGTCAATCTCGGCAGCAAGCGGGGAGGTACGCGCGTGATCACCCGGCAAGTGCTGGAATTCTCCGGCCTGAGCGAAGGCATCGACTACGTGGAATCCAACATTCCGTCGGAAGACCTGCTGACGATGCGCGCGGAGAAGCTGCCCGACGCCATCGTGATCACCTCGTTCGCCCCGTCCGACGTGGCCGACTTCCTGATCAAGCAGCGCGGCTTCAGGCTGCTCGAAATTCCGTTTCCGGCGTCGCTGGCGCTGCGTCTGGGCTGGGTCGCCGACAGTCGAATCCTGGCCTACATGTACAACGTAAGTCCGCCGGTGCCGCCGAAGGACATCAAGACCATCGGCGTCAACCTGCACCTGGTTGCCAATGACAAGGTCGATCCGCGCGCCATTTTCAAGATCCTCGACAGCCTGTTCAGCCCGGCGCTGGAAGTGCGGCTGAAAATGAAGATGGACGAAAGCCTGCTGACCGTGCCTTCCGGATTCGAACTGTCGGAAGGCACCAAGATGTTCATGGCTCGCAAGAACCCGCCCTTCTCCTCCGAAACGCTGGACCGCCTGCAAGCCTTGTTCGGCCTGTTGCTGTCGGTCGCGTCCACGGTACTGGTCGCGGTCAAGTGGTTCCTGGGCGTGCCGCCCGAGGCGGAACCGGAGAAGGATGACGAAGCCTTCCTCGGTTATATCGGCCAGGTGGCGGCCCTGGAGAAGGAATACGAGGAACTGAGCGCGCGTGGTGCCGCAACACCGGAGGCCATCAGCGACCTGCAGACACGGCTGGCCGGCATCAAGGCGCAGACCTTGTCCCGCATGGCCAATGCCAATCTCGACAACCCACAGCTTCCGCACAGCGTACTGCTGGCGATCGCTGATGCGCGCGCCACGATCGCGCGCGATCCGCTCATGACGGATGCACATGGCTGACACTACCGACACCATCGATATCCTGCTGCGCGACGAGGTTTTCAGCCGAAGCAACTACCAGAGCCTGGCACGGCTGTTGCCGCAGCTTGCGGCGCGGCGATTCGCCACCGGCGAAACCATCTATCGCGCCGGCGATGCGGCCGATCATTTCTATCTGCTGGCCGACGGCGCGGTGAAGCTGGTGTCCCCCGAGGGGCGCGAGTCGGGCTTGATGCACCGACGCTTCGGCGAAGAAGCCGCGTCCGACGCGAGCCACTACCTGACCGATGCTGTCGCGCTGGCACCGGTGCACGTCCTGAGCATTCCGCGCGGCGCGATGACGGCACTGGTGGCGGCCAATCCGGCACTCAAGACCGATTTGCTGCTCTCGCTGGCCAGCCATCTCGCGGGAGAACGACTGCAGCGCCACAGTGCGCAAGCCGCGGCCAGACCGGCAGCACGCGGATGGGCGCCAGTCGCCGGATGGCTGCTGACCCTGCTGCTGCCGCTGCTGGTGCTGTTGTATGGCGGACGCTTCGGACTGGATCGCAACGCGCTCACCTTCACCGCGATCTTTTCGGCCACGGTGTCGATGTGGGTGTTCAATCTGGTCGACGACTACATTCCGGGCCTGTTTGCACTGCTGGCCACCCTGGTGACGGGGCTGGTGCCGGCGCCGGTGATCCTGTCCGGCTTTGCGTCGGACGGATTCATGATGGCGCTCAGCACGCTGGCGCTGGGCACCGTGGTGGTCAGCTCGGGGCTGAGTTATCGCGTGATGCTGACGCTGCTGCTGCGCCTGCCCAATACCCAGTTCTGGCACTTTGCCGGACTGTTCATCACCGGCAGCTTCCTGACGCCCGTGATCCCGACCGCGAACGGCCGCGTCGCGCTGGTGGCGCCGTTTTACGCCGACATGGTGGAGAGCCTGTACCTCAAACCTCAGGGCGCGGCGGCGACACGACTGGCAATCGCCTGCTTCGGCGGCATCAGCCTGTTTTCCGCGATGGTCATCACCAGCAAGTCGGTCAACTTCGCGGTGTTCGGATTGTTGCCACCGCAAGGGCAGGATCATTTCCAGTGGCTGACCTGGCTGCTCACCGCGAGCGTGGCGGGAGCGGCGCTGCTGGCGCTCAATGCAGTAGCGGTCGCCATCTGGTTCCGCAACGGCGAAGTGCCGCAACTGCCGAAGGAGCGCGTGCAGGCGCAGCTGAAGCTGCTGGGCCCGATGAAGACGCGCGAATGGGCGGCGCTGGCCGGCGTCGGCTTCATGATCGTGGGCATCGTCACCAGTTCGATCCACAAGGTGCAGCCGCCCTGGCTCGGCTTTGCGATGCTGTTCGGGCTGCTGCTGTGCGGCGTGCTGCGCAAGCAGGAATTGAAGGAAAAGGTCGACTGGACCTTTCTGCTCTACCTGAGCGGCATCACCGGCATCGTCGCCGCGTTCGATTATCTCGGTCTCGACAAGGCGCTTGGGGCGGCGCTGCCGGGGCTGGGCGCTACCATGCGCGGCAGCTTCGGGGTGTTCGTGCTGCTGCTGTTCGGCCTGGTCAACCTGGTGCGGCTGGTGGTGCCGATCAATGCCACGGTCGTGATACTGGCGGCGATCCTCATGCCGCTGGCGGATATCGGCGGCGTCAATCCCTGGGTGGTGGGTTTCATCATCCTGCTGTTCGCCGAAACCTGGTTCTTCCCCTACCAGTGCTCCTACTACCTGCAACTGCAGGAGGCCAACCGGCAGCAAGCGATGTATGACGAACGCGCCTTCCTGCGCTTTAACGCACTGATGAATTTCGCCCGGCTGGCGGCAGTGTACGTATCGCTCCCTTACTGGAAAATGCTTGGTCTGCTATGAAGAATTTCAAGCCCGAAAACCTGCTGATCGGCTTGTTCCTGGCAGCCTCGCTGGCGCTGTTCGGATGGTTCAACATGTCCAAGCCGCGCATCCTGGTGCTGCACAGCTATGACAAGAGCTACGCGTGGACGCGCGATGTCACGGCGGGACTGGAGCGTGTACTCGACAGCAAGCATGACTATCGGTTGCGCTGGTATTACATGGATACCAAGCGCCATCCGTGGCCGGAGTACCGTACCAGCGCAGGCGTTGCCGCGCGTCGCGTGATCGAAAACATGCAACCGGATGTGATCATCGCTGTGGACGACGACGCGCAGCAATATGTGACGCGCTATTTCCTCAACGACCCGAAAATCAGGATCGTGTTCGCCGGCGTCAACAACGACACCAGCGACTACGGCTTCGACCGCGCGAACAATGTGACGGGCGTGCTGGAACGCCTGCCGCTGGGCGCGATCCGCGAGACGCTGCTCATCGCCGACAATTTCAAGGCGCTCGGCCGGCCGGTGCGGCTGGCGTACCTTGGCGACAAGTCGGAGAGCGTCAGCGGCGACGCGCGCCAGGTGAAGGGCTTTGCCTGGGCGCCGGTGCAACTCACCGACACCGCTCGCGTCGCCACTTGGCCGGAATGGCAGACGCAGGTGGAAACACTGGGCACGCGGGCCGATGTCATCCTGCTTACCGGTTATCGGCGGCTGGCGCGTTCGGCCAGCGACAAATCGCTGGTGCCGGCGCATGAAGTGGTGGAGTGGACCGAACGGCATGCACGCGTGCCGGTCATTTCCGGCAACGGTTTCTTCACCGAGGAAGGCGGCATGCTGGCGATCGGCACTTCACCCTATGAGCAAGGTGAAGTGGCGGCGACCATGGCGATACAGATTGCACTGGAAGGCAAGGCGCCGTCCGTCATTCCTGTTGCCACGTCCAGCCAGTTCATCGTGACGATGAACGGATCGAAGATGAAGGCGCGTGGTTTCGTGCTGCCAAAGGTGTATGAAGCGGCGGCGCGCACAGGTGACAAGTACATTCCCTGACGGGGCTGAAGCGGCTTGCGCGCTCGTTCCGTTGTCGCGGTTATGCGATTGCCGCATCACTTCCCCATGTATTTCTTCCGAAGCTTTTCGGTCAATCCGTCGGCGCGCACTTTCTCCAGCGCGTCGGACAACCGCCTGACAATCGCCGGATCGCTATCCTTGCGCATGCCGAAGTAGTAGGCGTGGCTGTCGTCGACCAGTATTTCCGGTACCAGCTCGGCGGGCTTGCGGCCGTACTTCTTCGCGTAGTAATACGCGGACCAGTCGAGCGCGAGGATCAGGTCGACCCGCCCCGCAAACAGCTTCTTGATGTTGCTTTCGTCATTCTGCGCACCATCCAGTTCCTTCCGGAAGCTGAACCCGTGTCGCATCAGCGTCGTGGTGGCTGCCATTTCGTAGACGGCGCCGATACGGTATTTGCGGGCATCGGCAAGGGTGGCGACGTGCACGTCCTTGCGCTGTTTCAGGCGGAACAGGAATATCTTGCGCGGGCTGATCGGTCCGATCCAGGCAAACAACGGATCGCGTTCCTCGGTCTTCACCAGGCTGTAGAGAATCGTGTCGGGACGCGCGAGCGTGGTGCGATAGGCGCGCGGCCACGGCAGCATGGTGACTGACAGATCGAAGCCCGACTCCCTGGCCATTGCCTTGAGCAACTCGGTCGAGTAGCCGGTGACGACGCCGCCTTCCTTGTAATTCAGCGGCGGCAGGTCTTCGGTCAACGCGACCAGTTCGGCCGCGCAGGCAGCACCGCTCAGCAACAGCGCGCCCAAGGCGCACGCCAGATGTCTTGTACGAAAGATCGTCGACATGTTGCCCTCCGGTGAAAGCAAACAGCGCGGGACGGTATCAATGAATCGGCTTCAATATCCTTGTCCAGTCAAATTGCGAACGGCCATACGTGTGCGAGCGACAGCAACCGCTTGCGGCTGCCGGGAACTGTGCGGGAGCGCGCATGCGTGAGCGGATTTCCGCAGCCTCTCTCTGCCAGTGTAGACCCGATTCCGTCCACCGGAAGCGGGTTTGGCGGAAAGGCCGCGGGAGAGCCTATTTCACATTGAATCTGATCTTCAGCCAGCGTGCGATGCCGATGATGATCACAATGCCGAGCAGATCGGCGAGCGCGCTCTGCTGCGTGACTTCGAAGCCCGCGAGGCCTTTCAGACCCGTGACGATCATCCAGGCGCTCAGCGCGGACAGTGCAACGCCGGTTATCGGTCCGGAATAATTTCTGGCGAATAGCGTCAGGAGATTCGGCTTCCTGGGAGTGGGCGGGATCGGATCAGATTGCTTGGTCATCGAATACTCCTTGACTGCATGGTGTGGCGAAGCGATCCATCCGGCAAGCTCGCAGCGCGTATTTGCTTGGCGAGTGGAAGTACTTGCGACAGGACGTTTTATTCCTGGCAAGCGGGATGGACCGGTTCGCAGGCTTCGCCATCGAGGCGAGTTGCGTAAAAAACATTGGTGGGGCATGGTCATCCTCGCGGCCGCGGGATGACCATGCCGCGAAGTCAGGGGCCGGCAACCGCAGCGGTCGTGGCGGTGGTCGGCGCTGCCGCGGTGATCGCAGCGGCGGCGGGCGCAGGCTGATCGGGAACGCTGGTCACGGCCGGACTTGCGGCGGTGGCCATGACCGGATTCTGCTCGTCGGTCCACACAACATGGTTATCGACCGCATACAGCTTGCACGGGACATTGCTGTGCATCTGGCAATCGGAGAGCGCCTGCTCTACCGGATCATCACCATCCTCGGCCCAGCTCCATGCACCGGTCGGCGAAACCGCGAAGGCACGCGGATAAGATTTGCCGAGAAAGACGCGATACTGCTCGCGTGCGCCGGACTTCAGGAAGGGAATCGCCTCGACATTGTCGATGGCGGCGTATTCATGCGCGGGCACCTTGATTTCGTCATCCAGCGCGAGCACCTGCTGCGTCGGCATGCCGAGTTCCTTGAGGAATTTCTCCGTCTCCGGCCACCAGATCTTGACGCCGTCGCGGCTTGCGCTCATGCCGTGCGCATCCTTCTTGAAGGGGCCATAGGCCACCAGTTTGGCTCGGCCGCCGGCCTGGTTGTAGGCGCTAAAAAGGCGCGCTGCCAGATCCGGGCCGAAGTGATGATCGTTCTCGCCATAGAACCAGATGCTCGGCAGCGTGGTTTTCGCGCCGTAGGTCGCGAATGCCTGCACCAGCGACTGCTGCCAACGGCAATCGCCGCCGTGCATCTTGAGGCCGCCCGCGAAATTGATCAGGCCGCGCACGCCGGGAAACTGGCGCGTGCCGAAAGCGAGCGCAGTCAAGCCGCCATACGACTGGCCGGCGACAACGATGTGTTCGCGGTCCACCCAGCTTTGCGCACGCAGGTATTCCAGCGTGCCCTGCAGGTCGTCGGCCTGGGTCTGGCCGTGCGCGGTCATGTCGCAACCCGGATCGATATACTCGCCGGTCGACTTCGAAAAGCCTTTGCGCATCGGAACGACGACGGCGTAACCGCGCTTGACGAATTCGCGGCTCAGCACGACGAAGCGGTCACGATGTTGTGAATGCGGATTGCCGAGCGCCTTGCCGTGATTCATGATCACCAGCGGGAACGGGCCATTGCCCGGCGGTTTGAAAATCGTGGTTTCCAGTTCGACCGTCGCGCCGCCGGAAACAACGGGGATCATGACGACTTGCTCGTTGAGAGCGGCGTCGAGCACGACGGCTTCGGCGGGAGTGGTGCTGGCCAGCAAGCTTGAAGCGAAAATCAGAATGCCCAGAACAACGGATCGGGTCCAGGTTTTCTTCGCGTGGGGTTTCTGTACAAATAAGCCTGTCATAGATCCGATACACGTCGAATGTTGAACACACCGGCCCGCTTGGCGAACCGCCGGCGTGCTGCTTCAAAATTCTTGATGCAGCACAAGTGTTGCCCATTCTAAATACCGGTTTTCCAGGACTCAATATGCGTTTATGCAACTCGGAAACATTTTTTTACGAATTTGTTGCAAGTCCGAACGTTTTATGCACGCTTGTTGCTCTAACGTTAAGCAATAGTGCTGACGCGATGTCTGGCATGCACTACACTTTATTTGCGGTAACGCGCAACCTTTGTGATGGCGAGGAGTCAATAGCTCACACCCGTTCTTAAAAGGATGTCACTATGAAAGTTGATGTGTACAAACGCCCTGACCGCGGCGGCAGGTTTTCTTATCTGGCAGTGCCCGAAGGACGACCGATACCGGAGGAGGCAACCAATACCGATTGGGAAACAGCCGAGCACAATATCGACCTCGACGAAAACAACGAGCCGGTGCATGGCCTGTCGGCGGACGACGCGCTACAGCAGATCAGCGCAAAGGGTTACGCGATATCGAGCGTGAATAACAAGATTCGGATCGGTCCGAATATTTGATGACATGCCGGCCCGCTCCAGCGGCCGGCGCAGGGCGTCTCACATGCGCACGGCACCAGTTCTGGTCGCCGTGCCAGCTTTCATCCATTGAAACGACAAGGCGGCACGCATCGCTATCACAAGCCTTCATGCGCGGCTCCCGCCGTCCACCCCTCTACCGGATCGATCTCCAAAGGCAAGCCGTAATGCGGCCTGCGCGCGGCCCATGTTGCGGCCACCGCGCACAAGACTGCGTCCAGCCAATCGGCAGTGCCATCGTCCAGCAGCGTTCGCCGCAAGGACTTCTTCAGTTGCAGGATGACGCCCAAGGGATGGGCACCCTCTTCCAATGCCTTGATGATGGCTTCTCGCGCGGCGCGACGCTCCGGCGTTTGCCTGGCTCGCTCGTCACTCTTGTAGGAAGCACGCGTGACTGCGCGTGCCACCAGACCCGGATAGCCTTCCAGCGCAATGCGTTGTGGATCACCCTCATGCAGGCCGAACACGGTCACGCCGGCGCGCAGCAAACGCCGCGTTCCTTCATGAAACATATACGCCACCGGCGGATTGACCCACTTCATTGACGGGCTGGAGCCGGCCGGCCCATCCGTCACGCGATGCGCGAACTTGTTGCCGACCGGACGCGCGTCACAGAATGCCTTGAAGACCGTCCGCAATTCCGCACGCGATATCGCGGCGCAATGCGTGACAAGCTCTGCCCAGCTCAGCGGCCAGCCAAGATGCTCCACCAGTTCGCGCGACAGGCCGAATGGGAAATCGAAAGCGCCGATCCACGGCCCCGGTTGCGCCAGCCATGCTTCATACGAGTCCCAGTCGGCATGCGCGACGATCTTGTCGATGCGCAGCACATCGCCCGCGCTGCTGCCGTGGGCGACGGCGATGGGTTTGGCGCGGCGAGGCGCGGAAGTGAAATCGACACCGATGATGTTCATGCCGACAAGTTTAACGTGCGCGCCCTGCAACTCCGTTCGGCAACTCTTTTCGTGCAGCTTTATTTTTTCAGGAATTATCTCGCGGCAAACGGATTCCAATGGTGGATACCAATAACAAGTGGAAGGTTGGTGCAGCGATGGACCGTTTGCATGAAAGCGCGGACCGCCCGAAACGCGGCGCATGGTTTCGCGTGCTGGTGGTGGTCGCGCTGCTGGCGGCATGCGCCAGCCTGCCCGATGTCCGCTATCTGCAGGAGCGCCAGCTCGGCACGCAGGATGCCACCATTGTCAGCGTGCGCGGCGAGCTGCCCGATGCGAAGAAGCAAGTGCTGCTCGACCGGATGGAGAATCGGGTCGGACATACCGACATCCTGTCGCGCCACGTCGCGGCGGAAGAAGCGATCAGCGGCACGCCGCTGGTGGCGGGCAACAAGGTCACGCTGCTGGCCGACGGACCGGTCACGATGCGCGCCATGATGGCAGCGATCCGCAATGCGCGCCATCACATCAATCTCGAAACCTACATCTTTGAAGACGATGAAGTCGGACGCGCGCTGGCCGATCTGCTGATCCGCAAGCACGCCGCCGGCGTCACCGTCAATCTGATCTACGACAGCGTCGGCGCACTCGGCACGCCGCGCGAATTCTTCGACCGCATGCGCCAAGCCGGCATCCACGTGCTCGAATACAACCCGATCAATCCGGCCAACGCCAAAGGCGACTGGGAAATCAACCAGCGCGACCATCGCAAGCTGCTGGTGGTCGACGGTCACGTCGCCTTCACCGGCGGCGTCAACATCAGCAAGGTGTACGGCAAGAGCTCGCTCATCAAAAGCAAGCGCAGCAATCCGCCACCCAAGGATGCCAAGGAAAATGCCTGGCGCGACACCCACATGCAGATCGAAGGGCCGGTGGTGGCGGATTTCCAGAAACTGTTCCTCGCCACCTGGCAGCGCGAAACCGGCGAGACCCTGCCCGACGCCATGTACTTTCCACCGTTGAAAGTCGAAGGCAAGGCACTGGTGCGCGCCATCGGCAGCACGCCGGACAAGGCGGATTACGCCATCTACAAGACCTATATTTCCGCCTTCGCGAATGCCGACAAGACGATCCACGTCACTACCGCCTATTTCGTGCCCGACCGTCAGGTGGTGCAGGCGATGACGGATGCGGCGCGGCGCGGCGTGGACGTGCGCATCATCTTCCCCAGCCTGAGCGACGTGGGCATGATCCTGCATGCCGGCCGCTCCTTCTATGAGGAACTGCTGGCCGCCGGTATTCATGTGTATGAGCGCAAGGCTTACGTGTTGCATGCAAAAACCGCGGTGATCGACGGTGTGTGGTCCACCATCGGATCGACCAATCTCGATATCCGCAGCTTCCTGCACAACGATGAAATCAATGCGGTGGTGCTGGACGTGGATTTCGCGCAACGCATGGAAAACCTGTTCGTGCGCGACTTGCAGGACTCGGTGGAAATCGATCCGGAGAAATGGCGCCATCGCGGCTTCATGCAGCGCATGCGTGAATGGGCCGCACGTGCGTTCCAGTACTGGCTGTAAGTGGCCGATACGCGTCGATCGATTCGATCAATGCTCACCGCTGTTCCTGTGGTTTTCGTTCCGCAGAGTGCCGCGACGAAAACAGATGATGCTCGCCATTGATTTATGTAAATCGTAGCGAGCAGCTATCTCAATCATTCTCAAGCTTGAACCAAATTGACACTTTCGCATCACACTGGGCAATGGATTAAGGTGTTGGTGCAAAATGAAATCGTCGATCAGTGAAGCGTTGCGCAGCCACAAGTTGCGCGCGCTGGGAATACTGTTCGCCCTGACATTGGCGACAGGTATGGCAACCACCGCGTGCGGCGGTGGAGGTGGCGGGGCAACAAGCAGCGATGCAACGAACACCAGCGCGGCAACGGCTCCGGCTCCGGCCAGCACGCAACCTGCCGCAGCAAGCGTTACGCGCGTGCTGGAGGTGCCGCAAGCACTCGCGGACGATCCCTTTGACCGCGAGCGCAAGCTCACCGTCCCGCCCGGCTTCGGCGTCCGCCTGTGGGCACGCGTACGCGGCGCGCGCTTCATGGCATCAGCGCCCAACGGCGACATCCTGGTATCAATCCCGGGTTCGGGCAAGATCGTGCTGTTGCGCGAACGCCCGAACGACGTGCCGCAGACCTTCGATTACGCCACGAGTCTGCGCAATCCGCATGGCATGGTGTTTCACCGCATCGGCGACGTCATCTATCTGTATGTCGCGGAATCGAATCGCATCACGCGTTCTGTCTATCAGACCGGCGAGACCACAAGCGGTGCGCGCGAAACCGTCGTCGCCGATCTGCCCGATGACTCCACGCCCGAACTGCAAGGCAGTTATGGGCACGAGTTGAAGAACATCGCTCTCTCGGCTGACCACAAGCTGTACGTCTCGATCGCTTCCACCTGCAACGCCTGCGTGTCGGATACCGTCAGCGACCCGGTACGCGGCGCCATCTATCAGTACAGCGCCGATGGCAAGGACCGGCGGCTTTTTGCGCGCGGACTGCGCAATGCGGAAGGACTGGACTTCATTCCCGGTACCAACACGCTGTGGGCAGCCGTCAACAATCGTGATGAAATCCGCGTCCCGCTCGATATCGACGTCAATGGCGATAAGGTCAGCGACCTTGGAGAGATAGTGCCGGCGTATGTCGATGAAAATCCGCCCGAACCCTTCACCTTCGTACGCGACGGCGGCAACTACGGCTGGCCGTTCTGCAATGCTGTCCCGAATGCGAGCATGTCGAATCTCGACGTTCTGCCGGATTTCGAACTGAACGAGGGCGGCGCCGATTTCAATTGCGCCACGGTCGACCGCGCATCCAAGGGCATACGCGCGCACTCGGCGCCGCTCGGCTTCAGCTTCCTGCAAGCGAGCAATATCCCGGCCGATTATCGCAAGGGCGCGGCGATCGCCCTGCACGGATGCTGGAACTGCACCAGCCTGCGCGCCGGCTACAAGGTCATCTATTTTCCGTTTGATGACGCGGGCAACGCGGGCGCGGAAATCGACCTGGTCACCGGCTTCGTCACCGATCCCGACAGCCGTGCAATATGGGGCAGGCCGGTCGACGTCATCCCCGATGGCAAAGGCAATCTGCTGATTTCGGATGATTACGCGGGAGCGATTTATCAGCTGTATCCGAAACCGTAATCAAAAACCAATCGTAAATCCCAACCCGATACCGGAAAAGCGCCAATCCCGGAAGTCATCCGCATGCTCCAGCAGCCACAATTGCTGATCCAGTTGCGGCGAAAGCTGGCGCGCATGGCTCAGCTGCGCCCATTCGTCGGACGAGGGCAGCTGCTCGATGATCTGGCCGCGGATTTCACCGGCCGGAAATGCGGCGCTCTGCACATTGAAGTAATAGGCCTGGCGGCGCAGTGCGCGCAATTGCGCATCGCTGATCATCGCGCCGCCGGTCCACACCGGACTGCCCGAGATTCTGGCCAGCGGAAACAGCACCGGGCCATTGACACCGAACCCGCCCTCATGGATCGCCGCGCCGCTGTCCGCACTGCCGGAAGTGACGATGCTCGCGGTCATTGCCATCGTGTCGAGGTCGACCGTGATGAGGCCCGTGCCGATCGCGTTGCTGGCCGTGCGCGGCACTTCCTCCGCGCTGCTTAAGGTCGTTGTGAATACCCGTATCCTGGGCCCGGGACTGCCACCGCAAGCGGCAAGCAAAACGGCGGCGACAACACCCAGCAGACAAGTGCGTATTGCAGACAGGCGGTCGGTGAACATGGCAGATACCTTTCGGGAAGAATGCCCGCGCACGCCCGCATTCCCCGCGGACAGTGCGCATCTTCATCATAGGTCCGCGCACCCGCTGTGCCCATGCGCAGGATCAAGCGGCCGCCGCCACCACTTCCTGCGCGACACGAAATGCATCCACCGCCAGCGGTGCGCCACAATACACCGCTGCATGCAACAGCACTTCGCGAATTTCTTCCGGCGTCGCGCCGTTGTTGAGGGCGCCGCGCACATGCCCTTTCAGCTCGTGTGCACGACCGAGCGCCGTGAGCATCGATACCGTAATCAGGCTGCGCGTCTTCAGGTCAAGACCATCGCGGCACCAGACCGTGCCCCAGGCATTGCGCGTGATGAATTCCTGCAGCGGCAGGGTGAATGCGTCGGCGTTGGCAAATGCCTTCTCGACGAATTCCTCGCCCATGACCTGTTTGCGCATCTGCAAGCCGCCTTCGAATTGTTGGTCCTTGTCATCCATGTCGCGCCTCCGAGTAATAGAGAAAGCGGCGATTATAAATTCCACAGGCCGCAGCTCGACGGCGACTAGAACATCGCCATGCAAAGAATGACAACAAGGGGTGCAGATCATTATTCGATCTGCAAGCTTGATAATGCTTTGGCAAGAATCGGCATCGATTTCGTTTCCCGGTTGCATTCTCTTACAGCTGATACAACTTCAGTGGATCTCGAATCGCGACACAGCCCCTAAGATGAGCTCGCATCATCAATTTGATAACAGTCATCGGAGAAATACCATGAAACATACAAAGTCCCTGAGCCACACTGTTGTTCTGAGCACACTTGTCACTGCTCTGCTGTCCACCGGCGCCGCCATGGCGCAGACAACCACGACAGCCGACACAACGGCGACGACAGGCACGACTGCGACAACGCCCCCGACGACCACGGATACCGCAACGGGCACCACCACGGCAACGACCACCCCGGTGGCGACGACTGGTACAACGACCACAGGCACGACCACGACAACGACGGCCGGCACGGGCACTGCAACGGGTACAACGACCACGGCAACGACTGATCCGACCACCACGACGACGGGCACGACTACCACCACGACTGCCGCAGCCGTCAAAAAAGGCGCCACGGTCTACAAGCGTGGCGCCACCCTGCCGGATGGCGTAGTAGCGAAAAAGCATGGCGCGACCGTGGTGTTGCCGGCAGCAGCGCAGGCCGGACAGGCACGGGCCGCCGAAAACCGGGTCGCTGCCGAAGAACGACATGAAGCCGCTCTGGCACTCAAGGTAGAACGGCCGGTGAAAGTGGAAAAAGTCGAGAAGGTCGAGAAAATCGAAAAGCTCGAGAAGATCGCCAAAGTGGAAAAAATTGAAAGGCCGGTAAAGATTGAACGGGTAGAGCGCCCCGAAAAGGTTGAGCGTACGCGCCGCAACTAAATATCGCCACTTCCAGCCGGGCAACATGCGTTGCCCGGTTTTTTATTGAACAAACCGATTGTTGAAAGAATGAAAAAACTGAGTCTTGTAGCAGCCGCAGTTCTCTTGTCGCAGGCAGCGCTCGCCCAAAGCAATTTCACGGTGAAGACCGGGTTCGACTACAGCACCGGCACGTATGGCACCAATACGCGCACCGAGATTTCGTCGATTCCCTTCATCGCCAACTATGAAACCGGCAACTGGGCCTTCAAGCTGACCGTGCCTTACGTGCGCATCACCGGTTCCGACAGCGTCATCGCAGGCGTCGGTGCAGTGCGACCGACCACCACCAAGGTGCGCACCTCGACCGGCTTCGGCGACATCACCACCGCCGCCACGTACTCCTTCGTGATCGATCCGACATCGCAGTTCGGCGTCGACGTCACCGGGAAGATCAAGTTCGGCACCGCCGACAGCGCCAAGGGCCTGGGCACGGGTGAAAACGACGCCTGGGTGCTGGTCGACCCTTACCGGAAATTCGGGAACGTGACTTACTTCGGCGGCGTGGGCTACGGGATGCTCGGCAGCTCAAGCACCCTGCCGCTCAAGGATGTCGTCAGCGCCAATGCGGGCCTCTCCTACAAGCTGGATGAGCAGGCCAGCACCGGCGCGGTCTTCGACTATCGAAGCAAGTCCACCGATGCCGGCTTCGACCAGCGCGAACTCACCGCCTTCTATTCGCGCAAGCTCGGCGGCGGCTACAAGATGCAAGCCTACGCGACCAAGGGCTTTTCCGACGGCAGCCCGGATTGGGGTGCCGGTCTGAACGTAGGCTACAACTACTAAGGTCCCCGCGCCCGTACCAGGGCCTGCTCCCCGCGCATTGCCAAGGTAGTTGCCCTGGCAATGAATTTGCCTGATGACATCGAATGGATGTCATCAGGCATTGGTTTCTTGCTCGCTTTGCATTTTCTCTGTCAGGCAAATGAAAGACAGGCCCGGATAAGATGCCTTTCCCGAACAAGAAAGCCTGCCCGATGAAAGATATTTTCCTGGAAGGACGCGGCAGCCCGGTGCTGCTGTTGCATGGCCTGCGCGGCAACCCCATGGAGCTGCAACTGCTTGCGCAACGTTTGCATGCTGCCGGGCACACTGTCAGCGTTCCATTCCTGCCGGGATATGGCCAAAGCGACAGCGACCGCACGCCGCTTGCCGGCAGCGAGCAATGGACGGACATGGCGCAGGAACGGCTGGCGTTGCTCGCGAAGAGCTACGGTCCGGTCGCTGCGGGCGGCATCTGCATCGGAGCGGATCTCGCACTGCGTCTGGCGCACCGTGCAGGCGATTCAGTGAGCGCCCTGCTGCTCATTTCCACGACGCTCTTTTATGACGGCTGGAACCTGCCTTCGTATCGGTGGCTTCTTCCCGTCGCAGGATGCACGCCGCTCAAGCACTGCTATTCCTTGCGGGAAAAGGATCCCTACGGCGTCAAGAATGTACGCATCCGCGCATGGATTGCGCGCCAGATGGAAATCACCGGCAACTCCGTCGCAGGCGCGCGCGACCTGCCCTTGACCGCGATCTACGAAGCGTACCGTCTGATGCGGCGGGTGCGGAACAGCCTTCCCGACATCAGCCAGCCCACGCTCATCCTGCACGCGGCGGAAGATGAAGTCGCCAGCCTGCGCTCGCCCGCCCTGCTTGCGGCGCGGCTTGGTTCGTCGATGATCAGGAAGATCATATTCGACAACAGTTACCACATGCTTACCCTCGACAACGATCGCGACGCCGTGGCGCGCGCGAGCGTCAGCTTCCTTCGCGAACTGACGGAGGAATCCGTTTTCAACACCAGGCATTTCGCCTGACCCGCCCCTGAAAGAGAGACCGAACATGGACACACGAACAATCCTCGCCGAACTCGCCATCAAGGAATTCGGCTGCGATCCAGACAAGATCGCGCCCGCGGCATCGATTGCCGAGCTCGGGATCGACTCGATCGGCTTGCTGGAATTCATCTTCCGCATCGAAGACATCTTCGGCATCGAGGTCGACAACGCACAGGCTGCGAACCTGAAGAGCCTGTCGGATATCGCTGCCCTGGTTGACCAGCTTCGCGCATCCACAGTGCAATGAACAAGCCCGAGCGCGTTTTTATAACAGGTATCGGAGCCGTATCGTCCCTCGGGCTCGGTGTCGAACCTCTGTTCGCCGGCGCCCTGGCCGGGACATCCGGCGTTCGCCCGTGGCCTGCGGCAGAAGGCCGTTGGGTTGCGGCGACCATACCGGACGAGATGGCGCTTCGCTCCATGCCCGGACTACCGACCAACGTTGACCGGCATGTCACGCTTGCCTCGCTGGCCGTGCGCGAAGCCATGTCGGATGCCCGGCTGGCGGAATTTTCTCCGGCACAGAGCGAACGCTCGGGCGTGTATTGGGGAACGGGCGTGGGCAGCGCGGCGACCACGGAGAACAGCTATGCACGCCTGCATGCCGGGCAGCGGATCGGCCCCATGACCGTGCTGCTGGCAATGCAGAATGCGGCCCTGGCCCAGATCGCTCTCGAATTCGGACTGCGCGGTCCGCAGCTTTCCGTTTCGCAGGCATGCGCGTCGGCGGCTGCGGCCATCGGCGAGGCCATGCTCGCGCTACGATGGGGCCGCGCCGACCGCATCGTTGTCGGCGGGTCGGAGGCACCCGTCGTGCAAGGTCAGATGCAGGCATGGGAGGCATTGCGGGTGCTCGCCCGCCGGGATGAAGGCGCGCCGAAGAAGAGTTGCAGACCTTTCGACCGCAGGCGAAGCGGCCTGGTGCTGGGGGAAGGTGCCTCGGCATTCGTGCTTGAACGCGAAAGCGTAGCGCTGGAGCGCGGCGCGCGGGTGCATGCCGAATTGTGCGGCTACGGCAATGCCGGAGACGCCAGCAATTACGCGCGGCCCGATGCGGACGGCCAGCGGCGGGCGATGAGTCTGGCAGTGCGGGATGCCGGTCTGGCGCCGGCGGAGATCGGCTATATCAATGCCCATGCAACCGCTACAACGATCGGGGACCAGACGGAAGCCGCCGCGATCCGCGACTTCTTTTCGGGCTCGGGTGCGTTGCCTGCGGTATCATCCACGAAAGGCGTGCACGGACATACGCTGGGCGCGGCCGGCGCACTGGAACTGGCGATTACCGTGCTTGCGCTCGAACATGGCCGGCTTCCGCCCACCGCACATCTCGAGGAACCAGACGTGGATGGCATCAATCTCCTATTCGGTGAGGCAAGGCATATGCAGATCGAAGCAGCATTGTCGAATACCTTTGCCTTCGGCGGCAGCAATGTGTCGCTTGCCATCAAGCGTTACGGCCCCGGCTGAACATGCGCATTCTGCTCATTGAAGACGACGTCATGGTGGCCTCCGGCATACGCGAGGCGCTGGAAAAGTCGGGTAACGCCGTGGACCACAGTCTCTCGGCCGAGCCGGTCGAGCACGCGATGGAGCTGACGCAGTACGATCTTGCGATCGTCGATATCGGCTTGCCCGGCATGAGCGGCCATGAATTCATCCGGCGCATCCGTGCCCGCAACATTGCCGTCCCTGTCCTCATACTCACCGCACGCGACGGCATCGATGATCGCGTGAGAGGGCTGGATCTGGGCGCGGACGACTACATGGTCAAACCCTTCCACCTGACCGAACTGCAGGCACGCATGCGCGCGCTGATACGGCGCAGCCGCTCCGTTGCCTCATCCGAACTGAGCGTGGGTCCCCTGAGCCTGGACCTCGCCCGCCGCACCGCAACCCTGAGAAACCAACCGATCGAGCTGACAGGCCGCGAGTGGGACATCCTCCAGCAGTTGATGCTGGCCAGCCCGAACGTCGTCTCCAAGAAAAAACTGGTGGAGAGCCTGAGCGAGTGGGACAACGAGCTGACCATGAACGCCATTGAAATCTACATATGCCGCCTGCGCACCAAGCTTCGCGACAGCGGAGTCGAAGTCCGCACCTTGCGCGGAATAGGTTACCGCGTCGATGAGACCGACCCGTCCTGAACCGGCGCGCCAGACGCTGCGCCGACGCCTGCTCCTGTCCCTGCTGTTGCCGCTGGCGGCCTTGCTCCTGCTGGGCATGCCCTTTGACTACCGGCTCGCGGTCAGCCCCGCTGAAGAAGCCTACGACTATGCACTGACGGAGAGTGCCTTTGAACTCGCTGCACGTGTCGTCGTTCGCGACGGCGCATTGATTGTCGATCTTCCGCGCGACATTGAGTCGCTCATGCGCGCCGACCGCACCGACCAGGAATTTCTGGCGGTCTACGATCCGCATGGCCGCCTCCTTGCAGGAGATGCCGACCTGACCCCGGATCTCGTGTTGCCCGAGAGCGGCCTGCTTATTTCCGACGCCGTGCTTCGCGGATTCAAGATCCGGAAAGCGACCTACAAGAAGGCGACCAGCCTCGGCGATGTCACCGTGGTGTTCGCAGAGACCGTCAGGAAACGCGACCGCGCCCGCTCCAGGATACTGGCAACGATGGTCCTGCCCAATGTCCTGCTCGTCCTTGCCACCCTCGTGCTGGTCTACTTCGGCGTGCGGCGAGGCCTGGCCCCCTTGAATCGTCTCGGGCACGAAATCGCCAATCGCCCCGCGCACGATACCAGCCCGATACCGAAACGCGACACGCCGGGAGAGGCAGAACCACTCATCAACGCGATGAACGTCCTGATCGCGGAGCTGCGGGCCGCGGCCGCCGCGCAGCAGGTATTTCTTGCCAATGCCGCGCACCAGTTGAAGACGCCGCTAGCGGGCTTGCAGACCCAGCTTGAACTCGCCGCCCAGGAACTCCCCGAAGAATACAGCAGCCGCGTGGTTCGCTTGCGCGACGCCACCCAGCGACTTGGCCACCTGACGCATCAATTGCTGGCATTGGCGCGCTCCGGATCCGAGGCCAACATCGGCAACGAGCACAGGAAGATCGATCTTGCGGAACTGTTGCGCGCCAGTGCATCGTCCTGGTTCGATGCAGCCCTGGCAAAGGACATCGACCTGGGATTCGAAGCGGAGCCGGCCCTGATTGAAGGCTCGGAATGGTTGCTCAGGGAATTGCTGGCCAACCTGATCAACAATGCGATCCAGTACACCCCGCGCGGAGGAACCGTGACAGCCCGCAGCGGCATCGGTGAAGACGGCCGGCCGTTCATGGAAGTGGAAGACAACGGTCCCGGCATTCCGGAAAGCGCGCATGCCCGCATCTTCGACCGCTTTTACCGGCTTGCGGACGGATCGCCCACAGGGACCGGCCTGGGCCTGGCGATTGTCAAGGAAGTGGCCGACCGTCATGATGCGACGATCAGCCTGCGGAGCTCCTCGCGAGATGGCGGGACCTGCATCAGGGTGAGTTTTGTGCCGACGTAGGGAGGATTGGTTCGCCTTGCATCGTTCACGCACGCCGTCATCAAGAGCCGGAACAGCATGATCCTCAAGTCGTATCGTCCGCCTCCGAGCCGGCGCGCCGACGCGTGCGATACGCGTGCTCGCGCTGCCTGATCGCCCATTCCTTGTCCGCTTCGCTCGGCATCACTACCGGCACCTGCAGGCAGACGCTTTGCGTCGGCAGCACCTGCTTCCATGCCGCGATCAGCTTGCGATAGGCTTCGCCGACCGGGCGGATATTGCGATCGAGGTCGTACAGGCCGAGCGCATTGACGGTTCCCCGGTTTTCACGCAGGGCACTGTCCCAATCCACCTGATCCGTCAGCGAATACCAGGTGAAGCCGACAATCGGCACGCCGTCGTTGCGCACGCGCAGCACATTGGCCCATTCCTTGCGCAGCCAGCACACCGCCTCGTCGCCTTTCGGCCCCTGGCACAGATTGGTCTCGGTATGCATGACCGGAAGGCGGAAGCGGTCGTAGTACTGATTGGTGATCATCGCATACCCGAAGATTTCTCCCGACGCCTGCATGCTGCCATCATCGTGCACCAGGTGTTCGTTGGTCACGTAATAGTCGTTGCCCATGATGCAGTGATGCTTGAGATTGTTATGCATGAAGAAGCGGTACTCGCCGATGCAGTGATGCTTGAGATTGTTATGCATGAAGAAGCGGTACTCGCCGCGCGTCATGCCATTGTCCATCAGGTACTCATACATCTCGGAGTCGACCCGCTTGCCGTAGTTCAGGTCGAGCGACAGGAAGCGGCGCGCGTTGGCCAGTTCGGCCGGGCGTATCGCATCCGGGCTCTCCGCGTGAAAATACTCGGTCGATTCGCTCTGGATGAACAGCGCATCTGGACGCACCTTGAGGATGGCCCACATGGCCAGCACATTGGCCTTGACCAGGTTCTTCAGCGCGGTGACGAAGGCGCGGTCGCTGCGCTGCTGCTCATTCCACCAGCCGTACAGTCCGGAGAACACCGCGCAAATGAACATTTCGTTGACCGGCGTGTACAACTGCACCCAGGGGAAGCGCTCGGCGAAGGTTTTCGCATAGCAGGCGAACAGTGCCGGAAAGTCGGGATTCTGGAAATTGCCTATCCAGTCCGGCACGCCGAAATGGCACAGGTCGACGATGGGCACGATGTCGCGCCGCTGCAGGTCGCTAAAGGTTTCGCCGGCAAAGGACCAGTCATAGCGATCCGCGCCCACCATGCAGCGATGCAGAGGCGGACCGTAGCGCAGGAAACCGATACCGAGTTCCTGCACCCGGTCGAAGTCGGTGCGCCAATGCGTGTAATGTCCGCATTTCTCCAGCTCATCCATGCGCAGCGTTCCACCGTTGATGGTGGGAATGCTGTTCTCAATGCCGGTGGCAAAAATGAATCCGGGCGACATCGCGGCATCCTTTCACGACTGCAAAGATGTCAGGTTGACCCTGCCCGGCGGACAAAGTTCTACTCCGCAACCATGGCCATTTCCGCGCGGCGCCCGTTGACTGCGGCGACGAAGCAAGTGAGCGAGACGAGGGAGACCGCAAGCAGGATGCCGAGCAGCCATGCCGGAGAGGAATTGAATTCGATAAACGCGGCGGCCACGATCGGACCGGCCGCCTTGGCAATCATGGACGGCCCGGCCAGCGCGCCGGAAATCGCGCCGTAGTTCTCGCGTCCGAACAAGGCTTGCGGCACGGTGCCGCGCACGATCGTCAGCACGCCATTGCTGCCGCCGTACAGGATGCAGAATGCCGCCACCGCATACTGGTGCTGGCCGAGGAAGAGCAGCACCAGCAAGCCGGCAGGCAGGATGGCGAAGGTCAGCTTGCCGACCGTTTGCGGCCGCACATGCCGCTCGAAGGCCATTTCGCCGATGCGTCCCACCACCTGCATCGGCCCGATCAGTGTCGACATCAGCACGGCCGTGCCGGCGCTGTGTCCAAAGCGCTGCAGCAGCGGAATCAGGTGCGCCGCAAGCACCGAAAAGATGAACATGTTGGCCGAAAATGCAAAGGCCAGCTTCCAGAAGGTCGGATCGCGCAACGCTTCATGCAGGGTGTAGTTGCGCACCGCATGCGCGCCTGGCGGCGGAAGACGGCGCGGGCCGGTTTGCAGCAAGGCGTGCAGCGGCGCGCACAGCGCCAGGTGCACGATGCCGTAGACCAGGAAGGTATCGCGCCAGCCGAGCATGCCGTTGAGCTTCAGCGTCAGCGGCCATGCCACGGTGCTGGCTAAACCGCCGAACAGGGTCAGCACCGAAATGCCCTTGCGCGGGCTGTGCAGGAATTCGCGATTGATGGTGGCAAACGCCGCTTCGTACAAGACCATCGCCATGGCCACGCCGATCACGCTCCACGCGGCGTAATACAGCAGCACCGAATGCGAAAGCGCGACACCGATCATGCCGATACCGGCCAGCACCGAACCGATGCCCATCACCGCGCGACCGCCGATGCGATCGATCAGCATGCCGGCCGGCGTGGCGGCCAGGCCCGAGATCAGCAAGCCCCAGGAATAGGCGCCGAACACCAGTTCGGTGCGCCAGCCGAACTCCTGCTGGATGTCGTGCGCCACGATGGCGAACGCGTAGTACATCGAGCCCCAGGACACGATCTGCGTGAAGGCCAGAATGCGGATTATCTTCCAGGGATCTCTGCTGTTGCTCATGCGTGCTTCTCAATCGGGCGTCAATGGCGCCGCGCGATAAAGGGAACTCCGGCCCTGCGGAGGAGGTAGTCGTGAATTCATGCAATTGGCGCGAATGCCCCGCGCCGGCCAATGTCAGAATCCCAAGCGCTATTCTGCCAGCGAAACTTCGACGCGTCTTACCAGCGTGAAAAATGGTCTTCGGTCACGCCGACCAGACGCGTGACCGTCCGTGGCGCCGCATCGGAGGAGGATTTGACCCAGCCGCTGAAACTGCCGACCGGTTGCACGTAGCGCGATGCCGCAATCAGCAGGTTCTTGTCTTCGCGGCGCGCGCCTTCGGGCTGGAAGCGCAGATCCAGCAAACCGTCGTCGGTGCGGATATGCCAGGGCGCGAGCGGATCGGCGGCGTCGTGCTCGAAGTGCGCCGTCCCCAGCGGAATCAGGCGGCCATCCAGCCACAAGGCATTCTCCTGATCGCCGAAATAACCGGACTGCAGGTTGAATCCCAGTTCCCGATTGTGCGCTGACGCCCATTGCCATGCCGTTTCGCGCGCCAGCAATCCGTTCGAATAGTCGAAACTGGCCACGCCGCCCTGCAAATCGTAGGTGCGCTGGCCGGCCTGCACCTTGCCCGTCAGCGGCATGCCGGGAGATTTCTGCGTCGCGTGCACCGATCCTCCGCACACCGGGCCGACCGCGAGCAGCAATGGCGCGCAGCCCGCGGCCAGGAATTCCGCCTCGATCCGGAACGCGCCGCAATGCAAGGCGAGCCGATGGCGCTGCCCGTCATGCACTTCATGCACGATGCGATTGCCGAGCCAATGGAATGCACTGCCCTGCCCCGGATGCTGCGCAACGCGTGCGCTCAGCCCCGGCAGTCCGTTCTGCGAGTAAGCAGCCACTTCCTTGCGCAGACGGCGGTCGAAGGCGTACGCGAAGGCGGTATTGGTCCAGCCGAGATCGACGATGGCCAGCCCGCAAAACAGCTCTTCGGTGGCGAGCGCAATGTATTGCCAGCGCTTGTGGTGAAAACGCCGCCAGAGCGCGCTGCGGGCGTAGGGCGCGGCCAGGCGCGACCAGTCGATGCTTGCCGCCGCACCGGCAAAGCGGCCGAAGCGGGCTTGCCCGTCGCGCTCCGGAATCTGGCGCGGTGCGGCCGGCAGGCTGTCTTCTGGCGAATCACGCATTGTTCGTCCGTTTTTTTATGGCTGCGTCGCCAGGCGCAGTACCGCCTCGCGCGCCGCGTTTTCCAGTCCTTCGAGTTCCGGCCGCCTCGGGCGATTGCGCACGCGAAACAGCATCAGCCCCTCGACCTGCGCCACGATCAGTGCCGCGCGCACGATGTAATCCTCGTCCGAGATGTGCGGCGACATGCCCTGGATCAGCTTGAAGATCGCCTTCCTCTCGCGCGCCTGCATCTTTTCCATCAACGCGGAGGCAAAGGTGTTACGCGTGGCCAGCGCCCAGAATTCGAAAAACATGCCGCGCATGACCGGGCTGCCCAGCTCTTCGAGAAACATGTCGATCGTCGCCAGGAACTGCTCGACGCGCGACTTGCCTTCCATGGACGCGACGATGCTGTCGATCTTGTCCTGCAGCTGGTTCATCGCGTCCAGCAGCAAGGCCTCGATCAGCGTGTCCTTGCTGCCGTAGTAATGCTGCACATTGCTCAGGCTCGCGCCGACCTGTGCGGCGACGCGGCGCATCGACAGGCCGCCGTAACCCTCGGCCGCGAATATTTCGCGTGCCGCCCGCAGGATGTCGTGCGCGCGCTCGTAGCCCTTTTCCGTCGTGTTCGATGTCTTTCGCTTGAGCGAGGTCTTGAGGGTGGGTGACATGGTGAAGGTCTGCCATCGACAGCTATTGATCAATCGCAAAATTATCCCACGCGCGTTGACGAATAGGCCACTTGACCTATAATATTTCACTTTAGGTCAACCGACCTATAAGAACAGTAACCGCCAATCCTCACGTTGATGGAGCGCAAAATGAGCCGCAAAGTATATGTATCGGGCGTAGGCATGATCCCCTTCGCCAAGCCGGGCGCCAGCGCCAGCTATGACCAGATGGGCGCTGCGGCCGGACGGCTCGCGTTGGACGACGCCGGAATCCGCTATGAAGACGTGCAGCAAGCCTATGTCGGCTATGTGTACGGCGACTCCACCAGCGGCCAGAAGGCGGTGTATCAGCTGGGCATGACGGGCATCCCCATCGTCAACGTGAACAATAACTGCTCGACCGGATCGACCGCGCTGTTTCTCGCGCGGCAGGCAGTGGCCAGCGGCGCGGCCGACTGCGTACTGGTGGTCGGCTTCGAGCAGATGAGCCCCGGCGCGCTCGGTTCCGTGTTCCGGGATCGCCCCACGCCCTTCGACGCCTTCGACGCGGTGACCGACAAGCTGGTCGGCATGCCCGAGATTCCGCTCGCGCTGCGCTACTTCGGCGGCGCGGGCCTGAGCCACATGAAGAAATACGGCACCAGGCTCGATGCCTTCGCCAAGATCCGCGCGAAAGCCAGCCGTCACGCCGCCAACAATCCGCTCGCCCTGTTCAAGCAAGTGGTGTCAGCCGACGATGTGATGAACGCGCCGATGATCTGGCCCGGCGTGATGACGCGCCTGATGGCCTGCCCGCCCACTTGCGGCGGCGCGGCGGCGGTGCTGGTCTCGGAAGAATTTGCCAGGGCGAAGGGCTTGAACATGTCGGTGCACATCGCCGCGCAGGCCATGACCACCGATCGGCCGAGCACCTTCGAGTCCGGCGACATGATGAAACTGGTCGGCTACGACATGGCGAAGGAAGCGGCGAACAAGGTGTATGAAGAAGCCGGCATCGGCGCGAGCGAGCTGGACGTGGTCGAGCTGCACGACTGCTTCGCGCAGAACGAACTGATCACCTATGAAGCACTCGGCCTGTGCCCGGAAGGCGGCGCGGAAAAATTCATCGACGATGGCGACAATACCTATGGCGGCAAGGTGGTGACCAATCCCTCCGGTGGCTTGTTGTCCAAGGGCCATCCGCTGGGCGCGACCGGCCTCGCGCAATGCTATGAACTCACGCACCAGTTGCGCGGCACGGCGCAGGCGCGCCAGGTGGAAGGCGCGCGCGTGGCCTTGCAGCACAATCTCGGCCTTGGCGGTGCCTGCGTGGTAACGTTGTATCAGGCATCCTGATTTCGCAATCGGCAATAACAACGACATCGAGAGAAACAACATGAACTCCACCTCCCCCTGGATGACGCCGGAACTCGAAAGCTTCCGCGACGCAGTGCGCCGCTTCGTCAGCGCGGAAATCGTGCCGCATCAGGAAACCTGGAAGAAGCAGCAGCATGTGGACCGCGCGGTATGGAGCAAGGCCGGCGAAATGGGCATGCTGCTGGCCGACATTTCCGAGGACTTCGGCGGCTCGGGCGGCAGCTTCGCGCATCAGTGCATCGTGTTCGAGGAACTCAGCTATGTGGGCGATACCGCCTTCGGACTGCATGTGCACGCCATCGTCGCGCACTACCTGCTGAACCAGGGCACCGAGGCGCAGAAGAAGAAGTACCTGCCCAAACTCGCCAGCGGCGAAATGATCGCCGCCATTGCCATGACGGAACCGGGCGCGGGGTCGGATCTGAAAGGCATCCGCACCACGGCGCTGAAAGACGGCGATGCCTACGTGCTGAACGGATCCAAGACCTTCATCTCGAACGGTTACATGGCTGACCTGATCCTGGTGGTGGCGAAGACCGAGCCGGCCGCCGGCGCCAAGGGCGTGTCATTAATGCTGCTGGAAACCCGCGACTGCCCGGGATTCCGCGTCGGCCGCATCCTCGAAAAGCTCGGCCAGAAAGGCCAGGACACCTGCGAGCTGTTCTTCGACGGCGTGCGCATGCCGCTCGACAGCGTGCTGGGCGGCGTCGAAGGCAAGGGCTTTGCGCAACTGATGAATGAACTGCCCTATGAGCGCACCATCATCGGCGTATCCGGCGTGGCCAGCATCGAGCGCGCGTTGCGTCTCACCGTCGAGCATGCGCGCGAGCGCAAGGCATTCGGCCAGGCGCTGATCGAGATGCAGAATACGCGCTTCCTGCTGGCCGAAGTCAAGACCGAGGCCACCGTCGCACGCACCTTCATCGACCGCTGCATCGTCGACATGATCGAAGGCCGCATGGATACCGAACTGGCGTCGATGGCGAAATACTGGATCTCCGACCTGCAGTGCACGACGATCGACAAATGCCTGCAGCTCTTCGGCGGCTACGGCTACATGATGGAGTATCCGATTGCGCAGATGTATGCCGATGCACGTGTGCAACGCATCTACGGCGGCGCCAACGAAATCATGAAAGAAATCATTTCACGCTCGTTGTAATATAGCGTGATCATGAAGATACAAATCGCCTCCGACCTGCACCTCGAATTCTTCGCGCGCCGCTTTCCGGAATATCGGATTGTCGCACCGACCGATGCCGACGTGCTGGTCATCGCAGGCGATATTCATCAGGGAATCGGCGCCGTCAATGCTTTCCGCGACTGGCCGATTCCTGTCATCTATATCCACGGCAATCACGAGGCTTATCACCGCGACTATCTCGAGACGGTAAAAGAGCTGCGCGCCGCCTCGGCCGGCACGAACATCCGATTTCTCGAATGCGACGAGCATGTGCAGGGCGGCGTGCGCTTCCTGGGCTGCTGCCTCTGGACCGATTACGGACTGTACGGCGATCGCAAGACCGACGCCATGGAAGAAGCGGAGCGCACCCTGATCGACCATCAACTGATCAAGATGAACGGCAACTTGTTCACCGCACGCGACGCCGAGGCCTTGCATCATGCGGCGCGCGCATGGCTGGAGAACAAGCTGCAGGAAGCTTTCAGCGGCCCGACCGTGGTGGTCACCCATCATGCGCCGCATCCGTCCTCGATCCATCCGCGTTTCGCCGGCAGCCTGCTGAATCCGGCATTCATCACCGACCTCGGTCCGCTGGTGGAACAGGCCGATGTGTGGATCCACGGCCATGTGCACGACAGCTTCGACTATCGCGTGGGCAAGACGCGCGTGATCGCGAACCCGCGCGGCTACACGCTCAACCGCTCCAGCGCCCAGTCACCCGATGAGCTGCAATGGGAGAATCCCGCCTTCGATCCGGGCATGGTGATCGAGGTTTAACCTTATTTTCCCTTGCGCTGGCGATCATACTTGCGCCAGTACTGGAATTCCTCTTCATGCACTTCGAAGTCCAGGTCCATGATGCGCGCCTGCAAGCGCTCCTGCACATCCGCGACAGCCTTGTTGTAGACCAGCGGGCCGATCTCTTCCAGAAAGTATGACAGCAGGCCGCTCGCCGCAATATTGCCGATGGGTTCTTCCATGTTTTCCTTGAAGTAGCGTTCGATGGAGGCGACCGCTTCCTTGTGGGCTTCCTTGGAAAGTTCAATGCTCATTATTCTTCCTTGAATGAATTGCGGCGCTGCGCTTGCTGTTTCAGCGTCGCCCGAAGATCAGCGAGTATGTCAGCACGAAGTGCGCCCGCCCGGGGTCCCTCACAATGGCGGTGAGGAGAATGCTGAGCAATTATGATCCAGCAGAAGTCGTCGTGCAGGCTGTCGATGAAGCGTTTGCCATTGCCTGGCGCCAGTTCCTCGAAAATTTCCCGCCTGCGTTACTGGTTTTTCAGTGCAATCATGCTGTTTCTCCCGTCGATTGACGGGATTGCATTAAAGATGCTCGAGTGCGCTCGAGGTCAAGGAAAATATTCGACCGGCTTCAAATCGTGCGCGAACGCACTGAAACGCATATCCACGGTGCAGCTTTGGTAGAATGGTCCTACCTCGCACAATCATCCATCCGATGCGCCTGACCCAATTTTCCGATATCGGGCTTCGTGTCCTGATGTATCTCGCCCGCAGTGGCGAGAGACCCAGGCCAGTGACCGTTGCGGAAATCGCCACGCAATTCGAGATTCCGGTCAACCATCTGGTCAAGGTCGTCGGGCACCTGGCGCGCTCCGGCTGGGTGCTGGCAACGCGGGGGCGCAACGGCGGCATCCGCCTTTGCGTCGAGGCGTCCGGCCTGAAGATCGGTTCCGTGCTGCGCGAACTCGAAGGCGATACCGAGCTGGTCGGCTGCGACAGCCGCGGCTGCAGCCTGCGACGCAGTTGCAAGCTGCGCGAGGCGCTCAAGGTGGGCCTGGGTGCCTTCTACGGAGCAATGGACCGCTATACGCTGGCGGACATTACCGACAGCCGGACCGGCGAGCAGCTCGCGCGCATGCATCGCAGCTTCCTGAAAAAGACACCCTGTGGCGTGGCCGGCCCACGGATGAATTAAGCCTTGTCCAGGCTTTCAGTTGCAAACTTGTCAACCGGTTGTCGCGGGCAAACACCGATGAGCGCCAACGCACCCTCACCTTTTTCGATGCCCGGCATCGCGTAGCATTTGACTATCATGAAATTTGAAACAATCACGGAAGAGTCCATTCGCGTCCTGGTCGACACCTTTTACGACGGCGTGCGCAAGGATGCAGTCCTCGGGCCGGTGTTCGAGGAAGCGCTGCACGGCGCATGGGACACGCACATGCCGCGCATGTATGCATTCTGGTCGACCGTTCTGCTCGGCAGCAGCAGCTTCCAGGGAAACGTGTTCGGCAAGCACATGGCGCTCAGCGGCATTCGCGAGGAGCATTTCGTACGCTGGCTGACCTTGTTCAAGGACACCGCGACGCGGCTATTCGAGGATGCTGCGGCGGCCGAAATGTTGGAAATCGCCGACCGCATCGCGGGCAGCCTGCAGCTCGGCTACTTCGGCGAGCGGACGGTGCGCCTGTAGCCTACCGCCCCGTCTGATAACACCAGTGCCATGGTTCGTAAATGAACCCCAGGTCGTTCCCGCGCGGGTAGGACAGCGTGAAGCTGAATCGGTCGGCGTGGCGGCACAGCCAGCGGAACGCGTCGGTGTGCTCGAAGGGTTCTTCGGTGGCGACGCAACCCGGCGTGTTGATATCGACCGCGCGCCCGGTGTGATGTTCGCTGTAGCCCGGCGGCGCGCTCAGCGTCAGGATGGTTTCGATCGGCATGTCGCGTTCAAGCTTGGCACGAATGATCTCGATCTGCCGTTCGACGCTGCGGAATGCGGAGACCACTTCCAGTACAACGCCATCTTCCTGCGCCGCATCCTTCATCGCCCACCACGCCTGCGCCGCCTCGGGCACGAGCAGGTACTCGCGGTTGCTTTCATCGGTTTCGGCGATCACCAGCTCGCTGGCTTCCACGTAAAACGGGAGGCGCTTGCGTGCGATGAGTTCGCCAGGGATGCCCAGTGCGTCGAGCGCCAGGCTGATTCGGTTGTGGTATTCGTGGATCAACATTGCGGATTTGGCATTGCCGGCATGACATGGGCCGGCGGAATGGGAAACAAACTCTAGAATACCGCTGTCCCTCGACGATGCAAAGCATTCTCCGGGTGGCGGACCCATTGCAACTGAGATGATGTTGATTAATGCGACAGGCCGCCATCGGTTTGCGGCATGGCGAGAACATGTCACAGCCTTTACTGCGCAAGCGCGCAAAAAAGCCCCGCCGTGGCGGGGCTGATTCGCATACGTGGCCGATCAAACCACACTCGGCCTTATTCTGCCTTATTCTGCCTCTTTCTGCTTCTTCCTGCTCGTTATTGATTGTAAAGCGTCTGCATGTTCCGGCGATACGCATCGGGTGACTCTATCCATAATTTGCGCGAGGTGATGTTGTCGCCCGATTGCAGGGACGGCAGTGCCAGGTTGGCGCTGACAGCTCCCGCCGTTGTCGGCAGTGCGGTTACCTCAATGTCGCGCGTCGCATCGTTTTGTGCGGTGTTCTGGATCAGATGAATCCAGGACGATTTCGACGGATTGACATTGCTGGCCGAGAATTGCAAGGTCCCGCTCACGAAGTTCGAGAAAGCGCTGACCGTATCCGGCGAGATGACCGGGTAGGCAGTGCTTGCCTTGGCCTCGGCAAGCGTCATCGGGCGGCGATGGATTTTGATCCCGTAGGTGCCGTTTGAGGTACCGGACGGGAAACTGACCTTGGCATCGCTGCTGTCGTAGGCGGTGAACGTGTAGACCGAGTCATCCGGAATCGCCGCGATCGCGTCATCGGAAACTGCTGACGTACCGCCGCAGTCGGTCGCCAGCGTGTAATTCGTCAAGCCGTTGACAGTGTTGACCCAACGGCCGCCCGTCGTGGGCTTGTTGTAGCGCAGACCGGCAGGCGGCAAGCCAGCGCCCGTGACGAGAACATGGTCGATGGCTCCGCCGTTATTGGTGCTGTTGAGATCCTCGATATTGAAATTGAATCCGAGGTTGACGCACGAAGCAGACGATGCAGAGACGACTTTCGTCATGCTTGCGAAAGCTTCCAGCGCAAGCGCACGCTGGTTGCCGTGCAGACGCCATACGCCGTCAGTATTGCTCTTGCGCACGCGCCAATTCTGCAAGCGCCCCAGCTCGATACCTTGTTTGGTCTTGACGGTGAACGAGACGCGAGCAGTGACTTTCGTCGGATCGCTGTAGTCAATCTGATGGACGCTAATGTCGGTGAACGCGCCACCGACCAGGTTCGACTCGCTGCTGATCCACCCCAGGAACTCCGAGCTGTTCTGGTCATCGTTGAGGAAACCCGTCGTCAACAAGGGCGTCAGCTCCGATACCGATGGCAGCGCGTTTGCAAACTTGTCCGAAAAATCGGTCACGGCCTTCTTGACACGCACCATGTCGGCGGCAGCGTCGACCACGTTGTCGGCACTGAGCGTGGCCGGCGCAGTCTCGGCCGCCGCCTTGATCCTCAGGTCGTCGGCGATGGTGATTGCATTGGCCAATGTCGAGATGGTGGCAATGTTGGTATTCGCATCGACCGAGACCTGGATCGCATCGAGCGCCTGATCCAGCTTGTCGGCGAGCGGGGTAAACGGCGTGCGCAGCAGATCGACGGATGCCTCCACGCCCAACGCAGTCAGTACCGGCAGCAGCTTCTCCTTCAGCTTGGCCGCTTCGGCATTGATCGCTGCCGTGGTCCCGGCGCCGGCATTGCCGCTCTGCTCGAACCTGTCGTAGTAGTTTTGCGCAATCTGGCCGGCGATGTTGGCGACCACCAGGTCAGTCAACTGCGTGATGTTGATCTTGCCGTCCGCATCTGCGGCAGTTGCAATGGAATGGACCGTGTACGTCTGCCCGTTGGCAGTGCCCGAGGCACGGAACACAAATGGCGCGGTCATGCCGGTCACGTCGACCGAGTAGGCGCCGTTGGTTCCGATCGCCACGGTCTTGGTGGCGCCAAGCGCGTCCTTGACCGTTACCGATCCGACCAGCGGCGCGCCAACAGCCGCGCTACCTGAAATGGCATGGCTGGTGCCCGGCGCAGGCGTCTGAGCCGTGTCGGACGAACCTCCGCCGCAGCCGGCAAGAGCGCCGGCGATTGCACTGACCATCATTAATTCGCTCAGCTTGCTATTGAACCCTGTCTTCATGATTTGAAATCTCCCTGTTCACTGTCCGATTCCGCGAAGCCAGTCCGTCAGTGGACATGCATTCCGGAAATACCAGTCTGGATGCTAGTGGAATAGCGTCAGGCCGACTATCACCCGAACAGGTGATCGTGGCACCGCGAGAGTTTCAGCCGGCGGAGGTAGGCGGAAGATCCAGGCCGGTGCGCTCCGCCAGAAAATACGCGGGGCTGGCCAGCAACAGGGAAACCAGTTCGGTCTGGCGATTGGTGCCGGTCTTGGCAAAGACGCTTTTGAGCTGCGTTTTCAGCGTGTTCAGGGAGACATGACGCTCGCGGGCGATGTCGTCGAGTGTTCTGCCGCCGCACAAAGCCACCGCCAGGCTCGCTTCCGCGTCGGTCAGACCGAACAGTTTGCGTACCCGATCCGTCGTCAGGCTGGGCGCATGGTCGGGGTCGAAGACGAAAACCAGGGCGGCGCCATGTGCCTGCTCCGCACCGAGCCGCACCGGCGCCACCATGAGCATCAGCGGCAATTTCGCGGGTCTGGGCAGCAATACGACTTCGTTCAATGGAACGGCCGCACCGCGGCTCGCCTGAATCGCATTGGCGATCTCGAGATTGAGTTTGCGGCTGCCAGCGACATCGCTTGCGACCAGATGCCCGTCTTGCAGCTTCAGGAAATCGTTTTTGGCGAGCATCGCTTTTGCGCGTTTGTTCAGGTGCGCCGCACGGCTATGCTCGTTGAAGAACATGGTCGGCATCATCAGCAGATCCAATCCGCCCGCAAGGAAGTCCTGGCCCAGTTGCAGTTCGGCGAAACGTTCGCGCATCTGGAGTGCACGCTGCATGTGCGGCATAAGCAAGTCCAGCGTATCCATCTCCATCCGTGTGAATTCGGACTGCGTCGGGGAGCGTTGCAGAATGATTTGCGTGCACCATGGGCCTTCGCGCAGCACAATTGCGCCGGCCGCATAGGCCACGCCTTGCGGTTCCAGCCATTCACGGTAAAAGCGGCTTCGGGAAATGTGCTCGGGATTGGCGATATCAAGGTTACTCGCGTAAAAGTGCGCGACCGGAGAGGCGACAATATGATTCGCCAGCATATCCTCCTGCGCGTATTCCAGGGCGTATCGCGCCACCCAGTCCTGCGTGATACCGCAAAGCCAGAGTCCTTTGACCTCGTGCGTTTCGGCGTGAAGGATGATCAGCGTGACCGCCTTCAGTCGGAAGCTATCGACCAACCCCTCGATAAAATCCTGGAAACCATGCGGTGCCGTTACGCCGTCGTAGAGTTTGCCCAACAATGGCTCAAATGCCGCGTGCAGGCGATTCGGCTCATAGGCCGATTTTTTGTCAGTCTTCATGTGCTGCCTCCCGCAGCAAGCATGCCGTGCGACAACTATGTTGTCAAATCCATCAAGTGCGGGAGGCCTGCACCGCACGGAACAGGAACTCTTCGCAGCACAAAAACAAGCAGCAAAAGTTAAGCGGAAAGCGCGGTCTCGATTTCCTGCCGCTTGAGTTCAGGCGCGAACGCCAGAATGAAGTCGTAGACATAGGAGCGCAAATACGCGCCGCGCCGAACCGCCAGCCGGGTCAGGTTGGGCGCGAACAGGTGCGCGGCCTTGACCGCACATAGTCCGGGCGCCAGATTGTGCTCGGCCGCCATGGAGGCAACGATGCCGACGCCGAGCCCGAGCGATACGTACTGCTGGATCACGTCGGAATCCATGGCAGTCAATACGATGTCGGTGCTGATGCCGCGTTCCCGAAATGCATCGTCGATGTGCCCGCGGCCGGTGAATCCGACGTCATAGGTAATGAGTGGATACTCGGCCAGCTGCGGCAACGACACCTTCTCGCCATCGCCCAGCGGATGCCCTTGCGGAACGACGATCATGTGGCTCCAGCGGTAGCACGGAAAGGAAACCAGCTCGTCGAACTGGCTCAGGCCTTCGGTCGCGATGCCGACGTCGGCCCTGCCGGAAATGACCCATTCCGCGATATGCTCGGGCGCGCTTTGCTGCAGAGCGATGCGCACTTCCGGGAAAGCCTTGCGAAAGGATTGCACGACGCGCGGCAATACATAACGGGCCTGCGTGTGCGTGGTGGCGACGGCGAGCGTGCCGCTGCGCTCGCCTGCATATTCCTGGCTGGCCTGGCGCAGGTTTTCCGCTTCCAGCAGCAGGCGTTCGATGATCTGCAGAATGCCCCGGCCGGGATCGGTGAGGCCGGTGAGGCGCTTGCCGTTGCGCTCGAAAATCTCGACGCCCAGCTCCTCTTCCAGCTCGCGGATCTGGCGGCTGACACCCGGTTGCGAGGTGAACAGCACATTGGCGACTTCGGTCAGGTTGTAGCCGCGCCGGGCCGCTTCCCGGACTGAACGCAATTGTTGAAAATTCATATGCTTCTCCTCAAGCGGCGTGGTCGACGAAAATGCGCAGGCGCTTCGGGCGCACCAGCAGCATCTCGCCTTGGGTCAGGCCCAGTTGCGCGTAACGTTCGGTGGAAATGACGGCCTCGATCAGCTGCGCGTTGTCGGCGCGTTCGAGTTCCAGCTGCGCCAGCGGTCCGATCGCGTGGGCATGCCGCAAGCGGGCGATGATGCCTTCGGCGCCGGCGGTATAAGCTTCGATCTCGATGTCATGCGGGCGCACGAAGCCGACGCCGTTCGCGTCGCGTGCCTGTGCATGATCGGGTGCGTCCAGCGCCATGCCGCCAGCCTCCAGCACGCCTTCATGCACGCGGCCGTGAAACAGGTTGACGTTGCCGAGAAAGCCGTACACGAAAGGCGATGCCGGATGGTCGTACACGTCCTGCGGCGTGCCGATCTGCTCCACCCTTCCCTTGTTCATCAGCACGATCCGGTCGGAGACTTCGAGCGCTTCTTCCTGATCATGTGTCACGAAGAGGCTGGTGACATGCAGTTCGTCATGCAAGCGGCGCAGCCAGCGCCGCAGTTCCTTGCGCACCTTGGCATCGAGTGCGCCAAACGGCTCGTCCAGCAGCAGTACGCGCGGCTCCACGGCAAGCGCGCGCGCCAAGGCGATGCGCTGCCGCTGGCCACCGGAAAGCTGCCGCGGATAGCGGTCGGCGAGCCAGTCGAGCTGCACCAGTTCCAGCAGCGACATCACCTTTTTCCTGATTTCCGCTTCCGACGGGCGCATGTTGCGCGGCTTCACGCGCAGGCCGAACGCGATGTTCTCGAACACGCTCATGTGCTTGAACAGCGCATAGTGCTGGAACACGAAGCCGACCTGCCGTTCGCGCACATGATGGCCAGATGCGTCTTCGCCGTCGAGGAACACCTGGCCGGAATCGGGCTGTTCGAGGCCGGCGATGATGCGCAGCAGCGTGGTCTTGCCGCAGCCGGATGGCCCGAGCAGCGCCGTCAGCTGGCCCGTGGGGAAATGCAGCGACACATTGTCGAGCGCCGCAAAACTGCCGAAACGTTTCTGAATGTTTTTGACTTCGATACCCATGATCATTCCTGATGTACTTGCAGTTTCGTGTCCTGCGCGCGCCATTCGATCAATGACTTGAGCACGAGCGTGACGAGGGCCAGCAGCGCCAGTACCGAGGCGGCGGCGAAGGCCGCGACAAAGTTGTATTCGTTGTAGAGGATCTCGACGTGCAAGGGCATGGTGTTGGTCTCGCCGCGAATGTGCCCGGAGACGACCGACACGGCGCCGAACTCGCCCATCGCCCGCGCGTTGCAGAGGATCACGCCGTACAGCAGTCCCCATTTGATATTCGGCAGCGTCACATGGCGGAAGGTGCGCCAGCCGGAAGCGCCCAGCACCAGCGCGGCTTCCTCCTCTTCCGTACCCTGCGATTGCATCAGCGGGATCAGCTCGCGCGCGACGAAGGGGAAGGTAACGAAGGTCGTTGCAAGCACGATGCCGGGCACGGCGAACAGGATCCTGATGCCGTGTTCGGCTAGCCACGGCCCCAGCCAGCCCTGCGCGCCGAAGATCAGCACATAGATCAGGCCCGCGATCACCGGCGAGACCGAGAATGGCAGGTCGATCAGAGTCAGCAGGATGTGCTTGCCCCGGAAGCTGAACTTGGCGATGCACCATGCGGCCGCCACGCCGAACACCAGGTTCAGCGGCACGGCGACGGCCGCGGTGAGCAGGGTCAGTCTGATGGCGGCCAGCGCATCGGGCTCGACGAGCGCGGCCAGGTAGGCATCCCAACCCTTCTTCAGCGCTTCCGTGAACACCGCAAGCAGCGGAAGGAACAGGAAGAGCGCGAGGAAGGCCAGCGCAAGCCCGATCAGCAGCACGCGCATCCAGAACGGCTCGCCGGTTGCCGCGGGTGCGCGGGCCGGTTCGCGCACCTGCGCCGGATTCGGCAAAGTAATGATTGCATCTGTCATGTCAGGCTTTCTCGGCCCGGCCGCTCTTGCGGGCCCGGGCTTGCAGCAGGTTAATCGCGAGCAGCAACAGGAAGGACGCCATCAGCATCACGACAGCGATGGCCGTGGCGCCGGCGTAGTCGTATTGCTCCAGCTTGGTAATGATGAACAGCGGCGTGATTTCGGACACCATCGGCATGTTGCCGGCGATGAAGATCACCGAGCCGTATTCGCCGGTAGCGCGCGCAAAGGCGAGCGCGAAGCCGGTCAGCAAGGCCGGCAGGATGGCCGGGAAAATCACTTTCGCGAAGGTTTGCCAACGGTTGGCGCCGAGGCTGGCGGCCGCTTCCTCCAGTTCGCGTTCGGCTTCCTCAAGAACCGGTTGCACGGTACGCACGACGAAGGGCAAGCCGATGAAGGTCAGCGCCACCAGGATGCCCAAGGGCGTGAATGCGACCTTGATGCCGAGGGGTTCGAGATAGCGGCCGATCCACCCATGCAGCGAATACAGGGTCGTCAGCGCGATGCCGGCCACTGCCGTCGGCAAGGCAAACGGCAGATCGACCAGCGCATCGATCAGTCGCTTGCCGGGGAAGCGATAACGCACCAGCACCCAGGCGACGATACCGCCAAGGACCACATTGAGCGCCGCCCCGAGCAGTGACGCGCCGAAGGTCAGACGGTAGGAGGCCAGCACCCGCTCGGAGGTGACCGCGGCCAGGAACGCATCCCAGCGCATCGTGAACGTTTTCAGGAACACTGCCGAGAGCGGAATGAGCACGACGAGGGCGAGATACAGCAGGGTGAACCCGAGCGAGAGGCGAAAGCCTGGCAGCACGCGCGCTGACGGCTTCCTCGCTGCACCCCCTCCGATATCCGATCTTGCTATTGCGCCTGCCATGTTCGCCCCCTTGCGCTTCTTCAGGACGGATGGAATCGCCTTGAAACGAGCGCTTATTACCAATTCAGCTATAGAGCCGCAATAATTGCATTCGATACGCATAAAAAGAACGACTTTTTTCGCATTTCTATAGGCCGTTTTCAAATAAGGAAGCAGAGCGAAGTAAAAACAGGCTGATTGCTACATTGCAGGCAGCCCGCGATTTTCATGCCGCGTCGGAGCAGGGCGCGACACGATGCCGGATTGGCGACCGATTCATGTGCGGCTCCGCCTGCTTGATGGAGGAATGCGGAAGATCCCAGATGAAGCCTTGTGCATGGATCGGCGCCCCGCTTGCGCGGGCCAAGCGCATCAGGATTTCCAGCATGTCCGCGCCTTCGACGCGCTTGAAAACGACCTGGATATTTCGCTCGGCGCATCGCTGAATCAGCTTCAGAGCAGGTTCTTCGCACACGCCATTCCGGGTATCGACCTTGATCACCTGCGGCCGCACGCGATCGATCAGCGACAAGGCATCCTGCGCATCGACGGCATTGACCGCGATGCGGAAATCATTGCGCCGGTAGTTGTCGATCACAACGTCCAGCAGCCATCCTTGCTGTCGTGCGATCGCCGGCAATTGCAGCACGATGCGTTGCCGCGGCAGATCGAGCAGATTCAGAATCCGCTTGAACGCTGCTCCGTGGTTGCCATCCACCGCCGCAAGAAGCCGGGCATGCACGCTCAAATACAAATCGCTGCCCGCAGCCTGCGGCTGGCGAAAGAAATTGACGGCATGCAGCACGCGGCACAAGCGGTCCAGCTCGACCGATTCGTCGTCATTGGCAGCATGGTCCAGCAGCTTCCACAGACACAGGCCCTGGTCCGATCCCGATCCGGTGCGGGCAAAGCCCTCCTGTCCGACGATATGGCCGGCGGCAACTTCGCGGATCGGCTGGAATGCGCTCGTCAGCGTGGAGTTGAAGTAGCGCGCCTTTGCGCGCCCGTCGGCGCCGAGCCACACACGAGTGCCCGCGTGCGTGGTGCCGTAAAGGCGTGCGAGATAGTTTTTCAGCCCTGGGAAAGACACGGCGACGGCTCCTGCTCGATACCGGCGTTACTTATGGCCCGGCTGGTATATCTGGTCGAACGATCCGCCATCGGCGAAATGCGCCTTCTGCGCCGACGCCCAGCCGCCGAACACCTCGTCGATCGTGAACAGCTTCACTTTCGGAAATTGCGACGCGTATTTCCTGGCGATTTTTTCGGAGATCGGACGGTAGTAATTCCTTGCCGCGATTTCCTGCCCTTCGTCGGTGTAGAGATACTGCAGATAGGCCTCCGCCACCTTGCGCGTGCCCTTCCTGTCCACCACTTTGTCGACGATAGCGACGGGAGGCTCGGCGAGAATGCTGAGCGTCGGCGCAACCACTTCGAACTTGTCCGGGCCGAGTTCCTTGATCGCGAGGATGGCTTCGTTTTCCCACGCGATCAGCACATCGCCGATGCCGCGCTCGACGAAGGTGGTGGTGGCGCCGCGCGCGCCGGAGTCGAGCACCGGCACGTTCCGGAAGATCCTGGCGATGAACTCTTTTGCGCTCACCTCCGAGCCGCCCGGCTGTTTCAATGCATAGCCCCAGGCGGCAAGATAGTTCCAGCGCGCGCCGCCGGAAGTTTTCGGGTTCGGCGTGATGACCGCGACGCCCGGCTTGGCCAGATCGCTCCAGTCCTTGATGCCTTTCGGATTGCCCTTGCGCACCAGGAACACAATGGTCGAGGTGTAAGGCGCGCTATTGTGCGGCAGGCGCTTCTGCCAGTCCTTCGCGATGAAACCGCGTTGCGCGATTTCATCGATATCGTAGGCGAGCGCCAGCGTGACGACATCGGCGTTCAAGCCATCGATCACCGACCGCGCCTGCTTGCCGGAGCCGCCGTGCGATTGCCGGATGCTGAGCTGGCCGCCGGTCCTGGACTTCCATTGCGCGGCAAATGCCTTGTTGACGTCCTGATAGAGCTCGCGCGTGGGGTCGTAGGATACGTTGAGCAGGCTGATGTCTTCCGCCCATGCCGCCGGTGCAACAAGGGCCAATGCCAGCAAGGGCTGGAGCAGTTTCTTCAATAACATGCGGCGTCTCCCTGACGATAAGTTGAAGTCGTCAGCTTAAAGAAACACCTGGAAGAAACGAACGAATCGTTTTAAGGTTGGTTATTTGGTTTATGCATATCGCGTTACCGCACAGCATCAGCACAAGCGTCGCGACAGCGCTCGAACTTCACCATTGCTGCATCATGATTCCGATCCAGGACCTGCTGCATCGCATTCAATGGGATGCGGAATTTGGCAAAGGCAGCTTCATGATCGGCTACTACGATCGGGTCGACGACAACATCGTTCGCGTGCCGTTCCGCGAAGTCTTCCTTGCGCCTGGCCAGAATTTTTCATTCGACGTGATGGGCGAAGACGGCGTGACCCATATGGTGCCTTTCCACCGTGTTCGCGAAATGTGGCGCAATGGTGACCTGATCTGGCAACGCAAGCTGCCGTGAATCGATAGGTATATCTTCGACATCGGGGCCGCAGGTCATCCAAAATAATTCAAGCCGAGTGCCGCCTTCACCTCCGACATTGTCTGACCGGACACTTGCCGCGCCCTTTCCGTTCCCTGGCGAAGGATGTTCAGGACTTCACCGCGGTCCATCGAGAACTGCTGCCGCCGCTGACGTATCGGTTCCAGCAAGGCTTGCAGATGATCGTTCAGCCGGCGCTTCAACACGCTGTCCGCAAGTCCACCACGCCGATAATGCGCCTTCAGTTCCTCCAGCGTTGCCGGCTCGGTGTCGAACGCGTCAAGAAAGGCGAACACGACATTGCCTTCGACCTGGCCGGGGTCGTCCACGCGCAGATGCTGCGGGTCGGTGTACATGCGATTGACGGCCTTCTTGATCTCGTCCGCACTGGCGCCCAGCGGTATCGCGTTGTTCAGGGACTTGCTCATCTTGGCCTTGCCATCGATGCCGGGCAGGCGTGTCACCGGCGACAGGACCGCCTCGCACTCGACGAGTACCTGGCGCTCGACCGCGCTGTTGAATTTGCGCACCAGTTCATTCGTCTGCTCGATCATCGGCAGCTGGTCGTCGCCGACGGGAACCAGTGTCGCCTTGAATGCGGTAATGTCGCCGGCCTGGCTGACCGGATAGGTCAGAAAGCCGGCAGGGATGTCGCGCTCAAAACCGCGCAATCGGATTTCATCCTTGATCGTCGGATTGCGCTCAAGTCGCGATACCGTCACCAGATTGAGCAGGTATTGCGTCAGCTCGGCAAGCTCCGGCACCTGCGACTGGATGAAAATGGTGGACAAGCCCGGGTCGATTCCCGCCGCAAGATAATCGAGCGCGACTTCGATCACGTTGTCGGTGACCTTGCGGTGCCGGCCGACGTTATCCGTCATGGCCTGGGTATCGGCAAGGAGCAGGAATTGCTGCGTGGTGTGCTGGAGTGCGACGCGCGCCCGAAGCGAGCCGACATAATGGCCGAGATGAAGCGGGCCGGTGGTACGGTCGCCGGTCAGGACAACGGGTTTTGCTGATGACATCTGGAATCCCTTTTATTCAAGATCCGCCGGTCAAAACAGCAAAGCAAAAACAAATGCCGCCCTGAACGGCGGCATTGTTTATAAAGATGAATGGAAACAGGCCGCCAGTATCAGGCGGACCACCAATATTGACGAATTGATGCGTTCATTTCCATATGGGGATTATATCACTCGCCAATTGGAGCGATCGATGGTCCGCCACGAGCTCAGGCGGTGGCGGACGCATTCGGCGACACCGGCCCGGGCCGGGCCGGACTCGTCCTGGAAGTGCCATACCTGGGCGGACGCGGCTCGATGCCGGCCATGATGTCGTTGATCTGGTCTGCGTCGACGGTTTCCCACTCGAGCAGCGCCTTGGCCATCGCGTCCACTTTGTCCCGATTGGCTTCAAGCAGGCTGCGCCCCAATGCGTACTGGCGGTCCAGGATGCTGCGCACTTCGTCATCGACTTTTTGCTGCGTCTCCTCCGATACCGGATTCGACGACATGCCAAATCCTGCGCCCTGGTTGTCGTCCGCGTACACCATGGTGCCCATGGCTTCCGACATGCCGAAACGGGTGACCATGGCGCGCGCCAGCTTGGTGGCACGCTCGAAGTCGTTCGAAGCGCCGGTCGATTTCTGGTTCATGAAGATCTCTTCCGCAATCCGCCCGCCGAACAGGATGGTGATGTCTTCGAGCATCTTGTCCTTGTACATATTGACCCGATCATGCTCCGGCAACTGCCAGGTCAGGCCGAGCGCATACCCGCGCGGCATGATGGTCACCTTGTGCACCGGGTCCGCCTTCGGCAGCAGCTTGGCAACCACTGCATGGCCCGACTCGTGATACGCGGTATTGCGCCGTTCGTCTTCGCGCATGACGGCGGACTTTCTTTCCGGCCCCATGACGATCTTGTCCTTGGCGTCCTCGAAATCCTGCATGTCGACGACCTGCTTGTTGCGACGCGCGGCAAACAATGCCGCCTCATTCACGAGATTCGCCAGCTCCGCACCCGAAAAGCCGGGGGTTCCGCGCGCCAGCACGTTGGGCTGCACATCCCTGGAAATCGGCACCTTGCGCATATGGACCAGCAGAATCTGTTCACGACCGCGGATGTCGGGCAGCCCCACCATCACCTGGCGGTCGAAGCGCCCCGGACGCAGCAATGCCTTGTCCAGCACATCGGCCCGGTTGGTCGCGGCAATGACGATGACACCGGCATTCGGCTCAAAGCCATCCATCTCGACCAGCATCTGATTCAGCGTCTGCTCGCGTTCATCGTTGCCGCCGCCCATGCCACTGCCGCGCGCCCGGCCGACTGCGTCGATCTCGTCGATGAACACGATGCACGGCGCGTGTTTCTTGGCAGTCTCAAACATGTCGCGCACGCGCGATGCGCCGACGCCGACAAACATTTCGACAAAGTCCGAACCGGAGATGGTGAAGAACGGCACCTTCGCCTCGCCGGCGATGGCGCGCGCGAGCAAGGTCTTGCCGGTTCCGGGAGGGCCCACCAGCAATACGCCATGCGGAATGTGGCCGCCAAGTTGCTGGAACTTTCGCGGGTCGCGCAGGAATTCGACAATCTCTTCGACTTCTTCCTTGGCCTCGTCACAGCCGGCGACGTCGGCAAAGCTCACCTGGTTGGAGTGCTCGTCCTGCATGCGGGCCTTCGACTTCCCCATCGAGAATATGCCGCCCTTGCCGCCGCCTTGCGATTTGCGCATGAAAAAAATCCAGACGCCGATCATCAGCAGCATGGGAAACCAGGAGATGAAAATCTGCGACAGGAACGAAGGGCCTTCGGGGAATTTGACATCGAACTTGATGCCGCTTTCGATCAAGTCGTTGATCAGACCGCGATCGAGCAGGGTCGTCGTCGTCTTGAGCGCGGCTCCGTTATTCGTCACCGCGACGATATTCGTTCCCTCGATCACCACTTCCCTGATCGTTTTCGCTTTCACCTGGTCCAGAAATTCGGAGTAGGGAATCGACGTCGCAGCGGTGGTCGCCGGACTGTTCAACTGGACGAGAGCGATGAAGACGGCAAATGCGACCGCAGCCCAGATGGCCGGCTTTATATACTTTGAGTTCACTGAATTCCTAAATGACAATAACGAAATGCTTCGTCCGCTTGTCGTGGCCTTGCCCTTGAAGTAGAGCAAGCAGTACCACTATAGTGGTTCCGTTCAAACCGCGCTGCGTTTGCCTTGCTTCAACCTGAGCGAGAGCAAGGTTCAAGCACATAATATCGTTCATCCGCGCTATAAATAAGCGAATTATTTCGTTGGATAGGTTCGGAAAAAGAGGAACAAGAAATTGCGTGTTTTGAATTGGCAAGAGTAGGGTCTTGATCGATGATTGCATCGGTGCATCTGATGCCGCATCGCCATGAACGACAAGCGCCTCCGCCGGCTTGGCCAGGGAGGCGCATGGTGATTTGGCGCATTGATCCGCCGTCGGAACAACGGCGGCAACCACCGCACTTACAGCTTGTCAGGATTGAAACCTGTTGCACCGATAATTCATTTACCCGGCTTTCTGTATCTCCTGTATCAGTCGAGAGATCCGAATGTCAAATCGCGGCTGCCACAGCCTTGCCTGCATCGGTGGTGGACGCCTTGCCGCCGAGGTCCGGTGTCACCGCGCCTTCCAGGATGCTTTGCTCGATCGCCTTCAGGATGGCATCGTGCGCCGCCGTGTACTTGGCATCACCCTGGCCGAGGAAGTCGAGCATCATGGCGCCCGACCAGATCATGGCGATCGGGTTGGCGATGTTCCTGCCGTAGATGTCCGGCGCGGAGCCGTGCACGGGTTCGAACAGCGAGGGGAATTTGCGCTCGGGGTTCAGGTTGGCCGAGGGCGCGATGCCGATGGTGCCGGTGCAGGCCGGGCCGAGGTCGGACAGGATGTCGCCGAACAGGTTGGACGCCACCACCACGTCGAAGCGCTCCGGGCTCATCACGAAACGGGCGCACAGGATGTCGATGTGATACTTGTCCCACTGCACATCCGGATACGCCTTCGCCACCGCCTCGACGCGCTCGTCCCAGAACGGCATGCTGATCGAGATGCCGTTCGACTTGGTGGCGGACGTCAGGTGTTTCTTCGGACGGCGCTGCGCCAGATCGAAGGCGTACTTCAGCACGCGGTCGACGCCATGACGGGTGAACACGGCTTCCTGCAGCGCGAACTCGCGGTCGGTGCCGCCGAACATGCGGCCGCCCACCGACGAGTATTCCCCCTCGGTGTTTTCGCGCACCACGTAGAAGTCGATGTCGCCCGGCTTCTTGTTGGCCAGGGGGCAAGGCACGCCGGGCATCAGGCGCACCGGGCGCAGGTTGATGTATTCGTCGAACTGGCGGCGGAACTGGATCAGCGAGCCCCACAGCGAAATATGGTCGGGCACGGTGGCCGGCCAGCCGACCGCGCCAAAGAAGATCGCCTCGAACTGGCTCAGTTGCTCGAACCAGTCGTCCGGCATCATCTTGCCGTGCTGCAGGTAGTAGTCGCAGTTGGCCCACTCGAAAGTGGTGAATTCCAGCGCGATATTGAACTTGCGTGCCGCGGCTTCGACCGCGCGCAGACCTTCCGGCATGACTTCCCTGCCGATGCCGTCGCCGGCGATCACTGCAATCTTGTGTTTTTTCATCGAACTTCTCCGTATCGTTCAAGCATGGAATTGCACAAGCATAGACCTGAACAGGTCGTTTACAATGCCTCGATATGTGAATTGAAGAAACACACTTCGTGAATAATGATCTGGCTAACGAAGACCTGCGGGTGTTCGTCATGGTGGCGCGCAAGGCAAGCTTTGCCGGCGCGGCGGAAGAACTGGGCATGTCGCCTGCCTACATCAGCAAGCGCATCGGCATCCTCGAGAGCGTGCTCGGCGTGCGGCTGTTTCATCGCACCACGCGGCGCGTCGTGGTCAGCGAAGACGGCGAGCGCGTCTATGCGCGCGCGCAGACCATCCTGGAAAACATCGACCATCTGTACGACGAGGTATCGGCCACGCGCCGCATGCCGCGCGGGCAGCTGCGCATCTGCAGCAGCTTCGGTTTCGGCCGCAATGTGGTGGCGCCGGCCATCGCGCAACTGATCGAAGTCTATCCTTCCCTGCACGTCAGATTTGAAGTCTTCGACCGCCTGATCGATATCGCGAGCGAGGGCTTCGACCTCGACATCCGCGTCGGCGATGAGATCGCACCGCACCTGATCGCCAAGCGCCTCGCCTCGAACTATCGCATCCTGTGCGCGTCGCCCAGGTATCTCGCGCGGCGCGGCACGCCGAAGACCCTGCATGAATTGTCGAATCACGACTGCCTGGTGATCAAGGAGCGCGACCATCCCTTCGGCGTGTGGAAACTGCGCAGCGGCGCCGACGAGCAGACCGTCAAGGTGACCGGCCCGCTGTCATCGAATCATGGCGAGATCGTGGTGCGCTGGGCGGTGGAAGGCGCAGGCATCATGTTGCGCTCGATGTGGGATGCGGGCCCGCATATCGAGCGCGGGGAACTGGTGCGCATTCTGCCGGAATACCAGCAGGAAGCAAACATCTGGGCCGTCTGTCCGCAGCGCCTGACCGGTTCGGCGAAGATCAGGGTATGCGTGGAATTCTTCCAGAAATACTTCGCCGAGCGGCAGCAAGCAGCAGCCACCACAGGCGCAAAGCCGCGCGGCACCTCGGGCAGGCGGCGCGCCGCAACGTGAAGTGCCGCGGTCGCCCTCATTGCATCAGAACTCTTCCCAATCGCCGCCGGCCACCTTGAGCGCCCTGGCGCGTTCCGGCGAAGCCGATACCGCCAGGCCACGCGCGCCGGCCTTGGCTCGCACCGGCAGCTTCGTGACGCGCTCCTTCTGCGCGGGTTCAGGCGCGGCGGGCTGCGCCATCGCGCTGTCCTCCAGATTGAATGCATGGACGGCTTCGGCCAACTGTTGCGCCTGATGGCTCAGGCTCTCGGCCGCGGCCGCAGCCTGTTCGACCAGCGCGGCGTTCTGCTGCGTCATGCCATCCATCTGGCCGATGGCCCTATCCACTTCCTCGATGCCGGCGCGCTGCTCCTGGCTGGCCGCAGCAATTTCACCCATGATGTCGGCCACGCGCTTGACCGATGCCACGATTTCTTCCATCGTTTTTCCGGCGTCGTCCACAAGCTTGCTGCCGAGATCGACCTTGTCGACCGAGTCGGAGATGAGCGTCTTGATTTCCTTGGCCGCGCCTGCCGAGCGCTGCGCAAGATTGCGCACTTCGGATGCCACCACCGCGAAGCCGCGTCCCTGCTCGCCCGCGCGCGCGGCCTCCACCGCTGCGTTCAGCGCAAGAATGTTGGTCTGGAAGGCAATGCCGTCGATCACGCTGATGATATCGACGATCTTGCCCGAGCTTTCCTTGATCGAGCCCATGGTGGCAACCACCTGTCCCACCACCTCGCCGCCCTTGGCCGCGACGTCCGACGCGGACACGACCAGCTGGCTGGCCTGGCGTGCATTGTCGGCGTTCTGCTTCACGGTGCCGGTCAGTTCTTCCATGGAGCTGGCGGTTTCCTCCAGCGCACCGGCCTGCGTTTCGGTGCGCGCCGAGAGGTCGGCGTTGCCGCTGGCGATCTCGCGCGAGGCGACGGTGATCGTTTCCGTGCTGCGCCGTACGGCGCCGACCGTCTTGATCAGGCTGTCGTTCATGTCCTTGAGAGCACGAAGAAGCTCGCTGATCTCGTCGACGCCGGTGACTTCCACATGCGAGCGGAGATCGCCCGCCGCCACCCTCTTGGCGATGGCGACCGCGCCGCGCAGGGGTTGCGTGATGCTGCGCGTGATCTGCCAGGCGCACATGGCGCCCAGCCCCATCGCGATTGCGGACACGATGAACAGGACATACTGGAGCCGCTTGCCGGCGCTGAGCGTGTCGTCGAGAATGCGCGCGGATGCCGCCTGCTGGCTCTCCACCAGCTTGTCGATCTGCGCCAGCGCCTGTTGATTGAGCGGATCGATCTTGGTCGTGATGGTGCGTCCCGCGCCTTCGGTATTGAATGCAATGGCCTGCCCCAGCGCTTCCTTGAGCAGAACCTCGATTTCATTGTCCAGCCGCGCAACGTCGACAATGATCGCCTTCTCCTCGTTGCTCAGGCCGAGTGCGGTGAGTTGGCCGAGCGCCTCGTCATAGCGCTTCTGCTGCGCCGCGACCTTGAGGTTTTCCTTCTCCATCGCGCTCACTTCCGACAGCATGCCGATATTGCGCATGGCAATGCCGGCGGCCAGCAGCGAGCCGCGCATGGTATTGGCCTGCATGATCTTGCTGTTGGCCAGCGTCAGGCTGTCGGCCATGTGGCCGCTGCTGCGCGTGTTGATCACGCTGCCGGCGATGAGAGTGGCCAGCAACAAGGCCAGGACGATGGCAAAGCCGCCTCCCAGTCGTGCTCCGATCCGTAAGTTGTTCAAGCGCATGGGATCCTCCCTGCTTATGCGAAATGGTGGAGCGGCAGAACGGGCATCCCGGGCTTGCGTTCCGCCGCAAGGACAGCCTTATTTGGACTTGTATTTCGCCAATGTCGATTGCCATCCGCCGTCTTTCGCCATTTCCGCGACGGCTTCATTGACGAATTTCAGCAACTCGGGACTCTTCTTCGGAACGAGGACATGCCGCGTGTAGCTGCTCTGCGGCGTGGGCGCGACATAGAGCTTGCCCGCGAGGTCCATCTCGTGCAGCAGGTAGTTCGCCGTCGAGCGCGGCAGCAGCGTCACCTCGATGCGGCCGGCTTCCAGCTTGCGCAGGTTGCTGCGTTCCTTCTCCGCATCCTCGCGCTTGATCGCGCCGGAGGCAACCAGCTCGTCGATGCCGGCGTAGTTATGACCGAGAATGCCGCCGAACTGTTTTCCCTTCAGCGAGGACGGATCCTTGTATTCGACCTTCTTCGTCGCATTCGACAGAATCACATTGGCATCGTCCATGATCTGGCCGGACCACAGATAGGTCGTCTTGTCCTTGTCCTTGAACCACATCGGATTGACCCATGCGACCACGCCATTGAAATCGGGCGCTGCCATGGCCTTGTCCAGCTGGGCACGCGACACGACTTCGATCTTGAAACTCGGATTGCCCTTGGACTTCTTGTTCAGGAAGTCGATGAAGTCATAGCTCAAACCCTTGCCGCCATCGACGACGAAGGGCGGATGGTTGTGATAGGTGTAGACCGGAACGGTGTCCGCCAATGCGGGCAGCGCGCTCAATGAAGCGGCGGCGAGAAGACCGCTGACGACGTTCCTGAAGATGGCTTTGCGAAGTGTGCTCATGCTGATTCCCTCTCTACGTGTTTGAATCCTGAATGGCGGCGCCCGCATCGTGGTCGGGCGCCGCAGGCAACGGCGAGGCGGATCATGCTGCCGCTGCGAACCTGCTCCCTTGATTAAAAGGTGTGGCGCACGCCGACGTTGAACGCGCGATCGCCGGAGCCGCCTTCGGTTGCATTGCCGACGGTATAGAACCCGCCCGCGCTGCCCGCCGTATTGGCGACGGTGTTGTCGATGCGCGCGTAGGACGTGTACACGTTGGTGCGCTTGGACAGCGCATAGGTGTAGCCGAGCGCGATCTGGTTGGCGTCATTGCTTGCCGCGGTCTTGTCCGACTTGCGGATATAGGACGCCAGGAACGTGCTGGCGCCGTAGGGCACGCTGACACCGAGCAGGACATCGCGCGAGTCGGCCAGCCGCACATTGGTATTGCCCGTGTAGGCGCCCTTGTTGATCGCGTACGCAAGGTGCACGGTGGCGGCGCCGCAGTTGTATTTCCCGCCGAGCACGGTGGTCTTCGCGCTGTTGCTTGCCGTGATGTCGTTCACGTTGTTGTGCGCGAGGCGCACGGTGAGCTTGCCGTTGGTATAGCCAAGCTGGGTGCCGACGGTGCGTGCGGCAGAGGTATTGCCGGCGACTTCGCCGAAGCCGTAGGTGACGTCCGCGCTGAAGCCGGCGACCAGCGGCATTGCATACTTCACACTGTTGTTGGTGCGCGCCGCGTTGCCGCCGCCGGTTGGCGTGCCGCCCTGCGACATCAGGTTGGCTGCGGTACCCGCGAGACCGCAGGAGAACGGATCGAGCTCGCCGCACAATGCGCCGAAGATCGGCGTGTACTGGCGGCCCATGGTCAGCGCGCCGAGACTGCTCTTCAAGCCGACGAATGCCTGGCGACCGAACAGCGCACCGCCCTGCAATGCCGAACCGGTGTCGACGCCGAAGCCGTTCTCCAGGACGAACAGAGCGGACGCGCCGCCGCCGAGGTCCTCGACACCCTTGAATCCGATGCGGTTGCTGTTCTGCATGCCGCTGCTGAGTTTGGTGACGGCACCATTGATGCCGCCGGTCTGATGATCGATGCCGGCATCCACCACGCCATAGATGGTCAGGCTCGATTGTGCTGCGGCGCTGCCGGCGATTGATGCAAATGCTGCAAGTACTGCGAGTGCAAGAAGCGACTTCTTCATTACGATTTCCATCCCTGTTTTTGTGAAATGCATGGGCCGCTGATCGGCATCGATGCGATGCGGGTCGCGGATCCTCTGATGAACACATGTCCACAATCCTTGGTAGCGCAAAGAAAGAAACGGCTAGTTAAATTGCGGTCATGCGTTAGTTTCCAAATTGCATGTTTCATGCCATGCGGGGCAGATGCAGGCGTGACGCGGCTCTGCTGAATTTTTCAGCAACGTGCAGACCTGGGGATTCTCAGAACTTGAAAGCGGAGGCTCCCGCTTTCAGGAAAGAAAACGCGTTATCGACGCGTTTGTGTGAAATGGAGAGGGAGTGGGCGATCCGGGCACAACCCGGACCGCATTTGTCAGACAACGTGCAGAAGGATCGCGAGGTAATGACAGATGCTTCCGCCCAGGACGAACAGATGCCAGATGCCATGACCATGGGTGATGCGCTCATCGAACGCGTAAAACACGATGCCGAATGTATAGGCCGCACCGCCCGCGGCCAGCCAGGCGAAGCCGCTCCAACTGAGCGCGGCAATCAGGGGCATGATGGCGATCAGGGCGAGCCAGCCCATCAGCACATAGATCACGAGCGACAGCACGCGCGCGCCTTTCGCGATGCATAACTCCTGCACAATGCCGATCACGGCCAGTCCCCATATCGTCCCGAACATGGTCCATCCGAGCGCGCCGCGCAAGGTGACCAGCGTAAAAGGCGTGTAGGTACCGGCAATCAGCAGATAGATCGCGCAATGATCGAGCTTGCGCATCACCTCCTTGGCCGAGCCCCGCAAGCTGTGATACAGGGTGGAGATGACGTAAAGTGCCAGCAGCATCGTGCCGTAGATGCTCAGGCTGACAATCTTCCACGGGTCGCCGCCCTGGGCGGCAACGACAATCAATAGCGTGACGCCGCATGCCGCCAGCAGAGCACCGGCGAGGTGGCTGATGCTGTTGAACCTTTCTCCGTAGTACATCGCAGTGAAATCCTTGTGAACGTATTCGAAAACCGGCTTCGTTTGCCTGGAAGCCGTATGGAGCGAAAACCATCATAGCCAGTGGGGCCATCTGTTGGTATGGCGCCACACCGGGGCTTTGCGCTGCGTCAGTTGCATCCTCGGGGAGATGCGATGTGCGGCCTCTGGATTGCTGCCGGCGCGGTGATGGTCGATCAGGGCGGGAAGGCTGCTTCATGCAGCGGTTTTGCACACTAAAACCCGATTCCGATTAATATTGTCTGCTGACAATATTCCTCACCACAATTTACTACCATGACTACAGCTTCGCAAACGAATTCCGCTCCCATCCGCTTCGACGGCCAGGTAGCCATTGTGACCGGCGCCGGCGGCGGCCTCGGCCGCTCGCATGCCTTGCAACTCGCCGCACGCGGCGCCAAGGTCGTCGTCAATGACCTCGGCGTGGCACGCGATGGCACCGGCAATGCGCAATCGGCAGCCGAGCGCGTGGTCGCCGAAATCCGCGCAGCAGGCGGGCATGCGATGGCGAGTGGCGCGTCGGTCACCGATCCCGCTGCCGTGGAGGACATGGTAAGCCTGGTGATGCGCGAATGGGGCCGCATCGACATCCTGGTCAACAACGCCGGCTTCCTGCGCGACAAGAGCTTCTCGAAGATGACGCTGGACGACTTCCGCGCCATCGTCGACGTGCACCTGATGGGCGCGGTGTATTGCACCAAGGCCGTGTGGGAAATCATGAAGCAGCAAAACTACGGCCGCATCGTGATGACCACATCCTCCTCCGGCCTGTTCGGCAATTTCGGCCAGGCCAATTACGGCGCGGCCAAGATGGCGCTGGTGGGACTGATGCAGACGCTGGCGATCGAGGGCGAGAAATACGGCATTCGCGTCAACTGCCTGGCGCCGACGGC
>NZ_DATFAF010000012.1:0-65137 GCF_035254865.1 Noviherbaspirillum sp.
AGAAGAGAATCGCGCCGTGGTGCGGATTTTCGATCCGGAGGGAAACGGCATTCGCAACTACGCCACCGGGCTGCGCAATTGCTCGGGCCTGGCAATGCAACCCGGCACGGATAACCTGTGGTGCGTGGTCAATGAGCGCGACCACCTCGGCCCCAACCTGGTGCCCGACTACATGGCACGCGTGCAGGATGGCGCGTTCTACGGCTGGCCGTGGTAATACATCGGCGACCATGAAGATCCCGCCTTGAAGGGAAAGCGTCCCGACCTCAAGGGGCACGTGCGGGTGCCCGAGGTGTTGATCCAGCCGCACTCCGCGGCGCTAAGTGTGGCATTTTATGATCGCGATGCCTTCCCGGCCGACTACCGCGGTGATGCTTTTGTGGCGCTGCACGGCTCCCACAGCCGGCCCGAGAGGACCGGCTACAAAGTGATCCGCGTGCGCATGAAGAATGGCACGCCGACGGGCGAGTACGAGGACTTCATGACCGGCTTCATGGTGGACAACGACAGCGTCTGGGGGCGGCCGGCGGGAGTGGCCGTCACCCGGGACGGCGCGTTGCTGGTGAGCGACGACGCCAACGGCACGATTTTCCGGGTGACCCGCAAGTAGTACACATATTGAGGAGTAACTGCTGAGAAAGAAGAACAGCGTCATTAGGCTCCTGACAGCACCCTGCGTACGTTGGCATGGGCCATCACCAGAGCCGGGTCCTGCTGAAGCAGGTCGACGTAACGCTGTGAGAATTCCGTGATGTCCGATACTGATGGGGTTATCAGAGCTTTTGCTTGCGTGAAGATCATGCGCATTTCCGGTTCCAACACCGTTTCCTGGTCGAGCAATTCATCGACATCAACAATGAATTCGCTGAGCTGATGCAGCCAGCAAAACTTCGGATGCCTGGTCAAAAGCTGCAGCAATTGACCCGCATCGTTGACCGGGCCCCATTCTTTTTCGTATTCACGTCGAGTGGCTTCGACCAGGCTGCGATGTAGATCCCGCAGCGCTTGCGCCAATTCCTTTAACGCCGCTTTCGCGTCTCCTGACATGGTGGGCATTTTGCATCCCTCATACTGAAATCTCGATTCTGCTAGGGATAAAAAACTGGCTTACCCGGAATATCGGGAAGCGGAATGAATTCCACCTCTCCCGGAACCTTGGGAAACCGCTGCTGCTTCCAGTCTTCCTTCGCCTGCTGAAGCCGCTCGGCCGAGCTGGACACGAAATTCCACACGATCCCGCGCGGCCCATCCATCGGTTCGCCGCCGAGCAGCATGACCCTTGCCCGCGCACCGCGACAGGCAAGCGTGACGCTCTTCCCCGGCTTGAGCACCAGCAGGCGGCCTGCTTCGAAGCTGCCATCGCTGCCCAGATCAAGCGTGCCGTCTACGACATAGATCGCCTGTTCCGCGTACTCCGCCGGCAGCGATAGCCTGGCGCCGGCCTGCAGTTGCACATCCGCATAGAACATCTCGGAAAGAGTCGGCACCGGTGACGCTTTCCCGAAAAACCGGCCCGCAATAATCCTCGCGGAGATTCCCTCGCCCTCCTCCACCGGCAGCTTGTGCATTTCCTCGTGCGCGAACGATGGTTCCGTTTCCTCATGGGTTTGGGGCAACGCCACCCAGCACTGAATGCCGAACAGCGACGATGCCTGCTGCCGCACTTCCGGCGCGGTTCGCTCGGAATGGACAATGCCGCGTCCGGCCGTCATCCAGTTCACTTCTCCCGGCCGGATCGGCTGAACGGTGCCGAGGCTGTCGCGATGGAGCAGTTCGCCGTCGAACAGATATGTCACTGTCGCCAGTCCGATGTGCGGATGCGGCCGCACGTCCAAGCCGTCTCCCGACGAAAAGACATGGGGCCCCATCTGGTCCAGAAAAACGAAGGGGCCGACCATGCGGCGCTGCTTGCTCGGCAATGCCCGGCGCACTTCGAAGTTGTCCCCCAGGTCGCTGGTGCGTGGGATGATGACCAGGTCCAATGCCTTGTTGGCGTCGCTGTGACTTGCCATTGTCATTCAGTGTCCGTGATGATTTGGATCGGCCCCGACAGGGTCTTGTGGACGGGGCACTTGTTGGCGATCTCCGTCAGGCGATCCTGTTCCTCGGCACTGAGGTTGCCGACGTAGTGGATATGCCGCTTCAACACATAGGCATCGTCCTGTTGACCGTGTTCGAGGCGCACATGGATATCCTTCAGATCCATGCCTTTGCGGCGGGCGTACATGGTGACCGTCAGCGCGGTGCACGCTCCAAGGGCCGCCGCGAGCAAATCGTGGGGTTCCGGGCCGGTCTCTTCCCCGCCGTACATGCGCGGCGCGTCGGTCAGGACGGTATGCGGCCCGATCTCGATGACATGCTGAAGCTTGCCTTCACCGCGATGCACTCTGATTTCCATCGGGTTCTCCTGTGAAGCATGGGGCGTCCGTACGTTGCTTGATGCCTTGCCCGCCATCTCGATCATCGTGCCTGCGACGTGACGAACTCGCTGAATCCATGAAGGAATTGTTGCAACTGCGCCTTCATCTTTTCATCCGTGAGATCGCCTGCAGCATTGAACACGCTGCCCGCGCGCGATACCAGCAAGCGGCCACCGTACCACGGCCGGGTTCCCAGTGTCCGCAACACCGGCAGCCACGCGTTCTGCGCCAAGATTGTGCCGAAGCCACCCGGCGATGCACCGACGACAGCAATCGGGCGATTGCCAAAGACCTGCGGAATATCCGCCGGCGGCCGCGACAGCCAATCGATCACATTCTTGAATACACCCGGAATGCCATTGTTGTACTCCGGGGTGACGAGCAGCAAGCCATCGGCTGCGGCAATGCGCTCCTTCAATGCCACGACTGGCGGGGGAATACCCTCGCGTGCTTCAAGGTCCCCGTCATACAGCGGAATACCATGAATAGTGGCTATTTCCAGGCTCACTCCGGCAGGCATGAGCAGGGTCGCGGCGCGCAATAGCGCTGTATTGTACGAACCGGCGCGCAGGCTGCCTGAAATGCCAATGATTGTCGTCATGGGATTCTCCGTTTTCATACATTGCACGATGAACGCCTGGGCCACAGGCGAGTCGATGTTCCATCCATTCGTCCTTCAATCCTGCAACATCCATTTCTCCATGTCTTCAGCCCTTGGAAAGCCGTCGCCATGCGAGCCGTGCCATCCTGTTCCAACTCATGAGAAAACGCCATGCTCGAATAGTTCGGGATGCCTTGCCGGGTCTTTCCAGGCAATCATTTATGAAAACCACCCATTTATGCCTTGTTCAAGCGTGCCGCTGGAGCAACCGCCCCTCATCAATGCTCGGCTGTCCGGCACAATGCCGCACGAATAGGAGCAAGCCGCCAGCCATCGCGAGGTTCTTCATGAAATTGATAAGCTGCATCTGGTCGGCGAAGCTGGCATGGAAGAGCAGCGCCGATCTTGAAACCAAACAGCAATGCCAGGCCACCACCGAGTTCGGTCAGGATTACCAGTGGCAGCAGGATGCCCGGCACGCCCATTTGTTCCATATAACCTTGAGTACCGCTGTAGCCGGATATCTTGCTAAAGCCGGAGATGATGAAGATCTGCGCCATGAGCAGTCGCGCAGCAATGTTAATGAGTTTATCCATGATAGATTCCAGACGAGAAATGGTCAGGATCGAGCGCCAAAATCAGCGCCCGAACAGCAAAAATTATGCAAATAGCTTGCTGGCGGTCGTGGCAATCAGCGTGCCTTGATGACGCGCCCCCTCCAGTTCGAGTTCGGAAGGCTGGCGCTGTCCCTGTCCGCCGGCGATGGTAGTCGCGCCATACGGAGCGCCACCAACGATTTCATCGAGGGTCATTTGGCCTTGGTGACTGTAGGGAAGACCAACGATGGTCATGCCGAGGTGCAGCAGGTTGGTAATGATGGAGAACAGGGTCGTTTCCTGGCCGCCATGCTGGGTCGCCGTGGAGGTGAATGCGCCGCCGACCTTGCCGTGGAGCGCGCCCCGTGCCCATAGTCCGCCCGTCTGGTCCAGGAAGCTTGCCATTTGCCCTGCCATGCGCCCGTAACGGGTCGGGCAGCCAACGATGATCGCGTCGTAGTTGGGCAATTCATCGACTGTGGCGACCGGAGCGGTTTGATCGAGCTTGAAATGCGCATTGCGCGCCACGGCTTCCGGCACGGTTTCGGGAACGCGCTTGACATCGACGGTGGCGCCGGCGGAGCGAGCACCTTCGGCAATGGCGTTGGCCAGTGTTTCCACATGACCGTAGGTGGAGTAATACAGGACGAGGACTTTAGCCATTTGGGTCTCCTTAAGTGAAAAAGGGTGAGTTGAATTCGCTGCCAAGCAAGATGCTTTCCAATTGGAGCAGGCGCAAGCCTTACCTGAAGTTAACCTGAAGCATTCGAATTTTTGATCAGGTTATTTTTTTTCTCCGCCTGGCGATAAAACCTTGCTCGGCATTGAAATCAGGGAAGTTCAGATAGTATGCTGGGAGACCCGTTTTTCAAAAAACGGAAAATTTGCCACCCTACTATCGATATTTTCGAATGCTGAAATTAAGCCTTGATGCACTCCAGATCGTGGATGCCAGTTTGGCCAGGAGACACTGACCGTGCCGGATATCCGGATCAAATATCAATTCCAGGTGGCGGGCCTCGTGTGCGGCTTCCTGCCGGAGTTTTACGCTCGGCCGGCAATCGATGCAGGCCTCCTTATCGAAAAGCAGGTGGAAGAGCCCAAACCCGACGAGACGTTTTATTTGGCATGGCGTACAGGCGAAGAAGGTGCTGCCCTCAAGTGGTGGATTAAGCGAGTGACAAGGACGAAATGCTTGGAACAATTCGTTATCAAGCACCGGAGCTTGGACCTTGCTTGAGCAACCAGCCGCCACGTTTGCCGCTGACTGGCTACCGGCGGCCACATCCCGTCATGTGGTTCGCGGGGAGTCCGACGCCGGGGTATCCGACGCGATGTACCGCTCGCTCCAAGCCGCGATGATGTTCGCGGCATAAATCGCATCGCGCCGCCGACTCAGCAAGTGGTCGGCGTCGTCGAGCGAGACAAAGCTTTTCGGATGCCTGGCTGCCGTAAAAATGTGCTCGGCATTAACGATGTCAACGGTCCGGTCCAATGGGGCATGCAATACCAGCAGCGCTCTGCGCAATTGGCGGATGCGTTCGGTCAGCTTGTGCTCGGCCGCATCTTCCAGGAATTGCCGCTTGATTCGAAACGGCCGCCCAGCCAATTGCACTGCGGCTTCGCCTTCCGCGTTTATCTGGTCCAGGTGTTCCCGAAACAAGCCAGTGACATGGCCAGGATCGCTTGGCGCGCCGATAGTGGCCACGGCGCGAGACTCAGGGATATCTGACGTCGCAGCCAGAATCGCTGCGCCGCCCAGGCTATGGCCGATCAGCAAAGATGGCGCGATATGCATAGTGCGGAGGTGGTTCGCAGCGGCAATCAGATCGCTCAGGTTGGAAGAGAAATTGGTGTTTGCAAACTCCCCTTCGCTCGCCCCCAGTCCGGTAAAGTCAAAGCGCAGGACCGCGATCCCATGCTCGGTCAACGCTTGGGAAATCCGGCTGGTAGCAAAAATATCCTTGCCGCATGTAAAGCAATGTGCGAACAACGCGAAGGCACGCGGCTCATGGTCGGGTGAGTCCAGGCGCGCGGCCAAACGTTGTCCGCTGGTCCCGGGAAAATCAGTGCGTTCAACCTTCATCCGGTCAGTCCTGTCGGAAGATGTCTTTCGATGTCGTATCCCGCCTTGACCCAAGCATCCAAGCCTCCGCTTAACGGACGTACGCGGGTGACGCCGCGCATCATCAGTCGCTTGGCGACAATGACTGCAGATGCCTCATTCGGACAGGCACAATAAACCACAACCTCGCCCGAGACTCTTAGATCATTGGTCGGGTCGCTCAGTTCGGCCATCGTCAGGGTTACAGCGCCGGGAATGCGGCCCGCCGCTTGCAGTTCCACGGGCCGGACGTCGACGATGGTCAGCGGCCTACCTGCCCTCTGCAGCTCACGCAATTCTTTGGCGCTCACCCGCGCTATGTGAGAAGGTGTGACATGGATCAGTGCCGACAATGGGATGTGGGGAAATTTTTGTTCATTGGAATGACAGGACCGCATCGACAGGTATGGTATGTCGATGCGGCCCCGCCTAGCTTTTCCCCTTAAACGTTTGGGGGAAGTGCCTTACCGTTCTCGATCCTGGCAAGACATTGTCGACTGCGGACAGCGGGTCAGCTCGGCAGATCGAACAGGAGCACTTCCGCTGCTTCTGCATCGACCAGCGTGACTGCATCTTCCCGGGATACTTTGAGTGCGTCACCGCCAGTCAATTCGACACCATTGACTTTCACCCTGCCTCGAATGACATGTACATAAGCGATCCGCTCCGGCGCCAACTCATACTTGACATGGTCGCCGCCGTTGAGAATCGAAGCGTAGAGCATCGCGTCCTGATGGATCAGGACCGAGCCGTCCCGGCCATCCGGAGAAGCGATCAGGCGAAGCCGTCCTTGCTTTGATACGGCATCGAAATGCTTTTCCTCGTAGCTGGGTTCGATCCCCTTCACGTTGGGCTCGATCCAGATCTGCAGGAAATGCACCGGCGCGCTGGCCGAAGGGTTGAACTCGCTGTGCAGCACGCCGGTACCGGCGCTCATGCGCTGCACATCGCCATAGCGCAGCGCCGAGCCGTTGCCCATGCTGTCCTTGTGCGCGAGCGAACCGTCCAGTACGTACGAGATAATTTCCATGTCCCGGTGGCCGTGGGTGCCAAAACCCTGGCCGGGATCGACCCGGTCTTCATTGATCACTCGCAGGGGACCAAAACCCATATGGTTCGGGTCGTAGTAATTTGCAAACGAAAAAGTATGGTACGACTTCAGCCACCCGTGATCAGCCAATCCACGGTCATTGCTCTTGCGAATTTCCAACATGCCTATTCCTTTCCTGCTTACAAAGTTGTCGATGGTTACGAAGCGTTCGATCAGTTCGAACGAAGAGCTCGCCGACGTTTTCGATGCTTCTAGCCTCATAGTAGAAATATAGGGGCTCAACACGAGAATTAAAAACGGAAAACTTTGCTTGCTACAGTCGAACTTTTCGAACACTGCGCAAGCTGGAAGGGAGTTGAGTAGCTCGGAAATGTATGGCAAGAAAGAAGCGGCTTCCAACTGCGGCTAATGTCGCTTCTTGGCCAGGCCAGAACCGGACGTAACCCAGTTCCTGAGTTGAAGCGGCAATTGATGCGCTTTGGTAGTGGTTATGTTCGCAGCCAGGAACTCTGCCACGATACGATATTTTTTTGCGTAGCAATCGCCGTTTCTACGCTCGAACCCTATGATGTAAGGACGACTCCGTTTCGGTTCGCTCGTGCCGCCGAGCGATTGCACATTGCACAGCCGCCGCTTTCGAGCGTAATCAAGGAACTGGAAGAAGGGGTGTAGTGCTTTTCGCCCGCATTACACGAAGGACATGATTGAAAGGAGCACACCAATGTCATCGAAGCGCCTTGAGGGCAAAGTCGCCATCGTCACGGGAGCTGCACGCGGTATCGGACGAGCCACTGCCGTCGCGTTCGCACACGAAGGTGCAACCGTCGTGGGGATCGATATCGCCGGTCCCGTCAGCAAGACCTTGGAGGTGGTGCCGGCCACCGTCGAGGATCTGGATGAGACCGGAAGGCTTGTCGTGGCGGCAGGAGGAAAATGGGGCGCGCGCCAGCTTGACCAACGCAACATCAGCGCCTTGCGCGAGGCTGCCGCATGGGCGGCCGAGACCTTTGGCAAGATCGACATTCTCTTTGCGAATGCCGGTATCCAGGCTTTCAAGCCGCTGCTGGACATGGAAGATGAGGATTGGCACGATCAGATCGACGTCAATCTCAACGGCGCCTGCAACGCCATTCGTGCCGTGGCGCCTTACCTCGTCAAGAACGGTGGCGGCCGCATCATCGTCACCTCATCGACGCAAGGGCAGCACGGCACCAAGTACGGGGCTGCGTATTCGGCCTCCAAATGGGGCCTCATTGGCTTGATGAAATCGGCCGCCCTGGAGCTGGGGCAATACGGCATCACGGTCAACGCGGTCATCCCGGGACTGATCGACACGCCGCTGACGCGCCACCGGCAGCGCTACGCGCAGGCAATTGACGACCTGACCAACGCCGAGCCGCTCGACAAGCTCGAAGCCGCTGCGAAGAAAAAGCTCGCCGCCAAATCCCCGCTCGGCCTGCCCTGGCTTCCGCCCGAATCCATTGCCCCGGCGGTCGTCTTCCTTGCCAGCGACGATGCCTATCTCGTCTCCGGCGCCACGTATGACGTGACGGGGGGCGACAGCGCGAACAACACTGCCTGAACCAATCGGCGACCTGCGGGCGTAGCGCACCGCATGCAATCTTGGTGCTCAGGACGGATGGCGATCCAAGCGGACCAGACGCAGGTGCAGTCCCAGAAGCAGCGCCAGAACGGCGGCCACCCAGCACCCGTGCGACGAAGTCGCCGACGATCACCGTGTAGGTGCTCGTGAAGATCACGGTCATGACGCCCCGAACGCCGAGCGAGCGGCCGATGGCCCCTTGCAGTCCCATGGCGACGGCGGAGAGTACGATGAGGCCGTCCATGACGTAGGATTCGGTGGAAGCGCCAGTGGCGAGCCAGATCGTGGCAAAGGCGGCCAGGAAAAGCGTTTCAAGTCCAAGCGTCCATTCGTGCCCGCGCTTCGCGAGCGATACGGAGGCGGTCGAGACGCCTGCCACGTACCCCAGCAGGGCCGCAAGGGAGTGCAGTACCGCTCCGAAATGGCCTTGGCCAATAGCGAGGCCAAGAAGGATGGTGTTGCCGCTCATCGCCGAAGTGAAGACCCCGCTCAGCGCGAGGACATTCTATTTTTGAGTGAGAAGCTGACATCGCCTGTTGCACTGGGCGGCGCACTGATTGTCGCCGGATCGATCGTCATCATCGTTTTTTAACCGACAGTGTTTTACATTGGTGCTGGGCAACGTGATACGAAATGCGGCATTTTACTGAATTAATTTATTTGATGCTCCCAGTGTATTTCGCCAATATGGCTCCGCCGTTCGTGAAATATTGGCATGGCTGGAATCCACCCATCAGTCGCCGGTATCTGGGAGATCACAAGACCACCCTGGGATTCATTTTGGGAATCGCGACTGCATTAGCTGTAGCGCTTTTGCAGTCTCGAATTCAATGGGTTGGCAGTTTAGTGTCTTATGACCGGTGGATTTCGATCGGTGTAGCGACTGGGCTTGGAGCTATGCTCGGTGACAGCATAAAAAGCTTCTTCAAGCGCCGGCTCAAGATTTCACCTGGGGAGTCCTGGATCCCTTTTGATCAATTGGACTTTGTATGCGGCGGAATACTGGCATTGGAATTCTGGTATTCGTTCGCCTGGCTCGACGTTATTGAGATCGTCGTCTTTAGCTTTGCGGCCGATATCATCGTCAACCATGTATCCTTTTTCCTGGGAATCCGCTCGACAAAATGGTAAGTCTCTAAAGAAGTGAAGTTGATTATTTGGTCGACCGCTGTAACTCAAATGATGGGCTATGAGATAAGGTGTTATGGACGCTTTTACCTTTTTGTCGGCACGCCCCCATGGCAGGCCGTACAGCTAGTCCGAACGCAAGAGATGACAGGTCAGCGGCGCCAACGCGGTAGCATCGAGACCAATATCCCATCTTTGAGTATATAGTGATGAAAAAGCGCGGCCAGCGCATGGAATCCCGCCAGCCATAAAATGGCATCGCCGAGCCAGGTATGAATTTCGGCAATGGTTTTGCCGACAGAACGCGATGTCGCGATCGCCGGCATAATTTTTATGCTGGCAAGCAGCGTGAGAGGATGCCCCTCGAACCATGCTCCCGCTATTGCAGACAAAGGAACGGCGAAAAGCAATATGTAAAGCAAACCTTGCACGACTTTTGATGCGATACCCATCCAGCGCTCGACTTCGACTGGCTCCGGCTGTGAATCGATTACGCGCCATAATACGCGAACGACGGTAAGGCCAAGCACGGCTAGTCCGAGCGTCTCGTGTAGCTGGAGGCCGAAATCGTGGCTCGTGTCGTATATCTGCTGTTCGGAACCTTCAGGACCGACTATAAACGCGATCAACACAAGCATCGCGGTTACCCAATGGAGGATCCGCGCCGAGGGGCTATAGCGTGCTTTGAGTCGGTCGGACATGATTTCTCCATTCAAGAACAGGCATATTCACGAAGAGAGGCCATGATAAATCTCTTCTTCCTGAGCAAAATGCAAGCGCAGGATGGCATCGAGCGCATACAGGGTTCGGCGCACTTCCTGCGTAGATGCGTTGTCCTGCTCATCGACTGGCATGTGAGTGGCGAGCCGATCGACGGTACGGCTCAAGCGATAAATTTCCCGATGCGTGCTACTCATGGATGCCATCGGATCCTCGCCGCCGATCAAACGCGCTACGCGTGGATATAACCTGGCATCGTCCTGGGATTCATGCGGCAAGATTCTGTCTTGAAGCAACGCGCTGAGAGAAACGAGTTCTTCCCGGATCGTCGCGGCAGGCAAGTCGTCTGCACGATCCGCGAGCCACACCAGGCGGTCGATAATCGGTAGCAGCCGGCCATGCTCATCCTGGAGGTTCTTGACGTCTTCCGCCGACAGGTGTTCACTGGCCTTCGCTTTTTCCAGGCGAAGCACCCGCAGGGCATTCAGGATGACCGCAACGTCGATCACTTCCTGCAGAATGGCCCCAGCCACCGGGGGCAAATAACCGAAAGCAGCGACGAACATGGCGGCAATCGAAAGTCCCATTCCCGCCATGACGCTTTGCAGGGCAATGGTCCGGGTTCGCTGTGCAACGCGAACTGCAAATGCCAGCCGGTCCAGCCGATCGACCAACAGCACCACTTGCGCAGACTCGGCTGCCGCAGCTGCACCGCGCGCGCCCATCGCCACGCCGATATCGGCGGCGGCCAATGCGGGCGCATCATTGATGCCGTCGCCGATCATCATCGTTACGCCGCCCAGGCGCGCATCCGCGATTGCGGCGAGTTTCGAAGCGGGACTCTGCTCTGACATGACGGCATCCACACCCAGGGAGTTGCCGATGGTCGTGGCCACGTCATGGCGATCCCCGGTCAGCATGATAATGCGTTCCGCGCCGGACACTCGTAACAGTCGTATGGCGCGCGGCGTTTCCAATCGAATTTCATCGGCCATGTGAAGCACACCGCAGAACTGGCCGTCAACAGCGATATAGACGCCTGCGGCGCCCTCATATCCCACGCGCTCCCCCACGCTCGTCGACCACGATGGCAAAGCTGTCTGACCCAGAACGTATTCCATTCCACCAACACGGACTTCTTTTCCGTCCACGCTGCCGGATAATCCAGCTCCGGGCTGCTCGGAAACATTTTCAGGGATGGATAACGCCAGCCCGCGCTCGACTGCGGCGCGGACCACCGCCTGTGCGATGGCATGGTTGGACATCTGCTCCAGCGATGCCGCCAACCTGAGTACCTCGTCTTGCTGTACTGACGGAGCCATCGTCATGGCAATCAGCCGCGCCTTGCCGCCGGTGAGTGTGCCTGTCTTATCGAAGAACAAGGTTTTGACTTGCGCCAATTTTTCGAGGGCACCACCATGCTTGATCAATACGCCGCGTTGCGCGCAGCGCGACATGGCACAAACGATGGCAACAGGCACTGCCAAGATCAAGGGGCAAGGCGTCGCAACCACGGCGACGGCCAAGGCACGATTCGGATCGCCGGTCAGCAGCCAGGACAAGCCGGCGATCACTAAGGCCAGCGGGACAAATAGCAACGCATAGCGGTCGGCCAGTCGCGTCGCTGGTGATCGCGAATTTTGTGCGGCCCGGACCAGACGAATGATGTTCGCAAAGGTGCTTTCTTGAGCAGAGCTGGTCGCTAGCAGATCGAACGCGTCGCCGGCATTGATGCTGCCGCTGGCGAGTGCGGTGCCCAGAGAATAGGACGCCGGCAAGGATTCGCCGGTCAGAGTCGATTCATCCACGACGGCAGAGGAAAGAAGCGAGCCATCGACAGGTACTGTTTCACCCGGCCGCACAAGAATACGATCACCGGGGCGAATCGCGTCCAGCGGCACTTGGGAAATGCCCTCCCCGTCATATCGATTGGCGAAGCGAGGCGCTTTGCTCAGTAACGCGGACATTTCCTCTTGCGCACGTCTTTCCGCAAAACCTTCCAATGCCCGGCCGCCGGCAAACATCAGGGCGATCACGGAGGCAGTTAGGTTTTCATGCAGCGCGATGGCGCCGGCGATCGACACCAAGGCGATGAGATCGAGCCCCAATTCTCTGCGCCACACCGCGATCACGGTATCTATCAGCACGGGTAGAAGGACGAGAAAAGCGCCGCTCAGCCAGATCCATTCGGCAATTTCTCTCATTCCCATTAGATGCAGTATGCCGCCACCTCCCAAGGTAACGGCGCAGACGGCTACTAGTAGCAGATGAAGTCGATTACTGGAGTTCATGGAGGCATTATGCCAGTGACACTTGCGAAATCGGAGTTGGAAAAAGCACAACAATAGTCGTGACATCCTTCCGTTATGCTAGGAAAGGCATGTCCGACATTCCTGATGTAAGTCAAACAGGTTCAGATGCGTTTAGTTTTTGATGTCGCAATATTTCGAGAATTCCCCCTACTCTGCCATCCCCACTACGATCGCTCGCATCCAGGATCGTGGTTTGGCAGCGCATGCCGGGCGGCGGCAAATCCTTCAACAGGACTTCCGGATTCAGGAAGGAAAATTCGATAGCGCGAAGGTGCCGAGCAATTGACGCCCAATGAATGTCACTGTCGCTTCATCGTGCTTGGAGACGCCCCGGATAGCGGTTGTGGCGTTATCCCGCCATTGTTGCTGCAGCCTTTGCCGTCGAAGACCAGCGATAGAAGCCCTGTTTGGCCACTTCAACGACAAAGAGATAGAGCAGCACCATGGCCCCGAGGAGGAAATAGAACCGGGCGGGCGGAGGTACCAATCCGAAATACGTTCCCATCGGTGTGAACGGCAACACCACCGCAATGCCTACGACCGCAAGCGAGGTTGCCGTCAGCCACGGATGGGCACGGCTTTTCAGCGGATTGCCGCGGGTACGGATGATGAAGATCACCAGCACCTGGGTGCACAACGATTCGACGAACCAGCCGGTCTGAAACAATTTCTCGTCGGCCTGAAGCACCGCCAGCAGGATGTAGAAAGTCAGGAAATCGAACAGCGAACTGATCGGCCCGATCACGAGCATGAAGTTGCGGATGAAGTGCAAGTCGAGCACGCGCGGATAGCTGGTTTCCTTCGCATCTACCTTGTCCAGCGGAATTGGCACCTCCGATATGTCGTAGAGAATGTTGTTGAGCAGGATTTGTGTCGGCAACATCGGCAGGAAAGGCAAAAACAGCGACGCGCCAGCCATGCTGAACATGTTGCCGAAATTGGAGCTGGTCCCCATCAAAATGTACTTCATGATGTTGCCAAATGTACGTCGCCCTTCCAGAACGCCCGCGTGAAGCACATGCAAGTCCTGTTTCAGAAGAATCATGTCGGCCGCCTCTTTCGCCACGTCAACGGCCGAATCGACCGACAGACCGACGTCGGCGGAGTGCAGCGAGGGTGCATCGTTGATGCCGTCGCCCAGATAACCCACCACATGGCCGCGTGCCTTGAGTGCCAGGATCACGCGATTTTTCTCCGTCGGATTGATTCGGCAGAACAGATTGGCTGTCTCTACGCGCGCGCGCAGGGCGTGATCATCCATCCGCGCGATTTCCTTGCCAGTCAGAATCCCCACGACCGGAATCTGCAGTTGGGCGCAGACATGGCGCGTGACCAGGTCGCTATCGCCCGTGACGATCTTGATCGCGACGCCGACGTGCTTGAGCGCACGGAGCGCGGAGGCGGCGCTCTCCTTGGGTGGGTCGAGGAAGGCGGCAAACCCGGCCAGCACCAACTCTGCTTCGTCGCTCACGACAGCATGCGGATGGTCCGGCGGCACCTGGCGCCAGGCGATGCCGAGCACGCGAAGTCCCTCTTCTTCCAGCGCGTGGTACTGGCCGTGAATGTTGACCAGCGCCGTTTCATCGATAGGCTGCTGGCGCGCTGCACCTTCTACTTCGTAATGGGTACAGAGCCCCACGATTTCATCGGGCGCGCCCTTCACCACCAGCCAACGCGTTTCGCCATTGTCGATCAGTACGGAAACGCGGCGCCGTTCGAAATCAAACGGCACCTCGTCGATTTTTCGCCATGGGCCGACGTCAATATGTTCGTGACCAAGGATGGCATCATCGAGCGGGCTTTTCAGGCCGGTTTCAAAATAACTGTTGAAATAGGCCAGTTCCAGCACCCGCTCGCTGGGCTGGCCATGCGCGTCTACATGCCGCTCCATCTGGATGCTCGCCTCGGTCAAGGTGCCGGTCTTGTCCGTGCACAGGATATCCATCGAACCCAAGTCCTGGATGGCCGTCATGCGCTTGACGATCATGTGCTGCTTTGCCATGCGCAGCGCGCCGCGTGCGAGCGTGACCGAGACGATCATGGGCAACAATTCCGGCGTCAGGCCGACGGCAAGGGCCACCGCGAACAGGAAAGACTCCAGCCAAGGCTTTTGAAACAAGGTGTTCACCAGCAGCACGAACATCACCATCAAGACCGTCAGCCGCATGATCAGCATGCCAAAGCGGCGGGTACCGAGCTCGAACGACGTCGGTGGCGACTGGCGCGAAATGCTGTCGGCGATTGCTCCAATCGCGGTGGCGGTCCCTGTCTTCACCACCAGCATGCGGGCGCTGCCGCTGATGACCGATGTCCCCATGAACACCGCGTTGGTCGCCTCCTCCAACTCCGTGGCCGTCTCCGGCAGCGTGCCCGGACGTTTTTCCACCGGGTAGGACTCCCCGGTCAGCAGCGCCTGCTTGACGAAGAAGTCATGCGCTTCAAGCACGCGCCCGTCGGCTGGAATCAAATCTCCGGCCGATAGCAGTACGACATCAGCGGGTACGATCTGGGTCACGGGGATTTCCGATGGCTTGCCATCGCGTATCACCGTGGCCCGTATGGAAACCGATTGACGCAATTTCTCCGCGGCCGCGTTGGCACGGTACTCCTGGACAAAATCCAGCGTGACGCTGAGCAAAACGATACTACTGATAATGAGGAAGTTGGTGACCTCTCCGGTCGCCGCCGAAACTGCACTGGCGACGAGGAGAATAAGGACGAGAGGATTCTTGAAACGGGTGAGATACTGCAGCAGGAGCGGTTTTTCTTTCCGTTCGCGGAACAGATTTGGGCCGTATTTGGTAAGCCGGACCGTGGCCTCGGCCGCCGACAGGCCGCTCGCCTCGGCCGCACGCTCAGCCGTCTCTACTGACAGCGGCGCAAGCCACCAGGGTACCGGCGTCTGATCTATCGGCATCTCACGGCTCCCGGTGAGTTCGGCTCGCAAAGGCCGGGTTAAGGAGCATGCAGCACCACGTCACAAAGTAATCGTGTGGCAGTGCCCATTTCAATGCCGTTCTGCATGATGTGCAGAGTGCAATTGCCAGCTTAAAATGGCCATTCTATGGTCCGCGACATGCGCTCGCAATGACAGGGTGGGATGAGACGAGAGGAAAATGCAATTGGCTGATCCATGTCAACCGGGGAGACGTTCGCGTGGCAAGTAATCTTGCCACGGACCTTCGCTGGACAGTCCCGCTGTCGGCGCTGGAGCATGGCGCTTTCGTGTTCGGTGGATTGCTGCTTTACGTGCTGGTGACCCGGATCGGTCATCAGCGCCGGCATCCCTCTGCTGCTTTTGCCTGGGTTTTGACCATTGCCGTCATACCCTATATTGGCATTCCACTATTTTTGCTGTTTGGCGCGCGCAAAGTGGTGCGCCCGCAGCGCCCCGATCATCCTTCGTTTCCTCTCGGTGCAGATCACGCGGGGCCGGTCTGGGCAACCAGATTACTCGCTGTATTGGGGGTGCCGCCGCAGACGGATAATCAGATTGTCCGCTTTCATGAAGATGGCTTGGCATCGCAACGCGCGGTGTTGACGTTGATTGAGCAGGCACAGCAGCGCATTGATCTGTGCACCTTCATTCTCGGCGCCGATGCATTCGGCAATGCTTTGGTCGAGACGATGGTAAAAAGTGCTCAGGGTGGTGTGCGCATCCGCGTACTGCTGGACATGATTGGCGGGCTGCGGTGCGCGCGGTCGCAGCTACGCGCAATGCGCGACGCCGGTATTGATGTTCGCTGGTTCATGCCGTTGCTGCACACGCACCTGCATGCACACATTAATCTGCGCAATCACCGCAAGCTGGTGATCTGCGACGAAGAATCCATGTGGAGCGGCGGGCGCAATTTTGCTTCCGAATATTTCACAGGCAGTGAAGGGCATTCTGCGTGGCCGGATTTGAGTTTCGTCGTCAAGGGACCGCTTGCGTCGCAAGCCGCATTGCTGTTCGAGCGCGACTGGCGTGCGGCCGGCGGCAATGCGCAATCCATATCGCCAGCGAGATCGCCTGCTTCGACAGGAAGCCCCGCGCAACTCGTGCCGAGCGGGCCGGATTATGCGGACGACACTGTGTATGCATTATTGCTGACGGCGGCATATCAGGCTCAACGAAAAATTGTTGCCGTTACGCCTTACTTTGTACCGGACGAGGCGCTCCTTGCCGCATGGTGCATGGCGTGCCGCCGCGGCGTGCGTGTCATTCTGCTGGTGCCCAGACGATCGAATCACCGGCTGGCGGATTTGGCCCGCGAACGCGCATTGCGTGATCTGTGCCAGGCTGGCGCCGAGGTGTATTTGTTTCCCACCATGTTGCACGCAAAGGCGGTCATCATCGACGACGGCCTTGCGCTATGCGGATCAGCCAATCTGGATGGGCGCAGCCTGTTTCTGAACTTTGAATTGATGACGGCATTTTATGGCCAGTCGGAAGTTCATTGGCTTGTCGGGTGGGCGATGCGGCACGTGCAGCAATCGGATCGATATGAAGCGCAGGAACCATCATGGTGGCGCGATCTGATAGAAGGCATTGTGCGCGTGGTCGGCTTTCAACTCTGAGAGCCGGATGATGAGACTCGATACGGCGAGTCGAGGTCGGTAAAGGCATGCAAAGCGGAAGCTGCTGCATCAGCAGTGCTTGCCTGATAGATCGGCTTGAGGGCCGCCGCTAGCGCCTTGCGGTCTTTCCAGCTCACCAGACTGAGCGAGTTGCGGATCTTCAATCGCAGGGCGTCGATCCGTGTAGCACGACACGAACTGGAAAAAATAAGTTGTAAGCCTTCGCGCCAAAAAACCGGGCGCGCCCGCTCCCGCGCGTAAAACGGGCGCGCTGCTGCATCACTGATCGCTATCCTGCCCCGCATCCGGCGCCACATCAATACGGCCATACAGCCCCTGCTTTTCATCACCTGGGCCGGCGGCGAAAAACAGCGTATTGACAGGCTGATTGTTAAAGCCATTGCCGAATGCCAGTCCCCATAAACCGTCGATCTTAATCGGCCGTTTCCCCGGGTCCTTCAATGTGCCTGTCAGATCGCCGGTGGCGATATCGTAGGCGTGGATCAGGCCATCGCCGAAATTGCCGACCAACAGGCGCCCGCTGAATTTTCCGAAGCCCGCCGGGGCCAGCGCCATGCCCCATGGCGAATTGAGCTTCCCCCGCGATACCAGGCGGCGCAACAGTGTGCCATTGGGGTCGTACACATCGATGAAGCCCAAGCCCTCGCCAGCGACATCATCATGCTTTGCCGCATCTTGCTTGGCATAGGCGACATAGATGTCACCACCGATGGCTTGCAGTCCGAACGGCGCGAAGCCGGCAGGCAGGCCGGGATCGGAAAATGCGCCTGGCGCAAGCGTGACCGGCTTGAACGCGGTGTCGAAAACATCAATCCGATTATTGTGGAAGTCCGCCGCGTACAGCAGGCTGCCGTTACCGCCTGCGCTCAGCGCAAGGCCCTTGTAGACGGCGCCGGTGGCCACGGAGTTGTCTACCATGCGAACCGCATGCGTGGCATCGACGTTGGGCGCCCAAGCGGCAATGACGCCGTCCTCGGTGGCGAAGATGAACTTGCTCGCTCCGGATGTCCCGCCTTGCGACACCACGAAGCCCGTCGAGGCATTGAAAACGATGCCGGTCGGCGTGCCAGGCCCGCTGGCATTAGCCGGCCCTGGAATCTGTACAACGAGAGATTGCGGCTTGCCATTGCCGTCGTATAGCGTACTGACGCCGGTGCCGTTATCGGCCACCCATACCGGGCCGAACGGGTTGAAGGCAACGCCCCAGCTATTGATCAAATTGGGATCGATGTTATCCGCCGGATTGGCACCGTCGGACACCAGGTTGTGCTGTTGATAAAAATTACCGGTTGCCTGAATGCTGGCCGCTTGGTCTCCGTTTGCCTGAGCCGGTGGCGCCATGATGCAGGCAAGCACGCTCAATGCACACAGATAGCGGATAGCATTGCGATGACGACGTGTATCCATTTCCGATTCTCCAAGAATTGACAGTTGATATCGAGAACAGTGTTCTCACCAATCTGCTTTTGCATCCGCAGCATTCGAGCCGGCGGGTTCGGCAGCATCTGGTAGACACGTCATTCAGTACAGACGGTTCATATCTGCCGTACTAAATCTGCTCCCATATTTGGAATGGATCAAAGGTCTTGCCATCGCTTGGCGTTCCTGGCAACGATCGCATGGCCGCGCAACATGCAACGCCATCATTTTTTCGTGAAAGCCATACATCACCCGTTTGGGATGGGGCCGGCGACGATGCGGCAAGCACCTGCGGAATCCGCTGCTTGCGCAGGCAGGAATTTTTCAGGACAGGGCAGACTCATTTGACCTAAATTTAAGGTCAGCTTTATTGTTTAAACGGAGCGATGGTGGCATTCATAGACTTGACCATAATGGTGAATCCTGCATCAAGGTCAAAGGTGTCTGGAAGCATTCGTGCCGTGCGAAGGACAAGGATGGCAGCACGCCGATTTCTTGCTGACTGCCAAGCGCGACAAGGCTGCTCCTACGCGCTTTTCCACAAGGCCATGCACAAGAAAATCGAACTGGCCAAGAGCGACGCCAACAAGGCGGTGATCGATGTTCCCTGCCACGGCGCGTCGCCGCGCTTTGGTCCAGAGGCAATCGTACGCGTGCGCTCCTCGGTCCCAGTCTTGGCCCGCTCGCTACGTTTTTCAACAGCCTGCTAGTATGCCGGTGGATCGCTGGCCGGAAAGGATGCGATCGATCCTTCATCGACTACGCCATCAGACGGTTTTTGCCCAGGCTCTGGCGGCGGGGTTGCAACCATCGCCGGGGACAAGACATCAGGCCGCTCCTTCCCGGAAAGCAGCTGGCGCAACACGTACCGGAGAATGCCACCGTGCCGGTAATAAAGGAGCTCCTGCGGAGTATCTATGCGCACCCAGACCTCGAATTCGTTTATCCGTCCATCGGCAGCCTTGGCGTGAACCTTTAGCGTATTGCCGCCCAAGGAGCCGCGCTGCGCCGCCTCGGTCAGCCCGACGATGTCAAATACCTCTTCGCCGCTCAAGGCGAGCGATTCTATGGACTCGCCGGGAGCAAATTGCAACGGAAGTATCCCCATGCCGATCAGATTGGAGCGGTGAATGCGTTCATAGCTCTGTGCGATGACCGCCCGGATACCCTGCAACTGCGGCCCCTTGGCTGCCCAGTCCCGGCTCGATCCCGATCCGTACTCTTTCCCGGCCAGCACGATCAGCGGTGTGCCGTCACTCTGATAGCGCATCGCGGCGTCATAGATGGGCATGATTTCGCCGGTAGGCAGATACCGTGTGAACGGGCCTTCCATCTCCGGCACCAGGCGGTTGCGGATGCGCACGTTGGCGAATGTGCCGCGCACCATCACTTCATGATTGCCACGCCGCGAACCGTAGGAATTGAAATCCTTCAGCTCCACGCCATGCTCGATGAGGAAACGCCCCGCCGGCGAATCCTTCTTGATGCTGCCGGCAGGAGAAATGTGATCCGTCGTCACGCTGTCGCCCAGCACCGCGATAGCGCGCGCACTGGAAATCCCGGCCACCGATTGCGGCGCCTCCTTCGGCATCCCCTCGAAGTATGGCGGCTTGCGCAGATAGGTGGACGCGGTCTCCCATGAATAACGCTCGTTTGCCTTCACCTCGAGCACGTTCCAGCGCCCATCGCCCTCGTGGATCTTCCGGTAGTTACGATCGAACATCTCGGAACTGACCGATTCGCGGATCACGCGCTCCACCTCTGCCGGCGCTGGCCAGATGTCGCGCAGGAACACCGGCTGCCCAGATGAGTCGTGTCCCAAGGGTTCGGCATACAGGTTGATATCGATCCGCCCCGCTATCGCAAAGGCGACCACCAAGGGCGGCGACATCAGGAAATTCGCGCGTACTTCGGAATGGATGCGGCCTTCGAAGTTGCGATTCCCGGACAGCACCGAGGCAACGACCAGGCCGTGCCGCTCGATCGCTTCGGAGACTTCCGCCGGCAGCGGCCCGGAGTTGCCGATGCAGGTGGTGCAGCCGTAGCCGGCCAGATAGAAACCGAGCGTCTCCAGGTGGGGGGTCAATCCGGCCTTGTCATAGTAATCAGTCACCACTCTCGATCCCGGCGCAAGCGAGGTTTTCACCCACGGTTTGCGTCGCAGGCCCTTCTGCGCCGCGTTGCGCGCCAGCAGCCCGGCCGCGATCATCACTGATGGATTGGAGGTATTGGTGCAACTCGTGATGGCGGCGATGACCACCGAACCGTGGCGGAGCTGGTGAATCTCCTCACCGATCTTGTACTCCGTCATCTCCGGCACATCCTGATAGCTTCCTTCGCCCCATGTTCCCACAACATGGCCATGCTCCTCTCTGCCCGTCGCGCTCCCCGTCTGCGATTTGGGCGACGGCCGAGGCGGCAACAGCGAGGTAAGCGCCGATTGAAAAGCGTTTTTGGCCAGGCCGAGAGGAATGCGGTCTTGTGGGCGACGGGGCCCAGCTATGCTGGCCTCTACGGTGTCCAAATCCAGTTCCAAAGTGTCGGTGAAAACAGGCTCCGGCGTATTGACAGTGTGGAACAGCCCCTGCTCTTTCATGTAAGCCTCGACAAGCGCGATGCGCTCTTCGGACCGGCCGGTGAAACGCAGATAATCCAGCGTCGTCTGATCGACAGGAAATATTGTGCAGGTCGAGCCGTATTCCGGCGACATGTTGCCGACCGTTGCGCGGTCCGCAACCGAAAGGCTCGAAATGCCGGGCCCGTAGAATTCCACGAACTGGCCTACCACGCCTTTCTTGCGCAGCATTTCAGCCACAGTCAGCACCAGATCGGTCGCCGTCGTCCCCTCGCGCAGCGCGCCCGTCAGGCGGAATCCGACGATCTGAGGAATGAGCATGGAAATCGGCTGACCCAGCATCGCGGCTTCCGCCTCGATGCCGCCTACTCCCCATCCAAGCACGCCCAAGCCGTTGACCATGGGCGTATGCGAGTCGGTGCCGATCAGGGTATCGGGGTATGCCAGCGGCGGTCCACCATTGAACCGGGCCGCGTCATCGCCGCCAAAGACGACGCGCGCGAGGAACTCGAGATTCACCTGATGACATATCCCGGCGTTCGGCGGCGTGGCGGCAAAGTTGCGGAAGGCCTTGTTTCCCCACTTGATGAACTTGTAGCGCTCCTCATTGCGCTTGTAATCGAGCTCCTCGTTGCGGTTGAAGGCGTCGGCAGTGCCGAATACGTCGACCTGAATCGAATGGTCGATGACCAGCTCTACCGGTAGAAGCGGATTGATCTTTTGGGGATCGCCGCCGAGTTCGGCCATCGCATCGCGCATGGCCGCCAGATCCACCAGCGCCGGCACGCCGGTGAAATCCTGGAGCAGCACCCGTGCCGGCATGAAGGAAATTTCCTTGTCTGAACGGGATTTCGGATCCCACATGGCCAAGGCGCGAATGTCGTCCGCGGTCACGGTCACGCCATCCTCGTGCCTCAACAGATTCTCAAGCAGAATCTTCAACGAATACGGAAGGCGGTCCACATCGATGCCGACGCTTTTGAGGGCATCGATTCGGTAAATTTCAAATTCGCGTCTGCCCACTTGCAGGGACGAACGTGCATTAAAGCTGTTCATCATAGAATCTCCTCGTCCAGACGGCTGTCGCCGCAACGCGATTTTTCTTTTGAACGCATGGACAGGTGGCGGTTTCCCGGTTATGAAAAAATCGCTTTCGTCGGCCTTGTGCGAGGGAATCCGGCTGGCCGGACAAGGTCCTGGAGGTGAGGAACCTTTCCCCGGAAGCTATCGGAATTCGATATATATTCCTAATCCGAAGACGCGCTGATAAGCGTTATAGTCGATCAAGCTGTAGCCATAGCCCGAAAAATATTGCACATATCCTTTTAGGCTGGATATCAGCGTCGGAGCGCTCCCGGATTCCCGCGCACTCCTGGAGCCCCACCGGTATTTCCGCTGCAAGCACAGAATCGGCGCCGAGCATCAGCAGGCTCGCGGATCAGAAACGGCAACGCGCTTCATTCATGGCATGAGCACACGCCCCGATGGCTCAAGCTTGAAACGGGCGTTCGCCAGCTTGTGCTCGAATGAATCCTCGAGCAGGCTGCCGACGACGATCTGATATTGGCTCATGCAAGCATCCTCGAACATTAGATGGACTTGAATCGTGCCTTCGGATTCCCCCATTTCGTTTGCCTTGCCATAGCCCTTGAAGTCGAACCGGCCGACGCGGACTGCATGGCTGGCCTCGCGTCCTTCCGCTTCCGTCATCCCGACCCGCCCAAGCTTCGGATCGGAAAAGATGGCATGCGGCGAGACCCGTTGCTTCGTTTGCCCACCGTCCAAATGCCCGGCACGCTGGTCTGAATGGTCTTCCCCTCAAGGGTGCATTGGCGGTGATGGCGTACCGGATGCGGTACCAGACGTCGCAGATGTCGACGAGAGCGCAGCCTGGAGCCTGGACTCCTGCTCGGGTGACAGCGAAGAACGAAGCACATGGCCGCGAAAGCGCGACAGCTCATTGAGCACTTTCTCGGGCTGCACCTTTCGGATCAAAACGAACAGCGCCGAGGTATTGGGCTTGAGCGCCTGGGAAAGATTTCTCATGAAATCATCATTGATCCCGTAATCGTTGAGCTTACCGGCCAGCGCGCCGCTGCCGGCGCCGACTGCCGCGCCGATGGCAAAGCCTACCAAAGGATTAAGGAAAAGCATCCCCACCAGCGCGCCCCACAAGCTGCCCCACAGCCCGCCACCCGCCGCACTGATGCCCATCAAATTGACGCTTTGCCGGAGATCGACTTCACCGTCCGGGCGCCGAACGGCAATGACAGCATCTTCGAAATCGATCAGGTATTCCTTTTGAAGGCGCTTGAGCTCGGCGAGCACCTGTTCCGCCTCAGTAATGCTATCGAACGCGACAGCCACTAATTCAGACATCGAAAATTCTCCATCTTGGCCAAGTTGACATGTAATGCATCCCTAGGCGGACGCGAAGATAGGCTCTAAGTGATGCACACCAATGCTCTCCCAAAGAAACGTGAACCAAAGGGGTACGATAGGCGATAACAGGCTTTGTACAGAGCATGCCCCTCCTGCACTGTGGTGAGCTGAAACGGAAAAGCGCGACTTCTACAAGGTAGTCCACTACTCGGTAGCGAGTCGTTCCGATATTGGGACTATTTGACCTGCCTCAGTGCCAACCGCAGATTTATGGAAATCAAACAATTGGCCTGCGATCATTACTTTACTTCCTCATTCGGAAGTCGATATGCTCATCGCCAATCTATTTCTCTCGAGGTTTATCCAGTTCCGGGACGTCGATCCCCATTTTTTCTGGCATCCTGCAATTGAGCGGCTGCGCAGTTTCGTGCTCCTGTTCGACGGCGCAGAGCTGGCCATCCACGCATACGAAACCAAAAGCCAATTCTTCGAACGCCCTGAAAAATAACTAGCACGCAGCGCGGACGACCAAGTGCATCATCCTGTAGGAGATCTTCATCTCCCCCGAACTGGGTCAGGTCGGGATGGCGAAGCAGGATGCGCGGAGGAACGGCCATGCTGTCTGCATCGGCCGGTTCGATTTCCGGAATAAAGGCAAAGCGTAAGCAATCTTTCACGCCTTAATGTCTACGATCGGAACGATGATCTGAACGAACCGGTTTCGAGAAATATGTGGTGGACCGATGGATATTCGGCCTTTATGGCGCACTCCAGCCGGTCAATTGCTTGCTCCAGTTCATTGATGCCGAGGCCGCGCCTGAAGCGCACCGCGGCGGTGAGCAATACATGATCCGGGCCGAGTTGCATGGTGAGGAGATGGCCGACTTTTTCTACCGCTGGCTCGCTGGAAATCATTTCCTTCAACTTCAGAATTTGATCGCGGTCGATGCTTTCTCCAACCAGCAATCCCCCTGTTTCGCGGGCGAGCGCGAATGCGGCCGCGACTAGTACCAGGCCTATAATCACCGATGCCACCGGATCGATATACGGGTTATGGAATTGATGGCCCAGCCAGATTCCAGAACTGGCAACGGCGATACCGATCAATGCGGCGGAATCTTCAATGAATACCGTGAATACGGAAGCATCCTTGCTACGACGTACGGCCTGCCACAGGCTCTCGTCCGTGCGACGCCGTTCATTAAGCTCCTTTCGCGACTTGTTCCAGCTATAGCCCTCAAACAGCGCGGCGAGAGTCAGCACGACGTAGTTCCACGTTGGATCTTCCAGGGCCGGGAGATTTCTTAAAGCGACTACCCCGTGATAAATCGATATGCCCCCGCCCAGTGAAAACACGGAAAGCGCGACAATCAACGCCCAAAAATATAAGACCTTTCCATAGCCAAAAGGATGCCATTCATCGGGCGGCTTTTCGCTATGCTTCATTCCGAGCAACAGGAGAAATTCATTGCCAGTATCGACTGCGGAATGAACGCCTTCGGCCAGCATCGCTGCGCTGCCGGTCATGCCAGCTGCGACAAACTTGCTGATCGCAATGGCGACATTCGCGACGATCGCGGCATAGACGACTTTTCGCGATTGCGAGAGACCGGCGGGACATTCTGGCCGGCATCCAGGCGGAATTTCTTGCTCGATGCGCATGTGCGGCTACCCAACCGAGTCGATGCAGAGCGTGAAGTGCCTATCCGATGCGCGAGGCCCAAGCATTCAATGTATCCTAATAATCGATCAGCACGCCCAGCCCGATCGTTTTTTGCGAGTAGTTATAGTCGATCAGGCTTTGCCCATATCCTGAAAATACCTGCACGTATCCCTTGAGATGCTCAACCAGGGGAAACGCCCATCCGAGTTGCAGCGCGCCCCGGTCGGTGCGGAAGTTATGTCTGACGAGCGCCGAAAATTTCTGCCCTCGCCATCGATAGGTGGCGCTGACATCGCCATAACCCATGAAGTCAAGAATGTCCAGATTGTCGTCGCCGCCGGTGCTTTCGGGCAGACGCTTCCAGACTCGCCCTAGCAAGATGAAATTGCCTTTTTCCAGTCCGGCTTGGACATAGATCCGGTTCCAGCTGCGCGACAATGCCGACGCCCGGCCATTGGACTGGTGAGCCAGGCCGACATTCACAAAACGTGCATGCATCCCCAACACGCGGAAGTCGATTGGCGTTACCGCCATCAGCTCCGGTTGGTAATCCGTTTCTCGAAACGGGCTCGAGGCCTTGCGGTTATATGCCTGCCAGTTGCTTTGCTGGGTATAGCCAAGCCACAGGTCGGTGTGCGTCGGCGCCAGGTTTTCCAATAGTTTCATCTTGAAGCCCAGCTGGAATTTCAGCTCTGTATGAGAAAGGCCATCGTCTTGCGGTACCAGGCCGGCAAGCGGGCTGAATGGAGCGGCGTTGGGTGCGAAGCTGTAGTTGGCAAGGAGAACGTAGTTGTCCTGATGCGGTCGGAAGGCGAACAGGCCGCGCTTATTCGCCGGACCCAATTCCCAATGTTGTGCAAGCCATTGCCCGTTTTGCACGCCAGCTGCCGCGGGCGGCACAGGAATCGGTGCCATGCGCCGATTCTCCTTTTCGGCTTCTTCCTTGCCCTGCGCCGCAGCTAGCCGGTCAAAACAGTCAAGCCGTCGGCTGTTGTCGGCGATACGCGCGCAGTCGCCCAGCGTTTCCGGCAGAGGGTGCGAAAATGCGATGCCAGAAAGCAGAAGAAAAATTCCGGCAAGGGGAGATGGCCGCATGGTTTGCTCGATATGACTTGTCGCTATGGCGCGATTCTTTTTCGCTAATTCCTTCTTTCCTGCGTTCCGCCCCATGCATATCTGCACTGCCGCCGTATTCGTCGCCGGCTGCAACCTGGGTAAGCCGATCCGAGCCACTCGGCGCCGAACGACCCGAAATCCTCGCTGGCCGACGTCGGTCCGGCGCCGTTGCGCAGCAGGCCGACGACGCCGGTTTTTCCGACACCCGTCGTCACTTCATAGCCGGCTGCGCGCAATCGGTCTGCCGCCAGGCTCGCCGTGCGAGTTTCCTGCATCGACAATTCGGGATGCGCGTGTATATCGGTGTACAGCGCCTCCAGGTCCGGCAGCAGATTGTTCAGGTTCGCCAGTACCTGATTGGCGGAGCGCATCGATTGCATGCTCATGCCTTGCCTTTCCGGCTGCACGCATCTCGATGCTGCAGTCTCATACATAAATAGGGTTAATGCTGCGATACCACGAGTGCATTACGAGGGTGCTTGGCCAAGCATCGAGCCTTTTGCGAAGACAGGAATATGCCGGTTTTGTTCCATCGACGAGTATGGCCGGACCATGGAGGTCAAAGCCGCGCCATTTTCTGCCGCAAATATAAAACGTTTGCTTTCCCGAATAGGAATCTCAAACCTATACTGAATTGTCGTGCAAGGACACTGAAATAGGCGCGTGTTTGAGGATAGCTCCATCGCAGGACGCTGGGTCGAGATCAAAGCGGATTTCCGTCGAGAATACGCACCCCGCGTGAAATGGCGAAGCCAAGGCATGCGACTGCAACGCAGTGCCGGGGGCAAGGAAGCCGGCATCGGCACGCAGAACAGGGGGAATGCGCTCTAGCAGGCTGTTGAAAAACTACTGCGCGGGTCGACCTTGGGGCCTGCGGTGCTCTGGGTACCACTCTGTTCGCGCGCTCTCCGGCCCCAATCTCGCCCCGCTCGCTACGTTTTTCAACAGCCTGCTAGCCTTCTGCAGAAATGCAACCAGGCCAGTGCACCCGCAAGTTCCGCTTGGGAAGCGACTCGTTGTTGTTCAATCCCAATGGCCGCAGCAGCATGTCGGTGCAGGATTATGCAGTTGCGACGATCGACGAACTGGCGCGCCCTGCGCATGTCTGACAACGTTTCACGTTCGGCTACTGACAATGCAGCCTTCTTTTCAGTGACTGCCGGGCGGCCATGGTTGCCTCGGCAAATGCCACGTTCACTTCACCCATGGAGCAAACATGTATTACAAAAAACCGAGTGGCGACTATTTCGAGCTGATTGCCGTGACGCGGGTCTATGTTCTCCAAAAAAATCACGCTGGAGATCTGGAACTTCGACTCGAGCTGGCCGATGGCAGCACGCTGGAGCGTGTCCTTACACGTGCCGCATATGCGGTTTTTTTGGAGAATCCGCCGAGCATCATCATTTAAGACGTAAAAGTTGTGGCTCCTATGGCAATGTCCAACCCATCAAATATTAGTGTCTTGGGGCGGCACCTCTTGGGGATTTGGCATAGGCACGCCTGCTTTTTGCACATCGGGCGGGGACACCCCTGCACACCCCAGCACAAAAGATGTCATGGTGAGAGACCCCATGGTACCGCCGTCAACAAGCACTTCAGGCGTTTGTTTCGCCAGCGCGGCCAGACCGGCCAGATAAGCCAATGGAAGAAAATGCTCGGGAGTCGGTACTGCCCTGCGATACTCCGCGTGCTTAAGGATGTTTGCCAGGCTCCCCGGGCTCGTCGTCATTAGCTTCCGGACTTCCGCATCAAAGTCCATCGCCCAGTCAAACGCTTGATCAGCGAGATGCCAGTTGATAAGGCGGAGGTTATGGACGACGTTTCCACTTCCCAAAATGAAAATCCCGCGCTCACGCAATGGAGCTAATCTCTCGCCCAGATGAAGGTGGTATGGCAAGCCTTCGCCAGCGTGCACAGAAAGTTGCACAACCGGGATGTCTGCCTTCGGAAAGACATGTGCCAACACAGACCACGTACCGTGGTCCAAGCCCCAGCTATCGCGGTCAAGAGCAACGTAGTCTGGCCGCACAATGTCCGCAATTTCCTCGGCCACATCAGGAGCGCCCTTCGCAGGGTAGTCAAAATCAAACAAGGGTTTGGGAAATCCATAGAAGTCGTGGATGACTCTGGGGTTCGGCATTGCTGTCACCGCACTACTGTTAATAAACCAATGTGCTGAAATGGCGAGCACGGCGCGCGGTCGCGGTAGCGCTCGCCCCAGTTCACGCCATGCAGCAGTAAACCGGTTGGTCTCCAATGTGTTCATCGGGTTGCCGTGTCCGATAAACGCTGCTGGCATTGTAGTTGCTGGATTCATCATCGAAATTCCGAAAGGCATATCGGCGAAAAAGCGCAAGACAATATATTCGAACCGCTTTTTCTATTGAAGTTTTCTACTTGAACATGAACGTGCTCAACAATAATTCTGCTGGCATCGGGAAAATTTGAGTATCAAGAAGGCAGCCGCTATGAGGCGCGTCAATTTGGTTGGATATTACGGGGTCTGCAAAGATTCAGACTCCTGTCATCAAAGGGATTAACTGTCCTCATATCACGCGCCATGATTGACATTTCGCGTGCGCTATTCGAACGCTTCATCGATTCGCTCAACGACGCTGCTTGAATGGCTAAAGTCGGGCTAAGTGACTGTTTAAAAACTCCATGGAAATAGGCGCCGCATAAACAAAGCCCCCATCGCGACGAAAATCATGTTCTGCGAGACATTGATTCTTTGTTCATAGTCACGCACCAGGCGACGCCACCGCATCAGCCGCCGGAACCAGTAATACACCGTCTCCCACGGTGGGAAGTCATTGGCCAGCATGCGCCATACACACGTTGCTGCCCATGCAGCGGAAGCCACCTCGCTGTGGCGCCTTACCGTTCCGGCGTCGGCGCGCTGACTTCCGTACGTCGGAGCGGCGCGCAGTTCACTCTCCTTCCTCACGTGTCTCGTCCTGAACCGCGACCAGCGCTTCCGGAACCTCGTCGAGTCTGGCTTTCGGTATCGGCTCGCCACTCACGTCGGAGATACCATACGTGCCTTCGGCGATCTTTTGCAGTGCGCGGTCGATACGGTTTAACCGCTGCTTGTCGACATCGTGCAACGCCTGATAGACCTCGTTTTGTTCCATGTCCTGCGCCCTGTCTTCGAATTCCCGCGCCTCTTCGCCGCGCTCTTCCTGTAGCCTTCGTAAATTCGCGAGCGCCTTGGCTTCACCGCCAAGCAGCTGCGCCCGCAGTGCTTCGAGGCGCTTGCGTTGCTGCTCGATGAAGTCCTTGCTCAATCCTGCATTTCGATCCGGCATGGGTACCTCCCGGAATTTTTCATGGACCGCGGATTCCGCGATGAAGCGCTGCCGGACATACGCGGGCGTATTCCCTATCGCGACGCATCGCGCCCTTTCCTGCACGTCACCGCCTCAGCTTCAATGCCGTAGACAGCTCGCATTTCCAGCATCCGCCACGGCCAGGAAAGTGATGCTCGCCGGCGCAAACGTCACCTGGCCGGCAACAACATGCGCGCCTTGCAGCAATGGAAGCGCATCGTCGGCGGTCAGCGCAAGCTCGCGTCCATTCACCTGCACTCGGCTGTCTTCCGGCGTACGCGCAGCGAGCGTGTAGCGCTCCGCTGCCACCGGAAGTTGAAGCGATTCCTGCTGCGTCCGGCTGTTGTTGATCGCCAGCAGCGTCACGCCGCCGGGGCGGTCGCGCATGCAATGCGCATACAGATGCAGTCCCGGCTGGGACGCTCCGGCATCAAGCACGGTAGAGCCCATCAATCTGTGCCATAGCAGCGCGGCCCAATAGTTCGGCCGCGGCGCAAAGGTTTTCTGATCAAGCAATCCATATTCGCTCGACGCCAGCGTATTGTGGAAGCTGACCGTGACGCCTTTCTTTGCCAGGCGGCCTAACCGATCCAGGTAGCGAAAGCTGTCGAGAAACGTTGCTGCCCATGGATTGCCGCCGCACGCTGAATCGGCGGTTTCCGTCACCCACACGCCCTTGCTGGTCGGTTCGAACCGATTGCGTAGGCCGATATAGAAGCTGTAGATGGCGTCCGGGCGGGCAAGCCACTGTTCCGACATTGCCGCGGCTGCGGTTGTTTGCGACAAGGCGCCCAGCGACACGCAGCGCTGCGAAGCTGCTGCGTATGAATGATACGAGTAGACATCGAACACAGGCTGCGGCGTCGCGGACAGAATGTCTTCGGTCTTGAGCAGCATGTCTCCCGGGACGACTGGCGCCGTACCGCCCTCGCCCACTGACCCGGGGCCAACGATCAGCATGTCGGGTGCTGCCGCCTTGGCGAACGGCTTGAAGACGGCGAAGTCATGCGCATACGATTCGGCGTCGTAGCCTGCAGGCGCGCCTCCAAACACCGGAATGGACGGCTCGTTGAACATTTCCGCCGCAACGATATTGCCGCCGACTGAGCTCGTATAGGAAAGAATGCGCCGCGCCTGATCCGGCGTCCACACGCCGGAGGCGTTGCGTACACCCGCACTGATAGCAAAAGACGTGACCAGCGCTGCATTCACCGCATGCGCGAAATCAATAACGCCTTTCCATTGGGGGCGCGTCAACACGCCCCGGAAGCCCTCGGGCGCAGCCTGCGGAGCAGGCGTGTCCGAGTCGTGGAAAAAAACGGAGTTGGCCCATGATCCGCTTACGCGCACGTAAGCCGGACCGAGCGCAGACGCCAACTTGCGTAGGCGTGGATTAGTCAGGTCGATGGGTGGCCGCTCCTCGAACATCGCCGGGTTCTGTCCAGCCTGTGGGGCTGCGCCCTCCGTCTTGGATGCCGCGGGAGAGGCGCCGACATCCGGGACAGCCTTGCCCTGCTTGTCGTACATGTCGTACGGCTTCCAAAATTTGGCACCGATTATCTCGGCCATTTCGACGTTGTATGACTGATACCGCTCGTCGACTGTGGCGATGCGCGGCAGCTTCGCCGGGGAAACGGTGATCGCTGAAGCGGTAAGCGGGGTCGAAGCGGATGACGCAATGATGCCACCCAATGTCGCGGCGATCAGGCACCCGACAATGCTTCGAGGTTTCATCTTTCGCTCCTTGCTTTTTTCAATACCGCGTCATAGTCGATGCCCCGTCATATCCGGGTAATCAAATCTGCGATGGCAACATTCAACTCGCCGAAATCGCCTTCATAACGATAACCATTAATGAAGAAACATGGCGTGCCATTGACTCCGCTGCGCACGCCGCCCATGAAATCGGCATGGATGCGTCCGTCGATCTTGGGCCCGCGCATTGCGCGCACAACTGCCGATTCGTCGATGCCGAGTGCCTGAAATCCTGCTTCCAACCCTTCTGCTCCGTAGGCGCTCCACGCTTCCTGGTTCTCGTAGAGCCAGTCGTGCATGGGCCAGAATTTGCTCACCGAGGCGGCCGCCTCGGCGCACTGCGCTGCCGGGTGCGCCAGCGGATGCACATTGGTCAAGGGGAAGTTGCGGAAAACGAAGCGCAGGTAAGATCCAGACTCACGCTGGATGCGCTTGATCAGCGGATAGGCCATGCCGCATGCGGGGCATTGATAGTCGCCGTACTCGACCAGGGTGACCGGAGCATTGGCGTGGCCTTGGATGTGATCGTCAGCCGATACCGGCACAGTCAGATCGGGAGCGTTGCTGTTCATGGCGTCCCCCGCTTGTCAGCGTCCTTGGAGGCAAGGCTATCCAGCGCATTGAGGATGCCGGCAGCGCCCGGATTGACACCCATCGGCGACAAATAGCTCCAGCGTATGACGCCGTCCGCATCGATGACGAACAACGCGCGTTCGGCCACCCCGGCCTTTTCGTCATATACGCCGTATTGCCGGGCGACCGCGCCCTTCGGCTCGAAATCCGACAACAGAGGGAAGTGATACTTGCGGTCGCGCGCCAGTGCGGAGTGGCTCCACACGCCATCGACCGAGATCGCCAGCAGTTGTGCGTTGTATTTGCCGAATTCGCCCAGCAATTCGTTATACAACGCGAGCTGGTCGCTGCAAACCGGACTCCAGTCTGCGGGATAGAAAACCAGAATCACGTTGCGGCTCCGGAAATCGGACAACGACACGCTCTGGTCAGGTGTCGAGTGCAGCGTGAAATCCGGCGCCACACATCCGGCGGACAGGATCGCCATGATCAACCTCGCTCTGGACGGAGAAGTATGAATCTTGATGCCTCATGCTGAGGCACTTTCATAGTGCGGTTGTCCATCATCGATCCCTTTCTCTCGTGATTCATCCATTTCCCCGACGTTGATCCCCATTCAATCATTCGGTGACAACGCCTTTTCGACGCGCACGATGAAGGTATGGAATTCCTCCATGTAGTTGCTCAGGAACTTGACGGTCGCATCCTCGGTAACCTGGCCGTCGTCGGTGATCATACCCGGCGTAAAGTGGATGTATGCCTCGATGGTATTCATCAGCGGCGAATTGCAAAAGCAGAGCACGCCGCGCAGGCTTTGTTGCGCGAGGGCGGTGCCGATCGCGCCGGGCGATGCGCCGATGATCGCGGAAGGTTTGCCGGTAAAGGAATTCTGTCCCCACGGACGGCTGGCCCAGTCGATGGCGTTCTTCAGCCCTCCGGGAATCGAACGGTTATATTCCGGAGTGACGAACAACAGCGCATCGACGTCGGCGATTGCCTGCTTGAAGTCACGCGCGACGGGCGGGTAGTCGGCGTCGTAGTCGTAGCTGTACAGCGGCAGATCCTTGAATGGGATCTCGGTCATGCTCAATCCTGGCGGTGCCAGGTTGACCAATGCTTTCGACAGTTTTCGATTGATTGACTCTTTCGCGAGGCTGCCGACGAAGTAACCTACCTTGTATGTGGTCATGATGAACTCCTTGGTGATGAGGTGCCGTGGTTCGAGGATGGGACCTTTGCGGTCATGGCCCGATGCCGGTTTCGGTCCGCCTTCATGATTCCTGACCTCCTAGTTGGTGCCGCAAAGCCAGTCGCCGGATGCGAACGGCGGCCACCCGGTGCGCACCGGTTTCCAGGCGCCGATCAGTTGCTCGCGCAATGTTTTTTTCATGATGACTCTCCTGGGCTCGTGCGTGGTCAGGGCCGTCAGGACGAAGTCTGCGCATCGTTGTCGATAGGCAGGACCTGCCCGGAAATCGACTTCCCCGCATCCGACGTCAGAAACAAGATCAAGGCGGCAATATCCTTCGGATCGACGAAACGCTTGAGAGACTGGATGCTCATGGCGGCCTCCCGCTCTTCTTCCAGCGTCTTGTGTTCCACGTCGGCACGCCCCTGCAGAACGCGTTCGATGCGCTCGCCGCCCACTGCGCCCGGTGCGATGGCATTGCAGCGGATGTTGTACTGGCCCAGTTCGCGCGAAAGGGTCTTCGCGAAGCCGATCAGCCCCATCTTCGCGGTGCAGTACGCGCTGCGGTTCGGATAGCCGAAGCGCCCGCCGACCGACGACATGACGATGATGCTTCCGGCCGGCGACTTTTTCAGATGCGGAATGGCAAGGCGCGTGACGTGGTACGTGCCGATCACATCGATGGTCATGACCGCCTCCCATTGGTCGGGATTGGTATCCTCGACCGGCGCGGTGGGACCGGCAATGCCGGCGTTGTTCACCAGGACGTCAAGTCCTCCCAGCGCCGCGACGGCAGCGGGAACCATGCGCTCGATGTCCTGGCGTTGCGATATGTCGCAGACGATGGTCTTCAGGCCGGGAATCTCTTTCGCGGCTGCATCCAATGCCTGGGCATTGATGTCGCAGACGCAGACCGCGGCGCCATTCGCGGCGAATGTCCGGGCGATTTCCTTTCCGATGCCGGCCGCTCCGGCCGTCACTAAAACACGTTGAGCCATCTCTTTCTCCTGTATCAATGTCGTTCAATGCGCCGTCTGCGCCCCATCCACGGCAAACACCCCGCCTGTGGCAAAACTGGCCGAGGGCGAGCAGAGGAACAGCACCATCCCTGCAATCTCCTCCGGCTGTGCGGGGCGTCCCAGGGGGACATTGCCGACCACCATCTGGCGATAGGCCGGGTCGTTCAGCCAGCCCGCAGTCATGGGGGTTTCGACCAGCCCCGGCGCCACGGCATTAATGCGGATACCTTTTGATGCGTAATCGACGGCGGCCGCCCTGGTCAAGCCGATGACGCCATGCTTGGCGGCCACATAGGGCGCCATGCCGGGATCGCCGATCATGCCGGCCACCGAGGCGGTGTTCACGATCGCACCGCTGCCCGTCTTCGACATCTGGCGGATTTCATACTTCAAGCACAAGAACACGCCACGGAGATCGACAGCGATGACCTTGTCGAAATCGGATTCCTCCATCTCTGCCAGGGGCTTGGTGGGTGGAAGGATTCCGGAATTGTTGAAGGCGCAATCCAGGGTGCCGTAGGCTTTCACCGTGGCTTGCACCAAAGCTTCGACCGACACGGCCTGCGTGACATCCGTGTGCACAAATTGCGCCTCGCCGCCCTCCTTCCTGATCAACTCCACAGTGTCGCCGGCAGCGGCGCTGACGTCACCGATGCAGAGTTTGGCGCCCTGCCGTGCAAAGGCGAGGGCTGTCGCTCGGCCGATTCCGCTGGCCGCACCCGTAACCAGGACGACCTTGCCCGTGTAATCAAGCAAATGATTATTCATCTGGCATTCTCCTTGCTCCATGTCACGTCGTCTGCCGTGCCGTTGGGCTGCGATAGACCACGCCGCTCTTCATGACGAAATCGACATTGGCCGTCACGCTGATGTCGGCCAATGGGTCGCCCGGCATGGCAACGATATCGGCGTGCCTGTCGACCGCAAGCACGCCGATATCGTGCTGACCGAGCAATTCCGCAGCGACGCTGGTCGCGGTCTTGAGCGCGCGAATGGGTGCAAGACCCGCCGCCACCATTGCCTGGAATTCCAGGATGCCGTGGCTGAAAGGAAACATGCCGCAATCGGTGCCGTAGGCGATGTTCACGTCGCTGCCGGCAATCAGGCGCTGGGACGCCAGGATCTGCGCATTGTCGCGGCCGAATTTCCAGACCGCCTGGCACGGCAGAGTGTTGGCGTGCAATGCGTGCAAATCCTCCTGGGTCATCTGCATGGTTGGGACCAGGTAGATGCCGGCCTGCTTTGCCATCGCCAGCGCATCGGCGTCGATCAGGTAAGCATGTTCCAGGCTGCGCGCGCCCGCGCGGATGGCTTGCTTGCAGCCGTCGGCGGCGCCGGTGTGCACCGCCACCGGCATGCCCAACTGCCGCGCAGTGGCCGCAAGGATAGTCATTTCATCGTCGAACCACGTTACGCGGGCCGGATCGTCGCCTGGGCTGAAATAGCCCCCCGTGTTGGTCGTCTTGATCCAGTCGCTGCCAAAGGTGTGCTCGCGGCGCACCAGGGCCTTGATCGTACCCGCGTCGTCGGCGATGGCGGAGACGGGAATGTTCCAACGGGGCGCGTAGAACCCGCGCAGGTCGCCATGGCCGGCAGAGGCACTGATGATATGCGCGGCCACGATCAGCCGCGGTCCCTCGACGAGGCCGGCGGCGAGCGCGTTGCGCAGGTCGACGGTGGGAAATTCCGGATCGGCACAGCCCATGTCGCGCAGCGTCGTGAAGCCATAACGCATGTAGTCGCGGGCAATGTTCAGCCCCTTGAGCGCCTTGGCTGCGGATGATTGCAGCGTCTGTTGAGCCAGATCGGCGGCATCCATCGTCAGATGCACATGCGTGTCAATGAACCCGGGACTCACGGTGCGCTCCGAAAGATCAATCGTCTGCGCATCGGCTGGCCGGCGTACCGAGGGGCCGATCTCGGCGATACGATCGCCGTCCACGAGAATTTCGACCGGGCCCGTCAACTGGTCAGCCACACCATCGAACAGCTTGCCGCACCGTAGTACCAAGGCTCCCATGTCAAGACCTCCTGTCGTCCCGTTACGGAACGGACATTTGCTGCGCACCGGATTCAATGTGCCTTATCAGGCAGAACCGGCTCATTCGCGAACAGGACGGTAAGTCCCTCGGCTATCGTCGGATGCGTCAGAATGGCGTCGCGCAAGGCTGTGTACGGCAGCTTGGCCAGCATCGCGGTTTGCACGACCGCGATCAGTTCACCCGCGCCCGCGCCCAGCGCCGTGAAGCCGAGAATGCGATCGCTGTCGGCGGCAATCAACGCCTTCATGAATCCCTCCGTTGCGGAGATCGTCCGTGTCCGCAGTACCGCCGCCATCGGAATCCTGGCGACACGATAGGCGATGCCGGCGCGCCGCGCTGCGGATTCGTTCAGGCCGACCCGCCCAAGCTCCGGGTCGGTGAACATGCAATACGGCACAAGACGATCGCGCGTCGTGCGATCACCGCCATGCATGTTGTCCCGGACGACGCGAAAATCGTCGAATGCGACATGCGTGAACTGCGGACTGCCGGCGCATTCGCCCATTGCCCAGACATCCGGCGCGGAAGTTTCGAGGCGTTCGTTGACCTTGATATAACCGCGCGCATCGAGATCGATGCCCGCAATGTCGAGCCCGATTCCCTCGGTATTTGGAATGCGTCCGGCTGCGACCAGAATGTCGCTGCCTTCGATGGTCTGCGTACCGGCCGCGCTATCTACCTGGAAATGGACCTTATCCCCGGAACGCCCCTCGACCCTGGTCGGCCGAGTATTGAGCATGACATCGATGCCATCTTCTTCGAACCGCTTCATCAGTGCTTGCGCAACATCGCCATCCTCATGTCCGGCAATCTGCGGCCCCTGCTCGACGACAGTCACGCGGCAACCGAAGCGGCGCATCGGCTGCGCGAACTCCAGGCCGACATAACCGCCGCCGAGCACGATCAGGTGCTCTGGAATGTAATCGAGTTCCAACGCCTCGATGTGCGTCAGCGGATTGGACTGCTGCAGCCCCGGCACATCCGGAATCGCTGCGCGTGTACCGGTGTTCAGGTAGATACGCTCGCCTGCAAGCAGCCGGGTGTCGCCGTCTTGCAAGCGCACTTCGATGGTCTTGGGCGCGGTGAAACGGCCTTCGCCCATGATCAGCTCCGCGCCGCTGGTTGCGTAATTATTGCGGTGGATGGCGATCAGATCCTCAACCATCTTTCGCTTTCTCTGGCGCACCATCTCCATGTCGATGCCGACCGGGCCGGCTATGATTCCGAACTCCGCGCCGCGATGGCACAAGGCTGCGATGTGCGCGCTGTAAATGATATTCTTGCTCGGCAGGCAGGCGATGTTCGGACAAGAGCCGCCGATCCAGCGGCGCTCGATCACGGCGACGCGTCTGCCTGCTTTCGCCATGGCCCATGCCAGGTATTTTCCCGATTCGCCGCTGCCGAGTACGAGGGCGTCGTAGCGCTGGAGTTCAGCCATGGGAGATCGATCTCCTGCCGACGATTTCGTTGATGAACGGGATTTACCTGTCGAATCAGTGTCCGGTCGAATCGCCGGGCCGGCTGGCACCAGGTACGCCGTTCGGTTTCATCGATCCAGACCGCGATCCGTTACGGTAATGCCAATACAGTCAGTTTGACCGGTTCATGTCCGCCACCAAAAAATCCGGAGACGGAGCCGGACATCACCGTCAGGTACTGCTTGTTGTCCAGCGCATAGGTGAAAATGCCGCCGCCCGCCGATGCGGGGAGCGGCCGACGCAGCAGCACGTTACCATTGTCGGCATCGACTGCATAAAGCGTACCCTTGAGATCGCCGGCAAAGACGACGTCTCCCGACGTCGCCGTCACATTGGCTAGCATCGGGCCGCCTCCCTCGACCTTCCAGCGCAGCTTTCCGGACGCCACATCGACCGCGGCGAGCACACCTTTCGCCTGGTCGATCGGATCCTGCTCGATCTTGCCGGCGTAATAATGTTCCCCCACCTTGTGCACGGGCGGCGTGGTGATGTGAGAGGCCATGCCGCACCAGTCGACCATGGGCGAGATCGTGATCCCGCGCTTGGGATCGTAGGCGGTACTGCTCCATTCTTGTCCGCCAAGCAGCCCAGGACATACGTGCGTGGGCGTTGCGGTGGTGGCCTTATCGGCATTTTCCTGCTTTGAGATTGGAATATCGTACAGAATTTCCCCTGAATCACGATCTACCGCGCGCAAGCGGCCATCCTTGCCGCTGACCATAATGATGTTACGCATCTTCCCCTTGACGTTCGCATGCAATAGAGGGCCAGTTTGGGTGAGATCCCAGTCATGGGTATCGTGTGCGACAAACTGCTTCGCCCAGATTACTTTTCCGGATTTCAGATCAAGTGCAATTGCGGAGTTGGTGCCGAGGTTATCACCCTGACGCACCTCGCCATAGAAGTCGGGCGCGGGATTCCCGGTTGGAATGAAGACAATGTTCTTTGCGCGATCTACCGAGACCGGCGTCCAGAAACTACCGCCGCCATGGGCCAGCGCTTCGGGAGAGCCCCAAGTCTTTGCCGCCTCTGAATTGGGTTTCGGCAGCACCGCATAACGCCAGAGTTCCGTACCGTCTTGCAGTCTGAACGCGCCGATCCATCCCTGCCCGCCCCAGTCGGCGCCGGCCGTGCCGTAGATGATCGTATTGTCGACGATCATCGCGGGCATGCTGAGGTAGTGGCTCTCGTCGTAGCTGGTGATTTGCCGGCTCCAGACGAGCTTGCCGTCCGCCATCGACAGCGCGATCAAAAATCCGTCCGGCGTCCCGCGCACCAGCCGGCCGTCTTTCATGGCTAGTCCGCGATTTACCGAGGAGAGCATCTTTCCCTTGAGCTGCCAGTCGTAGCGCCAGAGTTCCTTGCAGGTTTTCGCATCCATCGCAATAGTGCTTGCGCCGGCCGTGAAGTAGATACGCCCGTCATAGAGCAGCGGCGAGGACTGCGCCGGCTCCTGCACGCCGGTGTCCAGGGTGCAGACCTCTTTCAGGCCAGCGACGTTCCTGGTGTTGATCTGGTCAAGCGCGACATAACGTTGCCCGTCATAGCTTTTGTTGGTCATGAGCCAGGTATCCTTGCCGTCGGCGGCGTGATCAAGCTCCGACTGCGTCGGCCCCATCGGCGCCGCGAATATATCTGTGCTCCAGATTCCGATCGCAAGGAGTGTGCAGACTTTGAAAGCACCAAAGATAGAAAAACGCATGATCGTTTTCCTTTGTAAATATTCATGAAGCAGCCCTGGTGGATGGAACCGTGCGATCACCGAGGGCAATTGCTTACCTGATGTGTCTCCGTTCTGCGCCGAGCACCGGACATCTTTCAGAAGCCGTTTGCCTTGTGTGGAACATCGCGGAGCGACATCGAATTGGACCTCCGGCGCTGGCCTGCTATCCAATGAAATCCTTCTCATTATTATTCGATTGATCCCGCTCAAAATCCGGAGACTTGCGGCATTTTTATAAGAGGCAGTGCTAGTTGCCGCTTTCCGCCTCGGCTACATCCGTGGCAGTGATCTCCAGATAGCCGTCCTGCGCGCGCCCTTGCTGGATGAGCCTGGCGGCAAGCGCTTCGAAACGGGCACGGCTATCGAGAAATTGATCGCTGGCGTCCTCCCTAATGTTGCCGGGCGCAACAATGCGAAGCGCGCCCGCATCCACGCGGATCTGAATGGGCGCACCGTCACACGTCGCATAAAAAAATACAGAGTCCAGATCGTCTTCGTCCAACTCGAATCTATCCTGGAAGTCGATATCCATCGTTCACCACACTCCTTGCGTCCGCATGTCGAAGCGATTATTTCGGACAATCACCGTAATATCCGGTGCGGCGTCAAATGAAGCCCGCACTTCAGCTCATTCCTCGATCTCGCCCGCCACGACGTCATCCGCGTAACACCATACCCATGATTCACCGGGCTCCAGCGAACGTACAAGAGGATGACTGCTTGCATGATAGTGTTTGCTGGCATGTCTGTTCGGCGACGAGTCGCAGCAGCCGACATGGCCGCAAATCAGGCACATGCGCAAATGCACCCAGCTGTCGCCCGTCTTCACACATTCCTCACAATAATCCTTGTCCGTCTGCAGCACCTGGACCTGATCCAGATGGGTACATTCCACTGCCATTCCATTCTCCAATCGATTCGTGTTCAATCATCCTCAGCCAAAAAGCGGTGCACCAGCGCCACCGCCATCGCGCCCTCGCGCACTGCGGATGCGACCCGTTTAATCGCACCATGCCGAACGTCGCCGGCGGAAAAAATCCCTGGTACAGATGAAGAGCCAGCGCGCTTTCTCGGTTCTCATTTTCCCGGTGCTCTGGTGCTCCGGTTCGCCACGGTAATCGCTTCAAGAACCCGGTCGCTGTGCAACCCTACCACTTCGGTGCGCGTGAGAATTTCGATGTTCGCTGTCGCGTGGATGCGGTCAATCAGATATTGCGACAAGGTATCCGCCCGTTGCGGAGATCGTCCGTGTCCGCAGTACCACCGCCATCGGAATCCTGGCGACACGACAGGTGATGCCGGCGCGCCGCGCTGCGGATGCGTTCAGGCCGACCGGCCCAAGCTCCGGGTCGGTGAACATGCAATACGGCACAAGACGATCGCGTGTCGTGCGATCGCCGCCGATTCAGCGGCGCGTCTGCCGGCTTTCGCCATGGTCCATGTCAATATTTTCCAGATACGCCGCTGCCGAGTAGGACGGTGTCGTAGCGCTGGATTTTGAACATGAGCACGCTTCTCGAATCAGTGTCCGCTCGAATCCGCGGGCCGGCTGGCCTCGAACAGATACCAGGTACGCCGTTCGGTTTCATCGATCCAGACCTCGATCAGGCTGGCTGTGGCGATGTCGCGTCCTTCGTCGCAGACCTTGTGGGCTTCGCGCAGGCGCGAGGCGAGCGTTTTGTTGTCCTCGCACAGTTCGGCCAGCATCTCCTCCGGTCCGACATAGGCGGCGTCGTTATCGGATATGCGTTGCGTACGCGCTATATGGCCGATTGACTTGAGCGTGGAGGCGCCGAGCTTGCGCATGCGCTCGGCGATCGGGTCAGTCATGGCGAACAGCTGGTCGCCATGTTCGTCGAGCAGCAGGTGGTAGTCGCGAAAATGTGGCCCGCTCATGTGCCAGTGAAAGTTTTTGGTCTTCAGATACAATGCGAACACATCGGCCAGGATGCCATTCATCATTGCTGCGATATCCCTGGTGGCGGCAGCTTTCAGATCGGTGGGCGTGGTCAGCAATTCCTGCCTATCCTCTGCACTGTGCATTGATTCAACAGATTTTTTCATGAGCTACTCCTGGAAATCCGGCGATCGAAACAGCTTTCTCGATATGACCGGCTGGCCCAGGCCTTGTTCCATTCGCGGGGATCATTCTCGGAAAACGCAAACCGGTTCCTCCGAAAGACATTGCGAAAAACAAGAAAGCTGTGGCGCGGCGACTTCTTCCAGAATGCGCGTCATCTGCTGCGATTCCATGGCGAGCTTGATAACGGCATGAATTTTCCCCTTGATGGAAGTATCCAATGTCTTTGCCACTCCATTCGTAGATCCGGGGCAGCCATAGAATATGCCGGCCCAGACTACGCGCATTTGTGAAGATAGCTGCATTTCGACCATGAGCAATAGTCAAGGGGCGTCTTTCACGGCGCGAGAAAATGAGTCACGATCGGTGGCCCATCCACCTGAAAGCGGCGCAATGCCTGTTCCATCGCCAAGTCCGCATTCGTTACCCGCGCATGCTGACGCAGATGTTCAGCCCAGGAATCCACCAGGAACATCTCGACCCAGCGTCCTGCGATGGCGGTGTCCTCAAACACGCCCCATCGATAGGCGCCATCACGTCTGCGCTCGGATGCGACCGGATGAATCGCGGCAAGAAATGCCTCACGGTCCTGCGTCCTCACACGGTATTCGATCGTTACCAATACCGGTCCTCGCTCATCGTCAACTTCATTGGTGATAACCGGTTCAGGCCAGTGCATGGAGGGCATCAGATCCAACTGGGCGCCAGTCTGGAGTTTGCAACGGCGTAGCAACGGTATTGCGGCAATCGCCCCGACAGCCGCCAGAGAATGCGCGGCGGGCAGGCCCATCATCGCGGCAGCCCTGCCCCATAACGCGCTTCCAAGCGTCAGGGAGCCGAACATGACCGTGGTGTAAGCAGCAAGGCCGCGGCCGCGTACCCATGCGGGAAGCGCCACTTGCGCCGAAACGTTGAGTGTCGCCACGACAGCAATCCACGACAACCCGGCGAGCACACACGCGCCAAACGCGGTGGCGGGATGCGAAGCCAGTCCAAACAGCAACAGTGCCAATGCGGTAATCGCCGATCCCAGCCCCACCAGCCGATCAGGACCGAGCCGTGCCTTAATGCGCGGCATGAAGGTAGTGCCAATGACGGCACCTGCGCCGATAGCACCCAGCAACAGCCCATACAGGCCGGAGCCGCCACCAACCTGATTGCGCACCAACAGCGGCAGCAAGGCCCAGTACGCGCTGGCGAACAGGAAAAACCCAGCGGCACGTACTAGAGTGGCTCGCAAAGGCCGGTTATAGCGCGCGTGGCGCAGCCCAGCCATGATGGCGCTGCCAAAGTGTTCCTTCGGCACGGCATTTTCGGCAATTTCCGCCGGGCGCCACCAAGCCAGTGCCGCGATAACCCCAAGGTTGCAGCAGGCATTGATCCAAAACGGTGCCGCCATCCCCCAGCTCCCGATGATCAAGCCTGCCAGGGCCGGCCCGATCGCGCGACTGATATTGATGCCGACACTATCCAGCGAAACCGCTGGCGCCAGGTCGTCCTTGCCCTCGACCAGTTGTGGAAGGATAGCTTGCCATGCGGGAGCAATCGACGCCGCCGCCGCGCCGGCCAGAAAAAGGAAAGCCAGCAAAGATAACGGAGTTGCCCGACCAAGCGCCGTCAGCAATGCAAAGCAAGCCGTCAACAGCGTGCCGATCGTTTCCATTCTCAGCAAAAGCCGCCGCCGATCGAACATATCGGCGAACGCTCCGGCCGGCAGGCCAAGCAGAAACATCGGCAATGCCGCCGCTGCCTGCACCATTGCAACGATTTGCGGTTCGGGATCGAGTGTCGTCATCAGCCAGTCAGCCGCAGCATTCTGCATCCAGATGCCGATATTGGAAACCAGCGTGGCTGTCCATATCACGGCAAAGGCGCGATGCTTAAACGGGCGCAGTGACGATAGAGGTTGCGACGCTTCCGACGAAGTGGAGACACTGCTCACGATATGCGCATCATGTGTTGAATCTCGCTTCCGGCAGAAACTTCGCCTGCATTGCGCCTGCTTTCACGAACGTGGCCTCGACGCGCTGGCACCGGCCTGCCCGGAAAGAAGGTGGCGGACCGTGCGCAATATCCACAATACAAGTGCGTTCCTGCTCGATTTGCAGATGTCGCAGGACAGCAGGACGCCGGCACCGACGAAAAGGAGACTTTTCAGTATAAGTCTGAAGTCCTTATTCGGAAATGAAAGCGTTTTAAATTTGCTGCTGAAATAGCCTTAGCTTGATCGCCGTGGTCCGACCATTCCTATCGGCGGAACGAAACCGGCCTATGCCTGTCTTCGCAAAAGGCTTGCTGCGAGGCGAACTAATGTACTTGCCGCAACGCAGCAGCACTCCTGTCTATGCATGAGACTGCAGCATCGAGATGCATGCAGCCGGAAAGGGTAAGGCATGAACATGCAATCGATGCGCTCCGCCGGTCAAGTTCTTGTGAATCTGAAAAACCTGCTGCCAAATCTGGAGGCGCTGTACACCGATATACACGCGCATCCCGAATTGTCGATGCAGGAAACCCGCACGGCGAGCCTGGCGGCAGACCGATTGCGCGCGGCAGGCTATGAAGTGACGACGGGTGTCGGAAAAACCGGCGTCGTCGGCCTGCTACGCAACGGCGCCGGACCGACGGTCATGCTGCGCGCCGACATGGATGCGCTGCCGGTCGAGGAAATGACCGGCCTTCCTTATGCCAGCAAGGTCAAAACCACGGATCGCGACGGCAAGACGGTTCCCGTCATGCATGCCTGCGGTCATGACATGCATGTGACCTGGCTGGCCGGCGCGAGTACGCTGCTGGCACAGACGCGCCAGGCGTGGAGCGGAACGCTGATGGCAGTCTTCCAGCCGGCGGAAGAAACGGCGGAAGGCGCCCGGGCCATGATCGATGACGGGCTCTTTACACGCTTTCCCAAACCCGATGTGGTGCTCGGCCAGCACGTCATGGTCGGGGCGGCGGGCGATATCGGCGGGCGCAGCGGAACGATCACTTCCGCCGCCGACAGCCTGCAGATCCGGCTGTTCGGCCGTGGCGCGCATGGCTCGATGCCGCAGGCGAGCATCGACCCGGTGGTGATGGCTGCCGCGACGGTGATGCGGCTGCAAACCATCGTCTCGCGCGAGCTCTCGCCCAACGAAGCCGCCGTCGTCACCGTCGGCGCGCTGCAGGCCGGCACCAAGGAAAACGTGATACCCGACGAAGCGGTCATCAAGCTGAACGTGCGCAGCTATGATGCCGGCGTGCGCAAGCGCGTGCTTGCCGCCATCGAGCGGATCGTCAACGCCGAGTCCGCGGCCTCCGGCGCTCCCAAGCCGCCGGAGATTACGGTACTGGACAGTTATCCTTTGGGCGTCAACGATGCGGGCGCGAGCCAGCATGTGGCCGACGCATTCCGCCAGCATTTTCCTGCCGATCGGGTGCGGCAAACCGGGCCGACGTCGGCCAGCGAGGATTTCGGGTCGTTCGGCGCCGAGTGGCATATTCCCTCGGTGTTCTGGTTCGTTGGCGGTACCGATCCCGACGTGTACGTGAAAGCCAAGGCCGCTGGCGAGGTCAACAAGATCCCGAGCAACCACAGCCCGTTCTTCGCGCCGGTGATGCACCCGACGCTGGAGACGGGCGTGGAAACGATGGTGGTCGGCGCGCTGGCCTGGCTGGCCAGGCCAGCGGAAGCGGCATCCTAAATGGTTAATGCTCTTGCCGTGGACATCGGCGCCACTATCAAGACGCTTGTCCTGACGCTCGATCTGGTCGGCACCTTCGTCTTTGCGCTCAGCGGTGCGTTAGCCGGAGTCAAGCGCCGGCTGGATTTCTTCGGGATCATGGTGCTGTCGTTTGCCGCCGCCAATTCCGGGGGGATCACCCGCGATCTCCTGATTGGCGCAGTGCCGCCAGCGGCGATTCTTGACTGGCGTTATTTTGCGGTGGCGCTCCTTGCCGGCATCCTGACTTTTTTTTTCTATCCCGCCATTGAACGGCTACGCGGCTCAGTGCTGGTGTTCGACGCCATGGGACTGGCGATGTTCGCCGTTTCCGGCACCCAGAAGGCGCTCGCATTCGGCGTGCCTCCCGGCATGGCAGCCGTGCTCGGCATGATGACCGGAATAGGTGGCGGCATGGTGCGCGATGTGCTTCTGAACGAGATTCCTACAGTATTGAGGTCGGACGTCTACGCGACCGCGGCATTGGCAGGTGCCGGCGTGGTGGTGGCAGGACACCTCCTGCTACTGCCGTCGGCTATCGTGGCGGTCACCGGTGCAGTTCTCTGTTTCGGAATGCGGATGCTCGCGATCCGACATAGCTGGAATCTGCCGGGTCCTCGCTCGCCGACAGAATCTGGTCCGAAAACCAATTCGTCGACCGCCCAGAAGGATAATTAACGTGAAGAAGTGCAGCTTGCGACACTGCGGGATGCTCCCGTCATTCACCGTATGCGTCATGCGTCATGCCTTGCAGACGCTGCAGCATGTCGTCGGACAATCGAGGACACACATTAGCTCGCCATTCTGTTATGGGTCGGAGCGTGATTGTCGATGCTCCATTCTCCCCCCTGAATTTTTTCGGTGATAGCCGTTGCCGTCAGCGGAACAGAAAGGAAATATCCTTGGCACTGGTCGCAGCCGGCTGCGGCCAGGAAATCCAATTGCTGCTTGTTTTCCACTCCTTCGGCCACAATATTCAGTTTCAGGCCGTGCGCCAGCGCAATGATCGCATCTGTAATGGCCTTGTCTTGTATGTCAAAGGGTAGCCCTTTAATGAAAAACTGATCGATCTTCAAGGTATCAACCGGAAAATTCTTCAAGTACGAAAGCGAGGAAAATCCGATGCCGAAGTCGTCTACCGTAATACGGATGCCCTTGTCCTTGAGCGCCTTGAGAATACGCTGATTCTCCTCGTTGCTTTCCATGACGGCGCGTTCGGTGATTTCCAGTTCGAGGTAGGCGGGATCAAGTCCGGTTTCCTGCAAAATTTGCTCGACCAGCGTCAGGAAGCCCGGATCCTTCAAGTGGATGGAAGAAATATTGACGGCAATAGGTAACGGCAAATGGGACGCATGCCACACCTTGGCCTGATGGCAGGCGGCGCGCAGTACCCATGTTTCGACATTGAAGATCAGGCTGGTTTCTTCGGCAACGCCTATCATTTCTTCCGTGGTCAGCAGCGCGATGCCGGCATTTGGCAGGCGCAGCAAGGTTTCGACCGCGCATATGCGGGCTGCACCGAGCTGAAAAATCGGCTGATAATGTAGTTCCAGTCTGTCTTGCGCAAGAGCATCCGACAGCAGGCGGTGGATCACGTTGCGCCTCTTGGCCTGGATTTCCAGGGATTTCTGATAAACCCGGAAAGTTTCCCTGCCGCTTTGTTTGGCAAAATACATGGCCAAGTCCGCGCTCACCAGCAACTGGGCGGGCGTGGACCCATCCTTGGGGTACGTCGCCACGCCGATACTGACGGAAGCGGCGATACTTTGCTCTTCAATCCGGATCGGATCGGACATCGTTTCGATCAGTTCCTGCGCCAATTCGCCTGCCTGCGCCGGGCGAAAGGAAATGATGCCGAATTCATCGCCGCTCAAGCGAGCCAAAATATCCTGTTCCGGATCAATGCAAGATTCCAGCGTCTTGGCAATACCTTTTAAAAACAGATCGCCGACGTAATGTCCAAGGGAATCGTTGACGTGCTTGAAGTGGTCGATGTCAACGAACAGTACCTGAAAGGACTGCTCAGTATGACGAGCGGTTTCGATAGCGCGATTAAGAGCGGAATGAAACGAGCTGCGATTAGGCAATCCGGTCAGCGCATCGTGACGAGAGATGAACTCGGCACGCTGTCTGTCGGCTTCGCAATCTTGATAGGCTTCCTGCGTATGTTGAAGTTCCTGATGCACCGCATCGAGCAGGAATGCGACGATAGCCATGAAACTAAAAAACAGACCGCCATCCCAAACCAGTTGCACGATGCTTGCCGCGAATTCGATATGTCCGATTCCCGCCAGCAAGGGAAAGACGGCAATCAGGCTTATCAAGATGCCCGCACGCGCACCCTTTGTCCAGCTGGCGATACCAACCGGAATGAGGTACAGCAACGCAAGGGAAAAAGTAGGAGGGATTAACCAATCCAAGGTGCTGATTAGAGTCAAGCTGCCCATGATTGCCGTATAGAGGCAACCATCCGTCAGGCGCTTTATTTTGTAGTCCAGGGTAGTGAATAACGATGGGCGCTTATAAGCTTGTAGACGATCAGCGTCGTGGGCCATGTTATCTCCGGTAATCCAATCTTTATCGATTTGTTCGCCTCCCCGAATACACCAGTTGCCGCAGAAATATCTCATCATGGTTCTCTCATTACGTGAGGTCAGCATACAAGCATAGCGGACATGGTGCTTGCATGAGGCCTTCTCGTATATGCCGGTCGCGCGGCACCATTCATATGGGCCGCATATGATTTTTTTGTATCGAATTGTTTGGTCCCGAACGCCATGGTCTTCCTATTCGCATGTTGCTTTCTTCCCATTACGACAAAAGTGAGCGAGCGATGAATATGTCGAACTGGTTGCCGGTGTAGCGGGCTCTATACCGATCAATATTCAATCGGCACTGACAAATGGAGAACAGTATGAATACCGTTGTTCAATCAAAGGCACCGTACAAGGGTAATGATCGGCTGCTTTTCGGCATCATCATGGGTGTCATCGCGTTCTGGCTGTTTGCCCAGACGACTCTCAATATTGCGCCCGACATGAGCCGTGACCTCGGCATGGATGCGAGCACGATGAACGTCGCGGTGGCCATCACCTCGCTATTTTCCGGTATTTTCATCGTGGTGATGGGCGGCTTGGCCGACCGAGTCGGCCGGCTGAAGATCACTCGCTTTGGTTTTTATTTGAGCATCGGCGGGGCGCTGCTGGTAGCCATCACGCCGTACGGAAAGTTGGCGGCGCCGGTCATGCTGCTCGGCCGTGCACTGCAAGGCTTGTCGGCTGCCTGCATCATGCCGGCCAGTCTGGCATTAGTGAAGGCTTTTTGGGACGGCCCCGAACGCCAGCGTGCCATCAGCATGTGGTCGATCGGTTCCTGGGGCGGTTCCGGTCTGTGTTCACTGGTCGGAGGCCTGATGTCGCAGCACTTTGGCTGGCGCTCGATCTTCTGGATGGCCATCGCGGTGAGTGTGGCCGGCTTGTGGATGATGCGCGGCGCCCCCGAGAGCAAGGCAGAAATCAAGGGCGAGTACAAGTTCGACCTGTCTGGCGTGCTTGCCTTCATGGTCGCCATGGTGGCACTGCAGGTACTGGTAACACAGGGCAACAAGCTCGGTTGGTCGAGCCCGGTTGGCCTGGGCCTGATGGTGGCAACGGTGGCGTTCGGCTGGCTGTTTTTCCGCATCGAAGACAAGACGCCCAATGCCTTTTTCGACTTCAGTTTGTTCAAGAATACGACCTACACCGGCGCGACGATTTCCAACTTCCTGATCAACGGTACCGCCGGCACGCTGATCGTGTCGCTGCAACTGGTGCAACTCGGCGGCAACATGAACGCCCAACAGGCCGGCTTTCTGACGCTGGGTTACGCGATTGCCATCATCGCCTTCATCCGCGTGGGTGAGAAACTGCTGCAGCGCTTCGGCCCGCGCAAGCCGATGATCTGGGGCTGCCTGATCACGGCGCTCGCGATCCTGATGGTGTCGCCCGCCAACTTGCTGCTATCGGATTACAAGATCCTCGCGAGCGCCGGCTACACGCTGTTCGGTGTCGGTCTGGCGTTCTATGCCACTCCCTCGACCGATGCGGCGCTATCGAACTTGCCGGCGGCACAGACGGGGTCGGGTTCGGGCATCTACAAGATGGCGTCGTCGCTTGGCGCCGCCTTCGGCGTGGCGATTTCCGCTGCGATCTTCACTGCGCTCAGCGGCAGCAGCGCGAGCGCGAACTGGCTTGATGGCGTGATCACCTTTGTTGGGCGCCAAGACAACCTGGCCGTCCGGAAGGCGGCCATCATTGCGCTGGGCTTCAATGTACTGATGGTCGTGATGGCCATCATATCGATCATGCTCACGGTTCCCAAGGGGACGAAGGTGGAGTCCTGAATCTCTAACCCGCATGTCAAGCATCGGCTACATGTTCGCAAGCGGCAAGCTCGCCGATGCGTCACGGTACAGCTCGTGACATCCGGTCTGTTACTTGTCGATGCGTTTCGACACGACGACACAGCACTTGCCCATGGCCTTGGCTTCATACATCGCATCGTCGGCACAGTGGAAAAGCGTTTTGCTGCTCGATCCGGCGTCCGGATATCCAGCCACGCCGATGCTGGCTGAAATGCCGACCGTAAGGTCTTCCATCACGTAGGGAACGGAAAGGCTGTCGACCAGCTTTCTGGCCACTGCTGCCGCGGAGTCCGTCGTTGCACCAATCAATAGGACCGCAAACTCGTCACCACCCAGGCGTGCGGCGAGATCGGAGTCCCGGATCCCGGCTTTGATCCGGTCGGCGACGACGCACAGCAGTTTGTCGCCGACCGCGTGGCCGTATTGATCGTTGATGCTTTTGAATCCGTCGAGATCGATATAAAGAATGGACAGGCAAGCGGCGTTTCTTTGGCACAGCGCCAGTTGCTGGTCGACGATTTCACCAAACAACGCCCGATTTGAAAGACCGGTAAGCACGTCATGCCGCGCCTCGTGCTGCGCCTGGAGCAGCATCTCGGATGCTTTCATCAATGACGCGCCGACTTCATCCGCCTCTTTCAAATGGAGCGGCGGAACGATCACGGGCCTGCCGGACCCAAGTGCGAGCGCCGGACGGGTCAAACCTCGGATCGATCGTGCAATTCGTCCGCCCGCCCACCAGGCGCCGGCAAGGCTACTGGCCAATAGCAGCGTTGTCGCAAGAATGAGCCGTGACAAGCTTCGCCACAGTGCCTGAGTCAATGTCGTCGACGGTATATCAATGGCGACGGTCCAACCGGAAATGGCGGAACGGCTGAAAACAGTCACCGCAGCGATGCCGTCGACCGTTCGTCGTTCGAAAGCGCCCTCCCTGGACGCCGCGCTTCGCGTAATCAAGTCTTCCGAAGCCATCCTGCCGACGAATCGGGCATGGTCACGGGTGCGTGCGACGATGGCCCCGTTGCGGTCGAAAATGACGCCGACCCACTCCGGAGGCAGGCTTTGGGCTTGCAGATGCCTGATAAAGCGATCCGCAAACATGCCCGCGCTCAGGCTGCACATCTCCATGCCGTTGCACGCAACCGGAACGCCAATCGCGATTGCAGGGCGACGGAAAATCGGCCCGACGAATAACATGGAAATCATCGGTTCGCGGGTCTTCTGCATCGTGGTCCACAGGCCTAGCCGCGTCCCCTGCGGAAGTGGCGTTCCGAATGGGCGAAGGGTGTTGATATATTGCGTGCCGATCATGTTGCCAAGCACGATGTTGTCGCCCTGCTGGCTTTTGAGCACATCCTTGGCCTGGGCATAAAAAGCCGCGAGATCGTTCGATTTCAGATACGGCGACGTACCCAGGGATCTCAAGGAAGCGGTGATGCTGGACAAATCGCTGTCCACCACGGATGCCATGGCATGGACAGTCGCGACGGAATTGGTGATGAGTTGATCGCGGGCACGCTGATAGTCGTAAAAGATCAGGAATGCCGCCATCGCTGCGGCGGGTACCACGCAAGCCATGACGAGCAAGGCGAGTTGCGTACGGATGGATGAGCTGGAACCTGCTCTCATTTTCCGCAGGCAGCTTGAAAATCGGGACTAAACAACACGCGTAAGTAGCAGAGTCATGGAGTGAATCGATATTCTACTTTACTCACGAGAAACTTTATGCATAAAAGATGTGACTTTCACAAGAGCCATTCAATCGGCAAGAGCGACATCAGAAACAAGCCGAAGCGCTGCCAAATGCCGGTGCCGGGCTCGAAATCATGCCGGATCAAGGCGCCCTCCTTGCGCTCCAGCCAATAGACCGTGCCGTCCTCCGAGAGCCTGGCTTCGTAAGCATTGAACGGTACGCGGGTCTTGAACGCGTCGTCAATCTGCCGCGCCAGCGCCGGACTTTCGATGACAAATCCCAGTTCCGTATTCAGCTTGGCGGATCTCGGATCGAAATTGAAGGAGCCGATGAAAACTCGCTCGCGGTCAACGGCAAATGTCTTCGCATGCAGGCTGGATCCGGAAGTGCTGCCCCCCAGGCTGCTGCCGCGTCTTCGTGTCGCGGGCATCTGTGCCAGTCGCTTCAATTCGTAGAGCGTGATGCCGGCCGAGAGAAGCGCCTTGCGCCGCTTGGCATAGCCGGCATGCACAACCGCGACGTCGGTCGCTTCGAACGCATTGGTCAGCACGTTGATTTTCACGCCACGCCGCACCATGCCTGCCAGCGAATCCACCACGCCGGCAGTCGGCACAAAATAGGGGGAGACCAGATCGACTTCGTGTTTCGGTTCCCCGATCGCCCGTTTCAGCTTGTCGGTGAACTGCCCTTCCGGCGTGGCTTTCCCGAGCCCTTTATCGGGGTTGTCGCTGACGATCTGCGTTGTTGCCCACTCGAAGGACAGCGCGCCTTGCAGCAGCTCACGTTCGAATGAGGATTCCTTTACCGCGCGGATATATGCCTCGGCCGGTGGGCTGTTTTCCATTGCCGTTGCGGCCAGCCGGAGTTGCGCGGACTGCACGTCGGTGACGGGCGTCAGCAGTCCCTGGACGGGATACGATGAATTGCTGGCCCAGTAGCGATCGAATTCCGCCGAGACTCCGGCGACGACCGGACCGATCGCCATTACGTCGAGGTCGGCAAACAACACATCGTTGGTAGCGCCGAAATAGGCGTCGCCGATATTGCGCCCGCCGATGATGGTCACCTGGTTATCCGCGGTGAACGACTTGCTGTGCATGCGGCGGTTCAGGCGAGAGAAATCGATCAGATACCCGAGCCAGCGCCATGAACGCATGGCAAACGGGTTGAACAGGCGCACTTCGATATTCGGATGCGCATCCAGCGCGGCGAGCACTGGATCAAGTCCGGACGTGTTGTTATCGTCGAGCAGAAGCCGGACGCGCACGCCGCGATCGGCGGCCTTGCGCAATTCTTTGAACAACAAGCCACCGGTCATGTCGTTGCGCCAGATGTAGTACTGGACATCCAGTGTCCGCTCGGCGGATTGTGCCAGCACGACACGGGCATCGAATGCACTGCGTGCATCCCGCAAAGCGTAGATGCCAGACTTGGCGGGATGCAGTGACACGAGCGGCACCACCGCCCTGCCGAGCGTCGTCCGCGCCGTATCGGTAATGGCAGTGGAAACGCTGCGATTCTCCAGCGGCGGCAGATTCATGCAGCCGGCAAGCGATGTCGCAAGAACCAGTGCGGCCAGGAGCCGTGGAAGAAGACGGACGTTTACATCACGGGCCCGGGGTAAGGTGCATGAATCATGCATAGCGCGCACGCCTGTATGTAATCCCACTGTTAGCCGACGAGTTTCAAATACGACATGGGCTGGTGCGCCGGGGTTTGATCAGCTCCTCCCGCCTTTCTCTACGATACAAGCTTTTCGCGGTTCTGCACAAATACCCTCCTGTTTGCTTGACCTGAGTAAAGCAGGCATCTCGTGGATTTCGGTCCAGGCGGTCTGATTGAGGGCAAGCAAAGGTTCGCTTATAATAAGCATTGCTTACTATTATTTGAACTATTCGATGGAACTGCACAAGGAAAGTATCGGCTTCTTGATCGCCGATCTCGCACGCCTCATGCGTCATGCTTTCGAGCAACGCACAGAGGGAAGCTGCATCACGCTTGCCCAATCAAGGGCTCTGCTCTATCTGGAGCGGAACGAAGGCATCCGCCAGGTTGAACTGGCTGGATTGCTGGAAGTGCAGCCGATCACGCTGGCGCGCCTGATCGACCACCTGCATGCCGAAGGCCTGGTGGAACGGCGCGTGGACCCGGCCGATCGTCGCGCCTATCGCTTGTATCTCACGGCAGCGGCAGAGCCAAGGCTTGCGGCAATCAGGCAGGTTGTCGGCGAGATACGCGCCGACGTTCTGAACGGAATCGAGCCGCAGCAAGTTTCTATCGTGCTCGCCGCCCTGAACAGAATGCGCAGCAATCTGCTTGCACCGCAATGCCTCGCTTCCGGAGAACTTGCACAATGACGCAAACGAATACCGACGAAGCTCAGCCGCAGGTCGCCGTCCGCCGGCGTAATCCGCGCATGAAACGAATACTTCTGCTGGTGGTGCTGCCGCTGATCGCGATGCTGGTGGTGTTCGCCCTGTACATGAAAGGCGGCCGTTATGTCGAAACCGATAATGCCTATGTGAAGGCCGACAAGGTGCCGGTCAGTTCCGAGGTATCGGGCGCGATCAAGGAAGTGCTGGTGCAGGAGAACCAAAGCGTGACCGCCGGACAACCGCTGTTCCGTCTCGATCCCTCATCATTCCAGGTGACCGTCGCCAAAGACGAAGCCAAACTGGCGCAGGTGCGCACCGACCTGGCCGCGTTGAAGGCCAGCTATCGCGGGAAACAGGCTGAAATCGCACTGGCGCGCACCAAATATGCGTTCGCGATGAAGGAACAACGCAGGCAGGCCGATCTCGCGGCAAAGAACTTCATATCGCCGGCCAAACTTGATGAAGCCAAACAAGGCACCGACCTGGCGGCGCAGCAAGTCACGGCGCTGGAACAGGATCTGAAGCGCATCGCCGAGGCTCTCGGCGGCAGCGTCGACATGCCGGTCGAGCAGCATCCAAGCTATCTCGCCGCGCAAGCAGAACTGCAGCAGGCTCGGCTCGACCTCGCCCGCGTTGAGGTGCGCGCGCCCTTGCCTGGCATAGTCAGCAAACCGCCCAAACCCGGCCAATACGTGGCGGCGGGCAGCACGGCCATGGCCCTGGTGGCAAGCGGCAATCTCTGGATCGAGGCCAATTTCACCGAAACCGACCTGACCAACGTCGTCCCGGGTCAGCACGTGAGCATTCGTGTCGACACCTATCCGGACGCCGAATGGAACGGCGTGGTCGAAAGCCTGAGTCCGGCCACCGGCGCGGAGTTTTCCGTCATCCCGGCGCAAAACGCGACCGGCAACTGGGTCAAGATCGCGCAACGTGTGCCACTGCGCATCACGCTGGATAACAAACCGAACCTGCCGCAGTTGCGTGCGGGACTGTCCACCTCGGTGGAGATCGACACCGGCCATCGCCGGCGCCTGTTCGGCTTTTCGCTTTAAGACGGCACCATGAGCGCTGTCTCCATGCCGGCCGGCCGGCCTGACACCGCGCATCGCGGATTCATCACCCTGTCCGTGATGCTGGCCACGATCATGCAGGCGCTGGACACGACGATTGCGAACGTGGCCTTGCCGCACATGCAGGGCTCGATGAGCGCAACCCAGGACCAGATTTCCTGGGTTCTGACCTCCTACATCGTCGCGGCAGCCATCTTCATGCCGCTCACTGGTTTCCTGACCGCGCGCTTTGGACGCAAACGGATATTCATGTGGGCGGTGGTCGGCTTTACGGTGGCCTCGATGATGTGCGGCGCGGCGCAAAGCCTGACGCAGATTGTCTTGTTCCGCTTGCTGCAGGGCGTGTTCGGTGCCAGCCTTGTGCCGCTGTCGCAGTCGGTATTGCTGGATACCTATCCGCGTGAACAGCACGGCTCGGCCATGGCTTTGTGGGGCGTGGGCGTGATGGTCGGCCCTATCCTCGGACCAACCCTCGGCGGCTGGCTCACCGAATACTACAACTGGCGCTGGGTGTTCTACATCAACCTGCCGTTCGGCATGCTGGCATGGCTGGGGCTGGCCGCCTATGTGCGGGAAACCGAGACGGACCGTACGCGCCGTTTCGACCTGCTCGGATTCGCACTGCTGAGCATCAGTATCGGCGCCTTCCAAATGATGCTCGATCGCGGCGAATCGCTCGACTGGTTCGCCAGCGCGGAAGTGATGATCGAAGCCATGCTCGCAGGGCTGTGTTTCTATCTTTTCGTTGCCCATATTTTCACGGATGAACACCCGTTCATCGAGCCGGGGCTGTTCAAGGATCGCAACTTCGCGGTCGGACTGCTGTTCATCTTCATCGTCGGCATCATCCTGCTTGCGACGATGGCGCTGTTGCCGCCCTTCCTGCAGAATCTGATGGGATATCCGGTGATCGATGTCGGCTATGTGCTCGCACCGCGCGGCATAGGGACGATGGTCGCAATGATGGTGGTCGGAAAACTCTCCGGCAAGGTCGATGGGCGCTACCAGATCTTCCTGGGGCTCATGCTCACCAGTCTTTCCCTATGGGAGATGACGCATTTCAATACCGATATCGGCAGCTGGGATGTGGTGCGCACCGGCGTCATACAAGGGCTGGGACTGGGCTTCATCTTCGTGCCCCTGTCGACGATCACCTTCGCCACACTGGCGCCGCGCTATCGTAACGAGGGCACCGCGCTGTTCAGCCTGCTGCGCAATATCGGCAGCAGTATCGGGATCTCGGTGGTCATCACCAAGCTGTCGCAAAACCTGCAGGCCAACCATGCTGCGCTGGCCGACTACATCAATCCCTTCAACCTTGCGCTGCGGCAGGCGGTCGAGACTGGCGCGTACAACCTGAACACGCCACAGGGCCTGGCCGCGATCAACGGCGAAGTGACCCGCCAGGCTGCCACCCTCGCCTATCTGCAGGACTTTCGACTGATGATGTGGATCACGCTGGCCGCCGTGCCCTTGATCGTGCTGCTGCGCGCACCAGCCAAGAAGGCTGCACCAAGCGAGGTCCACGCGGCGCTCGATTGAGCGTTGTCGCTGCGCCTCACATTTCCGGAGCCTTGGCCGCTTCCAGCCACTGCCGCACGCGGCCGGCATCGGCCGCGCGAGCGAATTTGCCCTTCGCGTCGAGGAAAACCATCACGATCGACCGCCCCTTGATCATGGTTTGCATGACCAGGCAGCGTCCCGCTTCGGAGATGTAGCCGGTTTTTTGCAGAATGATGTTCCAGCCCGGATTGGCGATCAGATGGTTGGAATTCCTGTATTGCAGCGACGGGCCGCCCGGATCGACCTCGTATTCCCGGTTGGTGGAGTATTCGCGAATGATGGGGTGCGCTTGTGCGGCGACCACCAGTTTCGCCAGGTCGCGCGCGCTGGAGACGTTCTCACTCGACAAGCCGGTCGGCTCGACGTAATGCGTGTCGTTCATCCCGAGGGCCTTGGCTTTGGCATTCATCGCGGCGACGAAAGCGGTCAAACCTCCCGGGTAATTCCGGCCCAATGCCGATGCGGCCCGGTTTTCGGAGCTCATGAGCGCAATGTGCAGCATATCGGCCCGCGTCAATTGCGAGCCGATGCGCAAGCGCGAGGAAGTGTGCTTGATTCTATCTATGTCATCCGCGGTGACCTCGATCACCTCGCTCATGTCCTGGTGCGCCTCCACCACGACCAGCGCCGTCATGAGCTTGCTGATCGATGCGATCGGCTGTACCGAGCTTGAATTTTTTTCGAACAGGGTTTCCGAAGTGGCCGGGTCCCACACGAGGGCCGAGTGTGATCGCAGATCGAGGGAATCCTCGAGTTCAGGCAAACCGGCCGTGGCCGTCGGATGTAGTGCCGGGCGTGCGTGAGGACGACGAGCGCCTGACGAAGAGTGGGCAGTTGCGCCTCTGCTGTGCCTGGCGACGGCATTCTTTATGGTCCCGGGATTCCGGTTCCGCGCGTGAGAGGCCGGAAGCCGCAGCGAGGGGTGCAGGGTTTTGGCGCTGACGTGTACTTTGCGTTTTGCCGCTGTGCCTTTTTTTGTCGCTTGCTTCCGTGCGGACGGTGCGGTTCCTGTGCCCTCTTTCGCCCACGCCGACTGCGCCGAAAAAACAAGATGCAATGTCAGAAACAGAATCAAAAGCGAAAGGCTGCTTATTCTCCGCCAACCTCGACCATGCACCGACTCAAAGGCATCTGTACTGGATAACAAATTGACAAAATGCAGGCAAATCAACGACATGGGCATGAGTTTTAAACTTGATTCTAGTGCGCAAGATGGATCGCCAGGACAACTGGCCATCACATGCGCGATGTCCTGCCAAAAAAAATGAACGGGTAAAAGGGAGTGACAAGTGTCGTTCGCAATGTGTATCTGCAATATTGCCCCATGACACTTAGGCGGGCCTTAAGCTCGGGGAAATGCGGCCATGAAAATTTCCGTGAATGAATTTCAGGTGCCCGAAAGATCCAGGCGTGCTGCCATTATTTAAGTTTCACCTAATCTTCTGAAGCCATAATGCGTCCCCTAGGCAAAATGACTATCGACGCGCATGGTCCTTCTCGCATTCTCATGGCATTGAATTCGCAAGCTCCCGATCCGCACGGCGCACGTGAGGGGCGCGGCTTTCCTTGGGGACGCAGCGTGCAATGTCTGGCACTGACATTGGCCGTGACCCTGTTATCTTCCTGCGCCTCAAGTCCCGTCCGTGAATCGTCGGTCGCTCCCTTGCCGGTTGCTGCCGCACCGCATGCTGTGTCGGCGCCGGCCAAGATCGCCCAGCCCGACGATGGCCTTCAGAACACCGAACCCGTCCTTGCGCAAGCGCCGCTTGCCGTGCAGGCACCGCCGCAAGTCGATGATGGTCTGCGCTTGCGTGCCTGGGTTGAGCAACAGGGCCGGATCTATCGCGTCGCCTCGCCCTTATTGATCAATAACACCGAGTTGTGCCCGCAGCATGCGCGCCGCATCCTCGGCTTCACCGCAAAAAACAAGTATTCGTATTCATCTGATTTTATTTCCCTCGCCGAGTCCGCGCTCGGGCTCAACGATGAGCTCCAGGTCATGCATGTCCTGGCCGGCAGCGGTGCAGAATTGGCAGGCGTGCGCAAGGGCGACGTGCTGCTCGCAGTGGAGATCGAACCCATCCCGAAAGGGCCGGATGCCGAGCATGCTGCAGCCAAGCTCATCGGCTCGGAGATGGAGGGACGCGAAAGCTTGTATGTGAGCGTCCGGCGCGACGGACAGCGGATGGGCTTCGACATTCCGTTGACGATGGCCTGCGGCATGGTTCTCGATTTGGGCAATGCGGATGAACCTGGCAGCTTTTCCGATGGTCAGCGTGTGCTGGTCACGCGCGGCATGCTGGACTTCGTCCGGTCCGATGCGGAACTGGCCTATGTGCTGGCCAGGGAAATAGCACGCAACGAAATGATGCCGGGCAGCCGTCCCGAGATAACAAGTGTCATCGAGCGTCTGCATGCACTGGAATCAAGCATTACCTCCGCCGAGTTCAGCACTGCAATGCAGCCATTGGAATCCGACATCGATTCAGCAACCGAACATCTCGCCCTCGATATGCTCGAGCGGGCTGGATATGATGTCGCGAACTATCGTTCCTTTCTGCAGCGGCTGGCAAGTCTTCCTGCTTCCAGTGTCGGAAACCGCTCGGCGCCGGATCCTTCTTCGGCGCCTTACCGTATTTCCGTCCTGCATCCGAAAGCAAAGGATGACGCGTTCGCAAGCGGAAACAGTACTCGCTAGGGGGATGCGTATGTTCGCATTTGAAACAGCGGCCCCCCTGCCCACGTGCATGATTTTTCCTCGATCGCGCTGCGGTACATCCATGCATCAGGCGGTTGATAGACCGCGTGCTATGATCAATCCCGGATTCTCCGCTTCGCCCTGCGGCAAAGCATGTCGATCGACAACCTGTGCGGCTGGCCTGGACCGGCCCGCGCGCATCGCATGTCAAGAGTGGGGCAGACATCGTCTGGACCACTGGTGACGTTGAGAGGAAATGATGAATCGGGAAAACATCCCCGACGATGTAAAGCGCTTCATCCTTGTCAGCATTGCGTCGGTTCCACACCTTGAGGCGATCTTGTTGCTGCGCAAGGAGAAAACGCGCGACTGGAACAGCAGCCAGCTGGCGGAACGACTGTATGTGAGTGAAAAAACGGCCGGCGATCTGCTGTCCGAACTGCACGCAGCCGGCATCCTTGGCAAGGACGAAGTCTCCTCGCCCTGCTATCGATACCAGCCGCAATCCCAGGATCTGGTTCAGATGATCGACCGCCTGGCTGATATCTACGCGCGGAATCTGGTCGAGGTTACCCATCTGATCCACTCGAAGACCAGCAAGAACGCACAGCGTTTTGCCGATGCGTTCATTTGGCGAAAGGACCCGTGACACATGGCGTCTGTAATCTATTTCCTGTGCGCGCTTACTGCGCTGGCCTGTGCCTTTCTGCTGCTGAGGAGTTATCTCCGGCAGCGCTTTCGCCTTCTGCTCTGGAGCGGCCTGTGTTTTGCCGGCTTGGCCATCAACAATATGCTGCTGGTGCTGGAAAGGATCTTCTTGCCGCAGATCGATCTGTCACTCTTTAGGCTGCTGAGTGCGCTCATCGCATTGCTGCCCTTGCTTTACGGCCTGGTATGGGAAGAGGAGTAGCGAGCGATGAATAACATGCTGGTCGGCGCGATTGCGATGGGTTCGCTGGTTGCGAGCCTGTTTTTCCTGCGTTTCTGGCGAAGTAGCGGGGATCGGTTTTTTCTCTATTTTTCGTTCGCCTTTTTCCTCGAGGCCATCAGCCGCGTTCTGCTCGGCGTGAGCGCCTCGAAAGACGAAGACATGCCGCTGTATTATGTAATTCGCCTCGTGGCCTACGGCCTGATATTACTGGCGATTATCAAGAAGAACAGCGGACGCGATAAATCGGGCTAAGCCGGTTTAGTCAGCGGTCACGTTCCTGCAGGGCATCGGGGAGCTGCAAATACGAGGACGGGACTTCCCTACAATGCACAGTATCGTTCGGCCTAGCGCTTGTCGCCGGACGCCATGAACTGCGCAATCGTGCCGTCGTCCATCAGCCGCCTGTCCTCGAGATCTTTTCCGAGCTTTCCGCATACGTCGCGGCACAGGTCGATCGTGCTCTGGTCCTTGATCCGATAATAGACCTGCGTCCCTTCCTTGCGCCGCGCCAGGATGCCGTAGCGGTAGAGCATATTGAGCTGCCGCGAGATGTTCGCCTGAGTCGATTCGCTTTGCACCACAATGTCGCCGACCGCCCGCTCACCATTGCACAAGGCGTGCAGGATCTTCAGGCGCGTCGGCTCGGATAGCAAGGAGAAGTAATGCGACACCTCCTCGAACAAGGCGTTCATCTGTTCCCGACCGGATTTCGTGTCCATTAAGTCAGTATCTTCATCGGCTCTAAAGTTATATATGTAATCAAAATTGGCGGCAAATTGCAAACACTAGTTTGATGTCTGCGGAGCAAATCAGCATCCCGCCGTCTTCTTGAAGGACTTGCTGTTGTTCTTTGCGCCCTCCTTCTCGAATTTTGCGCGGATCTCGTCACCTTCCACGATCCGTTTGTCCTTGAATTTGTCGAGCGTCAGATCGTCGCTAATGTCGATACTGACGGACGCTCCGGTCTTGTTGTCCTTGAGAACGGCGACGGCCGATTTGCCGTCGGGGGCGAGCTTGATCTTGCTGACGGGGCCGACCACGGTGATCGATTGCGCAAATGCATTGTGAGTGAAGACGAGACTGGATCCGGCGAGCAACGCGACAAAAGCGATGCGTGAGAAATCGGTTTTCATGATGATTCCTTTCGAGCGCGATTAATTAATGGTATTCACAAGAAGTTGACTCAGAATTTCACCTCGAAGCTTGCATACAGGTTGTAGGCTTTCTCCAACGGCGTCGTGGTCATCATCTGACCACGTACATCCGAGATGCGTACCGGCGCGCCGACCCAGTTGTTGCTGCCCGTGTAGTCGAAGTCGTAATACTGGAAGCCGAGGCGGAAGAAGGCCTTGCTGAAGAAGGAAGAAATCGGACGGCGGTCGAGTTCCTGGATCAGGTAGGTTTCGTACACATTGCCACGCGTGCCGACCTTCGATGTCCACATGTCATCGGCAGCAGGCGCAAAGGTGATCCAGTTTTTCGAGCCATGATTGAACTCGAAGCCCAGCTTGGTCCTTGACGGCAGGTCGTAGCGGACGCCGGCTGCAACTGCCCAGCCGGTCTTGCGCTGCGCTGCTTCCGGCGCGAAGAAGCCGCCGGTCAGCAAGCCCTGGAATCCGAACTGCGAGGAGACGTTCTGATTCGGATGGGTGATGCTCGTCGCGACATCGGCAAACCAATTGAGGTCGCCCGTGCCCACCTTCTTGATCTTGCCCATCGCACCGCCGCCCCACCAGTCGATGTCGCCCAGATTCGCCTTCGGCGCGGTGTTGCCGAAGTAGGTATTGCGCATGACCGGCGCATCGAAAATATTGAAGCCGCGATCCCACTGCAGCCAGACGCGCAGCGCGTCGGTGTCGATCGGCACGACGGCGATGCCGAGCATGTCGGTGTCGGAAATCGCGTTCGCCGGCGTTGAGCGGAAGCCGCTTTCAAATCCGCGCCCGTAACAGAGCTTGGCGTAAGCGCCGGGCAGCGCTTCGATATCGGGCGCCCAGCCCAGCGTCATGCCGTCGAATGCGTAATCGACCAGCAGCGACGGCGTGCCGCCCTTGCCCGGCCCGGCTGTATTCAGCTTCAGGTTGCTGGGGTAACCGTTGGTGGACGGACGGCGGCCGACCGAGAACCAGATATCCTGTTCGGCGATGTTGCTCCACGTCCCGTAAGCGCGATCGACATTGAGATAACTGGTGGACGGAATGTGGCCGAGCGTTCCGTCGAATACCCCGACGCGGTCCGCAAAGTATGGGGCCGTGCCACCGTTGACGATCGCGCTTTCATCCTGTGCGCCGAACACCTTGTACATCGCCAGCCGTGCGTTGACACTCACGTCCTGGGTTGCCTTCGCACTCAGGTCGAGGCCGAAGCGATTGGTGTAGAGCGTCGTGTTTTCCGGCTTGTAAGCGGGAACCTGCACGGCGAATCCCGCCAGGCCCTGGATCAGGCCCGCGTTCTGCGGACTGGAGACAAAGGCGGCGGCCTGATCGTAGGTCTTCACCGCGCTCATCGCTTGCGAAAACCCCATCAAGGCACCGAGCGCGCCGGAAGTGGACATGCCACCCGCAGCCGGAGCGCCGAAATAGCTGGACGATCCTGCAATGGTGGACGGGTTATTGAAGAAGTCGGCTTGCAAGCGTTGCTGGGCATTGGCAAAGGTCGCGTTCACGTCTGTGAATGTCCGCGTTTCTCCCTTCAGCGAGTCGAGGCGGAAACGGTAGTCGCCGCCGATCGTGAGCCACGTGGCGACCGACTTGTCTTCGACACGCTTGATCTGGCTCTTGAGTTCGTCGATGGCTTCGGCGTCAGCGGTTTTGGGCTGGCTCTTCAGTGCTTCGGCGGTCTTTTCCTCGTTCAGCTTGACCTGCTTTTTCAATTGTTCCAGTTCGCTCGACAGCGCTTCGATCTTCTTCAACAGTTCGGCATCGGCGGCATGCGCCGCAAAGGGTGGAAATACCAGGCTCGCGATCAATGCTGCGAGCACGCGTTCAGACATGGCCTTTTTCATTTTCTTCTCCCTGTATAGTCAATCAAGCATTTGCGATCTTGGTTCTGCTTCGCTGTCGCTCCAGCCGGTGATCATTGCCTTGATGTGCGCCAGCGGCGTGTGGCCGGCCGTGGCCAGATAGAGGTGGGCAATCAGGAAGATGAGCATCATGAAAGCCGCCGCGGTATGCGTCAGCGCGATCGCACCCAGCGACAGCCCGGACAGGAAAGTGCTCCCCGATCGGCCGAGATCGTTGTAAAAGAGATAGAGCAGCCCGCTGGCCCAGACCAGCGGAAGGATGAGCAGCTTGATTTTGAGGTAGACCAGCCGTTGCAGCGGGTTGTGCTTTTGATCTTGCGTCACATGGAAGGGATGCGGCGCGCGGGTGAATATCCCGACGGCGTAGTACTTCATCATCGCGCCGATCTTGTCGGTGGTCGGGATGTATTGCCGCCATTCCCCGGTCGTGAAATGCCAGAAAATCGCGAACAGCCATAGCCCGATCAAGGCCCAGGCCGCCGTGGTGTGCAGACCCGCCGCTTGTTGCCAACCCATCAGCGTATACCCGCCATGAACTTCAAAGCCGGTGATGAGCATCAGGATGATGAGGGCCGCTTGTGCCCAGTGCCAGAAGCGTTCGAATCGCTTGAACAGATAGATGCGTGCCATGATGGTTTGTCCTGGTTATTTGTTGCGGAAGAAGGCGATTACGCGACCGAGCCCGTGGAGCACCACGCCCATCAGGGCCAATGCCGCAATCGTCCAGCCGGCGCCGTCGAGCCAGCCTGCGTGATCGCTGGCGCGGCCAGGAATGTAGATGCCGGAAACTTTTTCAAGACGCCCGCCGGACGAATGGCACTCGACGCAATCCAGCGCCCTCTCCTTCGGTGCGACCATGTGGGTGATCGGCCAGGTGCTTTCGGTGCTGATGAAATCGACCTTGCCCGAGAACGGCGCGTTGACCGATTTCATGCCTGCGGCGACCGCTTTTTCCCAGTTGAGGTTGGTCCAGTACGCGCTGTCGTCGTTGCCGGACAGGTGGGTGACGACGAGAGTTTTATTGACGGGATCGTAGGCCTGCTTGCCGCGGAAAATCTTGACTGGCCAGATCATCGACTTGCCGTCGCTGGCGCTGCCCTCGAACTTGTTGATCTGTACCGGTTCGGCGCTTTTCTCGACCTTGTCGCCGAGCAGCGTGTAGTTCACGGTGCCGTTGAACCAGACATACTCCGGCTTGACGTTCTCGCCCCACACGAAATCGCCCTTGATGCCCATGTAGATGTCGTAGCCGTCATCGTTCCTGACGACGAGCGGTTTGCCGTCGGGACCGCGCTTGCCGGCGGTGGACCAATCCCAGGACAGCTTGGTGGGAACGCCGCCGCGGGCGTAGGACGGGATGTGGCAGGTCTGGCAGGCGATCTTGTCGGTATGATCGTTCAGCTTCGCCGTTTTCTTGTGCGGCGTGGACGTGTGGCAGGAACGGCATGTGGTGGGATTGGCATTGCCCGCCGTGCCGCGTATCGGTTGGTCGCCGTTTTCCATCGCCGTCGGCGCATATCGGCTGCCCGGAACCTGGTGCCCCTCGGTCTTGTGGCATGTGGTGCAAGTGAAGTTGTTGCCCTTGGTGTCCATGTGCACATCGAGGACCTTGTCCGGGGCTTCCAGCGAGCTGTCGAGGTCACCGTGCTTCACGCCATCCCCACCGCCGCCGCTGAAATGGCATGCGCCGCAGTTTGCGCGACGGCTGCTGCCGACGTGTTGCGCAATCTGCTTGAGGTCGATTCCGCGAATGATCTTGCCGGAGCCAGGCGGATATTCGGTGTCCTTGGTGACCACGTTTCCGGCGAAGCCGCCCGGTTTGCGGTACTTGCCGGTGGTGTCATGGCACACCAGGCAGTCGACGTTTTCCTCCGAGGAAAAGTCGAAACTGTCGTCCTTCCAGCCATAGCCGATGTGGCAGGAAGCGCAGCCGCCCATGTTGCTGGAAGCTGAAGTGCAGAAATTGTTGATCAGATGCTTCTTGCCCAGCAGCTGTCCGGTCGACGGGTTACGGTATTCCCACTTCCAGTGCTGCGTGGTATGAATCTGCCTGGAAGCTTCGGTGTGGCAACTCAGGCAGGCCTTGGTAACCTCCGGGCCGGACTTGAAGTCCTGCTGCAAGGCGGTGAACTTGCCGTGATCGGCGGTGGACTTGAAGAGTCTGGCCGGCGGCTGGCCGGTTGCGGCCTGGACCAGAGAGGCGGCGAGGCAGATGCAGGCCGC
>NZ_DATFAF010000013.1:0-2559 GCF_035254865.1 Noviherbaspirillum sp.
CCGACCCCGGAAAATCGACATGCCGGATGAAACGGCGTATCGGCAGCCCGGCCTGCCGATTTGACCGGCGTCTCGTTGGTTACTCAAGCACACGTCATGAGCAGAGAGTCGAGGCCGCACATTGGTCTTCCGTGGACAGCAAGGTCTGATGGTGTTTCACCGCAGCTTCGCGAGAGGATTGCCCATTGGGCTGAAGTCTTGCATTCGCACATTCCCGCTCGGACGCTACGCGTAAAGGTGCACCCCGATTTCCTTTTATCTCGTCTCTTCATTTTTCCTTGATGATTTCGCGTATTGACCATCCTCCTAAATTCAGACTATATTCAGTCTTATCGTTCCAGGGAAGCGGACATCATGCAATACTCAACACATATCAAACCAATAAGTTATTTGAAAGAAAAGACTGCGTCCGTGGTCAAGGAAATTACCGAGAGTCGCGAGCCGATGATCATCACGCAAAATGGCGAGGCGACTTTCGTGGTCCAGGACATCAAGAGCTACGAGCAAACGCAGCAAACGATGGCGCTGCTGAAGATGTTGGCTTTAGGTCAAAAGGAAATCGAGCGGGGGGAGTTCGTGGATGCTGACGACGTCTTTGCGAAGATGGACAAGGAAGTGGCCGGATGACTTATCGGGTTGTCTTTCTAAAGAGTGCCCAGGCTGAACTCAAGAGCTTATATGCCAACTATCTTTTGCCCCGCTTTGGCGCCGACGTGGCCCGGGAAAAGTACCTTGCGATAAAAAACGCTGTCGAATTGTTGAAGTCCAATCCAAGGTTGGGCAGATCGGTTCCCGAACTCTCCGAGACAGGTTTCGAGCATTATCGGCAGATGATCGTGGAGGGCCTGAACAAAATCATCTATCAAATCGACGACGAAAAGAAAATGGTCTACGTGCACATCTTCTGCTCTACCCGCCAGGATTTTGAAACGATTTTTCGCGTAAGGCTGTTGAGTCGAGAGGAATGAACGAAGCCGTCGGACTAGGCTTTGCATGCGTCGCATAAAGAATTTCACGCCGTCAAAAACGGCGTGCTGTATTTTTGCAAGAACTGACCCCCAGTCTTTTCTTTCCTCACCCTCCCCGCAGATGCCCCACACTTTGACTGACATCATGGAACCCGCCAAACCCATCGTGATGTAATGAAAAAATAACAAGAAAGCGCAGGGAGCGTAGCAATCACCTCTGAGGGAGGGCTCTCATGTTGCGCATACCTGCACTGTTTGTCACGGTTCTGCTGTCTATTGCACTGACTGCTTGCGGAGGGGGTTCTTCCCGCGCTGGCTCAGGAATGCAATCCGGCTCCGTCGCTGGAACCACCACCGCAGTGGCCGCGCGAGTGGCGGCTGATTATCATCCCATCGTGCAGCAACTCTATGTTGCCTATTTCGGGCGGCCCGCTGATCCCTCCGGCCTGGCGAATTTTGCTGCGGAACTCGAGGCATTGCAGGCGCCCGATGATATCCAGAACTTGAACGCGGCATACGACAATAACCCGCCCTTGCGCGCGCTGATTGACAGCTTTGGCGTCAGCGAGGAATCGAAGGCTTTGTATCCGGGCGATACCAGAACATTCATCAGCGCCATCTATCTTCATGTGCTGAACCGGGCGCCGGATCAGGAAGGCCTGGCGTTCTGGGCGAATGCCGTTGACCACGGCAGCCTGACCAGGGCGAACGCTTCCTTCTCGATCATGGCAGGCGCGCTGGCCAATGCCTCGCCGCAGGGAAGGATGGATGCGCAGCTGATCGGCTGGCGCATGACGGCGGCATCGGCTTTTACGGGTTCGCTCACAGACGATGCCGTGGTGAAGGCGTACAGGGGAAATACGGCGGCGACCATCGCGCGCAACATGCTGTCGACGATCACTGCGGCGAGCGATATGGCAAAGGTACAAACGGCCATCGACTCGACGCGGCCCTTGCTCCTGGTCGCTGCACCTGCCGCGCCGACCACGCCTTCTGCGCCATTCTCGGCTGTGCTCGGCCTTGCGCCAGTTGAGGGCGCAATCATCAGCGCACCGGTGCGCCTTGAGGTCCATGGCAGCGCGATAGGAAATGTCGAACTCTTGCCGGCAATGGGGCAGATGCCGATCTACGCGAGGTTTAACGTTTCCGCGGATGGAACGTCGGCCTGGCTGGATCTGGATCCGCGAACACTTCCTGCTGCCACCTTGCCGTTCCGGTTGGTCGCCTGGAATGTCCCGCCCGGCGACGCCGGGCAGGCGATTGAAGTGATGCCGCCGCGCAGCTGGGCCATCCAGCATGTTGTGCCGCCACCGCCGCTCGCCGTCACGCTGGTGAAAGCGTCGCCGGATGGCGCGACCTTGAGCGGCGTGGTCGAGATCGAGGTGCAGGGCACCGGCATGGAAAATGTTGAATTGCTGCCTGAGAGCGGTTATACGCCCGTGCTGGCCCGGTTTGCGGTATCCGCAGACAAGACCGTTGCCCGCCTGTCTTTCGATACGCGCAATCTGCCGAACGCCTTGTTCCGTGTGAGGATCAGCGCCTTCGACGTCGCGCCCGGCAATTTCGGCGCCACCGAGCTGGTCGCCATGCC
>NZ_DATFAF010000014.1:0-4550 GCF_035254865.1 Noviherbaspirillum sp.
CACGCGCGCCTGATGGTTGCCGCGATAGAGGATGGCGTAATCGGAAAACTTGGCACGCCGTTCGAACTTGTGCGCGGAGATCATGATCGCGACCTGCTCCGCTTCCTGCTCGTCGTCCTGCATCGCCATCACCTTGACCGGGTCGCCCAGGCCGTGCTCCGACCAGAGCTGCTTTTCAAACAGCTTCGGATTGTTGCCGATGACGGCGTTCGCTGCCTGCAGGATGCGCGTCGAGGAGCGGTAGTTCTGCTCCAGCTTGATCACTTTCAGATCGGGGAAATCGACCTGCAACTGCTTGAGGTTTTCAATGGTCGCGCCTCGCCAGGCATAGATCGCCTGGTCGTCGTCGCCCACCGCAGTGAACATCGGCTTCTTGCCGAGGCCGGTGACCAGCAGCTTGACCAGTTCGTACTGACAGGTGTTGGTGTCCTGGTATTCGTCGACCAGCAGGTAGCGCAGCTTGCGCTGCCAGCGATCGCGCACTTCCTCATTGCTGCGGAACAGCTCGACCGGCAGGCGGATCAGGTCGTCGAAGTCGACCGCCTGATAGGACGACAGCGTGGCGACGTAATTGCGGTAAATGCGCGCGGCCTGCGCTTCGTCTTCGGTGACGGCTTGCTTCAACGCCGTATCGGGATCGACCAGACCGTTTTTCCAGAGCGACATCGCGGTCTGGATACGCCGTATCAATTGCTTGTCGGTGGTACACGCCAGGTCCTGCACCAGCGAGAAGCAGTCGTCGCTGTCCATGATGGAAAAGCGGTCCTTGAGGCCGAGCTCCTTCGCTTCGCGGCGCAGGATCTGCACGCCGAGCGAATGGAAGGTACAGACCGTGAGATGCTTCGCCTCCTTCGGCTCCTTCAGCAGCTTGGCGATGCGCTCCTGCATTTCCAGCGCGGCCTTGTTGGTGAAGGTAACGGCGGCGATATTCTTCGCGTCGTAGCCGCATTGCTCGATCAGGTTCGCGATCTTTTGCGTGATCACGCGCGTCTTGCCGGAGCCGGCGCCCGCCAGCACCAGGCAAGGTCCATCCATGTAATTGACGGCTTCGCGCTGCGGGCGATTCATTCCATGAGCGACGTTATGCGGGGCGTGTGACATGCAGAAAACCGGTGAAGCGAAAGCGGGTCATTGTATCAGCGCAGTCGGCTCCGGATCGGACAGTTGCCAGTTCGCTATGGGAATATATCGCTTGCATTTAAGGCGGTCGGAGTGGTGAGCTGATCGGAATTATTTTCAGGAAGGATATTCGTGGAGTGCCTTGGCGTTGGCTTCAACTTTTTCGTAAAAAAAGATGAAGCGCAGCGGTGACGCAGATTCCGTGTCGGCACGGCTGCCAATGAGCCCATTGTAAATGCCGGATAGTCGACTGCAGGCTTATCCCTCATGCCGGCTCTATCGGTCAGTTTTTTGCGCTTTGGGGGAAGTCCATATACAACCTGTTAGGCTTATTTCCCACCACCTGCATCCTGTTTCTTCACAACTTCGAATACGGTGTGCGTGAGTTGACCTGCGCTCTTCCCGAGGTTGACGAGATCGAGGGCCAGTTGAGGATATGCTGAGACCGGCAAACGCACCTCACGAACATGATGAAAGTCGTCATGGACATCGAACTTGATCAATACAAAATGGCCAGCAACCGGAGCAAGGCTTGCAACAGCGCCATGAATTAGATCGTGCCTGACCTTGCTCAGACGATCAAACTCGGAAAAGACCGCTTCGGCTTCAGCTTCGAGGAGCTTCAGCGAGTCGGCGACAGCGAACGCCTTTCGAGCGAACTCCAATTTGGGCGCGAGCATCACCGGGATTCGTTTCAACAACACTCGAGTGGGAAACGATTGCCAGAGGAGGGCGATGAGCATATCGAGAGACTGCTCCGCGTTTCCCCACTGAATGACAACGAGGCCGAATGCCTTCGCGATGTTGTCCAGGTCTTCCTTGTCACGGTCAGCCATGATGAGCCCTAATGCCGTGTATAACACGCGAGCAAAGTGCACCGCACTTTGCGAGTCGAATGCGCAATACGCACGATGTTGACGTACTTGTTATGGACTGAGCTACTCAAGGCGGGAAGCAATGAATTTGACAAGGGCTCCAACCAGGAAAAGAACAATAGCGCCTGGCACTGTCCAAAACGTTGCCCATGCGGCGGGAGCCATGTTTTGCACAGTATTGGTGAGCCAATGCGCCCGAGTACATTCGTAGCCTCCATTCGTGCCGCAGCCAAATATAACCATCAGGACCATGGCGATGAGAGTGACTAGAACTCATTTCATAAATGCCGGTCTGCGCGAATTTCAGGCAAAGCGGAGTCTGAAATGGCGAGCCGGCAATTTCTTACGGATGAACAATGGGCAGTCCTGTCACCGTTGATCCCACCACCCAAACGCCGAGCTGACGGACGAGGCAGACCGGTCGAGCACAATGATCGGGCGGTTCTGGATGGTGTGCTCTGGATCTTGCGCACCGGTGCAGCCTGGGCCGATTTGCCGGACAGGTACCCGTCATATGCAACCTGCTTCCGTCGTTTCAGCCAATGGGTCAAGGATGGCACGTTGCGGCATGTGCTTGAAGCATTGGCACTGGACCTGCAAGCCAGAGGCGACATCGACCTGTCGGAATGCTTCATCGACGGCACCTTCGTGGTGGCGAAAAAAGGGGGCGTAAAGTGGGAAAGACCAAGCGCGGCAAAGGTACGAAGCTCATGGCCATTGCGGACGCTGCAGGTCTTCCACTCGCCGTGCACACGGCTTCTGCTAGCCCACATGAAGTCACCCTTGTCGAGGCTACCGTCGATGAGATTGTCACCGTGGGACTGCCCGAACGACTTGTCGGGGATCGTGCCTATGACAGTGATCCGCTCGATGAAAAGCTCGCTGTCGATGGCATTGAGGTGATTGCGCCGCATCGAAAAGGACGCGTCAAGCCGGCGACCCAGGATGGCCGTGTCCTGCGTCGATACAAACGGCGATGGAAGATTGAACGCCTGTTCGCATGGCTGAACAAATTCCGCCGAATATTGACCCGCTGGGAATATGACGACCATCGTTTTACCGGCTTCGTTCATCTCGCTTGTTCTATGATTTTGCTGCGTCGCTATTTATGAAATGAGTTCTAGTATCGGAAGAATAGCGATGAACACGCACACGAAAGCAAATGTTCCAAACGCACGTGACGGACTTGGTTTGACTCTATGTGGAACCAGTGGTCTTGATGATTTCATCAATTGTCCCTCCAATGGCATAAGTTCAATTAGGGTAAAAAAATTTTCTATCTAAACCGATAAGCGGTCCACCTATCCAGGCTCACCAATTCGGTCGCAGCCCTTGCTACGTCTAGCTTCTGGCAATATACCCAACGTTTGCACAGTATTAAATAAACGGAAAAGGCAAACAGCTTCCGTGTGTGCGATCCATCCTGCTTCGCCAGTACCGCCCAAACCTCGCAGGCTGCTCGATCAAGTCCGGCGTTGCATTCGCGACAAGCATTACAGCTTACGCACGGAGGACGCACCCGTCTACTGCGCACGATGGTAAATCCGCATCCATCGCCCGCGCCATCCCATGAATATGAGCAGCACTCCGGCAGATCTCGCCGCTGATCATCTCCCCGCAACGACCGATGTCGGTCGACCGCTTTCGGCGACCATGCGATGCCGATACTCCGTGGGCGTGAGATTGAACCATCGCTTGCACGCACGACTGAAGGTGCTGCGGTCGGTGAAGCCGAGCAGACAGGCGGCTTGTGCCAGCGCGAGGCGCTGCTGACCGAGGTACCGCTGCGCCAGCTCGCGTCGCGTGTCGTCGACGATCTCGTGAAAGGACGTGCCCTCTTCCTGCAGGCGGCGTTGCAGGGTGCGCTCGCTCATGCACAGTCCACCGGCGATGTCGCCGCGCGCGGGGTCGCCGTTGGGCAGATGACGGATGATCAGCTCGCGCGTCCTGACGCTGATGCGCACGCCGCCCATGCGGGCGAGGTGCTCGCGGGCGTAGCGGTCGTGCAATTCGGCGAGCATGGGGTTGGCGGCTTGCGGCGGCAGGGCGAGGTCGGCATGCGAAAACAGCATGCGATGCGCGGGAGCGTCGAAGGCGACCGGGCATTCGAACACATCGAGATAGATCTGCAACGCGCCGGGTGCGGGATGGGCGAATTCGACGGCCAGCGGGCGAATGGCTTGCCCGGTGCTCCAGCGGAAAAAGGTGAGCAGCGTGGTGAGAACGAACTCGACGCGCGCAGGCGGCTCCGGCCGTCTGCCGCCGGGCAGTTCGATGCAGATCCAGCAGCCACGCTGTTCTTCCTGCAGCGACACGGACACCGCATCACTGACGATGCGCTGGTAGCGCACCAGGAAGCGCAGGCCTTCCAGCAGGTTCTTGCAGGTCATCATCGCGTAGGCGACGACGTCGAAGCCGGCCGGCTGCATCACCGGCGCGAGCGCCAGGCCGATCGTCGGGTCGCCGGAGCGGGCCGCGGCGAGTTCCCACAGCAGGCTGATCTTTTCGGTCGCGTAGCGCGTGTCGGGATTGTCGAGCGCCGCAAGATCGAGTTGC
>NZ_DATFAF010000015.1:0-35456 GCF_035254865.1 Noviherbaspirillum sp.
AAAACCTCGCGCAAATCATGGTCACGCTGCTTGGCATCCAATGGCAACAAGGAAAGGTAGGGCGCGACGAATTCCCATTCTTCATCACTCACGTCGCTTGGGTAAGATTTGCGAGCATTCATGCTCGCCAGACTTCTTTCCCATCCCTTAGTTCATAACACTCTCTAGACCGGTTCCCGGAGCTGCGCGCCCCCTGCACTCATATGAAAGCCGCTCTAGGCCGCAAGAATTCCGAGAAACAGCGGACGCACAAAAAGGTCGACCGCGTTTTCCGCCGCAATATCCGGCACCCAGCGGTCGAGCAAGACGGCTGCATTGATCATGCCGCTGACCTGATAGGCGGCGATCGATTGATCGAGCGGCCGGATGGATCCGTCCTTCATGCCGTCGACCAGGAAACCGACGAAACGCTGGCCGAGCTGATTGATGGTATTCAGCTTGTGCTCGCGAATATCGTCGGGAAGCTCGCTCCATGCGGACATGCGCAGCAGCGGCCCTTGTTCGGAAAACTGGTAACGCACGAGCGCGCGCGAGACGGCGCTCAACTTGTCCCAGCCGGATCCCGGCGCACTGCGCGCGGTCATCTGCATGCGTCGCGTCACGGCGAAGGTGCGCTCGAAGCACGCAGCGATCAGGTCTTCCTTGTTCGGATTGTGATGATAGAACGAACCCTTGGTCACGTTGAGGCGTGCCGATATGCGGTCGACCGAGGCGCCGCGGTAGCCTTGCTCATTGATCAGCGCGGTTGCCGCGCGCAGGAACGCATCCTGCGTGGTCTCGGCCCCGCTGGATACATGCGCGAGCTCCTCGTCGAGCGCAGTGCAATGCCAACGGGACGATTCTGATGCGAGTCCGCCGATCAGCACATCGCTCATGCGCTCGGCGACGAGCTCATGATCTTCCGGATCGTAGCGAGAACTCCAGCTCATTGCGCTGACCGTCAGCGTCAGCAACAAATGGCTGCGCGCATTCAGCGAGACGCGGCTGGCGCCATGCGCGGCATCCGTCGCCAGCAGGCGCCGCACGCGACGGAACATATCCGTATAAGCAGCAAAAATCACTTCCGCATGCGGACTCCCCAGCACCGACACTTCCCGGAAGGTCATCATTTCCGGCGCCTGATTGCCCTGGATCTTTGCCAGACGCGCGTGGAACAGGCGGATGAACTGCCGGACGCGCTCTTCCGGCGACGATGATTCCGCCGCAGCCGCGATGATGTCGTTGATGATCTCGATCGACCCGAGCAGGCAGGCCACCACCAGCTCTTCTTTTTTCTTGTAGTAGTAGGTAATGCTGTTGGTGCTCAAGCCGACGCGCCCGGCCACGTCGGACAGCGTCGCCCCCTTCACCCCATGCTGGTTGAACAATTGCGCGGCAGCATGGAGGATGGCATCGCGCTTCTTCATGTAGCGCTGCGTCATGCGACTTGCCTGGATTTCCTGATTCATGTGCGGAATGCGTGGGGTAATGAAATGGTCGGCGGATTATACCGTTGTTGCCCTGCGATTCGAACTGCCCCGGAAGTCAGGCGCATTCCCCCGACTGTCCTGCGGATCGGCATACCGGAATTTTCAAAATGACAAATCATGGCAAGCCTTTCTTTCGAAACCCATTTGGCGCAACCGTTTTTCAAGGGCAGCGTATGCTAGAATCGCTTCGATCAAAGCATACCGCTTTCCCTAAAAGTCGCATCAAATGTTGAAGCTTCTGGCATGAGCGCCAACGCGCCACACATCGCGGAACTGGCGGGACAGCCAGCGGACGAACGAAAATATTATGAACAGGTGCGTCGCGACCTGCCGCGCAACTTTGCCGCCAATCTCGTGCACGGCATGCTGGGCGTGACCGGTTTTCGGCTTGTCACCGCACCGACCTTCGTGCCCGCCTATATCTATTTGCTGTCCGGTTCGAAAATGGCCGTGGGCCTTGCCCTCTGCGCGCAATATCTCGGCATGGCGCTATCCTCGATCTGGGGTGCAACCCTCATCGAGCATCGGCGGCGGGTGATGCGCGTGGTGTACAACGTCGGATGGCTGATGCGCGCGCAGGTGCTCGGACTGGCGGTGTCGGCGTATTTGCTGTCCGGTTATTGGGCGCTCGTTGCCGCCTGCGCTTTCCTCGCGCTGTTCGGCTTCTTCAACGGCATGCAGAGCGTGACCTTCAGCTTTCTCATGTCGAAGGTCATCCCGGTCGAGCGTCGCGGGCAATTGACGGGCATGCGCAATTTTCTGGGCGGGCTTATCGCGTCGGGCGTTGCCTATCTCGGCGGACGATATCTGGTGGAAAGCAATGTGCTCGGCAATGGTTATGCGACCACCTTCCTGCTCGCCTTCATCCTGACCAGCATCGGTATTTCCGCACTGACCTTCGTGCGCGAACCGGACTCCCTGATGGTCAATCAGCAATCGGACCTGTGGGAGCGCTTGATGCAGGTACCGGCGATCCTGCGCTCCGATGCCCACTACACCCGTTTTTTCATCGCGCGCACGCTAGCCGCGCTGGGGGCGACGGCTCTGCCTTTTTATGCGCTGTACGCCGGTAAATCGATCAACCTGTCCGGCGCAATACTTGGTTATCTTTCGCTGGCCTTCCTGCTTTCGCAGACCGTGAGCAACCTGGCCTGGGGCAGCATCGCCGACCGCTACGGCTATCGACTGGTCTTCCTGGTGAGCATGGTGCTGTGGACTGTTTCAACGATAGGCCTGATGTTTGCAAGCAGCCTCGTCTTTATCCTGATCGCGTTTTGCGGACTGGGCGCGGGCTTCGGCGGATATTTCGTCGCATCGCAGAATTTCGTGCTGGAATTCGGCGCGCTGCATGAAAGACCGATGCTGATCGCCGTCTCGGATACCGCCTCGCATCTGATGATGGCCATCGGCCCGCTGCTGGGCGGGATGGTCGCGCAAGGCTTCGATTTCATTTATGTGTTCTGGCTTGCCGTCGCGGTCAAGGCATTGTCGATCGTGGCAATCCTGCACGTGGAAGAGCCGCGCTATCGCTTGCAGCGCGTCCATACGGAGGACGACTGAAGCGTGCGCGGCGTGAGCTTGAACGGAACTCGAAGACCGGCTGCCTGGTCGTCCAATCAGGTCCTGGGTTGCGCATTGCGGTCGGCAAACGACTTCCTCAGCTCGATGGCTGCTGCTTGCGCCGTCTGCATTGCATCTTCGTAGTACCCTGAACCAGTCCCATCCTTCCGTGGCAGCGTGGCCTCAAGCGCGGCAATGCGTTGCGCCTGCTCCTCCTTGCCAAGTCCCGGATCGGACGCGATACGCGCGGTTTCGATGGTCACGCGCGCTTCCGCTTCCTTCGTACCGAACAATGCGTCGGCATCCTTGCCGAAGAATTCCCGCCGCACGCTGCCCACCAGCCTGAACATGTCGGCGGCGTCGATCACATCCTCGCCGCGCCGTTCGGCCAGCAAGGCAGTTTCGGTGTCACGATAGGCGAGATAGGTGCGCAGCAGTTTTCCTGCCTTTTCCGCTGCTTGCGCCGACAGTCCGGTTTGTACGGCCTGTTCCGCGCGTGCCATTTCTTCATCACGGTAGTCTGGCGGAAGTGCCCGCAGGATGATGTCCAGCTTGTCGGGCGTGCGCGCATCGATTTCGATGTCGCCGTTGGCGGTTTCGCGGAATATGGCACGGCTGTATTGCGCGGTGATCAGGCTTTCACGCGGCGTCGCAGTCGCGCCGGGCATGCGCGCAATTCGCTCAAGGCGCGCCATCGCCTGCGCCGGCCCGTCGAATTGCAGTTGAGGGGGATACAGATACATCACGCCGGCTATCCAGGCCACCGGCAATGCGACGACAAAAGATTTGGCAGAAATTCTCATGGCTTGATCACCGTCCGAAAAGTCCTGAACGCGCGCTGCCGCTGGTCACGCCCATACGGCGGGATGCGGCAGACGTCCCTAAACCAGTCACCCTTTGATTCAACATGGTTCTCCTCGAAAAAGAACTTCGGCTGTTGGTTCGGCGCTTGAAAGGATTATTCCGTCTGACGGTCACAGATCCGTCCATTCGTCGATGACGCTGTTCGCCTCACGGCTGGTAAAAAGCCGGAGCCAACGTCGACAGGTGCAGCGTATTCGGAACGGACGGTGTGCTATGTGAAGCAGGAAGCCATTCTTGTCTCCTTGTCGTTTTTTATTTACGCCGGCCGGTGCACAATGGCTGTAGGAAAAAATGCGTCGGATTACGGCGTTCTTAATAATATATACAGAAAGAATGTTTTGGCAAGGTGAACCTGCGCAGAATCGACGCCCGGCAACTTCCCTGCCACAGACAAGCACATCGCCCGGCGATCGAGTGATCGAGCGGGCGATGTTGTTGCCTGTTTGCCAACAGTAGAATCAGCCTGCTGCGTCTTCCTTCAGCGCAGCCGCATCCGGCCGGAACTGGAGGGATTTGTACTCCAGGAATTCCTCCAGTCCATATGCTCCCATTTCGCGGCCGCGGCCGGATTGCTTGTAGCCGCCAAAGGGTGCGCCGAGATTGAACTGGCCGCCGTTGATTTCGACCTGGCCGGTACGCATCCTTCTTGCCATTTTCATCGCGCGCTCGTCGCTGCCGGCCCATACGGCGCCCGACAAGCCGTACAGCGTGCCGTTTGCGATCTTCGCCGCCTCGTCTTCATCGCGATAGGTGATGATGGACAATACCGGCCCGAAGATTTCTTCCTGCGCGATGGTGCTGTCCGGCTTCACGCGACCGAAAATCGTCGGCTTCACGTAGTAACCCTTGGGCAAGCCTTCCGGCGCGTCCGGCCCGCCGCACAGCAGTTCGGCGCCCTCTTCCATGCCTTTGCGAATATAGTTGCGCACGCGTTCGCGCTGTGCGTCCGAAATCAGCGGCCCCAGTCTCGCTGCGCCGCCGAAGGGATCGCCGACGGTGAAACCCTTTGCAGCTTCCACCGCCAGTTTTGCGACTTCTTCATAACGCGATTCCGGCACCAGCATGCGGGTGTGCGCCGAGCAGGTCTGGCCACTGTTGAGGAAACAGGCGTTGATCGTTCCCTTTACTGCCGCAGCGAAATCAGCGTCGTCCAGGATTACCGATGCGGATTTGCCGCCGAGTTCGAGCGCCACGCGCTTGACGCTGGCCGACGCCACTTCGGAAATGCGCTTGCCGGCGCGTGTCGACCCGGTGAACGAAATCATGTCGACATCCGGATGGCGCACGAGCGCCTCGCCGATTACCGGACCGGTCCCGGTGACCAGATTGAACACGCCCGGCGGCAGTCCGACGGAATCGATCACTTCAGCCAGCACGAAGGCGTTCAGCGGAGCGACTTCGGAGGGCTTGAGCACAACGGTGCAGCCGGCGGCGAGTGCGGCGGCGACTTTCGCGGCGATCTGATGCAAGGGGTAATTCCACGGCGTGATGCATACCGCGACGCCGACCGGCTCGCGCACCACCAGTGAATTGCCGGTGACTTCCTGCCACTGGAATGCATTCGCCAGTTTGGCGTAAATGCCGAAATTCGCAACCGGCGAGCCGACCTGAATCATGGCGGACAATTTCAAGGGCATGCCGACTTCGCCGGTGATGATCTTGGCCAGCTCCTCGCTGCGCGCCTTCAATCCCTCCTGTATCTTGCGCAGGTATTCCCCGCGCTTGGCAGGCGGTGTCGTGCTCCACGCGTCGAACGCAGCACGCGCCGCCGCAACGGCGGCATTCGCATCGTTTTCATCGCCATCGGGAATGCTTGCCATGACTTCCTCGGTCGACGCATTGATCACATCGATCGTGTTGCGCCCGGAAGCGGGAACCCATTTTCCGTTGATATATAACGTGTCGCGTTTTTGCATTTTCATTCCCCCCCCAAAAGGAGCCTTATTCAAAGATGATGACGCCGCGCGCATTGCGTCCTGCCTGCATATCGGCGAAGGCTTGTGGCGCCTGGTCGATGGTATAGGTGTGGCTGATCAGTTCGTCGAGCTTGAGACGATGTGCGCGGTAAAGACCGATAAGACGTGGAAAATCCTCGCGCGGACGGGCCGAGCCGAAGTAGCTGCCGGTCAGTGTTTTTTCACCGAAGGTGAGCGAAGCCGTGCGGATGGAGGTCATGTCCTTCGGTCCCGCGACGCCGACCACCACCGCCGTGCCACCCTTGCGCAGCACGCCGTACGCCTGCGCGGCGATTTCACCCAGGCCCACGCATTCAAACGCATAATCGGCGCCGCCCTCGGTCAGCTTGAGGATGGTCTTGACGACGTTTTCCTCGTTCTTGCTGTTGACCACATGCGTCGCGCCGAATTTGCGGGCCATCTCCAGCTTGCCGTCGTTGGTGTCGACCGCGACGATCATGCGTGCGCCGGCGATGGCGGAACCCTGAATCGTGTTCAGGCCGACGCCGCCACAGCCGAAGACGACTGCGATCGATCCCGGATCGACCTTGGCGGTATTGACCGCGGCGCCGACGCCGGTCATGACGCCGCAGCCGATCAATGCAGCCTTGTCGAGCGGCATCTGCTGGTCGACCTTGACCACGTTATCGATGTGCAGCGTGGCGTACTCGGCCATCACACCACAACCTGAAAAGATGTTCAGCGGATTGCCGGCCAGGTCGCGCGTGCGCAGGGTCCCGTCCGGCAATGTGGTGGCGGCCTTGCCTGCCTGGTCGCAGAGTTGCGGGCGTCCGGTCTGGCAATAACGGCACTTGCCGCACATGCTCACAAAGGAGCTGACCACGTGGTCGCCTACCTTGTAATCGGTCACGCCCTCGCCCACCGCGACAATTTTGCCGGCACCCTCGTGACCGAGAACGACCGGCGGCGGGAACGGAATGGTGCCGTTGGTGGCGGACAGGTCGCTATGGCAGACGCCGCAGGCCGCCAGCTTGATCATGACCTCGCCGCCGCGTGGTGCTTCGACGAGGATTTCTTCGACCACAACCGGCTGATTGATTTCGCGACAGATGACTGCCTTCGCTTTTTGTTCCATGTTTTCCTCCGGTTCATGAATGCAACAAGCCGGCATGCTCGCCGGCTTGTCAAAACGGGTGCGCCGCTGCGGCTTACTTGCCGGAAGCAATTCCCCGCAGGTTCACCGGCCGAATCTTGCCGCCGTCGACATAAGCGACGAAAGTATTGGCTAGTGTTCCGCCCGCCTCGTTGAGCCCATCGAAATCATTCGGATTATATTCCGCTGGCAGGCTCTTGAATGCCTTGTCCATCTGCGCGCGGATGGCAACCGGATCGGAAATCGTGCCTGCCAGCCTCATGGCAATCGCGGTCGCGTGCACCGCCGTGTAGTTCAATGCAACTTCCGAACTCGGATCCTTGCCGGGGTTCAGCTTGCGGAAGCGCTCGACGAAGGCCTTCGCGTCCGGCCGCTGATCATCGACCATCGGCAGCACGCCGATCGCACCTTCCAGGGGCGCATAACCGCCGATGACTTTCGCCATTTCATCCATCTTGGCCTGGTCAAGAACGATGAAGCCGCCCTTGAAACCCAGTTCGCGCGCCTGCTTGATCACCAGCGCAGTCGGTTCCGACGGACCGCCCACGAACAGGACATCCGGCTTGGCTTGCAACACGCGGCTCACACCGCTATAGAAGTCGGTTGCCTTGTTGTAGGACATCGGGTTTTCCGCAACGACCTTGCCGCCGGCTGCTTCCCATGCCGGCTTGAATGCGGCGATCCATGCCTTGGCATAGTCGTGATCAGCGCAGGCGATGCCCACGTTCTTGCCGTACTTGCTCATCTCGGTCTTGATGAACGGGTCGATGTAACCCGTGATTTCCGGAGGAATGCGAATCGTCAGCTTGTTGCCGCGCGCCGTGACCTGTGGCAGGCTGGTGTAGGCCAGCAGCATGACTTTCGATTTCTCGTTGAATGCCTGCACTGCGAACACGCCGCCCGAATGCGGCACCAGTACGGCCGGGGTCTTGTACTGCTGGATCAAGCGCTGCACGTTGATGCCGGTTTCGCTCGGATTGTATTTATCGTCGAGCGCGACAATCTCCACCTTGTATTTCTTGCCGCCGACTTCCAGTCCTTTTGCATTGATCTCGTTGGCGGCCATTTCCATACCGGTCAGGACGTTCTTGCCGTAGAGTGCCGCACCGCCGGAAAGCGGACCGGAATAACCGATTTTCACGACTTCCTGCGCGAACACGGCGCCGCTGCCGAGTGCCGCACCGATGGCCAGCGCTGCCGACAACTTGCTCAGTTTTCCTTGAATCTTCATGCCTTGCTCCTCGTTGATGTTTTCACCCACTGATGACTTCACCCGTTCTCCGATCAGGCGCCGATATAGGCCTTGCGTACCTGTTCGTTATTCAGCAATTCGTCGCGCGTGCCTTCCAGCACGATGTGCCCGTTTTCGATCACATAGGCGCGATTGGCAATCTTCAACGCGGCGAACGCGTTCTGCTCCGCCAGCAGCACCGTGGTGCCGGTGCGGTTGATCTTTTCAATCACCTCGAACATTTGCTTGACCACCAGCGGCGCCAGGCCGAGCGAGGGCTCGTCCAGCAGCAAGGCTTTCGGGCGGCCCATCAGCGCGCGTCCGATGGCAACCATTTGCTGCTGGCCGCCGGACAGCGAGCCCGCATTGGCTTCGCGTCGCTCGTGCAGGATCGGGAACAGCTCGAATACCTCGTCCAGGGTTTTCTGAATGCCCTGCTTGTCGCGCCGATGCACGTACGCGCCGAGCGTCAGGTTCTTCAGGACCGACATGCCGGGAAACAGCTTGCGCCCCTCCGGGCAATGCACCACGCCGTCATGCACGATCTGCGACGGCTTCATGCCGACCAGTTCCTTGTTGCGGAAACGGATGCTGCCGGCCGCTGCCTTGTTCAGGCCGCTTACCGTCAGGAAGATCGAGCTCTTGCCGGCACCGTTGGCGCCGAGCAGAACAACCAGTTCACCTTCCCTGGCATGAATGCTGACCTGGTCAAGCGCCCGGAAGCTGCCGTAATTCACCGAGATCTTGTCAAGCTGCAGCATGTTCACTCCCGAGATAAGCTTCGATGACGACCGGATTGGAGCGGATCTCCGATGGCGTTCCTTCCGCGATCTTTTCGCCGTAGTTGAGCACCATGATCTTGTCCGCGAGGTTCATGATCATGTTCATCTTGTGTTCGATCAGGCAGACGGTCAGGCCTGTCTTGACCATTTTGCGGATCAGTTCAGCCAGTCCGATCGTTTCTTCCGGATTGACGCCGCCGGCCGGCTCGTCCAGCAAGACCAGCGAGGGATTGGTCGACAAGGCCAGCGCGAATGCGACGCGCTTGCGCTCTTCCTGGGTAATGTCGGCGGCGATCCGGTTCTCGATGTGAGAAAGGCCGACAAAGTCGAGCGCGGCGCGCGCCTTTTCCCGGCACTCGCGCTCCTCGTCCTTTAGACGACGGGTTCCGAGCAAGACATCCAGCAGGCCCGATCTGGTGCGCAGCCGATGTCCGACGATCAGGTTGTCGAGCACGCTGGCCGCGTCGAACAGGTGCGTGGTCTGGAAGGTGCGTGACACGCCCAGCCTGGCCATCTGGTCCGCCCGCAGATTGGTCACATCCTGTCCCTCGAAGACGATGCGGCCCTCGGTTGGCTGGAATACCCCGCTGATCAGATTGAAGAATGTCGTCTTGCCGGCGCCGTTGGGGCCGATGATGGCGTTGATCTTGCCGCGCTCGATGGTGGTGGAGACGTTCCGCACCGCGGTCAGGCCGCCGAAGCGCTTGGACAGGGATTGGATCTCAAGCACGGCTGCCCTCCTGTTGTTGCACAATTTTCACCGGCGCGGACTTGACCTGCGCGCCGGAGGAAGATGCACGCGACGCAACGCGCGCCTTCCATGCGAGATAGGTCCCGACCACGCCGTTGGGCAGGAAGATCACTAGCAGCACGAGAATCGGGCCGAAGACGACGAAACGATAGTCCTGGAGGAATTGCAGATACTGTGTCACCCAGGGCATGGCAACCGAACCGAGCAGCGGGCCGAGAATGGTTCCCGTGCCGCCGATCAGCATGTACATCGTCATGTCGAAGGTCTGGTCGACGCCCGCCAGACCCGGGCCAAGGAAGCGCACCGCCCCCGCATACAAACCGCCCGCCAGGCCTGCATAGAACACCGACAGCATGAAGGCCAGCACCTTGTTGCGCATCAGATTGATACCCAGCGCCTCGGCGAGGTCGTCGCCATTGCGAATGGCCATGAAAGTGCGGCCGAGCAGCGAGTTGACGATGCGATGCATGATCCACACACTGACGACAAGGAAGAACAGCACAAGGTAGTACTGGGCGCGCGGGCTTTCGAAATCGATGCCGGCAACCGACGGCGCCGCGGGAATGCCGATGATGCCCACCGTGCCGTGCGTCAGCCCTTCCCACTTCTCGATCAGCAGGTACATGATGTAACCGACGCACAGCGTGAAGATCGAAAAGAAGTGCCCTTTCAGCCGCAACGACAGGATGCCGACGAAGAAGCCGATCGCGGCGGCGACGAATCCGGACAACGCGAAGGCAATCCAGAACGGTACCTGGTGATCGACTGTCAGGATACCCACCGTGTAGGCGCCGACCGCCATGAATCCGCTGTGCGCCAGGTTGTACTGACCGGTGTAGCCGGTGATGAGATTCAGGCCGACAGTTGCGATCGCGTAGATGTAGGCCAGCGACATCACGGTCAGGTAATAGTCATTGCCTGCGAGGTACGGAAAGGCGACGGCCAAGGCGATCAGCAGCAGCCACCCGATTTTTCGGTCCAGGTATTTCATTCTCAACGCACCCCTTTAGTGAACAGCCCCTCCGGGCGAATCGAAAGAATGGCTACCAGCAGGACAAAGGCGATGATGTCCTTGTAATCGGTGGAGATGTAAAACGCGCCGAATGCTTCCGCAAAACCGATGATCAGTCCGCCGACAATGGCACCCGGCACGCTGCCCATGCCGCCGAGGACGATGATCACGAATGCCTTGGTGATGACAAGGTTGCCCATGCCGGGATACACCAGATTGATCGGTGCATAGAGTGCTGCCGCGACTGCGGCGAGAACACCGGAAATGGCAAATGTCAGCATCGCCACCCGATTGGGATCGATGCCCACCAGGGCCGCGCCGTCGCGGTTCTGTGCCATCGCGATGATGGTGGCGCCGGTAACCGTCTTTTTCAGGAACAGGTGCAAACCCGCCACCAGTCCGAATGCGGCGAGAATGATCAGCAGACGCTGTTCCGGCAGGACCAGCCCCGCGAAATTCATGATTCCGTTATACGGGGTCTGCATCCGGTGGAAATCGGCACCCCAGATTGCCTGTGCGCCCGACTCCAGAAAAAGCAGTATCCCGATGGCGGCAATCATGTGATGCAGTCCGGGCGCGTGACGCAGGGGATGGAAAACCAGTCGCTCGGCAACCACCGCGAGCACCGCGACGGCCGCCGCCGCGCCCGCCATTGCCAACCAGTAATTCACTCCCATGGCGCTCATCAGATAGAAGGCCACATAGGCGCCAGCCATATAGAACGCACCATGGGCGAAATTGGGGACCTGCAGAATGCCGTACACCAAAGTCAGGCCAAGGGCGACCAGACTATACACGCCGCCCAGCGTCAATCCGTTCAAGATCTGTTGCAGAATCAAGTCCAAAACATTGCCTCCTGTAATGGTATTTGTTGACGCTGGTCAATTTTTTTAGAAAATCCGGTTTGTTACCATGGCGTTTTTCGCAAGTTACCGGGACTTCGGATTTCTGTCAACGAATTCGGAACGATGTTTTGCTCAGCAAAACAAAGGCGCTGAAAAGTGTTCTGTGAACCGCATGAAAACGCGGTGGAAATCCCCACCGAAAGGACTCAAGGAGCATGAGGGGAAGCGACGCAAGCTGCCTTGGGTCTGCGTGGATAGCGGCAGCCGACCTTGCGGAACGAGCAAAACAAAAAGGCCCGCATTGCGCGGGCCCCTTCTTCGATGTGACGGTTTGGTGCGTCTTATTTGCCGGGCAGTTTGCCGGCAACACCCTCGACATAGAAATCCATCTTGTTGAGGGCACTGTCGGGCATCGGGCCCTTCTCCTGCCGGATCTTGCCTTCGTTGTCCTTCACCGGACCGTCGAACGGCGTCATCTTGCCGGACACGATGTCCTTCTCGGCGGCGGCGACCGATTGCTTCACGTCGTTCGGAACGCCGGCGTTGATGGCTTCCAGCGTAACGAAACCATCCTTGATGCCGCCCCAGACGCTGGTCGGCTTCCATTTGCCGTCAATGACGTCCTGCGCGGCCTGCGTGTAGTACTTGCCCCAGTGATGCGTCACCGCGGCCAGCTGCGCCTTGGGACCGAACTTCTTCATATCGGAGTGGTAGGCTACCGCGTACTTGCCCTTTTCCTCGGCGGCCTGCACGACGGCATGGGAGTCGGTATGGTGCGTCACGATGTCGGCGCCCTGCCCCATCAGCGTGATGGCGGCATCGCGTTCCTTGCCCGGGTCGTACCAGCTATTGACCCAGATGACCCGCACCTCGGCCTTGGGATTGACGCTGCGCATGCCGCGCGTGAAGGCATTGATGCCTTGCAGGACTTCCGGAATCGGAAAAGCGCCGACATAACCGGCGACATTGGTCTTGGTCATCTTGCCGGCGAGGACGCCCGCGAGGTAGCGGCCTTCGTAGAAGCGCGCGTTCAAGGTGGCGACGTTGGACGCGGTCTTGTAGCCGGTCAGGTGCACGAACTTGACGTCCGGGAATTGCTTGGCGACCTTCAGGGTCGGATTCATGTAGCCGAAGGAGGTCGTGAAGATCAGCTTGTTGCCTTGCTGTGCCAGGTCGCGGATCACGCGCTCGGCATCGGCGCCTTCAGGCACGTTTTCGACGAACTTGGTCTTGACCTTGTTGCCGAGGTTCTTTTCCAGTTCCTTGCGGCCCATGTCGTGCTGGAAGGTCCAGCCCGCCTCGCCGATCGGGCTGACATAGACATAACCGACATTGAGCGGAGCGGAATCCGCCGCCATTGCGGGAGCCAGCGCAACGGCTGGCAGTATGGCAATCGCGGACAAGGCCCCGCGCATGAAGCTTTTCGACATGGTTTTCCTCTACAGGTAACTCCCGCTGATTGATCAATGAACGCTCCGGCACGCCGAGCGGGAACACCAGCATGCCTACCGGACGCGAAGTCTCGCGCCGACGTCCAAATCCCTTGTGGATGCCGGTCCCGCACATCCGTAATCCGGTCCTGCCAAAACTGCCTGCCTGAATCTGCCTGCCTCAATGCGGATGGAAATTCTTGCCAAGCGAAGCCGGCATGTTGAGCTTGATCCAGGTCGCATTGGTGGATATCAATACCAGCACCACGATGGTGGCGAGATACGGCAGCATCGACAGCCATTGCGAAGCGATCGACACGCCCAGCCCCTGCGCATGGAAGGTCATGATCGTCACGCCGCCGAACAGATAGGCGCCGATCATCACCCGCGCGGGACGCCAGGTCGCAAATGTGGTCAGCGCCAGCGCAATCCAGCCACGCCCGGCCACCATGCCCTCGACCCACATCGGAGTGTAGACCAGTGACATGAACGCGCCCGCCAGGCCGCAGCAGGCGCCGCCGAACAGCAAGGCTGCGAGCCGGATCAAGCGCACGTTATAGCCGAGCGCGTGGGCCGACGAGGGCGACTCGCCGACCGCACGCAGCACCAGTCCGGCGCGGCTGCGATACAGAAACAGAATGATCGCACCGCACAGCAGCAGCGAGAAATAGACCATCGGATGCTGCTTGAACAAGGCGGTGCCGATAAACGGAATATCGGACAGGAACGGCAGCGCGAATTTCGGATTCTCCAGGCTGTGGCCGACGTAATCCATGCCGATATAGGCCGAGGCACCGCTGCCGAACAGTGCCAGCGCCAGCCCGGTCGCATACTGGTTGGTGCCCAGCCACACCGTCAGCAAGGCGAAAAACCCTGCGAGCAGCATCCCGGCCACCGCGGCAGCGAGGAAACCTGCCGTCACGCTGCCTGTATTGACGGCGGTGGCGAAACCGACAATCGCGGCAACCAGCATCATGCCTTCCGCACCGAGGTTGACGACGCCCGACTTCTCATTGATGAGCAGGCCCAGCGCCGCCAGCATCAAGGGCGTGCCGGCATTGATGGACGCGGCGATCATGGGGGCAAGATCGGCGGTCAATGCGCTCATGATTTCCTCCAGCTCAATTTGTAATGGATCAGCACGTCACAGGCCAGCAGCGAGAACAGCAGGATGCCCTGGAACACGCCGGTAATCGCGCTCGGCATGCCCAGGCGCGTTTGCGAGAGTTCGCCGCCGATATAGAACAGCGCCATGATGAAGCTCGAAAAGACCACGCCGACCGGATGCAGGCGGCCGACAAAGGCCACGATGATCGCCGCAAAGCCGTAGCCCGGCGAGACGGACGGCGTGAGCTGCCCGATCGGCCCGATCACCTCCGATACACCGGCAATGCCGGCCAGCGCGCCGCATACCAGCATCGAGGTCCACAGCGACTTGCGCGACGAGAAACCGGCATAGCGCGCCGCCGCCGGGGCCATGCCGCCGACCTGCAGCCGGTAACCGGCAAAGCTGCGCGACAGGAACAGCCAGCCGAGCGCGGAAGCGATCAAGGCCAGCACGAAGCCGAAATGCAGGCGCGTGCCCTGGAGAATGTTGGGCAGCAGGAAGCCTTCCGACAACATGCGCGATTGCGGAAAATTGAACCCCTCGGGATCGCGCAGCGGACCATTCACCATCAGGCTCAGCAGCAGTTGCGCGACATACACCAGCATCAGGGACACCAGGATTTCGTTGGCGTTGAAGCGGTCGCGCAGGAAAGCCGTGATCGCCGCCCACGCCATTCCGCCGGCCATGCCGGCCAGCAGCATGAGGGCAATCATCATCGCGCCGCCGCCTTCGCCGTGATCGAAATAGAGCCCGACCGCGCCGCCGGCGATGGCGCCGATGACGAGCTGGCCTTCCGCGCCGATATTGAAGACGTTGGCGCGGAAGCAGATCGCGAGGCCGACGGCAATCAGCAAGAGCGGCGCGACTTTCACGCCGACTTCCGACCAGCCGCGCAAATCCTTGATCGGTTCGATGAAGAAGACCGACAGGCCGGCCACCGGGTTCTTGCCAAGCGAGAAGAACACGATGACACCGAACACGACCGTCAGCAGCACCGCCAGCACTGGAGACATCCAGGACATCAGCGCCGACGGGCTGGGCCGTTTTTCCATCTTAAGCATTGGCCACCTCCTGCCGCACGGCCTCGTCGCGATCCCACAGGCCGCTCATCCACTGGCCGATCAGGTCGACCGTCGCCTCCGAGCATTTGATCGAGGGCGACAACCTGCCCTTGGCGATCACCACCAGCCGATCGGAGATTTCAAACAATTCATCGAGCTCTTCCGACACCACGAGCAGTGCGCGGCCCGCATCGCGCAAGGCGACCAGCTCCGCGCGGATCTGTGCCGCCGCGCCGACGTCCACACCCCAGGTCGGCTGTGCCACGATCAGCACTTTCGGATCGCGCATGACTTCGCGTCCGACGATGTATTTCTGCAGATTGCCGCCCGACAGGCTGCCTGCGGTGGCATGCGGATCCGGCGCTTTCACCTTGAAACGGTCGATGATGGCGGCAGCGAGATCGTGGATGGCGCGAAAGTTGATCAAGCCATGCCTGACCGTGTTCTTGTTCTGGTGCGACAGAAGGACATTGTGTGCCAGCGACAGATCCGGAACGGCGCCACGGCCAAGGCGTTCCTCCGGCACAAAGCCGAGTCCGCGTCGCCGGCGCCGCGCGGCATTCATGCGGCCGACCGCTTCGCCATTGAGCACGATCGCATCCGGCCGCGCGCGCGGGTCTTCGCCGGACAAGGCGGCGAGCAATTCCTGCTGCCCGTTGCCGGATACGCCGGCCATGCCGACGATCTCGCCCGCGCACACATCAAGGTTGATGTCGGCGAGCGTGGTCCCGAACGGGTGGCTTTTCTGCAAGGAGAGATTGCGCAGCGACAGCATCTTCTCGCCAGGCTGCCGGTCGGTCGACTTGATCGCGGGCGGCTCCGAGCCGATCATCATGCGCGACAGGCTGGCGGCGGTTTCCTGCATCGGATCGCAGATGCCCGTCACTTTCCCGGCACGCATCACGGTGCACTTGTGGCAGAGTGAACGGATTTCATCGAGCTTGTGGCTGATGTAGAGAATGCTGCAGCCTTCCGACGCCAGCTTGCGCAGCGTTTCGAACAGTTTTTCGACTGCTTGCGGGGTCAGCACCGAGGTCGGCTCATCGAGAATCAGCAGCTGGGGTTTGGCCAGCAAGGCCCGCACGATTTCCACGCGCTGGCACTCGCCGACCGACAACGTGTGCACATGACGCTGCGGCTCCAGCTCCAGGCCGTACTGATGCGCGGTTGATTCGATTTGCTTGCTCAACGCATTGAGATCGGTATCCCGCGGCAAGCCGAGCGCGATGTTTTCGGCCACGGTCAGCGTATCGAACAGCGAAAAATGCTGGAACACCATCGCAATGCCGAGCTTGCGCGCCTCGGCCGGATTGGCGATATGTACGTCCTTTCCATTCCAGAGAATCTGCCCCGCATCCGGCTTGACCGCGCCATAGATGATCTTCATCAGGGTGGATTTTCCCGCGCCGTTCTCGCCCAGGATCGAGTGTATCTCTCCCGGAAGCACATCCAGATCGACGCCGTCATTGGCGACCACGGAAGGATATCTCTTCGTGATCCTGCTCAGGGTTAGGCGGGTGTCCATGTCTCACTCTTCTTGAAGCGACTACGCGAAAAACCGATATGGTAGTAGCTCTGTTGTCTGAATATTCTTGTAATTGATGAAAATTACAGGAAATATCTCGGGTCAATATACATTTGTCTGTATGTGAAATATAGAAGAGTGGATATAGGCACGACGGAATCGGTCTGTACCGCAATGACGGGAAGGAAATGCATCGGAGAAGCGGCTTTGCTGAGGCGCGGCGTCTGTTCTGGTGGATCGCAATTGTCTCATGCAAGCGCGAAACTTGCGCAGCGTGCAACGCAAAAAAGTCATCGTGTCGCACGCCTGTGATGCATCGGCCGCACGCCAATTCCCCGGATGTCATCAGGGATGAATTTTTGAACCTGCACCCCGAACAGCATGCACGGTTCAGCGTGTTTAGCTGCCGCGATAGGTCGAATAGGCCCAGGGAGACACCACCAGGGGCACGTGATAATTTTCGTCGGGATCGGCTATCCCGAATGCGATGATGACGCGATCGAGGAAGCGCGGTTGCGGCAGCACGAGGCCGTGGCCGGCGAAATAATCGCCGGCGCCGAACACCAGCTCGTATTGCCCGGCACGCATTTCTTCTCCTTGCAGCAAAGGCGCGCTACAGCGGCCATCATGGTTGGTCACGGTACTGCAGAGCAAGGTCCGCTGGGTGGCTTTTACTTCATACAGTTCGATAACAACCCCTGCCGCCGGTTTGCCGTGGGTGATGTCCAGCACATGCGTGCTCAGTTTTCCCATTGCATTCTCCTGTTGTGTTGACCCGGCAATGATATATCTGCATGCCGCCCTCCGTATCGCGCAGGCGATATAGGCTGCATCGCCCTTCCCGCATGAAGGCAGGCCGGGTACTCATATGCTTGCCCATATACCACCTATTGTCGCCCATGCGCTGACGCGTGCGTCCGCTTCTTGCATGATGAAACTTTCCATCGCCACCGGATGGACGTAGTCGCTCGCCATGCCCGGTATCAAGCTTCGGCTAGTGCGATTTGCGATGCTAATCTAAAGAAATCCAAGCGAGACAGCATGTCACAAGCCATACGTTTTCTATACCGCGGTGAAGTCAGGACGGTTGCCGATGCTCCTCCCACCCGGACTGTCCTGCAGCATGTGCGCGAGGACCAGCACTGTACGGGGACCAAGGAGGGTTGCGCAGAAGGCGACTGCGGCGCGTGCACGGTGATTATCGGCGAGCTGAAAGGTGACGCGGTTGAACTGAAGACGGTCAATTCCTGCATCCAGTTCCTGCCGACGCTGGACGGCAAGGCCTTGTTCACCGTCGAAGATTTGAAGCAGTCCGATGGAAGCCTGCATCCGGTGCAGCAGGCCATGGTGGATTGCCATGGTTCACAATGCGGTTTCTGTACGCCCGGTTTCGTAATGTCGCTCTGGGGACTGTATCTGAAGCAGGACGGCAACACATCACATCCGGAGCGCAGGGAAATCGACGACAGCTTGTCCGGCAACCTCTGCCGCTGCACCGGCTACCGGCCGATTGTCGACGCCGCCCATCACATGCTCGATCTGCCGCGCGTCAAGTTCGACCGCGATGCTCTCGCCGCAATGCTGAAAAAGATCCAGCGCAGCGAGATGCTGACCTACTCCCATGACGGCCGGAAGTTTCACGTACCGCAATCGCTGGACCAGCTAGTGAGAATCCGCGCAGAGAACCCGGCCGCGACCATCCTGTCCGGTTCGACCGACGTCGGCCTGTGGGTGACCAAGCAGATGCGTGACCTCGGCGACATCATTTACATCAACCAGGTCGCCGAGCTGCAGACGCTGGCCGAAAGGGATGGAAAGCTCGAGATCGGTGCAGCCGTGACCTTGAACGATGCCTACGCGGCACTTTGCAGGCACTATCCGCAGGAATTGTCCGAGCTGTGGCAGCGTTTCGCATCGCTGCCGATCCGCAATGCCGGCACACTGGGCGGCAATGTCGCCAACGGCTCGCCGATCGGCGACTCCGCGCCCTGGCTGATTGCCCTCGGCAGCGAGATCGTCTTGCGCGGCAAGAATGGCCAGCGCGTCATGCCGCTGGAGGCGTTTTACCTCGATTACCAGAAGAAGGATTTGCAGCCCGACGAGATCGTCGAAGCATTGCGTGTGCCGCTGCCGCAAGCCAATCGCCGTTTTCGCACCTATAAGCTGGCCAAGCGCTTTGACCAGGACATTTCCGCCGTGTGCGCGGCATTTGCGATCACGCTGGACGGCGGGATCGTGCGCGAGGCGCGCATCGCCTTCGGCGGCATGGCCGCCACTTCACGCCGCGCGCCAAAAGCCGAGGCGGCACTCGAGGGCCGCGCTTGGGACGAAACCGCCTTGCAGGATGCCATGCAGGCGCTGAGCGAGGACTATGCTCCGCTTACCGATATGCGCGCAAGCGCTGCCTACCGCGTCAAGGCGGCCCGCAATCTGCTGCGTCGTTTCTGGCTGGAGACACGCCTCGATGCACCGCTGCCCGCCACTGCCGTCAACGCATTCGCGCGCGCATGACGAGACGATCATGAACAAGCAAACAGACTCTTTCATCAAGCAACCCGCTCAAGCCCGATGGGCCGCCGTCGGCATTGCGCAACCGCACGAGTCCGCGCGGCTGCATGTGCTGGGCGAGGCCACCTACACCGACGACATTCCGGAACTGCAGGGCACCTTGCACGCCGCGCTCGGCCTGTCGCAGAAGGCGCATGCCCGCGTGAAATCCATCGATCTTGCCGAAGCCAGGAAGTCGCGAGGCGTGGTGGCGGTACTCACCGCGAAGGACATTCCCGGCACCAATGATTGCGGCCCTATCATCCATGACGATCCTATCCTCGCCGACGGCCTGGTGCAGTATGTCGGCCAGCCGGTATTCCTGGTCGTCGCCGATACGCACGACAATGCGCGTCGCGCCGCCCGGCTCGCCAGGATCGATTACGAGGAACTGCCGGCAATCCTGACGCCGCAGGACGCCAAGCGGGCGCAATCCTGGGTCTTGCCGCCGATGCATCTCGCACGTGGCGATCTCAGGCAGGCGTTCGAGCAGGCGCCGCATCGCGTGAAGGGAGAACTTTACGTCGGCGGCCAGGAGCAGTTTTATCTGGAAGGCCAGGTTTCGTACGCGATCCCGAAGGAAGATCACGGTATGCTGGTCTACTGCTCGACGCAGCATCCGTCGGAAATGCAGCATGTGGTCGCACATGCGCTCGGCCTGCATTCGCATCATGTCGTGGTTGAGTGCCGGCGCATGGGCGGCGGTTTCGGCGGCAAGGAATCGCAGTCCGCCTTGTGGGCGGCGGCCGCGTCGATTGCGGCCGCGCGCCTCAAGCGGCCTGTCAAGCTGCGCGCGGATCGCGACGACGACATGATGGTGACCGGCAAGCGCCACGATTTCCATTACGAATATGAAATCGGATACGACCATGACGGCCGCATCCTGGCGGCCCGCGTCGAGATGGTGGCGCGCGCCGGCTATTCCGCCGACCTGTCCGGCCCGGTCGCGACGCGCGCCGTGTGCCATTTCGACAACGCCTATTACCTGCCCGCCGTGGACATCCTGGCCCTGTGCGGCAAGACCAACACGCAGTCGAATACCGCCTTTCGCGGCTTCGGCGGGCCGCAGGGCGCGATCGCGATCGAATACGTCATCGACGACATCGCGCGCAATCTCGGCAAGGACCCGCTCGACGTACGCAAGCTCAACTTCTACGGACGCGACGATGCCGAAGGTCGCAACGTCACGCAGTATGGTCAGAAGGTCGTCGACAATGTCATCCATGAACTGGTCGCGGAACTCGAAGCCGACAGCGATTACCGCGCGCGCCGCAAGGCCGTTCGCGCATTCAATGCCACGAGTCCGGTGCTGAAGAAAGGCATTGCCTTCACCCCGGTCAAGTTCGGCATCGCATTCAACCTGACGCATCTGAACCAGGCCGGCGCGCTGGTGCATGTGTATGTCGATGGCTCGGTGCTGGTCAATCATGGCGGCACCGAAATGGGCCAGGGTGTCAACACCAAGGTGGCGCAAGTCGTCGCACACGAACTCGGCCTCGACTTGTCGCATGTACGCATTTCCGCCACCGATACCAGCAAGGTCGCCAACACCTCGGCCACCGCCGCCTCGACCGGCGCGGACCTCAACGGCATGGCCGCGCAGGATGCGGCACGCCAGATTCGCGAGCGCCTGAGCGCATTCGCCGCGCAGACCTGGCAGGTCGATCCGTCAACCATCCGGTTTGCCGACAATCAGGTCTACATCGATGGCAGCCCCGAGCCCTTCCCCTCGCTGGTACGCCGGGCGTACAACGCGCGCGTGCAGTTGTGGTCGGACGGTTTTTACGCCACTCCCGGTTTGCATTGGGATGCGGCGACCATGACCGGCAATCCCTTCTTCTACTTCGCCTATGGCGCGGCCGTATCGGAAGTGATCGTCGATACGCTCACCGGCGAATGGAAACTCCTGCGTGCCGATGCGCTCTACGACGCCGGTAATTCGCTCAATCCGGCCATCGATATTGGGCAGGTCGAGGGTGGGTTCATCCAGGGAATGGGCTGGCTCACGACCGAGGAATTGTGGTGGGACAAGGCGGGCAAGCTGATGACGCACGCGCCGTCAACCTACAAGATTCCCGCCGTTTCCGACTGCCCGCGCGATTTTCGCGTAAAGCTTTTCCGGAATCGCAATGCGTCGGACAGCATTCATCGCTCGAAGGCCGTGGGCGAACCGCCCTTGCTGCTGCCCTTCTCGGTATTCTTCGCCATCCGCGACGCAATCGCCAGCCTCGCCGATTACAAGCGTAACCCGCCGCTGAATGCACCGGCAACGAGCGAGGCAATCCTGAACGCGGTCGACGCGGTTTGCACGTCGACGTGAATCAACAACTGATTTCGCACTGAAAAAAACATGACCGACTGGCTCTCCGCACTCAGCAACGCCGCCGCTCGCGCCGAGCCGGCAGTGCTGGTCACGGTCGCATCGGTCCAGGGTTCAAGCCCGCGCGAGCCGGGCGCGAAGATGCTTGTCACAGCCAAGGCCCAGTGCGACACCATCGGCGGCGGCCACCTGGAGATGCGTGCTGCTGAAATCGCACACGAGATGCTGGCCATGCCGTCCGGATCGCTGGCCACGATGCGCCGTATCGAGCGCTTCGCACTCGGACCCAGCCTTGGGCAGTGCTGCGGCGGTGTGGTGCTGCTGGCCTTCGAACGTATCGAAGCCAAGGATCGTGATTATGCCGTCTGCCTGAATGAATATCGGGCCAAGAGGCAGGACTACTGGCGCCTTGTGGCACTGGACGCGTCCTTGCCTGCACAAGTCATCGATAAGGAGGAACAGCCTCTATGCGGGGCGCTTCCGCCGCCCGAGCATATCGACCTCGCCCGCGAATGCCACATCGTGGTGGACAGCGAAGGCTGTCGCTGGCTGGTCGATCCCTTGCGCGCATACCGCGCCCATCTGGTCCTGTTCGGCGCCGGCCATGTCGGCGCCGCGATCGTGCGCGCATTGGCGGAATTGCCGTGCCATGTGACCTGGGTCGATGAGCGCGAGGACATGTTCCCGGAAAGCCTGCCGGCCAATGTGAAAACGGAAGTGACCGATACGCCGGAGGCCGTGGTTGATGAAGTGTCTCCGGGCGCGAGCTATCTGGTCATGACCCACAGCCATGCGCTGGATCAGCGGCTGGCCGAAGCGATCCTGCGTCGTACCGATGCAGGATGGTTCGGGCTGATCGGTTCGGAAAGCAAGCGCGTACAGTTCGAACGCCGCCTCCGTGCGCGGGGCATGCCCGAAGAGCGGCTGAAGCACATGATATGTCCGGTCGGCGTGCCCGGCATCAGCGGCAAGACGCCTGCGGTGATCGCCGCGTCCGTATGCGCGCAATTGCTGCAGGTTTGGGAGAAGAGCGAACAGACCGAACAGGTCCTTACACCAAACGAATAACAAAAAATTTCAATGATATCGACAATCGTCGCTCACAATCTCCAGGCTTACCGCGCAAGCATCCTGCATTTCACCGCCGATCCCGCCTTCGATGACAAGGCCAGTGCCTGGCACGAAGACGGCTTGCTGATCGTCGAGGATGGCCGCGTACTTGCGGCGGGCGACTACGCGCAGTTGCACGATCACGTTCCGCCGCAGGTCGAGGTTCGGGATTATCGCGGCAAGCTGATCGTCCCCGGCTTCATCGACACCCATATCCATTATCCGCAAACGGATATGATCGCCTCGCCCGCGCCCGGCCTGCTGCCGTGGCTGGAGACGTATACCTTCCCGACCGAGCGCAAATTCGAGGATCCGCAACATGCCGCGGAGGTGGCGCGTTTCTTCATTGACGAACTTCTGCGCTGCGGCACCACGACCGCCATGGTGTATTGCACGGTGCATCCCTCATCGGTGGATGCCTTTTTCGCTGAAAGCGAAAAGCGCAGGCTGCGCATGGTCGGCGGCAAGGTCCTGATGGACCGCAATTGTCCCGAGTTCCTGCGCGATACGACGGAGGGCGGCGTGCGGGACAGCGAAGATCTGATCCACAAATGGCACAAGCGCGGCCGCCAGCTTTATGCGATTACACCCCGCTTCGCTCCGACATCGACATCAACGCAGTTGCATCTTGCCGGCGAACTGGCGCGCGCCTATCCCGATACCTTTCTTCAGACCCATGTCGCGGAGAACACCGATGAAGTGGCATGGGTCAAGTCCCTGTTTCCCGATTCGCGCAGCTATCTGGACGTGTACGACAAGGTCGGCATGATGCGTCCGCGCGCCATGTTCGGGCATTGCATCTGGCTGGACGAACATGACCGGCGGCGCATGCATGAGACGCAGTCGGCGGCGGCCATCTGCCCCACTTCCAATCTCTTCCTCGGCAGCGGCCTGTTCGATTTCGCGGGCGCCGATGCGGCGCGGATGCTGCTGTCGCTGGCAAGCGATGTCGGCGGCGGCACATCGTTTTCCATGCTGCGCACGATGAACGAAGTTTACAAGGTGGCGCGCATGGGCGGCACTTACCTGCCCGCCTTGCGCATGTTTTATCTGGCGACGCTGGGCGGCGCGCGCAGCATGCAGCTCGATGGAACGATAGGCAACTTTGCGACAGGGGTCGAAGCCGACTTTGTTGTATTGGACCCACACGCGACCCCGCTGCTGGCACGACGAACCGCACGCGCTGAAAGCCTGGAAGAACTGCTGTTTGCATTTGCCCTGCTCGGCGACGATCGCGCAATCGCTGCGACGTACAGCGGGGGCAGCCTGGTTCACGCGCGCGCGGGCTATTGATGATGTTGCGTGCAAGTTGAGGTGAACAAGAAAGTGGTTTGAATACGTTCAAACCCGAGAATTTCTCTTTCGCGAAAGCGGCAAGGGAAAGTAAAATGATTGCCGATTGGAAATAGGGAAACCCGACGGCAATCTCGAAGCAGGGATTTACCGTCCGGGGAGGACTCCCGGTTTCATTAACTGCATCTGATCTGGAGAGCTCATGCAACAACGCAAGTTCAAATTGACACAAATCGCCCTCGCGGCAGCCTTGGTCGCGGCGACCGCGGCACCGGCGGCCATGGCACAAAGCAATGTCTCGGTAAGCGGTCTTGTCGACGTTTTCGCGGGCAAAGTGCGCAATGCCGGCGACGCGAACAGCCGTTCCGTCGTCAACAGCGGCGGCATGACGACTTCCTGGTTCGGATTCAAGGGTTCCGAGGATCTCGGCGGCGGCCTGAAAGCCAACTTCCAGCTGACCAGCTTCATTCAGGCGGACACCGGCTCGCAAGGCCGCTTCCCCGGCGATACCCTGTTCTCGCGCGACGCCAATGTCGGTCTGTCCGGCAGCTTTGGCGCGGTTTCACTCGGCCGCGAACTCGCTCCGCAATTCCTGCCGACCATCCTGTTCAATCCCTTCGGTGACTCCTACACGTTCTCGCCGTTGATCCTGCAGGCCGATGTGCCGCTGTTCAACGGATCGGCCTGGACCAACTCCTTCGCGGGCGATACCGGCTGGAGCAATTCGATTCGCTATACGACACCGAACTTCGGCGGCCTCACCGCGAACCTGCATTACCAGTTCGGCGAAGTGGCGGGCAACAACGGCAAGAACAACGTCGGCCTGAACCTGCTCTATTTCGGCGGCCCGCTGGCCCTGACCGCGTTCTATCACAACGTCGAAATCAACAATCCGCTGAATGTCCCGGCCGGCAATGTACAACCCGGCGGCAACCTGCCGCTCGCCTCGGGACTGTCCGCAACACGCCAGACCGCATGGATGGTCGGCGGCAGCTATGACCTGAAGGCAGCGAAACTGTTCGCGACCTACGGCCAGACCTCGCACAACATCGACCTCGACGACAAGACCGTGTCACTTGGCGCCACCGTTCCCGCCGGCCAGGGCAAGATCATGGCAGCCTGGGCACATTCCAAGCGCACCGGTACGGCCATCGGCGCCGACCAGAAGCGCAATACCACGTCAGTCGGCTATGACTACGACCTGTCCAAGCGTACCGATCTGTACGCGATCTTTATGAATGACCGCATCACCAGCCAGAACAACGGCAACAGCTTCGGCGTCGGCGTGCGTCATCGTTTCTAGGATTTTGAATCGGGCGAGAGCGCAAGCTGTCGCCCGTGTGCGTTGCCGGCCACAAGCCTGCTTCACATGATTGATCGATTGATGTCGATTTATCAGACCAGCCCGGCAGACCGCCGGGCTTTCTTTTTACGGCGTGCGCTTTTTCCTCATTGGGTAAAGCTGCCGATCTTCTTCTCCACCGCGGCACGCACCGAACCGCTCGTGATGAACGAGCGCGCGGCGGCAATGTCGTTGTGAAACCAGCGATCGCCTTCCAGGCAGGCCGGGATCTGGCGACGGATCTCTTCGTAGGCCGCCTGCGTTCCCTGCCCCAGCACGAAGCCCGGCAACAGCGATTCCGTCATGGTCAGTCCCTGCGCGGCGAACAGCATTTCCACGCCGATGATGTATTGCGTGTTGGCGACCACGGTCGCGGCCTTGCGCGCGCACCAGGTCGAGTTCGAGACGTGGTCCTCGCTATTGCCCTTGGCCGGGATACTGTCCACGCTGCCAGGCATGCAGAGCGTGCGGTTTTCCATCACCAGCGAACTCATCGAGCATTGCACGACCGTATAACCGGTGTTGACGCCGCGAATGCCGCTCATCAAATTGCGCGGCAGTCCCCATGACAGCGTGGGATCGATCAGGCGCGCAATGCGCCGCTCGCAAATGCTGCCGAGGTCGGCAATGGCCATCGAAAGCAAGTCCATGGCCTGCGCCAGATACTGGCCGTGGAAATTGCCGCCCGAGATGATCTCGAACCCGCCGCCCGCCTTCCCGAAAATCAAGGGATTGTCGGTGGCCGAATTGATTTCCTTGTCGACGATGGTATCAATGTAGTCGAGCGCATCGAACACCGGTCCGTACACCTGCGGAGCGCAGCGTAGCGAGTACACGTCCTGGATGCGCGGCGTGTAGGGAATGTCGGTGCGACGCGATTCTTCCGGAAACTGCACTGCGCGAGCCTCGTGCGACGTGCGGGTCGATCCCTTGAGCAGCGTGCGGATGATCGACGCCGTCTTGATCTGCCCGGCATGCGGCCGAGCCTGGTGAATGCGCTCGTCGAATGCCGACATCTCGGCGCGCATCGCTTCCAGCGTCAGGCCAAGCGACACGCAGGCATCCGACAGAAGATTCCGTGCATCATGGGACGCCAGTACGGCAACGGCGAGCGAGACGGTGCAGCCGTTGATCAGCGCCGAGCCATCCTTGGCCTTCAGATCGAACTTGACCGGCTGGATGCCGGCGGCAACGATGGCCTGCGGCGCGCCCATGCGCTGGCCCTTGTACATGACCTCCGCCTCATCGAATCCGGCGATCGCCGCTGCGAGATAAGACAGCGGCGCGAGATCGCCGGAGGCACCGACCGAACCCTTCTGCGGCATGACCGGATGGATGCCGGCATTAAGGAAAGCGAGCAGGCGATCCACGACTTCGACGCGCGGCGCGGAATAGTTGCTGGCGAACGCATTGGCCCGCAGCAGCATGGTGGCGCGGCTCACTTCTTCGGAAAACGGTTCGCCCAATCCGGCGGCATGCGCCTTGATGAGCTGCGTCTGGAACAGTTCGATATGCTCGACCTTGACGCGCGTGTCCTTCAGCAAGCCGACGCCGGTATTGAAGCTGTACATCATCGGCGCATCGTCATGCATCCAGGTGGATTCGATGTAATCGCGGCTTTGCTTCAGCGCATCGCGCGAGGATTGCGCCAGACGCACCTCAAGGCCAGGGTTGCGTGCAATGCTGACGACCTGGTCAGCGGTCAGAGTGAAACCGTCGATATGGATAATGGTCATGGTCTTGTTTCCGTTGTGATTCCGTTGTGACTCGGTCGTGACTTATTTGGCGCCTGATTCATACCAGCGTGCAATCAGCGCGCGTTCCTCGTCCGTCATATTGGTCAGGTTCCCGATCGGCATGGATTTCAACTGTACTGCCTGGCGATACACGCGGTCCGCATGCTGCCGCAGCAAGGCATGCGTGTGCAGCATCACGCCAGCCGGCGCCGTCGCAAAGCCGGGCTGCGTCGGCTTGTCGGAGTGGCAGACCGCGCAGCGCTGCGCGATGACGCCCTGCACTTGCGCGATGTCGACCGGCGTCCCATCGCTTGACGAGAGCTTCGCTGCGGGGCGCGGTGCAATTGCTACCGCCACCACGAGAAGCAAGGCGACACCGGCCGCCGGATAGCCCCATGCAATTCTTCCCTTGTGCTTGAGGTTGAAGAAATGACGAATCAGCACGCCGGCTGCCATGATGCCCGCCAGGACCAGCCAGTTGTTGGCGTGGTTGTAGGTCATCGCATAGTGATTGCTGATCATGATGAACAGCACCGGCAGCGTGAAATAATTGTTGTGGACGCTGCGCTGTTTACCGCGCTTGCCGTAGATCGGATCGGGTGTCCTGCCGGCCTTCATGGCGTCGACCAGCTTGTGCTGGCCGGGAATGATCTGCATCAGCACATTGCCGACCATGATGGTGCCGATCATCGCGCCGACATGAATGTAGGCGGCGCGGCCGCCCAGGAATTTCGAGAGCACGAAGGCCGTCAGCACGATCAGCAGATACATCACGATGCCGAGCAACCCGTCGTGCCGACCGAGCGGCGATTTGCACAACAAGTCGTAGACGATCCATCCGGTGACCAGCGTGCCGAGGCCGATGCCGATCGCCTGCGCGCTGCTGATGTCGGCCACCGATTTGTCGATCATCATTGCCGGCGCATTGAAGTAATAGACGATGAACAGCATCGCGAAGCCGGACAGCCAGGTCGAGTAGGCCTCCCACTTGAACCAGTGCAGCTCCTCGGGCAACTGTTTGGGCGCGACCAGGTATTTCTGCGGATTGTAGAAACCGCCGCCATGTACCGCCCACAATTCGCCCGATACGCCGGCCTTTTCCAGCTCGGAGCCGGGCTTGGGCGGCTTGATCGAATTGTCCAGCCAGACGAAATAGAAGGACGCGCCTATCCATGCAATGCCCGTGATCAGGTGCAACCAGCGGACCAGCAGGTTCAGCCATTCGACGCCGTAATTCAGCAACAAAGCTTCCATGAACTCCTCAGGACAGAAGCTCGTCTGCCTCCGCGGGCGCTTCAGACGAGGGGGATTGTCTCCCGATTGGTCGCGAACCGTTGACAGCTCCGCTGCGACCAGGGTTAACCGACTTTCGATTTCGCGCGAGCGACATGCGCGCCGGTTTTTTGATGTTAAAAGATAGACTTTTTTGTAGCTCGGAACATCCGGCATCAAGTATATTTCACATACACATTATGATATAGAGGGGACGCAATGTCAGGCTTGCCGGATCATCTGGACATCCATCTCATACGCATCCTGTATCTGCTGCTCTCCGAAAAAAACGTCTCGCGCGTCGCGCTCAAGCTCAACCAGCCGCAGCCGTCGATCTCGGCGTCCCTGCGCAAGCTGCGCGAGCTGACCGGCGATCCGCTGCTGGTGCGCGGCGCACGCGGCATGGTGCCCACCCAGCATGGCGAAAGCCTGTTATTGCCGGCCAAAAAGATACTCGACGAAACCGAAAAGCTGTTCGCGCAGAAGACCGCGTTTTCCCCGCAACACGAAGCACGCACCTTTCATATTGCCGCCCCGGATTATCTGGACAGCCAGTTCCTGCCCAATATCGTTGCCGCAGTCCGCCGCGAATCGCCGAAGAGCCGGGTCGTTCTGCACGGCAAGGGGCCGGACAACGATTACCTGAAGTTGCTGTCGGACGGCGAGCTCGACATCGTGATCGCCAACTGGGACGACCCGCCCGAGCACCTGCACATGTCCAAACTGTTCGAGGACGAGATCGCCTGCATCATGCGTGCCGATTGCGCCTACGCGCTGCGCACCGGGCCGGACGACATGACGGTCGAGGACTACCTGTCGCTGCCGCATGTCGCGCCATCGCAGATGCTGCCGGGCTATTCCGGCGTGATCGAATCCTTTCTCGCCAAGCAAAACATGCACCGCAATGTGGTGGTCGAGTCGGCGTATTTCGGACTGATTCCGCACATGCTCACACGCAGCGACCTGGTGTTGACGACGGGCCGGCAATTCATGCGCTTTTACGAGCGGAATCTGCCGCTCAAGATTTTCACCGTACCGATCAAGTTCCCGACCATGCGTTTTTACCAACTATGGCACGACCGGGTGCATCAGGCTCCCGAGCACAAATGGCTGCGCGAACTGATCGCCGCGACCGCAAAGTCACTGGTGCAAAACTAGGCGATCGCAGCTATCCGCCTATATCGCGGCGCTGAAAACAGTTATCAGCCGATGCATATATCGCGGTGCCGCCTTCGCTTTACTATCGACTATCGTTCCATCGTTGTGCCGGCGCAGCGTCGCCGCCCCCTCATGATCAAGACGTTCAGGTGAAGCGTGTCCGATCTCTACAAAAACTATCCCCGCGACCTTGTCGGCTACGGCCGCAATCCGCCGCATGCGCAATGGCCGGACGGCGCACGCATTGCCGTCCAATTCGTGCTGAATTATGAAGAAGGCGCGGAAAACTGCGTTTTGCACGGCGATAAGGCATCCGAAACCTTTCTTTCCGAGATCATCGGCGCGCAAGCATTCGAGATGCGCCACTTGAGCATGGAGTCGATCTATGAGTACGGGTCGCGCGCCGGCCTGTGGCGGGTGCTGCGCATGTTCGAGGAACGCGCGCTGCCGCTCACCATTTTCGGCGTGTCGATGGCATTGAAGCGCAATCCCGAGGCGGTGGCCGCGTTCCAGGAGCTCGGCCATGAGATCGCCTGCCATGGACTGCGCTGGATCAGCTATCAGCACATGGATGAGGCAACGGAGCGTGCGCACATGCAGGAAGCGGTGCAGATCATTCGCGAGCTTACCGGCGCCGCGCCGCTCGGCTGGTACACCGGCCGGGACTCGCCGAACACGCGCAAGCTGGTGGTCGAGCACGGCGGCTTCACCTACGACGCGGACTATTATGGCGACGACCTGCCTTTCTGGGAGCAGGTCAGCGTCAGCGGCGCGGACGGTCATACGGTAAAGCGACCGCATCTGGTGGTGCCCTACACGCTGGATTCCAACGACATGCGTTTTGCCGCCATGCAGGGCTTCAACTCGGGCACGCAATTCTTCGATTACCTCAAGGATGCCTTCGACGTGCTGTATCGTGAAGGCGATCCGGATGGCATCAACCGCCCGAAAATGATGTCGGTCGGCTTGCACTGCCGTCTCATTGGACGGCCGGGGCGCGCTGCGGCACTGGCGCGCTTCCTCGACTACATCCAGTCGCACGACAAGGTCTGGGTCACGCGCCGCATCGATATCGCCAATCACTGGCGCACCATGCATCCCTTCACTGCCGCCCCATGAGCATCACACTGGAACAATTGAATAGCTGCGAGGCCAACGAATTCGTGCGAGTACTTGGCGGCATTTACGAACATTCGCCCTGGATTCCCGAGCGCGCGGCATCGCAACGCCCGTTCAAAACCCTGACAGCGCTGAAACAAAGCCTGCAGGCAGTGGTGAGCAAAGCCAGTGAAGACGAGCAACTGCGCCTGATCCGCGCGCATCCCGAACTCGCGGGCAAGGCGGCCATCGCGGGCCAATTGACCAAGGAATCGACCGGCGAGCAAGCCAAGGCCGGCCTCAACAACTGCAGTACGGAAGAATTCGCCGCCTTGCAGAAACTGAATGCGGACTACAACGCGAAATTCGGCTTTCCCTTCATCCTCGCAGTCAAGGGGCCGGACGGCAAGGGCTACACCCGTCAGCAAATCATCGATACCTTTGCACGCCGCTTGAAGAATTGCCGCGATGACGAGCTCGCGGAAGACCTGCGCCAGATTCACCGTATCGCTGAACTGCGCCTGAACGATCTGTTCGGTCACACGCCCTTGCTGGGCAATACCATCATGGAATGGGCGGAAGTGATCGGTGCCTGGAGCGATGAGGAACAGGGACTCACCTGCGCCTACATGACCGGCGCGCATCGCAAGACCGCAGCGCAGATCGCGGTGTGGATGCGTGAAGCCGGCATGCAGGTGCATATCGACGCCGTCGGCAATGTGGTCGGCCGCTACCAGTCGGACACGCCGAATGCGAAAACCCTGATGACCGGCTCGCATTACGACACGGTCTGCAACGGCGGCAAGTACGACGGCCGCGAAGGCATACTCTTGCCGATCGCGGTGGTAAAGCATCTGCATGAAGGCGGAGAGAAACTCCCATTCCATCTTGAAGTCATCGGTTTTTCCGAAGAAGAAGGCGTGCGTTTCAAGAGCACTTTCCTCGGCAGCAATGCGATTGCCGGACGTTTCGATCTCACATTGCTGGACAAGCTGGACGCCGACGGCATCAGCATGCGCGCAGCACTCCTGGAGGCATGCCACAACCCGGACGATATTCCGCAGATCGCGCGTGATCCGAAGGACCTGCTCGGCTTCGTCGAGGTGCACATAGAACAAGGGCCGGTCCTGCTGGAACACGGTCTGCCGGTCGGCATCGTGAGTTCGATCGCGGGCAGTTGCCGCTACCTGCTGGAGTTGACCGGCGTCGCCAGCCATGCGGGAACGACGCCGATGAACATGCGCAAGGATGCCGCAGCCGCTGCTGCCGAGATCATTCTGTATATGGAAAAGCGTTGCGCGCAATTCCCTTCGCTGGTCGGCACCGTCGGCCAGTTGCAGGTCCCGAACGGCTCGGTCAATGTGGTGCCCGGTGCATGCCGACTGTCACTCGACATCCGTGCGGCCAATGATGCAATCCGCGACGCCGCCATCGAGGACGTAATGCGCGAGATCGATGCGATCTGCACTCGGCGCAATGTGGAATCCAGACTGGAATTGCTGATGAGCGCGCCAGCCGTGCCCTGCGCACCGCGGCTGATGGAAAAACTGTCGGCGTCAGCCGAACGGCTCGGCGTGTCGCCTTTCACGCTCAGCTCGGGCGCCGGTCATGATGCCATGGCCATGGCGGCGATAACGGATGTTGCCATGTTGTTTACGCGCTGCGGGAACGGCGGCATCAGCCACAATCCGCTGGAAACAATGACCGCCGACGATGCGGAGATTTCAGCGCAGGTATTCCTGGATTTCCTGCGGCACTTCAAGACTGCTTGAGATCACAGAATCAGAATTGCACGAAAATCATTCACATTGGTTCGCGTCGGGCCAGTCACTACCAGGTCACCAAGCGCGCTGAAGAATCCGTAGCCGTCGTTATTGTCGAGCATCGCGCGTGCGCGCACACCGAGCTTTTCCGCGCGCTCAACCGAGTCCGGGGCATAGATCGCGCCCGCATTGTCCTCCGAGCCATCGATGCCATCGGTGTCGCACGCAATCGCATGAACGCCTTCCAAGCCGTGCAATGAAACCGCGAGGCTCAGGAGGAATTCGGCATTGCGTCCGCCACGGCCGTTTCCGCGCACCGTCACAGTCGTTTCGCCGCCGGAAATCAGGACGCAAGGCCGCTGGAAGGGTTGATTGCGCGAGGCTACTTGCCGCGCCAAGGCCGCATGGACCATGCCGACGTCGCGCGCCTCGCCTTCGATTTCATCCGAAAGAACGTAGGGCGTGATTCCCGCCGCGCGCGCGATCGATGCGGCCGCTTCCAGCGCCTGCTGCGCGGTGGCGATCACATGATGTTCATTGCGGGCGAAGCGCGGATCGCCCGGCTTCGGTGTTTCGCCGGCGCCGGAAGCGAGGTATTGCTCCATGGTATCGGGAATCGTGATCCGGTACTTGCGCAGGATGGCCAGAGCTTCCTCGCAGGTGGTTGGGTCGGGCAAGGTCGGGCCGCTGGCGATCACGCCCGGATCATCACCCGGCACGTCGGAAATCAGCAAAGTCACGACGCGGGCCGGCGCACAGGCCAACGCAAGACGTCCGCCCTTGATTGCCGAGAAATGCTTGCGCACGCAGTTGATCTCCGAGATCGTCGCCCCGCTCTTCAGCAATGCCTTGTTGACCGCTTGTTTTTGTTCGAGCGTGATGCCTTGCGCGGGCAAGGCGAGCAAGGCGGAGCCACCACCGGAAATCAGGCACAGCACCAAGTCCTTTTCAGTGAGTCCGTGCACCATTTCCATCATGCGCCCCGCCGCGCGCCGTCCGGCTTCATCCGGCACCGGATGCGCGGCCTCGACCACCTCGATGCGCTTGCAGCCCGCGCCATGGCCATAGCGCGTCACAACCAGTCCGGAAAGTTCTCCCTGCCAGTGATCTTCCACCACTTTCGCCATCGCGGCCGCGCCCTTGCCGGCGCCAATGACCAGCGTGCGCCCCTCGGGAGAGGCTTGCGGCAGAAAAGCGGGAAGGCACTTTTCCGCACTGACTGCGCCGACTGCACTGTTGAACATATCGAGCAGAAACTGGCGGGCTTGTGATGGATGCATGATGCAGGTTCTTCCTGGTAACGATGCCCGCTATTTTACGGCGCGCCTGGAATGCGTGCTGAATGTCCCTAGTCGCTCGCCTTCCTACCCCGTCACTTTCCGCACCAAGGCGCGTCCCGCGAAACGCATGCGTTGCGACAAGGGAAAACGCTTGAAGGTCGACTTCGCCGTGCCGCTGGTAAATGCGGTGCGCTTCGAATAATCGATGGCGACATCGACGATCACCGGCCGCCCTTCCCTCGCAAGCCGGCGCGCATCCGCGATGGCGCCGGCAACCGCTTCCTGGTTCGGCATGTTGATATATGCCGCTCCCGTGGCCATCGCGATGCCTTCGATATTCGGTCCGGCCAGTACCGTGCACGGCTTGCGATTGTAGGGAATCTGCTGCGCCTGCGCGATCTGTGACAGCTCTCCGTCGTGGAATACAAAGTAGATCACGCCAAGCCCACGTGATGCCGCCGTCACGATCTCCATGCAGGTCATCATGAAACAGCCGTCCCCGACGATCGCGAACACCTCCTTCTCCGGTTGCGCCAGCTTCGCGCCGATCGCCGCCGGAACGGCGTAACCCATCGCATTGAAATCGGTCGGCGTCAGCAGCTTGCCGCCGCGATGGATGGGAAACAGCTCGGCGGTCAGGAAGGTGTGATTGCCGTCGTCCAGCACCGTCACCGCATCATCCGGCATCTGACGACGCAACTCATCGAAGAAGCGCGCGGGATTGACGCGTTCCTTGCTGTCATGCGCATACCATTCCTCCCGGTAGGCGCGCTTGTCGCGTGCGATCTGCGCCTGCAGATCCGTGTTGGCAGGCCGTCCTGCGCGGGACCGCAGTTCAATCAGCAGTGCGCCGAGAACAAGCCTGGCATCGCCGGCGATGCTCACCTGGCTCGGATAGTTTGCATCGAACACATTCGGATTGATGTCGATGTGCACGAGGGCTGGTGGAACGGTTGCGCTGAAGCTGCCGGTCGGAATTTCACCGAAGCGCGCGCCGACTGCGAGCATGGCATCGCATCCGGCAAACGCATTGCGCGCCGCCGGCACTGCCGAGGGACTGAAACCGAAACCGGTATGCAGCGGATGGTCGCCGGGGAAACTCGCCAATCCCTGCAAGGTGGTGCTGACCGGCGCCTGCAGCAATTCGGCGATGGCGGCGATTTCATCCGTCGCCATGCGCGCGCCCCAGCCGACAAACAAGCCGGCCTTCCTTGCGCCGAGCAGAACATCGGCGGCTCGGCGGATGAGCACAGGGTCGGGAGCCGACGGCGGCGCCGAGGGTTTCCACTGCGGCAGTTCACCCACCTCGCCGGGAAACAGTTGCAGGTTGACGGGAAGTTCGATCAGCACCGGACCGGGTTCATCGCTCGTCGCGATCCGATAGGCCTCGAAAATGGTCGGCACCACATCTTCATGCCGCGTGATGCGGAAAGCCGCCTTGGTCAGCGGTTTCGCCAGCGCGAGCTGATCGATGTCGTGCAGCTGATATTGCCTTCCCGTATCGGTGCGGATGCCGCCAGAAAAGACCAGCATCGGAATACCGTCGAGCAGCGCCTCGCCGATGCCGCTGGACGCGTGTGTGAAGCCGGCGGCGGGGACGATGGCGAGCGCGCCGATCGTGTCGTCCGCCGCGCGACTCAAACCGTCGGCCATGAAGGCCGCACCGCCTTCGTGCGTGACAAGCACCGGCGTCACCGTGGCGGAGTTGTTGAGTTCGTCATACAACTCGGTGTTGTGCACGCCCGGTATGCCGAAGGTGAATTTGATCCCGAGCTGCTCCATCGCATAGACGGCCAGCCAGGCAGCGGTTTTCTTCATGCTTGTCTCCTT
>NZ_DATFAF010000016.1:0-12888 GCF_035254865.1 Noviherbaspirillum sp.
CGGGGCCGGTGCGGGCGCAGCGCCATGTGCCTGATTCGATCCGGTCGCTGCGGCTGATGCTGGTCATTGGCCTGGTCAGTCGCTTGGAACGGTGCCCGTGCTGTCAGCGTAGAAATTTAAATTTATGACGCAGTAGTACTAGGCCGTCATCAAGGATTCGTGGCGAAGCTTGTTTGCGACGTTGGAAAGCGATTGAGCGGTTGGATCGCCCCATACGCGTGCACCCCTAGCCGAAAAACCAGTAGCAAACCCCGATCGACGCCAGCACGCCCGCCGCATCCGCGAGCAGCGCGCATCCCACCGCATGCCGGGTCCGCTGGATGCCCACGGCGCCAAAATACACCGCCAGCACATAGAAGGTCGTTTCGGTGCTGCCTTGCACCGTGGCCGCAAGCAGGGCGGGGAAACTGTCCACGCCGGCCGTCTTCATCAGTTCGATCAGCATCGCCCGCGCCGCGCTGCCGGAGAATGGCTTGACCAGTGCGGTTGGCAGCGCGTCGATGAAACGCGTATCCCATCCCGCCGCGTCCGCCACGTAACGCAATCCATCCAGCGCGACATCCAGCGCACCGGATGCACGCAACACGCCGACCGCGCACAACATCGCCACCAGATAGGGCAGCAAATTCTTCGCGACGTCGAAGCCTTCTTTCGCACCCTCGACGAAGCTCTCGTACACCGGTACCCGGCGCAGCGCACCGAACAGCAGGAACAGCAGGATCAAACTGAACAGCACCAGGTTGCCAAGCAAGGAAGACAGCGCAGCAAGCGCGGTCGCGGACATCCCGGCCAGTAGCGCCATGAAGCCGCCCAGGAGCAGGGCGGCGCCGCCGAGCCATGCGAGCACGACCGGATCCCACACCCTCAGGCGCTGCATCACCGCCACTGAAAGAAAGCCGGTGAGGGTGGACGCGCTGGTGGCGATCAGAATCGGCAGAAACACCAGGGTCGGATCGGGTGCTCCCTGCTGCAGACGATACATGAAGATCGATACCGGCAACAGCGTCAGCGATGAGGCGTTCAGGACCAGGAACAGGATTTGCGCATTGCTCGCCGTGTCCGGCTTCGGATTGAGTTCCTGCAGCGCACGCATCGCCTTCAGACCGATCGGCGTTGCCGCATTGTCCAGACCGAGTGCATTGGCGGTGAAATTGAGAGTGATCAGTCCCAGCGCCGGATGCCCGGCGGGCACCTCCGGCATCAGGCGGCGAAACAGCGGTGCAAGAAAGCGCGCGAGGGCCTCCACCAGTCCTGCTTTTTCCGCAATGCGCAGGAAGCCAAGCCACAGGGTGAGGGTGCCGAACAACAGGATCATCACCTCGACCGACAGCTTCGCCATGGCGAACAGGCTTTCCACCATCGCGGAAAAAGCGCCCGCATCGCCGGCCACAAACCATCGCCCGAAACCGCTCAACGCGGCGACGACGAAAAAGCCCAGCCACAGGCCATTCAACATGATTTTCCTTCCCGAGCTTTTTGCATTTCTGAAAAACCGATTGCGATGCGCGATTGTAGCCGGGGTTTTGATGCTCTTGCATGTCGAAAACCATAGAACGCTAGCCAAAGAAATTGTGGCGCGTGGGACCGGTCGCCTTAACCCTGGCAGAGCTATCGGATGCTCTTTGGCGTGCAATTCGTTAACTCATTGATTCTTGCCGCTATCCGTGGCGTCAATGCTGGCGCTGACGACAACCTTAGCAGTCGGCAGACTTCGCCGATTTTCAATCTGGATGGGAGGAATGTCGTCGATCGGACGAAAGAAGAAAGTCGCGCCAATGCGCAAAACCAAAGGAGGACACAGCCGGCGTTGAGCGCGGCCTTCCTCAGGAAAACATGCGACCGCGGTCTCTGCATGCGCGGACGCGGCAAGTCCGGATCACGCTTCCGAGCGTCCTTTGGCAGGCGGTTGCTGGAACGGGACGCAACGCGATTTGCGGATCGCCCGCTTGCGCGCATTGATCACTTCTCGCAGCGCGGTGGCGAGCATCTCCTGGCGTTTTTGCTCGGACACCATGTGCGCGGTCACGCTATAGGCGCGTACGGTGCGTTCCAGATTGCGAAGTGCTCTCAATTCTTCGCTGTGTTGCTCGTCAAGCATCATAGTCGGGGGCGTATTCAAGATTGGCGGAAAGCACTCTAGACCGCCGTTCTTATAATATGTTCCCTAGAGGAAAACTTCTACATCTGCAAGCGCGTTCCTTGCGTGTTCCCGAGACACTTCGATGCAATTTCGTCTATATTCTGCGGATCGGTCTTCGACCGGCAGAACCCATAACAAGGACAAGGAGAGACATGCTGACGCTTCATATCAACGGCCGCGACGTGCAGCTCGATGCCGATCCGGCCATGCCCATCCTGTGGGCGCTGCGCGACCTGCTCAACATGACGGGGACCAAGTTCGGCTGCGGCGCGGCCTTGTGCGGAGCGTGCACGGTGCATATCAACGGTCAGCCGGTGCGCTCCTGCGTGACGCCGGTTTCCGCGGCGCTGGGACAGTCGATCACGACCATCGAAGCGATGGAAACCGACCGTGTCGGCAAGGCGGTGCAGGATGCCTGGATACGACACGACGTGCCGCAATGCGGCTATTGCCAGAGCGGACAGGTGATGAGCGCGACTGCGCTGCTGAAGGCAGGGAAAAGCCCGACCGATGCCGACATCGATGCGGCGATGAGCGGCAATATTTGTCGATGCGGCACTTACCAGCGCATTCGCGCCGCGATCAAGGATGCGGCGGAAACGCTGGGCTAGATCCTCTTACCCGAGCACCTTCGTCAATTCGTCGTCCAGGAATTCATGAAGCTCTTCCGCCTCGATGATCTCGTGCGGCAAGGCATCGCGAATCGAGAACACGCCGACGATTTCCGACGTCGCGCTCACGACCGGCAGATGGCGGAACCCGGCTCCTTTCATCAGCAGGAGGGCATCGGAGACGGTGGTTTCGGGCGAAATCGATTGCGGCCTCGGCGTCATCACATCGGACATGGCGGTCGTGCGCGGGTCGAGCGATTGGGCGACCACCTTGGTCATCAGGTCACGCTCCGTGAAAATCCCGAGCAGGGATTTCGCGGCGTCGATCACCAGCACGCTGCCGCAGCGGTGCTTGGTCATCAGGCAGGCGGCTTCATAGGCGGTGGATTGCGGCGCGGCGACGGCGAGTTGCTTGCGCGGGAGGGATTGTGCGACGGTACGTTCAGGCATGGTATTTCTCCGATAGCGATAAGGGTCGGGGAAGCCGGAAACAGCAAGGAAGAGATCCTTCGACTTGTCGATGATGGGCGAATTGTCGAAGTCGCACAAGTGCGGTACATCAAGAAAAAGCGCTTCAAGTCGCCTGGCAAGAGCATGAATCCGGGCAACAATTCTCGGATGCGGGCAGCCTGTACACCGGCGCAAAGCCACCGCCCGGCGTGCGGAAATTGGTCGTCTGGCCCTGGTACAGCCGAGCCGCGAGCCATTGCACCTTGCCGTCGTAGGTGTAGTCGCGCACATCGAACTTGAGCGTCTGCGGCGCGTCGTCGGTATCGATCACGCGTTCGCCGGGTGCGACGATGGCCTGCGCGACGTAATCGCCCGCCAGAATCTCTTCCCAGACACGCCTGGTGAGCTTGTCACCGCGGTAGGCGGCGCGGCCGCCGAAGCCCGCCGTCGGCTTGAAGAACAGATGGCGGCGTTCGCTCCACAGGCGCTCCGCTTTTTCCGGCGTCACAATCTCGGTGCGCGGAATCGTGGCGAACAGGATGTCGCGTATCGCTTCGGGCACGCCGAGTTCGCGCAGCCGGCTTGGATCGCTGAGCAGCGCGAGGTTGCGCTTGTCGGCGTAGAGTGCGTGGGCCCGAGGGTGGGGTGTGAGCACTGCGGCATTGTCGAGATAAGCGCTGCGCAGGGCTGCGCTCGATGGTTCCTCCAGCATGAAATCGGTGAGGCGGTTGTACACCAGGTCGATGGCCGTGTCGCCGTGCCAGAGAGCGCCGTCGCGCAGGCTCAGTTCGGACGGGTCGGCAATCACTGCCTGCATGCCATGCTTTTCGAACAACTGCTTGAACAGCAGGAATTCCGGATACAGGTACTGCTGCTCGGGCTGCGTGTCGACAATCGCGATGCTGCGCAGCGGCCGGCTGCGGCCGGACAGCATCCACTCCTGACGGAACATCGCGACGATGTTTTGCTCGAAAATTCCCGCTTCATCGGATGCGGGAAGCATTTCCTCAACTGCGCCACAGCAGACGCGTTGTGCGCGCATCAGCACGGCATTCAGCATCGCGCCGCCGGCATTGGTGTTGATCTCGATGAGCCCCACGCCGCTCTCTTCGACATGGAAATCGTAGCCGAAGAAGACCCCCTTGGCGCCCGGGTCATGCCGCGCGATCGGCGGCGCATCCGCCAGTACGGCCTCGCGATAGGCAGGCATGGCGACCACCGATTCCACCGCGGCGACTACGTCTTCCATGCGCTGCGTGTGCGCATCCGATACGAACACCGGTCTGGCGGCAAAGACATACGGACAGCGTTCCACAATGAGCTCGAACATGTCGTGGTTGCCGAGCTCGCTTTCAAGCGCGCTACGCAGCGCGTCGCGGTCGAGGCTGATGCAAAAGCATCCCCGGTTCAGCAGCTTTGCGTTTTGTTCATCGGATTCTCTTGTCATGCGTGGTTTCTCCGCAAGCTGCTGTTATCGGGTTTCATATCAAGGGTAGTCTGCCGGACGCGCGTGTTCAAGGCAGCGCAAGCCAGGCGCTGTACGCGAAGGCGGCAAGAAGCGAACCAAGGATTGCGAGGAACAAATACACGGCAAACAGACGCGGCTTGACCAGGGCCCAAACCGCCGTCGCGGCAGGAATGCTGGTCACGCCGCCGCTGACGAGGAAGGCAAGCGCGACTGCGGGGCTCATGCCCAGATCGATCAGCCCTCGCACCAGCGGCAGGGCGGCGAAGCCATTGAGGTAGGCTGGAATCCCGATGAGGACTGCAAGCGGAATGGCGGATGCGTCTTTGCCGAGGAGGGCGGCAACGTTGTCGGCCGGCAAGTAGGACACCATCAGGCTTTCGAGGAGAAAGGCGAGCGTCATCCAGCGCAGCAGCATCCAGCCATTCGAGAGTGCGCTGGCAAGCAGGGCATGACGCGCTTGTGGTGAGCGCAGAACGTTCCACTGTGCTTGCGTACTGGCAGCGTGGCTTGGCATGCCGGACTGTTCGACACGCAATGCCTGCGACAGGAATCCGCGCGCGACCAGCAGATAGGTGATCGAACCGCTCAAGAGTCCCATGCCGATGGCGACAAGAGTCTTGACCACCGCGAATTCCAGGCCAAGATTGGCGGCGGTGAGGAAAAACATATTGGGATCCATCAGCGGCGAACTCATCCAGAACGCCATCACCGGCGGCAGTGGCACGCCCGCGCCGAGCAGGCCGGCGATGACCGGAACTACGCCGCAGGAGCAAAACGGCGAGAGTGCGCCGAGCAGCGATGCGAGTGTGATCATGCGCGCCGGATGGCCGGTAAAGGCCCGCGCAATCAAGGCATCGGCCTTGCTCGCCTTGGCATAGGCGGCGACGAGGACCGAGATCGCTATCCATGGCGCGATTTCCAGCAGCGAGTGGCCGGTGAATGCGAGGCTGTCGCGCAATTGTGCGGGCAGCAGCCAGGCGATGCCGACAAGGATCAACGCAATTGTCAGAACGGCTTTGTCCGCGCGTTTCCACAGCACGGCCAGCGCTTCGCTGGATGACATGACAGCCGGTTCTGGCGGACGGGGAGAGCAGCATGAGGAGGGCGCACGGTCGGGAGAGGGCTTCATATATCTATATCACTAGAAAAGTAGTTGTATTGCTGAATAAAAAACGGGCGCAACAAAACTTGTCGATGCCCGCATACCCAATAATTTCAAGCCGGCTTTGAAATGAATACCGGTAAAGCAACACCTTTGCAGCAATCCTGCTTGATGAACTGCAGCATCTCGTTCAACGCGCGGAAGTTGGCATGACACCGCACCGCGCGGCCTTCCCTTTCCTGGACCACGAGGCCGGCGGACACCAGCTCTCGCAAGTGAAACGCGAGTGTGGAAGCCGGGCGGTCGAGCACCGCCTGCAACTCACCGATCGTCATCCCTTCCGAACCCGCCTGCACGAGCAGCTGGAACAATTCGAGACGGTTTTCGTGGCCGAGACTGGCAAGGCGTTTGGCGGAAGTGGCGAGGTCCATGGATAAACTATAAAACTAGTATAATGGTTATGTCAAACAAATTGTTCACTTTTGGTGCCGGCTTGGCAGAACGGCGACGTGCACGCTGCGGCAAGAACTGTCATCATTGCGCCTTCTGTCATCGGTGTGGCGAATCCGGGTATTGTTGACTTGGATCAACCGTTGTTCGCTCCGCGCTTGCGTACAATTGAAACAAGGGTTCCACGTACCGATGTATTGCTTACCCAGATTGAAAAAAGGTTCATGAGGCTTTCACGCAAATCCCGCTTGCTCGCAGCGCTCGTCGCGCTGTTCAGCGTGCTGTTTACGCAGCTCGCGGTGGCGGCCTACGTCTGCCCGAGCGGACAGATTGCGCAAGCCCTCGACGCGGTTGCCGCAGCACATGCAGCAGCCGGTCATCAGAACATGAGCGACTGTGACGAAGCGAGCATGGACCAGCCTGTACTCTGCAAGGCGCAGACCCAGGTCGGCAGCCAGTCGATCGACAAGCCGCAATTGCCCGATATTTCCCCCTTCCTGGCCGTCACCCTTGTTGCCTCGGTGATGCACCAGGATCATCGTCTCCTGTCCGTACCACCGCAATTTTCGGGTTTGCTATTAACCCGCACCACGGCGCCACCGCTCGCCATCCAGAACTGCTGCTTCCGAATCTGACACTCCAGGCTGCTCGATAGATCATCGTCCCGCATGACGCGCGGACGGTCCTCGTTCATTGCTGTCTGGAGGTCTTATGTCTTTACATTTTCTCTCGCTCGCGGGTGGGCGCATTACTATTCCGGCTACTCGCCGCCCCATCCTCGTCGCTATTGCAATTGCGGCAAGCGCACTCGCGATGAGCGCGCCGAGTAACGCACAATCAAGCGAAGTCCTGCCGGGCACCAGCGTGGAAAGCCTGCTCGAATATGCCAGGGCGCGCAACCCGGAGTTCGCCTCGATGCGGCACGAAGCCGACGCCGCCAACGAGCGCGCCGCCTCGGCCGGTGCCTTGCCCGATCCGAAGTTGCGGATCGAACTGCAAGACATCACCAAGATGAACGAGCAGAGCCCGACACTGTCACCCAGCCGCGTTGGCAAGACCCGCTATCAACTGATGCAAGACTTGCCTTGGTTCGGCAAGCGCGGGCTGCAACGCGAGATCGCGCAATGGGAAGCCGAAGGCGCAAAAGGGCGCGCGAGCGGCAGTTGGGCGGAACTCTCCACGCGGATCAAGGCGGGCTATGCGCAGCTCTACTACGTGCAACACAGCGAAGCCCTGACCCGCGAAATCCTCGACCTCATGGTGCGTATCGAGAAGATCGCGCAGGTGCGCTACGCCGGCGGGCTCGCCGCGCAATCGGATGCGATCCGCGCGCAGGTGGAGCAAACCGATATGCGTAACGAGCTCATCGCACTGGAAAACGAGCGGCGCATGACCGAGGCGCGCCTGAACATGCTGCTGTCGCGACCGGCGAATGCACCGCTGGCATCGCCCGAGCGCCTGCGTTCCTTGCCGCCGCCGGTCAGGCTCGATTACGCGGCACTGGAAGACCGCGTGCGCGGTCGCAATCCGCAGCTCTATGCCGATGACGCAAAGTTGCGGGCGGCCGAGAAGAGCCGTGAGCTGAGCTACAAGAACCGCTATCCGGACTTCACGGTCGGCATTGCGCCGATGCAGAGCGGCGGTTCGGTCAAGGAATGGGAGCTGATGGTTGAATTCAACATTCCCATTCAACAATCTACGCGGCGCGCCCAGGAGCATGAGGCCGAAGCCATGCTGGCCGCCGCGCGTGCCCGCAAGGAAGCCACGGCCAACCAGGTGCTGTCCGATCTTTCCGAGAACCTGTCGGGACTGGACGCCGCACGCCGCACGGAAACGACGATCAGTTCAAGCCTCCTGCCGCAAGCCGAGCTGACTTACAAGTCGGCGCTGGCCAGTTACGAAAACGGCAAGGTGGATTTCGCCACTTTGCTCGATGCGCAACGGCAGATCCGGCAGGCGAAACAGAATCAGATCAAGGCACAGGCGGAAGCGCAGGCACGCCTGGCAGAAATCGAACGAATCCTTGGAGAAGAATTATGAAACAGGGCGCAAACATCGCAGTGGGCGTGATTGTCGTTGCCGCACTAGCAGCCGGGGGCGGCTATTGGGCCGGAATGCAAGGCAGAGGCGATGCCGTGGCAGCCGTGCCCGCCTCGCAGCAGGGCAGCGTGAAGAAGGAACGCAAACTCCTGTACTACCGCAATCCGATGGGCTTGCCTGACACCTCGCCGGTTCCGAAAAAGGACCCGATGGGCATGGATTACATTCCCGTTTATGAAGGCGAGGAGGAGGCGGACGCCGCTTCCTCCAATCAGATCAAGATCAGCACCGACAAGGTGCAGAAGCTCGGTGTGCGCACGGAAGCCGCGAGCCTGAAAGCCATCGACAAGGTCGTACGCGCCGCCGGCCGCATCGAGGCGGACGAGCGTCGCCTCTACACGATCGCACCGAAGTTCGAAGGTTATGTGGAACGGCTGCACGTGAACTCCACCGGACAAGCGGTCGCAAAGGGCCAGCCGCTGTTCGAGGTGTACAGCCCGGAACTGGTTTCCGCGCAGCGCGAATACGCCGTCGCGGCACAGGGCGTGCAGGCGCTCAAGGGCGCCGACAGCGAAGCGCAGAACGGCATGAAGCAGCTTGCAGAATCCAGCCTGATGCGCCTGAAGAACTGGGACATCTCGGAGGAACAGATCAAGGCGCTGGCGCGCTCGGGCGAGGCCCGGCGCACCATGACTTTCCGCTCGCCGGCCACCGGCATCGTGACCGAAAAGAAAGCGGTGTCGGGCATGCGTTTCATGGCGGGCGAAATGCTGTACCAGATTGTCGACCTGTCCAGCGTCTGGGTGCTGGCCGATGTGTTCGAACAGGACATCGGCCTGGTCAAGTCCGGCGCGAAAGCCAAGGTCAGAATCAACGCCTATCCGGACAAGGTGTTCGAAGGCCCGGTGTCCTATGTGTACCCGACGCTGAATTCCGGTACCCGTACCGTGCAGGTCCGCATTGAACTCGCCAACCCCGGCCAATTGCTCAAGCCGGGCATGTTCTCGGAGGTGGAACTGGCGGCTTCGTCAAGATCGGATGTGCTCACGATTCCGCTTTCCGCCGTGATCGACAGCGGTACACGCCGCATCGTGTTGGTGCAGGCGGGCGAAGGCCGCTTCGAGCCACGCGAAGTCAAGCTCGGTACGCGCAGCGACGAGTACATCGAGGTGGTGGAGGGCGTCAAGCAGGGCGAAAAGGTGGTCGTCGCCGCCAACTTCCTGATCGATGCCGAAAGCAATCTGAAGGCCGCGGTGGGCGGATTCGGTACGCCGGACAAAGGTGCTGCTCCCGCCGCGGAAAAAGCGGTTGTCGGGCACAAGGCAACGGGCAAGGTGGAAGAGATCGATGCCAAGGCCGGCATCATCAGCATCGCGCACGGACCGATCGAGAGTCTGAAGTGGCCGGGCATGACGATGGAATTCAATGTTGCCAACGAAGCGCTGCTGAAGGGCCTGAAACCGGGCACCGCCGTCTCCTTCGAGTTCGTCGAGCGTCAGCCGGGTGAATGGGTCATCACCAGCATCAAGACGACGGGCGCAGCGAAGGTTGAACCCGCAGACGTCCACGCGCATGCCGGACATTAACGGGATGATGCCATGCTGAACAAGATCATTGACTGGTCCGGCAGGAACATCTTCCTTGTCCTGCTCGCGACCCTGCTCATCACATTGGCCGGCGTCTACGCCGTTTTGAGAACCCCGATCGATGCGCTGCCCGACTTGTCGGACGTGCAGGTGATCGTTTATACCGAGTATCCGGGCCAGGCGCCGCAGGTGGTGGAAGACCAGGTGACCTATCCGTTGACCACAGCCATGCTGTCGGTGCCGAAGTCGAAGGTGGTGCGCGGCTTCTCTTTCTTCGGCGCGTCCTTCGTCTACATCATTTTCGAGGACAACACGGATATCTACTGGGCGCGTTCACGCGTGCTGGAGTATCTCAACTTCGCATCGGGCCGCATGCCCAAGGGCGTCTCGCCGCAGATCGGGCCGGATGCAACCGGTGTCGGCTGGGTCTACCAGTACGTCGTGCTGGCCAAGGACAAGACGCTGGCGGAACTGCGCACCTTGCAGGACTGGTATCTGCGCTATCAGTTGACCAAGGCGCACGGCGTGGCGGAAGTGGCGTCCATCGGCGGCTTCGTCCAGACCTACCAGGTGACGGTCGATCCGGTGAAGCTGCGTTCGTACGGCATACCGCTCATGAAGGTGTCGCAGGTCATTCGCGATTCGAATCGCGACGTCGGCGGTCGCGTCGTCGAAATGGCGGAAACCGAGTACATGGTGCGCGGTAAAGGCTATCTGCGCGGCAAAGGCGATATCGAAAACCTGGTCGTCAAGAGCGAGAAAGGCACTCCCGTGCTGATCCGTGACATCGCGCGGGTGGAGCTCGCGCCCGATGAACGGCGCGGCCTGGCCGAGCTCAATGGCGAAGGGGAAGTGGTATCTGGCATCGCGATGTCGCGCTATGGACAGAATGCGCTGGAAGTCATTGCGAACCTGAAAAGCAAGATCGCGGAAGTCAGCGCGGGATTGCCGGAAGGTGTCTCGATCCAGGCGGTGTACGACCGCTCCGATCTGATTCATCGCGCCATCGAAACGCTCAAGCACACGCTGCTGGAGGAAAGCATTATCGTCGCGCTGGTCTGCATCGTGTTCCTGTTGCACGTGCGCAGCGCACTGGTGGCGATCCTGATGCTGCCTGTCGGCGTGCTGATGGCCTTCATCGCCATGCGCCTGCTCGGTATGAATTCCAACCTGATGAGCCTGGGCGGGATTGCGATTGCGATCGGTGCGATGGTCGATGCGGCCATCGTGATGATCGAGAATGCGCATAAGCACCTGGAGCGCATGAAAGCCGGTGAGTCGCGGGTGGATGCGATGATCGCTGCATGCAAGGAGGTCGGCCCGTCGCTGTTCTTCTCGCTGTTGATCATCACGGTTTCCTTCCTCCCGGTATTCACCCTGGAATCGCAGGAAGGCAGGTTGTTCGCGCCGCTGGCCTACACCAAGACCTTCGCCATGGCGGGCGCTGCCGTCTTGTCGGTGACGCTGGTGCCGGTGCTGATGATGCTATTCATTCGCGGCAGGATCATGCCTGAGACGAAGAACCCGGTGAACCGCTTCCTGATCTGGGTGTATCGCCCCATCATCAAGGGCGTGATGCGCTGGAAGAAACTCACCATCGTCGCCGCGCTGCTCGCACTGATTATTTCCTGGTATCCGGCGTCGAAGCTGGGCAGCGAATTCATGCCCACCTTGAACGAGGGCACGCTGCTCTACATGCCGGCGAGCTTGCCCGGCATGTCGATCACAAAGGCGGCGGAAGTGATGCAGACGCAGGACAAGATCATCAAGAGCTTCCCCGAGGTGGAGTCGGTCTACGGCAAGGCAGGACGCGCCAATACCGCGACCGATCCGGCGCCGACCGAGATGTTCGAAACGGTGATCAACCTGAAGCCGGAATCGCAGTGGCGCAAGGGCATGACCGTCGACAAGCTGATCGCCGAGATGGACAAGGCGCTGCAGTTCCCCGGCGTGTCGAACGCGTGGACGATGCCGATCAAGGCGCGCATCGACATGCTGTCGACCGGCATCCGCACGCCGATCGGCATCAAGGTATTCGGCAAGGACCTCGATGAAATGGAGCGTGTCGCCAAGCAGATCGAAGCGGTGGTCAAGAAGGTGCCCGGCACCACGTCGGCCTTTGCCGAACGCATCACGGGCGGCTTCTATCTCGACATCGTGCCGGATCGCGCGCAACTCGCGCGCTATGGTTTGGCCGTGGGCGAAGTGCAGGACGTGATCAGTTCTGCGCTGGGCGGCGAGATGGTCACCACCACGGTCGAGGGGCGCGAGCGTTTTGGTGTCACCGTGCGCTACCCGCGCGAGCTGCGCAGCGATCCCGAGCTGATCGGGCGCGAGGTGCTGGTGCCTGCGATGGATGGCGCCATGATCCCGCTCGGCCAGCTGGCACGCATCCAGGTCTCCAAGGGCGCTCCGGGCATCCGCACCGAAAACGCCTTGCTGTCGGCGTACATCTACGTCGACATCCGCGATCGCGACATCGGCAGCTATGTGGCTGAAGCACGCAAGGCGGTCAACGATCAAGTCAAGTTCCCGCCGGGTTATTACGCCACCTGGAGCGGCCAGTTCGAGTACATGGAGCGTGCCGTCGAGAAGATGAAGGTCGTGATTCCCGTGACCTTGCTGTCGATCTTCGTGCTTCTGTATCTGAACTTCCGGCGGCTGACCGAAACGCTGATCGTGATGCTGTCGGTGCCGTTCGCGCTGGTCGGGGGCGTGTGGTTGATGTGGCTGCTCGGCTACAACCTGTCGGTCGCGGTTGCGGTGGGCTTCATCGCGCTGGCCGGCGTGGCGGCGGAAACCGGCGTCGTGATGCTGATCTATCTCGAACACGCCTGGGTGGAAACCCGTGTCAAGTGCAAGGAGGAAGGCCGCGTTCCGCAGGCTGCGGATCTCTACGAGGCGGTGATGGAAGGCGCTGTGGAGCGCGTGCGGCCGAAGATGATGACGGTGGTTGCGATCATGGCCGGCTTGCTGCCGATCTTGTGGGGCACCGGTACCGGATCGGAAATCATGAGCCGGATCGCCGCGCCGATGGTGGG
>NZ_DATFAF010000017.1:0-41536 GCF_035254865.1 Noviherbaspirillum sp.
GGCATCAACACCGGCTTCGGCAAACTCGCCAAGACCCACATCCCCAACGACAAGCTCGAAGAACTGCAACGCAACCTCATCCTTTCGCACTCCGTCGGCACCGGCGAATTGATCGCCGACGAAGTGGTACGCCTGATCCTCGCGATGAAAATCGGCAGCCTCGCCCGCGGCTACTCCGGCATTCGCGCCTCGGTCATCGACACCATGATCGCGATCTACAATGCCGGCATCATGCCCTGCATTCCGGGCAAAGGCTCGGTCGGTGCATCCGGCGACCTGGCGCCGCTGTCGCACATGACGCTGGCCCTGATGGGCGAAGGCAATGTCCGCGTCGGCGGCAAGCTGCAAGCGGCGAAGGAAGCCTTGCAGGCAGCCGGCATCGCGCCGGTCACGCTCGCCTCCAAGGAAGGCCTCGCGCTCATCAACGGCACGCAGGTTTCCACCGCGCTCACGCTGCACGGCCTGTTCCTCGCCGAACGCCTGCTGGAAGCCGCAACCGTATCGGGCGCGCTCGCCGTCGATGCCGCCAAGGGCAGCGACGCGCCCTTCGATCCGCGCGTGCATGAAGTGCGCGGCCAGTCCGGCCAGATTGCGATTGCAAAGATTTACCGCGAACTGCTGGCCGGCAGCGAGATCCGCAAATCGCACCTGGTCAACGATGAGCGCGTGCAAGACCCGTACAGCCTGCGTTGCCAGCCGCAAGTGATGGGCGCCTGTCTCGACCTGATCGGCAATGCCGGGCGCACCCTGCTGATCGAGGCCAACGCGGTGACCGACAACCCGCTGGTGTTCGCGGATGGCGGCGACGTCATCTCCGGCGGCAATTTCCACGCCGAGCCGGTCGCCTTCGCCGCCGACACGCTCGCCTTGGCCATTGCCGAAATCGGCGCACTGTCCGAGCGCCGCATCGCGCTGCTGATCGATTCCACGCTGTCGGGTCTGCCGCCCTTCCTCGTCGCCGCGTCGGGCCTCAACTCCGGCTTCATGATTGCGCATGTCACGGCGGCAGCACTCGCCTCGGAAAACAAATCCCTCGCGCATCCCGCGAGCGTCGACAGTCTGCCGACATCCGCCAATCAGGAAGACCATGTCAGCATGGCCACCTTCGCCGGTCGCCGCCTGCACGAGATGGCGCACAACACGGCGACCATCGTCGGCATCGAGTTGCTCGCAGCGGCGCAAGGCGTTGATTTCCATCGGCCGCTCGCGACCTCGCCGAAACTGACGCAAGTGCAGCAGCGCCTGCGCCAGCAAGTGAGCTTCTATGACAAGGATCGTTTCTTCGCGCCGGATATCGAGGCCGCGAAGCAGCTGGTGCTGCAAGGCGAGCTGGGTTCGGCCTGCCAGGAATTGTTTGCCGATTAGGAGGATGTATGCGTCAACAAGCAGACATGACACTGTGGCAGGGTCGCATCGACGACGCCGAAGGTGAAGCCGGCAAGCGTTGGCACCAGATCGTGCGTCCGCTGCAGGACGCAAAGGATGAGGGCGGCATCACCCTGCTCGGCTTCGCCTGTGATGCCGGCGTTGCACGCAACCATGGCCGCTCCGGCGCACGCCAGGGGCCGGCAGCCTTGCGCGCCATGCTGGGCAATATGCCGGTGCGCCGTTGCAGATCGATTGCGGATGCGGGCGATGTGGTGTGCGTGGCAAACGGCAACGACGACGGACTGGAAAGCGCGCAACAGGAGCTTTCCGCCGCTGTCGCTGATCTGCTCGCACGCGGCAAATTGCCGATCGTGATGGGCGGCGGGCACGAGATGGCATTCGGCTCCTTCGGCGGCCTCGCGCGTCATCTCGCCGCCAGGGAGGCCATGCCACGCATAGGCATCATCAACCTCGATGCCCATTTCGACTTGCGCATGGCCGACCGTGCCACGTCCGGCACGCCCTTTCGCCAGATTGCGGAACACTGCCAGGCCAAAGGCTGGCCTTTTCATTATTGCGTGCTCGGCATCAGCGACTTCGGCAACACGCAAGCCTTGTTCGATCGCGCGCGCGCGCTCAGCGTGCGCTGGATGCTCGACGAGGAACTGCATGTCGCCAATCTCGGCAAGGTGCAAAAGACGCTGTCGGATTTCATGGCCGAAGTCGATCACGTTTATTTCACGATCTGCCTCGATGTCCTTCCCGCCGCTGTCGCCCCCGGAGTAAGCGCGCCGGCCACGCGCGGCGTTCCGCTCGAGGTGGTGGAGCCGGTGATCAATCTGGTGGCCGCCAGCGGCAAGCTGCGCCTGGCGGACATGGCCGAACTCAATCCCGGCCTCGACATCGACAAGCGCACCGCACGCGTGGCGGCACGCCTGCTCGCACGCATCGCCGAACGTTCCGGAGCCTGAGCCCATCATGCACAAACTGACTGCCACCGATTACATCCCGATGCCGTGGAAGAACGGCGGCGGCAGTACCAGGCAGCTTGCGATCTCACCGCCGTCCGCGAGTATCGACAACTTCGACTGGCGCATCAGCGTCGCGCATGCGGCGACCGACGGCCCGTTCTCCCTGTTTCCCGGCGTCGACCGCTCGCTCATCCTGTCGCACGGCACGCTGTCGATGGAAGTCGACGGCGGCGAAGCGGTCACGCTGACAGCAGGCGATGAACCATTCGTGTTTCGAGGCGAACAGCAGATTCAGGCAACGCTGCCCGACGGACCGATTGCCGATTTCAATGTCATGACCCGCCGCCACCGCTGCACGCATGGATTGCAAATATTGCGCGTTGACGGAGAGCTTGAGTTCAAGCAGCGCGCGGACCTGGTGTTCATCCATGTCGCGCAGGGGCATCTGCGATGCGCCAATGCGACCGGCGAAGCCGTCAATTGCCGTGAAGGCGAGTCGCTTCTGCTGGACCGCAAGGAGAGCGCGAGAATTGTCCTCTCGCCGGAATCCTCCGCGCTGCTGTATATCGCCCGTATCACCTTCAAGGATGCAAGCCATGCGCAATGACGGAAACCTGTTGTGGGACGCATTATGGGTCAACGTCCACCTGGCGACGATGGCGTCGCCGGGAAGTTATGGGGAGATCCGCGACGGCGCCATCGCCGTGCGCGACGGCCGCATTGCCTGGCTCGGCCCGCGCAATGCGCTGCCTGCCGGCTATCGTGCGGCTGTCGCGCATGAGGGTGAAGGCGCATGGATAACGCCCGGCCTGATCGACTGCCATACGCATATCGTCTATGCCGGCAATCGCAGCGATGAATTCGAGGCACGCCTGAACGGTGCGAGCTACGAGGAAATCGCGCAACGCGGCGGCGGCATCATGTCGACCGTGCGCGCAACGCGTGCCGCGTCGGAACAGGAACTGTTCGACGCAAGCCTGCCGCGTGTCAGGAATCTGTTATCGGAAGGCGTGACCACGCTGGAAATCAAGTCCGGCTACGGCCTCGACATGGCAACGGAACGCAAGATGCTGCGCGTTGCGCGCCGCATCGGCGAATCGCTTCCGGTGCGCGTCAGGACCACCTTCCTCGGCGCGCATGCCCTGCCGCCGGAATATGCCGGCCGCGCAGACAGCTATATCGATGCCGTTTGCAAGGAAATGCTTCCCGCGCTGGCGGCCGAGGGACTGGTCGATGCGGTCGATGCCTTCTGCGAGAAAATCGGTTTCTCGGCGGCGCAGACAGAACGGGTATTTCAGGCAGCCCGCGCCCTTGGTTTGCCGGTAAAGCTGCATGCCGAACAGTTATCCGACCAGAACGGCGCCGCCCTCACCGCGCGCTATCGCGGCCTGTCCGCCGACCATCTCGAATACCTGTCCCCGGAAGGCATCGATGCGATGGCCGCCGCCGGCACGGTTGCAGTGCTGCTGCCGGGCGCGTTTTATTTCTTGCGCGAGACGAAGATGCCGCCGCTGCAGGCCTTGCGTGCGGCACGCGTGCCGATCGCGATTTCCACCGACTGCAATCCGGGAACATCGCCGATGACCTCGCTCCTGCTGGCAATGAACATGGCTTGCACGCTGTTCCGCCTGACACCGCAGGAGGCCTTGGCGGGCGCCACGATCAATGCGGCGAAAGCCTTGGGACTGCAAGACGAGCTCGGCAGTCTGGCTGTGGGCAAGGCAGCGGATTTCGTGCTGTGGTCGATTGAACGGCCGGGCGACTTGGCGTATGCGATCGGCGGCAATCCTTGCCGCCGGATCGTGCATCAGGGCAGGATCACCGCCCCTTGATCATTGCCTGCAGCGGCTCCCACACCATTCCGGCGGAGATCTCCCGCATGCAGCGATGATGTCCCAGCGGGCATTCGCGCTGGCGGCAAGGTGCGCATTCGAGCGCCAGGTACAACGATGTGCACACATCGGAAAACGGCGGTGCGTGATTCGGATCGGTCGGCCCGTAGATCGCGATGATCGGCCGGTTCAGCGCGGATGCAATATGCAGCAGGCCGGAATCGTTGCTGACCACCGCATCCGCCCTGGCGATCACCGCCACCGCCTCGTCCAGCGCAGTGACGCCCGCGAGGTTGCGCACACCCGGCGCCAATGCAGCGATCTCGTCGCATACATCCTTGTCCTTGCCGGAACCGAGCAGAGCGATCTGGGCCTCGCCGTGTGTCTGCTGGATGGTCCTTGCCAGTTCGGCGAAATGCGCAGTCGGCCAGCGCTTGGCCGAGCCGAATTCCGCGCCCGGCGCAAATACGACGAGTCGCTTGTCCATCCGCAATCCCACGCGTGACAGTACCTGCGCCATGCGTTCTTCCGCGACACTCAGCGCGGGGCGCGGCAAGGCCGAGGGCGGCGGCACGTCCTTGCGCGGCTCTTCCGCCAGGGCCGCATAGAACGACACCATCGGCCGCGGCGCCTCGGGATTGTCGTGGTGGATCACGTTCAGCAAGCCGTAGCGCATTTCGCCCTTGTAGCCGACGCGACGCGGAATGCCGGCCAGCCAGGGGATCAGGGCGAACTTCAGTGTATTGGGGAGCACGTAGGCGTCGGCATAACCGCGCTCGCGCAGCATCCTGGCGTATTGCCGCCGCTCGCCCAGTTGCAGCGCGCCGTGCCGGAACGGCGCTTCCAGCACGGTGTCGACTTCGCGCATCGCGCGCCACACCGGCGCCACCCAGGCCGGCGCGAGCACATCGATCGGCCGCTCGGGATGCTGCTCGCGCAACAGACGCAGCAAGGGCTGCGCCATGACTGCGTCGCCGATCCAGTTGGGAGAAATGATCAGCGTGCGCGCCACGCCATGCACAGGAACCGTCATTTGTTGCGCGGCACGCGACCCATCAGGAAGAACTCGTCGTTCGGACGCATCGAGATCGCATTGGCCATGCGGTTCGACAAGCCGAAGAAGGCCGTGATTGCGGCGATGTCCCAGATGTCTTCGTTATCGAAGCCATGCTGGTGCAGCGTCGCATAGTCGTCGTCGTTGATCTCCTGCGAATTCAGGCAGACCTTGATCGCGAAATCGAGCATCGCCTTCTGGCGCGGCGTGATGTCCGCCTTCAGATGATTGACCGCGACCTGGTCGGCGATCAGCGGCTGCTTCGCATAGATGCGCAACAGCGCGCCGTGCGCCACTACGCAGTACAGGCAGCCGTTCTTGGCGCTGGTGGCGGTGACGATCATTTCGCGGTCGGCCTTGGTCAGGCTGCCGGTTTCCTTCAGCATCAGGGCGTCGTGATAGGCGAAGAAGGCGCGGAACTCGGCGGGACGATGCGCCAGCGTGAGGAACACGTTCGGCACGAAGCCGGCCTTTTCCTGCACGTTCAGGATCATCTGGCGGATGTCTTCCGGCAGCTCGCTGATATCGGGAACGGAAAAACGCGAGATCGGTTTTGGATCGGACATTATGCGGTTTCCTTTGCAAATTGAAGGTGGTACAGGTTGGCGTAAACCTCATTCTTTTCCAGCAATTCCGCGTGCGAGCCGGTTTCGACAATGTGGCCGCCGACCAGCACCACGATGCGGTCGGCATGTTCGATGGTCGACAGGCGATGCGCGATCACCAGCGTGGTGCGGCCGCGCATCAGCTCATCCAGCGCCGCCTGCACCGCGCGTTCCGATTCGGTATCGAGCGCCGAGGTCGCCTCGTCAAGAATCAGTATAGGCGCATCCTTGTAAATCGCACGCGCGATCGCCAGGCGCTGCCGCTGCCCGCCGGACAAGCGGCTGCCGTTGTCGCCGATGGTGGTTTCCAGTCCGTCCGGCAGGCCGGCGATGACGTCGTTCAGATGCGCCGCCCTGGCCGCCGCTTCGACGCGGGCGCGATCGGGATGCGCGTCGCCGTAGGCAATGTTGGCGGCAACGGTATCGTCGAACAGCACCACGCTCTGGCTGACCATGGCGATCTGCGCGCGCAGGCTCTCCAGGGTGATCTGCTCGATCGGTTCGCCGTCCAGCCGTATCTCGCCGCCGGTCACGGAATAGAAGTTCGGCACCAGATTCACCAGCGTCGATTTGCCGCCGCCCGACATACCGACGAAGGCCACCGTTTCACCCGGCCGCACCGACAGATTAATGTGCGACAACGCCGTCTGCGACTGGCCCGGATAACTGAAGCTGACATCGACGAAATCGAGTTGCCCCGATGCCCTGCCCAGCAGCGGCTTGCCGTTGGTGCGTTCCACCGGCGCGTCGATCAGGCCGAACACCACTTCGGACGCCGCCAGGCCGCGCTGCAGCGGACCATTGACTTCCGCAATATGCTTGAGCGGTGTGAGCAGCATCAGCATCGCGGTGATGAAGGACACGAAGTCGCCCACGGTCGCCTGTCCCTGGCTGGATTGGTGCAAGGCAATCACGATCACGATCGATACCGCGAAGGCGGTAATGACCTGGGTGATCGGCACCGTGGCGGCAAAGGTGCTGGCCATGCGCATCGAGTAGCTGCGCTGCCTGTCGGCGCGCTCCTCGAATCGCTTCTTTTCATACTGATGGCCGCCGAAGATCTTGATGACCTGGTTGGCGCGCGTGGTTTCTTCAATCACCTGCGTCAGCTGCGCATTGATGGTCAGGTAATTCTGCGTCAGCTTGCGCAGGCGCTTGCCGGTCAGGCGCACCACCACGCCGATCACGGGAATCAGCACCAGCGTGATGAGCGTGAGCCGCCAGTTCAGCCAGAACAGATAGGACAGCAGACCGATCACCGTCAGCGAGTCGCGGATCATCGAGGTCAGCACGTTCTTGAGCATGTCGATGATCTGCTCGACTTCAAACATCAGCGAGTTGATCACCCGGCCGACCGAGGTCGTGACGTAGAATCCGAGCGGCACGTCGAGAATGCGGTTGAAGGCCTGCTGGCGCAGCTCGCTCAGCAGGCGCGTCGACACCCAGGTCATCATGTAGGTCGTCATGAAGGTCGACACGCCGCGCAGGGCAAAGATGCCGATCACGAACAACGGGACCATCCAGAGCGAAAAAGTCGGCTTGGACACGAAGCCCTTGTCGAGCAGGAGCTTCATCATTGCGGACAAGGTCGGCTCGGTGGTTGCCGTCAGTATCATCCCGACAAAAGCCAGTCCGAGGCGCGCCTTGTAAGGCGTCAGCATGCGGACGACCCGCCTGAGATGCGGTGGGATTATCATGGTTGTGTCTGCTGCCTGTTAAGTAGAAATGTGGACACCGGTCGAACGGCCTCTCGTGCCGGCGCGAGGAAGCGGAAAAAATCAGGCGGATATCATTAAACGCCAAACCCGGCCAGCCTGTCATCGCCGCCGACTTTTCTTGAAGGCAAATTATAGTGGATAAGGATGGGCGAAATAGCTTGTCGAGCATGCAAGGCGCGCACCCGCGCAATGGCCGGGGTGCGCGCACAAAGGCCGGCGTCGCGCAGGCAAAAGAATCGACTGTCCACGGAATACACGGAAATCACGGAAAACAGCAACCCAAGCTCTTTCCGTGATTTCCGTGTTTTCCGTGGACAGAGCATTGGCTTCATGCAATCGCCCGGGCTCAACGGCCCAAACCGCGGAAGCTCCATTCCGCCTGCTGCTATACTGCCCGACGATATGCTCGGTATTGGCAGGGTTCCTGCTTGCATTGCAAATGCGCCTTGCACGATATTGCCTCGAATACAAGAACATGCCTGTCTACCCGATCCCGCCCAAGCGCACGTCCGTTCATCCTTTTGTCGGTTTGCTCGCAGTCTGGTCCCTCGCCGCTTTTCCGCTCACCTTTGTCTTCCCCTTTGACATCAAGGTGGTGCTTTATCTCGCGCTGCTGGCCATTGCCATCCATGTACTTCGAAGCAACAAGGAAGCGCGCCAGACCTACGGCGAGATGAAATCCGTCACCCTGGCATTCGGCCTGTATGCGCCGTACTCGCTGATCGGCATCTGGGTGCATCATGGCGTCATCAGTTCGGCCGACAATGGCGTGCACCTCCTGTATTTCCTCGGCATTGCAGCCTGCTTCGCGGTAATTCCTTCGAGAAGAATTTTCTGGTGCGGCTTGAGTGCCGCGGCGATGGCGGCCGGCGCGCTTGCAGTTTATCAACGCGTTGGTCTTGGTATTGATCGTCCGTATGGATTGTTCGGCATCAATGAACTGGGTTTGTCCGGATCGATCAAGTTTGGCATGGTGACAACCGTCTTCACGCTGCTCGCGCTCTACGCGGCGCTGGATAGTTGCCTGCCGCGCCGCTTTCGTTTTTGGCATGCCGCCAGCGCGCTTGCCGGGCTTGCAGGCTGCCTCGCCATCGCAAGCCGGGGACCATGGCTTGCCTTATTGGTGACGGGCGGCGCCATTATCGCCGTGAAAGCCCTGCAACTGGACCGCAAGCGCCGCCTCATTGCTGCGGCGACGCTGCTCGCCGGCGCGGTCTTGTTTGCGGCCTTGTTCTACTCGGAACTGCATGCGCGTTATCTGTCCACCATTGCCGAACTGACCGCGATGCGTGGCGGCGACCTGAACACGTCGATAGGCGGACGTCTCGTCATGTGGAAGGCGGCGCTGACGATGTTCCTTGCCCACCCCGTCCTGGGTGTGGGAATGAATCAGTTCGGCCAGCATTTGCGCGAAATGGTTGCGCTCGGCCAGGCGCCGGAGTTCGTCGCCATCTTCTCGCAAACGCACAACGAATATCTGGAGGCGCTGGCAACCGGCGGCGTGATCGGCATCGCGTATTTTCTCTGGTTGCTGGGCGCTCCGTTGACGCTTTTTCTGCGCCAGTTGTCCCGGCAACATGCGGCGGGCGGCGACACTGCCGCGCCGGCCGGCGGCCTGATCGTGGTCGCGGCCTTCGCGCTCTTTGCAACCACCGACAACATCTTCGACCGCCAGATGACCACCTCCCTGTTCGCCTTCCTGACGCTCGGCTTCGCCGTGATGAGCGTGCACAGGGTTCCGGCATCCGCTTCGGCCCGCGACGGCCATGCAGAACAGCGGGACCGCGAGACGGTAGTTAACCTATAATTCAGCGTCATTCTGCACAGGAAGAAAACCGGCATGGCTAGCTCACCGCCCGAGAAACGGACTCTGCTTTCGGTCATCCTCATCACCAAGAACGAAGAAGCGAACATCCAGGCGTGCCTCGATTCCGTCGACTTCGCCAATGAAATCATCGTCGTCGATTCCGGAAGCACCGATCAGACCGTGGACATCGCCCGCAAGGCCGGCGCGATCGTCATCCAGACGCCCGACTGGCCCGGCTTCGGTCCCCAGAAGAGCCGCGCGCTCGCTGCCGCGACGGGCGAATGGGTGCTCTCCATCGACGCCGATGAGCGCATCACGCCAGAACTCGCCGCCGAGATCCGCAAGACGATCCAGAATCCGGCCGCCGATGCCTACGACATCTCGCGCCGCTCATGGTACTGCGGCCGCTTCATCGAACACGCCGGCTGGACGCCCGATTATGTGACGCGCCTGTTCCGACGCGGCAAAGCACGCTTCTCGGACAACATCGTGCATGAACGGCTGATCGCGGACGGTCCGGTGAAACGGCTCAACGGACTGATGCTGCACTACAGCTTCCTCGATTTCTCGCAAGTGCTGCAAAAGGTCGACAGCTACTCGACGCTCTCGGCGCGCCAGGCCTACGCAAACGGCCGCCGCGCAACGGTCCTCGATGCAGTGCTGCATGGATTCTGGGCCTTCATCCGCACCTATTTCCTGCGTCTCGGCCTGCTGGACGGCTCACACGGCCTCGCACTCGCCGTCTCCAATGCGGAAGGCAGCTACTACCGCTACCTGAAAATCTGGCAGCTTGAACAGGCGGCGAAGAAGCTGCCATCCGGCGACGCAAAGGAAGGCCGGTGAGCGATTTTCTCATCTCCGTCATCGTCAGCACCTACAACCGGCCGGATGCACTGAGCGTTGTCCTGAACGGTCTGCTGCGGCAAAGCGACCGCCACTACGAAATCATCGTCGCCGACGACGGATCAGGCGCGCCGACCCGCGCGGTGGTGGAAGAATTTGCGTCCAAATCGCCGGTGCCACTTCACCATGTCTGGCATCCCGACGACGGCTTCCGGTTGTCCGCGATCCGCAACAAGGGCATCCTGCGCGCCGAAGGCAGCTACCTGATATTCCTCGACGGCGACTGCGTTCCGCAAACCGATTTCGTCGCGCAGCACCGCATGCTGGCGCAAGCCGGCATGATGATCACCGGCAGCCGCATCCTGCTCGGCGAGCAGCTTACCGCGCGCGTCGTGAAGGGACTGCCGATACTCGACCAGGGACCGGCTTTCTGGCTCGCGCAGCGCACACAGGGGCAGGCCAACAAGATCCTGCCGCTGTTCTTCCGCCTGCCCGACATCTCGCAACGGCAGGTGCCGGGCTTCAAATGGCGCGGCATCAAGGGCTGCAATCTCGCCGCATGGCGTACCGACGTCGAGAAGGTCAACGGTTTCGACGAGACCTTCACCGGCTGGGGCCATGAAGACGCCGATTTCGTGGCGCGGCTTTACAACGCAGGCATCCAGCGGAAGAAGGGATTCTGGAGCACCGAAGTGCTGCACCTGTGGCACCGCGAAGCCAAGCGCGATCAGGAAAGCCCCAACCGGCAGAAGGTTCTGCGCCGGGTGGAGAGCCGGGAAACGCGCGCGGAAAGCGGACTTGATGAGTGCCGTCGGCAGAGGTCGTAGAGCGTCATGCTCTTTGCGACTGGCGCACTCTGAGAATCAACAGGCCAGCGATATTGCCGCCGCAGAGCTGGCGTTGTCCCGCCGGGGTAATTGCATTCGGTCTATTTCGCGCTTCAGAATTTGCGAATGGTGCGTTGACGCGCCTCTGTGCCCGCCGTTGTGCATCCATGCGATGAAGCGCTTTTTTACGTTGGCTATTAGCCGCTTACCGGCCGGTCGGAGATTATCGTGAGAGCCTGTTGTCGACCCAAAGGCGACGTAGCGATTTCCGGAAAGCTGCCGTTCAACGCCTGAGTTTGGCCGCGCCACGTTGCGCCATCAGCTTGGAAGATGTATTAGACCGCGGGCTTGCCACTCTGCCCATCCACCTTTGCTTTCCGAGCTTTGGTGGGCTTTGTCGCTGGCATGAGCGCGGCGGTCTCTGTAATAAGTCGACGGAGCGCGTCAGTGTCGTCCAGCAGCTCGTCCGCCACAGGATAATCTTTGGCACCCGGGTACGGTGGCCACTGCGGGAGGCCCGGAGCGAGAGAGACGGCAGCCGACGACGGCTTAATGAATAGGCTGTTGTCGCATGCAAAAGCGACCACCTTGCCATCCACGTAGATCGCATACTCGCCGAACATCTTCTTGAAGGTCAGCTGGCTGCCGAGACCGATCTGTCCGGCGACATACTCGATGAAATCTTGGCTCGTAGCCATGCGTGCTTTGCGGTCTAACGTGGAATTAGCCTTCATTGTTCCTGAGTTTGGAAAGCAAGTCAGCTGTCGTCAACGCGGGAAGAAAACTTTCGTCGAGAACGTGATCGACGTTGATACTTGTCACGCCAGTGCTGTAAGTCCAAGGCTGATCAAAGTCAGAATCGTTCTCTGGGCGCAGGAAGCGGCAAGTGCTTGGCGCATAGTCATTCACAACCTTCAACGCGGACACAACATTGTTGATCGACATGTATACAAGTTGCTGAAGTAAGACGACTCGTTCGAGTGACCAATTCACCGAGGTTTGCCGTGAGCGGATATGCCTACTACCTTTGGCAGAGCCGAGCGGCTCGATCTTCAAGAATGTTGCGCCGAAATCAGATTGACCAAGTGTCTTCATTTCTGAGTCTGGTGGCGATACGCCATATGTCGGCTCGATTCCAACGGCCAGTGCGAAGCCGCCGGGACGGGCACGAAATCCGTGCTTCAGCGCATTGTACTCATCAATATGGACTTGGTTCAGGAGTTCTCCGGCGAGAGCGCCCCAAAGGCGCGCAAAGCATCTAATCGTATCTTTCTGACGATCAGTGCCAGGCTGGTAAGTTGAGAATATAGCACTCGCTATCGTAGTCCAGCTTATGGAGGGGATATTCAGCTTTGTGATCAGAGATGCATCCTCTTTGCTGACGCGTGCGGTGAACTCCCGAAGTTCTGTATTTGAGCACTTGGCTATCCACGCATATGGACAGTCGGGAGCTTGAACGAATGCTCCCAAGAGAGAAAACATCGCCTCGGTTGCATGGTGCAGAGATAACCTAATTGCCACCAGCGCGCGCTTCTCGTCCTCGGTGTTTGTATGGGCTTGCAGGACATAGTCAAAGTAATCCGTATCTATGCCATCAAGGAATGTCCGAGTACGCGCTGCAAGGTCTACCTCCCAGAGGCAGTATGGCTCGTCGTTAACAGCAAAGATGGAGGACTCCATGGCGGTTTGTAAATCCTAACTGTATTTAAAAGGACAGTCGACGTCCGTTATGCACTTTCGTTTGATCGCCCTAAGCGTTATGGTGCCTGGCTTGCACATGGCACCAGCACATCCGGACAGCGATAAATATCCATGAATGACGGCGTCATTTCTGTCGCTACCGAAAAACCTCCGAGGCTGATGGCCAGCTGTGTGTTTGCATTCCGCACAAATACTATACCGCGGGGTCCGAAACCAACTTTACCCAGTTGCGCAAAATGGTACATCTATTTCCGTGACTCACGGCACCCCGCGGATATGGGATCTGGAAATGTCTGCATTCAGATATAACAGTGACCGGCAGCAATTGGCCGAATGTTGCAGGCCACAATGTCTTGGCGACGGGCCGCTTTCGGTAGATTCTGTTGAAGAAGTCATCTTGAACTTCGTTTGCGGCGGCCTATTGTGACGGGATGGCACACGTTGATGGAGGCCATCATGATGGGGCGGAAACTTGTTCCAAGAGAACGCACCGAAATCATTAATCTTGAAGAGTTTGTCCCACAGGATCATCTGCTGAGAGCGAGCGATCGCTATCTCGATCTGAGCGAATTTCGCGTGGATGGCGTCCTGTACCGCCTCGATACAGAAATCCGTCGTCAGCGTATTCGACAGACGCCATGACAGCACCCGCCGACTGGCCCAGTCCATCACCGCGAACAGGTATCCTCATCCATCCGTGTACGGAAACTGCCATGCCGGTGCGTGCCAAAATAGGACAGCACTTCAGGCTGATTTCGCCCTAGCTGCCGTACGCATGGAGCAGGAACTGCTGGAACACTTCGGCCGGCTTGGGCAACGTTTTTTTCGGATGCCAGATCATCCCCGCGTCCATATGGGGAACAGTATCGACGATAGGACGAGCCTCGATGCGCTTGCCTTCCAGAGACCACGGACGAAATACCATATCGGAGAGGATTGTCACGCCGAAGTTATGTGCAACCAAGCCCCGCAGCGCTTCAATTGAGGACGTTCTGAACGCAATTTGAGGCGCGATACGCTTCACTTTCCAGTATTGCAGGGCGGACCTCTCGCCTTCATCCGCCGTCAGCAAGAGGTAGGGGTACTGCGCGATATCCCTCAACGATGGCGACGCCTGCTCCGCCAACGGATGAGTAGGCGCCACCCACAACTGGCGTCGCGAGCGGACCAGTACCGCATGCCCAAAACGCTGCAACCTTTGGATATTGGAAAGGATGACGACGCCCAAGTCGATATCACCCGCCGACACTGCCTTTTCAATGGTGGCGCGGTCCATGTCGCGCAAGTCTATTTCCACATCGGGATAAGTGGCGCGAAACCGGGCCAGCAGTTCCGGCAGAAAGTATCCCAGCAGGGTGTAGGTGGCTGCCACACGTACCGTACCGCGCAGTCCCTTTTCCCTCAGCCTTGGAAGCCGAACTGCATCATGCACAGAGTCGAGGATCTGTCGTGCGTGGCGAAGAAACTCCTCTCCATCCGCAGTTAGCGCCACGCCCTGGGGCAGGCGCTTGAACAGCTCCACGCCTAATTCGCTTTCCAGCGCCAGCACTCCATTCGTAATCGCTGACTGCGAAACGTGCTCGTTCGTCGCCGCCACGGAAAACCGGCCGGAATTGGCGGCTGCGACAAAATAGCGTAATTGTCGGAGGGTGATGTTATGGGCCATGCGTTTTTCTAATACCTGAGTTGCAAATTTGTGATTTTACGGTATCCACGACCATCCATATACTTCCTGTCAATAGTTTCACGGAGACACCGGATGAACACGCCGTCGACAACAACAATGCAGGCAACCCTGCCGCCCGTATCAATCGACGACAAGTACGCGCTCGACAAAGGCCGGATCTACCTCACCGGTACCCAAGCACTGGTTCGCTTGCCCCTTCTCCAGCAAGAGATGGACCGCCGCCACGGGCGCGATACCGCAGGCTATATCTCCGGCTACCGCGGCTCACCGTTGGGCGGACTCGACCTGGCGCTCTGGAAAGCCAAAAAACATCTGGACGCACGCAACATCGTGTTCCAGCCAGGAGTCAACGAGGAACTCGCGGCCACCGCCATTTGGGGCACGCAACAGACGAACCTCTGGAACACGGGCAAGCACGACGGCGTATTCGGCATGTGGTACGGCAAGGGGCCGGGCGTCGACCGGTCTGGCGATGTGCTCAAGCATGCCAATTCCGCCGGCACCATGCCTTTAGGCGGCGTGCTGGCACTGGCCGGCGACGACCATGGAGCCAAGTCATCTTCCGTAGCGCATCAATCCGAGCATGCGCTGATCGCTGCCGGCATCCCGGTATTGTATCCATCCACTATTCAGGAATATATCGACTACGGCTTGCATGCGTGGGCAATGAGCCGCTACTCCGGCCTGTGGGTCGGCATGAAATGCGTGACAGACGTCGTCGAGTCCAGCGCTTCGATCGAAGTGGATACCGACCGGCTGACCGTGGTCACCCCGGATGATTTCGATATGCCCGAAGGTGGCCTTGGAATTCGTTGGCCCGATCCGCCGCTGGCGCAGGAGGCCCGGCTGGTCGACTATAAGTGGTACGCTGCACTCGCCTATGTGCGCGCCAACAAGCTCAACCGGATTGTGGTCGATTCTCCGACCGCGCGCTTCGGAATCATGGCCGCTGGCAAAGCATATCTCGATGTGCGCCAGGCACTCGAGGACCTCGGCCTGGACGACAATACCTGCGCCCGCGTCGGTATCCGGGTAATGAAAGTCGGTTGCGTTTGGCCGCTCGATGCGCAGGATGCGCGGGCATTCGCGATGGGCCTGGACGAGATCCTGGTGGTTGAGGAAAAACGCCAGATACTGGAGTATGCGCTCAAGGAACAACTTTACAACTGGCGCGAAGACGTGCGCCCCAAGGTCTACGGGAAGTTTGACGAACGCGGCGACCAGGGGGGCGAATGGTCGATGCCGAAAGGAAAATGGCTGCTGCCAGCGCGTGGCGAACTTTCACCTTCCATCATAGCCAAGGCGCTGGCGCTGCGACTGGCGCAAGCCGATCTGCCGGATGACGTGCGGGTGAAAATTGCTGCGCGCATCGCGGTGATCGAAGCCCACGAGCGCGCTACCGGCACGCCCGCCACGGTCACCGAGCGCAAGCCGTGGTTCTGTTCCGGCTGCCCGCATAACACCTCCACCCGGGTGCCCGATGGATCGCGCGCCGCAGCCGGGATTGGCTGCCATTACATGGCGATGTGGATGGATCGCCGCACCGAAACTTTCACTCAGATGGGCGGCGAAGGCGTGTCATGGCTGGGGCAGATGCACTTCTCGAACGACCAGCACTTGTTCGTCAACCTAGGGGACGGCACCTTTTTCCATTCGGGGCAACTTGCCATTCGGGCAGCGGTCGCGGCCCGCGCCAATGTAACCTACAAGATCCTGTTCAACGATGCGGTCGCGATGACCGGCGGGCAACCGGTTGATGGCGTGCTGACCGTGCCGCAAATCGCACAGCAACTTGTTGCTGAAGGTGTCGCCAAGCTCGTCATCGTCACCGACGAGCCGCAGAAGTACCGCTCCGTCACCGGCTTGCCGTCCGGCGTGACGATTCACCATCGTGATGAACTCGACCGCATCCAGTTGCAACTGCGCGGCACGACGGGCACGACGGTCCTGGTTTATGACCAGACCTGCGCCACCGAGAAAAGACGCCGCCGCAAGCGCGGTACCTATCCCGACCCGGCACGGCGCGCCTTCATCAACGACGCGGTGTGCGAAGGATGCGGCGACTGCACGGTACAGTCGAACTGCGTGTCGGTGGAACCGCTCTCGACGCCGGTTGGCACCAAGCGCAAGATCAACCAGTCGTCCTGCAACAAGGATTTCTCCTGCGTGAAAGGTTTCTGCCCGAGCTTCGTGACCGCCGAGGGCGCCGTAGTCAAGCGCCCGGCGTCGGCAGCCGGCAAGTCGGCATTGCCCGACTTTACCGGCTTGCCGCAGCCATCGCTGCCCGACCTGGATAACGGCTACCGGGTCATCGTGACAGGCATCGGCGGCACCGGCGTGGTCACGATCGGCGCCCTGCTCGGCATGGCCGCGCATATCGAAGGCAAACAGGTGACAGTCCTGGACATCACCGGCCTCGCGCAAAAAGGTGGTGCGGTGCTGAGTCACGTGCAATTTGCCAACCGTCCCGGGGTCGTCTATGCAACCCGGGTGGCAACCGGGTCCGCCGCGCTGGTGATTGGCTGCGATTCGATCGTGTCCGCCTCCGACGAAGTCTTGTCGAGGGTGCAGTACGATGTGACCCGGGCCGTGATCAACAGCGCGAACACCCCGACTGCGGAATTCATGAAGAACCCGATGTGGGCGTTCCCTGGCGCGCAGACCGAACAGGCCGTGCGCGACAATATTGGCAGCCAATGCGAATTCATTGATGCCAACGCGAAGGCGGTCGCGTTGCTGGGCGATGCGATCTACACCAACCCGTTGCTGCTCGGATTCGCATGGCAGAAGGGCTGGCTCCCGATCGGCGAAGCATCGATCCTGCAAGCGATGGAACTGAACGCTGTATCGGTCGAGAAAAACCAATTGGCCTTCGGCTATGGCCGCTACCTGGCCGAGCATGGCGCAAATGCGCTGGACCCGGCCGGCGGCGCAACGAACACCGTGCCGGTGGTCCTGCATATGCCGGAATCGCTGGACAAGGTGGTGTCGCACCGGAGTGCGTTGCTCGCCGCCTATCAGGACGAAGCCTATGCGAACCGCTACCGGAACGCGGTCGAAACCATCAAGGCTGCAGAACGATCCCTGAGCATCAAATCCAGGCAGTTGCCATTGACCAAGGCGGTCGCCACCAACCTCGCCAAACTGATGGCGTACAAGGACGAATACGAGGTTGCGCGCCTGTACTGCGAGCCGGCGTTCCTCGATAAACTGCGGGCGCAATTCGACGGCGAGCCTGGCAAGGATTACCGCCTCACATTCCATCTCGCGCCGCCACTGCTGTCGCGGCGCGACGAGGATGGACATTTGATCAAGCGGCCGTTTGGCTCATGGATGCTGCCGATGTTCCGGCTGCTGTCGAAACTGCGGCCGCTGCGGGGAACACCGCTGGATATCTTTGGATATACGCAGGAAAGAAAAGCGGAACGCCAGTTGATCGCGCAGTACTTCGCGCTGGTTGAGGAACTGGCGACGACGCTGACCGAGCACAATTTCGATATGGCGCTGAAACTGGCGAGCCTGCCGGACCAGATTCGCGGATTTGGCCATGTGAAGGAACGGAATATGGCACAGGTGCTGACACAACGCGAAGCGCTGCTAGCTGCATACCGGTCCGTAACGACCAGGGATGTGGCCTAGCCCGGAAACCTGGTTCGCTCTCAGATACAGAAACACTGCAACCCCGATTTTCAATAACGCACACCACCGCGTCAGCTCCCTGGCGACGGTGGGCTTTAAGACCAACTGAATGAGGAAGACATGCTCCATTTGCCCGGACTGATCTTTGACCATGGTGAAGACATCGCCGCGCTGCGCGACACCGCGCAGCAATTCGCACAGACGGAAATCGCGCCGCGCGCGGCGGAAATCGACCGCAGCGACCAGTTCCCAATGGGCCTGTGGCAAAAGATGGACGCGCTCGGCTTGCTCGGCATTACGGTCGAAGAGGAATACGGCGGCACCGCGATGGGCTATCTTGCGCATATCGTCGCGATGGAAGAAATCTCACCTGTTCGAGCGCGACTGTTCGGTGCAGCGCCGCCACCAGAAGGTGCTGGAAGAAGCGCCCGCGACCGGCAATGTATCGACCGGAGACGTGTTGTACATGATGAACGGGTTGGATATCGACACCGACATCGACCTGGATGCGGTGGTCGATGCCGGACAGTTCATCTCGCAACACCTCGGCAGGAAGGCGGCCAGCCGGGCTGGCAATGCGATGGCGGCAAAACAAAGGGGATAGCACGGCTTCACTAAGAACAGTTCCCTTCCCTATCGCGCTTCGCCTCCCCATCGTGCCTTTGCGCATGTTGTCAAGCAGCCTCCCCATGACGCACGCACTTCACCGATTTTTGCGAGCTTCCGCAGGAGAGCACGCTCCCTTTCCTTTTCCTCCGAATCAATTATATTGAACCCAGCGGTATCCTGCGGTTGGGATAGCGGTTTCCCCTTTCGTACGAATAGGTATCTGAACTTAACGGAGGATGCAATGACTCGGCAGGGAATATTTCCATCCATCATGGTCCTGATGGTGGCTGTTTTTGCGGCCACCGGATGCGCGTCGCGGCCTGCGGCCGACCTGTACGGCCAAGCGGTCCCCGCCAATCCGGCAATGCGTACCGTGCATATCACACCATCGACGCACTATGTGAATGTCGAGAGCGGGGAAGCGGTCCGGTTCGTCGTGGACGGCAAGGAATTCGGCTGGGGCTTTACGACGCCCCCTACCGTTAATCATTTTGACCTCAACGAGGTCGCGCCAACGAATCTCCTGAACCGTCGGGTCATTGCCTACGTTTCACCGGATCCGAAGTACCGTTTTCCCTGAGCATGACAGGCAGCGGCTTTCCATCGGGTCAAACGCGTGAGAGTCCCAGCGACAAGCCGCCGTCCACCACCAGCGAAGCGCCAGTCGTCCACCGTGCACAAGCAAGGTATGCAATCGCTTGCGCAATCTCATCTTCAGTGCCGATGCGCCCCAGCACATGCGAGGAGGCAATGGCGTTCATCCGCTGTGCATGCTCGTCTTCGGTGCAGATGCCGGCGCGAATATTCAGTTCCGTGGAAACGGCTCCCGGCACCACGCAGCTGACGCGCACCTGTTTGTCTCCCAGCTCCGCTGCCAGCACCCGCGTCAGCGCCTCCACTGCCCCCTTGGTTGCAGCATAGGCCGCGGCGCCCGGATACGCGCGGCGGGTATGCACGGAGCCCAGGAAAATCACCGTGCCCTGTGTCTGCTCCAGGTGCGGTACCGCAAGGCCCGTCAGCATCATCGCTGCCACCACATTCGTGTTGAACACCTCCAGAACCGCCTGCTCGTCCAGTTCCGTGATCGGAGCACGCAGCATGTTTGCGGCATTGTTGACCAGCAGGTCCAATCGCCCGGCGTGGCTGACAGCCCGTTCCAGGATGCGGGTGCGGTCTGCGCCGCGGGTGATGTCACCCGCCGCCCATGCGCAGCTCGCACCGATCTCCTGCGCGGTCTGCCGCAATGTGTCCTCGCGCCGACCGCAAATCGTGACCAGCGCACCGCGATCGGCAAAATAGCGCGCGATCCCGGCGCCAATGCCGGATCCGCCACCGGTCACCAGCACACCCATTCCCTGGATACTATCCATTGCATTCCCCCGTCACAAAGCGCTCCCGGTTTTCCCGAGACTGCTTAGAGCGGATTTCCCCCCAAATGTAAGGGTCCCTTACATTTGGGGGAAATCCGCTCTAGAGCAGTCTGCGATTTGGTAAATGGGCTGATTGCCCGTAGCGTGGCTAGAGCGAAGCGAAACCCGCGGCAGATGTGATTGCGCAGACCGCGGTGGGTTTCGCTTCGCTCTAGCTCCCCTACAAAATTCGAGTTTGACGCTACCCCCCGTTCATCGATGCGCAAACTGCTCTAGGCTAACCAGTCGGGCAGCGTAGCGGCCAACTTTTGCCAGCGCGAGGTTTCCTGTCCCAGCAACGCGAATCCGATCGTCCGGCCCTGCGCATCCTGCAACAGGCTTTCGCACCCCTGCTCCGACAGCGTTGTGGCCCATTCGCCATTCTCGCTCGCCGGCGCGGGGCAGACTACCGTCGGACAGGCAGGCGTCTTTACGACGATTGGCATCGCCGGATAAACGACCTGAGTGGCCGTTCCGCACAGAGTCGCCGCCAATGCTCTCGCCTGGCGCATGATCGGCATTACGTAGGGAAGGCAGAAATCCGCCAGCTGGATGCAGTCGCCCAGGCCATACACGTGCGGGTCGGATGTAGCCAGGTAGCGATCGACGACGATGCCGCGGTTCACCCGTAACCCTGCGTCCTCGGCGAGTTGCGTGCGCGGACGCAGGCCGACTGCACTGAGCACTACATCGGCCGCCATCACGTCGCCATTCTTCAGGGTCAGCTGCGACGGTTTGCCGCTGACCTGGTCGATGCATTCAACTGAGTTATCCAGGAAAAAGCGCACGCCCGCCGCTTCGAGGCGCGCCTGCAGGAAACAACCCGGTTGTTCCGGCAACAGGCGGGCCATCGGCCACCCTTGCGGGTCGATCACCGTTACCTGGATGCCCTGCGCCGCCATGTCATTGGCGAATTCACACCCGATCAGTCCGGCGCCGAGGATGACGACGGAAGAAGATCGCTCCAGGCGCTGCCGGAAGTGCCGGTAGTCATCCAGATCGTTCACTGACAACACCTGAGACACCGCATTGCCCGCCATGTGCAACCTGATCGGATCTGCGCCGAGGGCAAGCACCAAGTCCCGATACGCCAGGCGCTCGCCGCCCTCCAGCAGTATTGACTTGCTTTCCCGGTCAATCCCCGTCACAGCCCAATTCGGCAGGACGCGCATGCCAAGTTCATCGGCCATCTGGCTGGCGGCCTTCATCACCAGCGCCTCCGGAGTCTTCTTATCGGCCAGCGCGGTCGACAGCTTTGGCTTGGAGTAAACTGCCCCATGGTCTTGGCTGACCATCGTGATCGCGGTGTCGCGGTCGAGCTTGCGGATTTCACGGGCAAGCGTGTAGCCGGCCAAACCGCTCCCGATAATGACTATCGTTCTGTCATTCATATTTCCACCATCTCGAAGTCCAGTTTTGACACCCCGCAATCCGGGCACATCCAGTTTTCCGGCACATCCGCCCAAGCCGTTCCCGGGGCAATGCCATGGTCGGGCATGCCGGCCGCTTCGTCATAGATGTAGCCGCATACGACGCAGATATAGGATTTCATGGTTCGCTCCCTTAAAAGGTGCCCGGGTAGGCGCCCCCGTCGGCGAGGATGTTCTGGCCGGTGATGTAGCTGGCCTGACGGCTGCACAGGAAGGCACAGATCTCGCCGAATTCCTGCGGATCGCCGAGGCGGCGCGCGGGAATCGTCGCGCATTGCCGTTCCAGCAGCGTATCCAGCGTTTCGCCGGTCCCGCTACCGGCGTGCTCAATGGTCGCCCTCAGCCGTTCGGTGCTGAAATACCCAGGCAACAGGTTGTTGATCGTGACGTTGCGCGCAGCCAGGTCGCTGCGCGCGACACCGGCGACGAAACCGGTCAGGCCGCTGCGCGCCCCGTTGCTGAGGCCCAGGTTGCCGATCGGCGCCTTGACCGCGACCGAAGTGATATTCACGATGCGTCCAAAACCCCGTTTGGCCATGCCGTCGGCCATCGCGCGGATCAGCGCGATCGGCGTCAGCATATTGCCGTCCAGCGCGTTGAGCCATGCCTGGCGATCCCAGTCGCGGAAATTTCCCGGCGGCGGCCCGGCCGCATTCGTCACGCAGATGTCGTAGTCGACGCCGGGTCCCTGCGGCGATGCAAATACCGTCGCGCGCCCCTCCTCGGTGGTGATGTCTGCGGCAACGCAGAGCACCTGGGGGTTGCCGGCCACTGCCGCCTCTGCGCGCAGCTGCTCGGCCGCCGCTTCCAGCGGGCCAGCCGTGCGCGCCACCAGCACCACGTTGACTCCCTCGCGCACCAGGGCATGTGCGCAGCCAAATCCGAGCCCTTTACTGGCGCCACAGACGAGCGCCCACTTTCCAGCAATACCGAAATCCATAGCAATTAAATTGATTTGATTGATGACAGGAGAGACAGCCGCTAGGCGACTGCCTTCCTTGAAGGCTTCCCGAACGGGAAGATTTCCCGGGTTTCCAGGTCGTTCAGGATATGGTCGAATTTATTGAGGAATGAATAGCCTGCCTGCACTTCGTCCGCGGACATGCCATTAACCAGTTCCGACTGCACGCGCGCGCTCAGCTCGTCGCAGTCGTCGGCGACTCTCTTGCCTTCTTCGGTGAGCGTCACGATCACGGCGCGGTTATCCTGCGGCGAGCGGCGGCGGCGGATCAGCTTGCGTTTTTGCAGCGTCTGCAGCTGGGTCGAGATAGTCGATTGCGGCTGGACCATCAGTTCGGACAACGCGCCGGCTCGCACTTCCCCAAGCTCCCGGACCATCACCAGGATCCGCGCGGAATAAGGATTTAATCCCAGTTCCTCAAAATGGTGGGCGCCGATCAAGGCCAGGCGCGCGCTGATCCGGTGAATGACAAAGGTGAGTCTTTCGGTCAGCGGCAAAGGCATCGTATTTTTAGGCAATTTCCACTCTCAATATAAATGCGGGATTCAACATCTTTTATTGCAAATTGAAAAACGTCAAGCATCAATAACCACTTCCTGCATTATTGAATCGGCGAGAACGTCGTTGGTTTTAAAATCTTGTTTTCCTGAGTGACCAGAAGCGGTACCACCATCATGAAAAACGCTTGCCATTCCTTGTTGGCCAACAATTCTGCCCTGCGCCGGTCACGGTCGTCGAGGCTCTCGTAGCCCCACAGGTGCACAACCTGGTTCAGGCCGCCGATCTCGGTGGTGAAGTAGCCGATCAGGTTCCCCAGGATTTTTTTCTGCAATGCCATGCCGTGGCGCTCGTATAGCTCAAGAAACTTGGGCACGGCGCCGACCTGGAAAGCATAGGTTCTTTGTTCGACAAGCATGGTTCAGATTTCGCGAGACAATAAAAAAGGGGAATGGATATCGCCCGGGCGGCCCTGCATGGCGCCCATACGGCGCACACGCAGGACTTGACGCGGACGCTTATGCCACTGTAGGGGCCGTGGCGGCAGCACGCCCGGCCAGGTAGCCGAACGTCATGGCGGGGCCGAGCGTGCCGCCCGCGCCGCCGTAGACCATCCCGGTCACGCCCGCCATCGCATTCCCTGCCGCATACAAGCCGGGAATCGCCTTGCCGAACACATCCAGGACTGCACCCCTGGCATCCGTCTGCGGGCCACCCTTGGTCCCGAGCGTACTGCTGTGCAGCTGCACAGCATAGAACGGACCTTCGATCACCGGGCCCAGCGTCGATGTTCGGTCCGGATACAGCGCATTGTCGCCGTTCCAGCCGTCATACGCGCTGTCGCCGCGCTGGAAATCAGGGTCGCGGCCCTGGCTGACGTTGGCATTCCAGCGAGCAACGGTTTGTTTGAAATTGTCGGCATCGATACCGATCTTGCCGGCCAGGCCAGCCAGGGACGGGTCGCGCGCCACCCATTCCGGCAGTTCGCCGCCGGGCGGCACTTCCCAGAAACCGTACTTGCGCAGGTACGCCTGGTCGAACACCAGCCAGCAGGGCAGGTTCTTGAACCCGAACTTGACCGGGTCGAACTGGTGGAATGCGCCGCCCAGCGCATTGTAGTTGGCCGCTTCATTACAGAACCGAACGCCATCCTGATTGACCAGGATCGCGCCGGGAAGGGAGCGCTCCCGCAATACCAGGCTGGTGCGCTGCACCCCGTGACGCGTTTCACCCGGGACCGCCAGCACCGGCACCCACCATGCCTCGCGCATATTGCCGAGCATGGCGCCGGCGCGCATCGCCATCCGCAGCCCATCGCCGGTGTTGCTGGGAAGCGAGGCCGGATGATGCATCGGCCCGCGCAGGAAAGCCTTGACCAAGTCCTTGTCGAATTCAAAGCCGCCAGTGGCGATCACCACGCCCTTGCTGGCGCGGACGGCGAACTTCTCCCCCTGCTTCTCGAAGATGACACCGGTCACACGACCGTTATCCATCACCAGCTCGCGCGCCCGGGAGCCGGTCACGGGCTCGATACCACGGTCAAGACAGGCCTTGAGCAGGTGGCCGGCTAAGGCGCGGCCGCGCCCATTGATGCGCTTGGTGCGCCGCTCCGCCATCACCTCGGGCAGAATGAAACCGCTGCCTCCCGCCCGGGGCGACTCGCCGGTCGACAGGTAGACGTCGCCAGTCTCGGGATCCGAATACTGCCCGGTCGCGACCCGGTCAGCCCATTCGCCCAACTCCAGGAAGGAAAACAGGCTCGGTTCAAGCGAACGCCCGCCTTCCGGCTTGCCGCCCGGATGCTCCGGATGGTAGTCGGGAATCTTGCAAGGCCAAAAGCGCATCGCCGTATGCTTTTCGATCCAGTCAATCATTTCCGGCCCGGTCTTGACCAGCGTCTCCAGCAGCGTGCTGTCGGTCATCCCATGCGACAGGGATTCCAGATAACGCAGCGCTTCTTCCGGCGAATCCTGGATCCCTGCGGCAGCCGCCTGCGGATTGTTCGGCAGCCAGGCCACGCCGCCGGACATGGCGGTCGTCCCGCCTACCAAGTCATTCTTTTCAAACAAGCCGACGCGCGCGCCGGCTTCGTGCGCTGTCAGCGCGGCGAGCAAGCCCGTCGCACCGGTCCCCAACACAACCACATCGAATTCACGCATGCTTTACCCTTTTATTCGTATTTGAACGACCAACAGGTGTTTACGCCTGGGCAGCGAATTTGGCGACCCAGGAATGGTAATGCTGCAGTCCGGGTTCATTGCGCCCTAGGGTAAAGGCGGTGTTGCCGCCCGCCGCCAAGCCATCCTGGATCTGCAAGCCGATGCGGTAGTCCTCATCCCGTACCGCCTGCAACACCATCTGGCTGAATAGCTCGGTCGCTTCCTTCTGTTCAGGCGTCACCGGCTCACGGGCTGCCAGCACGGTCTGGCGAGTAATCGTGCGGTCCGGGGTGGGGCCGGGATAGACCTGGCTCATCACGCAGTGGTCGCCCATCACGCCGGAGATCGTCAGGTTCGGAAAGGCCGAATGGATCAGCCGGATATGGGAATCCAGGTCCCACTCCTCCTCCGGCTTGCCCTCCAGCTCGCCGAGAGAGCGCCGCGCAAACGTCAGGCGCTGGTGGGGGCCGTAGGTATCGTGCACCAGCAGGTTGCCGATGGTGTACTTGCCGACAGTATTCGCATGCAGGCTGTTGTGGTGATACGCTTCCAAGTAGCCATCCCAAGCGGCCTTCCATCCCGGTCCCTCGATCTCACGCTGCTCGTACAGGTACCAGTTATCCAGGCGCAGGGTCGCGAGCTGCCCGGCGAAGTCGCCCAGCCACTCGTCGATATCGAAGGCCACCCCGGGCGTGAGCGCCACCCAGATCAGGCCCTGGCGTTCTTCGCAATGCAGCGGGGTCAGCGAGTGGGTTTCAGGCGAGACCGGGCCAAACGTGGCTTCGCCATACAAGCCTATCAGCTTGCCCTGGATGTCATACTGCCACGCGTGGTACGGGCAAACCAGGCGCTGCGCAGTGCCGCTTTTTTTCTCGCATACGGGCGAACCGCGATGGCGGCACGCATTGATGAAGGCGCGCACCTTGTTGTCTTCGCCCCGGATCATCAACACCGGCACGCCCATCACCGTCATGGTGCGGTAGTTTTTCGGCTGCGGCAGTTCGATGGAAAGCGCGAGCGCCTGCGGCAAGCGCTTGAAGATATAGTCGACTTCCTTTCTGTAGCGCACGGGATCCAGGTAAGCGTCCACTGGCAGCACCATCGTGCCGTCCGCCTGGTCGGTGGTCTTGTTCTTCAGGTGTACCAATGCGCGGCGCACCAGTGATTTCATTTCTTCGGTATGGTTCATCCGATGTCTCCGGTCGAGTTATTTTCGGGAAAACGTGTTACGCATCCACGTGCTGGCGCTTGAATTCCTGCCAGCAGGCGAGTGATTCGGGATAGTCGGCCGGCTTGTCCTGTCCATTCACCTTGAAACGGTTGGTCGAGGACAAGGCTGTTGGGAAATCCCTGGCCGGCACGTAATACAGGAAGCTGATCTTGCGCTTGCGGAATTTCCACTTGCCGTTTTCGCGCGCGTACTCGTCTTCGTAGCGCATCGCCGCCAGACTCACCTCGTTCTGCGGGCAGGTTTCGGCATGCGAGAGCACGAGGCCGGTGGCGCGGTCGGGATTGGCGCCGTCAAATCGGACGAAGTGGTCATGGGTCCAGTGGTAACCAGGACCACGCACCTTCAGCATCCGGATGAACATGTCGACGATTTCGCCCCGGCCTTTGGCAATCATCATCCCGTTGGAAGAGTCGAACTCCGCATCCTCGGTAAACAGGCTGGTTAAACGCGGCAAGTCGTGTTCGTCGCATGCAAGCGCATAGGAGCTGACCAGCTCGGAAATCTCGAACCGCGACTCGACGCGGTCCAAACGACGGGAAATCTCTTCAATACGGTCCATATTTATTTCTCCTTGGAGTTATTTGCCAGCGAAGGATTCAGCGGTATCGCACCGTCCCCTCGCACGAACGGCAACTTCAGTCGGTACACGTAGGGCCACAGGGTGCCGACCACGCCTTTGCGCAGAAACAGCACACAAGCGACGAACATGCAGCCCTGGATGACTTGCACCCAGGCGCCGAAGCCAGCCAGGTAATTCAGCATGGAGACCATCACGATCGCGCCGACAATCGGTCCCATCACGGTGCCGATGCCGCCGATCAGCGCCATCAGCAGCACTTCGCCGGAGGTCATGAAATGGATATCGGCGAGCGATGCGAGCTGGAACACGATCGCCTTGGTGCTGCCGGCCAGACCCGCCAGCGCGGCCGAGATCGTGAACGCGAGCAGCTTGAAGCGCTTGGCGTTGTAGCCGAGTGATATGGCGCGCGGCTCGTTCTCGCGGATCGCCTTCAGCGTCTGCCCGAAAGGCGAGCGGATCGTGCGCAGGGCTACCGCAAAGCCGAACAGGAAGATCGCCAGCGTGACGTAATACATCGCCATCGGCTGGTTCAGGTCGATAAGCCCGAACAGCTGTCCGCGCGGGCCGGTCTGGATGCCATCCTCGCCCTTGGTCCACCCTGCCTGGATCGCATAGAAGTACACGATCTGCGCCATGGCCAGCGTGATCATCGCGAAATAGAGGCCCTGCCGCCGGATCGCGAGCCAGCCGATCAACGCTCCGAGCAGCGTCGCGGCGGCCGTGCCGGCGAGAATGGCGAATTCCGGATTCCATCCGAGTTCGGTGGCCAGATGCGCCGACACGTACGCCGACGCGCCGAAAAACGCGGCATGGCCGAATGCCAGCAACCCGCCGTAGCCGAAAATCAGGTTATAAGCTACCGCGAACAGTGCGAAGCACAGGATCTTCATTACGAACATCGGGTACAGGAACAGCGGGGCGACCAGCCCCACCGCCAGCAAGCCGATGAGGTAATGCATTTCGCTCGCCGCCCACTGGGTAACCCGCACATCGGTCGATTCGGTTGCCTGCGCGGCAGTGCCCATTTCCTTGCCGAACAGTCCTTGCTGGCGCACCAGGAGCACGATTGCCATCACTACGAAAATGACGGTGGTCGATCCCGCCGGGTAAAAGATCTTGGTCATGCCTTCGATGACACCGAGGCCAAAGCCGCTGACGATGGCGCCGAAAATGGACCCCATACCGCCGATCACCACGACCGCGAAGATGATGATGATCATGTTCTGCCCCATCAGCGGGCTGACCTGGTAGATCGGTGCCGCCATCACGCCCGCCAGCCCGGCCAGCGCGACGCCGCCGCCATAGGTCAGCATCAGCATGCGGGGCACGTTGATCCCGAGCGCCTGTACCAGCACCGGGTTTTCGGTCGCAGCCCGCAGGTAGACGCCGAGCTTGGTGCGCTCGATCACGAACCAGGTGCAAAAACAAATCAGAATCGCCGCGAGCACCACCCAGCCGCGATAGTTGGGAAGAATCATGAAGCCGAGATTCTGCACACCCTGCAGTTGCTCCGGGATGCTGTAGGGCAGGCCAGCGGTGCCGAACTGGACCTGGGTGAGCCCCTCGATGACCATCGCCAGGCCGATCGTCAGCAGGAAGCTGTACGCATGGTCCATCTTGTAGACCGGCTTGATGAACAGCTTTTCCGTGACCATGCCAAACAGGCAGAGCACAAGCGGCACGAGCAGCAGCGCCCACCAGTAGCCGATCGCCGGCAAGCCGAGGTCGGGAAATAGTTCCGGCAGGTTCAGCAGCGCCCATGCGACGAACGCGCCGACCATGTACTGGGCGCCATGCACGAAGTTGGCAATGCGCAGCATGCCGAAAATGATCGCCACGCCAAGGCTGAGCATTGCGTAGAACGACCCGTTGATCAGGCCGACCAGCAATTGCCCGAAAATCGAGTAGGAATTATAGGTACTGCCAAAAAGTGATATTTCAAACATGTGCCGTCCCTATACGCCGAGATACGATTGAATCTTGTCCATGCTGTGCTGCACGTCCCGGTTGTCCATCGAGTCGATCACGCGACCACCTTCGACGACATAGTGCCGGTCTGCCAGCGCTGTGGCGAACTGAAGGTTCTGCTCGACCAGCAGGATGGTGAAGCCGCGCTGCTTGAGGATCTTGACCGCCTCTTCAATCTTTTGCACGATCACCGGCGCGAGCCCTTCAGTAGGCTCATCCAGCAACAACAGCGCGGCGCCGGTGCGCAGGATGCGGGCGATCGCCAGCATCTGCTGCTCGCCGCCCGACAGCTTGGTGCCAGGACTCTTGCGCCGCTCCAGCAGGTTCGGAAAGAGTTGGTAAATCTCCTCGATCGTCATGCCACCTTTTTTCACCACCGGCGGCATCTCGAGGTTTTCTTCGACGTTCAGGCTGGCGAAGATGCCCCGTTCTTCCGGGCAATAGCCGATCCCCTCGCGGGCGATCAAGTCCGGCCGCAGGCCGGCCAAGTCGCGCCCGGCAAACGTCACCTTGCCGGTGCGTTTGGAAAGCGTACCCATGATCGAGCGCAGGGTCGTGCTCTTGCCTGCGCCGTTGCGGCCAAGTAGCGTCACGACTTCGCCGGGCCGTACTTCGAAATTCATTCCGTGCAACACGTGGCTTTCGCCATACCAGGCATTCAACCTGTCCACCTTGAGCAGCGGAGACGCGGTTACGTTAGCGTCATGCATTTCTTGCTCCCATATATGCGGCGATCACGTCCGGGTTCTTTGAGACAGTGGAATAATTACCCTCGACCAGCACTTCGCCGCGCGCCAGCACGGTGATGACATCGGACAAATCCTGGACCACGGAAAGGTTGTGTTCGACCATCAGCACCGTACGTTCCTTCGCCACCATCTTGATCAGGTTCGCGATCCTCGCAATGTCTTCCGTGCCCAGCCCTGCCATCGGCTCGTCCAGCAACAGCACTTCCGGTTCGAGCGCGATCGTCGTGGCGATTTCCAGCGCGCGCTTGCGCCCGTACGACAGTTCTGCCGCGGTGAGATCGGCAAGGTTCGCCAGGCCTACCATGTCGAGAAGTTCGATGGAGCGGACGCGCAATGACTCGAGCGTGGACTCCGGACGCCAGAAATGGTAGGAACGCCCGGTGTGCTGCTGGAGCGCGATGCGCACGTTGTCGCGCACCGTCAGGCTGGGGAAGACTGCCGAAATCTGGAACGAGCGCACCATCCCGAGCCGGGCTACCTGATCCGGCTCGAGTGAGGTGATGTCGCGCCCGTTATAGAGGATGCGGCCGGACGTCGGCGGCAGGAACTTCGTGATCAGATTGAAGACCGTCGACTTGCCGGCCCCGTTCGGGCCAATCAACGCATGGATAGTTCCCCGGCGAATATTCAGATTCAGATTCTTAACTGCCGTAAAACCGCTGAACTCTTTGGTAACGTTCTGCACCTGGACGACATACTCGTCCTGCTTCGCACCCACCATACCAGTTCCTCTTTTACTTGCTTGTGAAATTGCAGCCGCTCTCGGCAACCGGTACCGGCGCACCTTCTTCCAGGCTCAGTTCCTTGGCGACCTTCAGGTAATCCCACGCATACTTGCTTTCGGCCGGCGACTTGGCCTGGAACACGTAGCGCTTGCGCACCACGCTGCCGTTCTCGCGCACCACGCCATTCTTCGTATTGAAGAAGTTGATCGGCGTCGCACGCACCTGCTTCATCACCGCGTCGGAGTCGGTCGTGCCTGCCGTCTTCACCGCCTTCAGGTAGTGCTGGACTGCGCCATAGACGTTCATTTGCTGCGGCGTTGGCGGGCGCTTCATGGTTTCCGCGAAGCGCTTCGACCAGGTGCGGGTTTCCGGCGTCAGGTCCCAGTAGGTGGAATCGACAAAGACCACGCCCTGTGCGGCTTTGAGGCCGAGCGAATGGATGTCGGTCAGGAAGATCGAAGGCGCGACGATGCGCTTGCCCTGCGCGACCAGGCCGAATTCTGCCAATTGCTTGATCGCGTTGACGGTATCCTGCCCGCCGCTAGCCAGGTTGATCACTTTCGCATTGGAGCCTTGCGCTGCCACGACAGCGGAAGCAAAGTCGGTGCTGCCCATCGGGAACAGTACTTCGCCAGTCACCTTGCCGCCCCCCTTCTTGACGATCGCCTTCGCCTGGTCGGCCATTTCGCGGGTGCCGGAATAGTCGGCGGTAATGAAGAACCAGCTGTCGCCGCCGGTCGCCATCACGCCGCTGGTCACGCCGCCGGTCTGGATATGCGTGTCGGTGGACCAGTGGATTGCCCATGGGGAGCAGTGCTGGCCGGTCAGCGAGCTTGCGCCGGTGATCGGCACGTCGATCTTCTTGCGTTCCCGCGCCACGCCCTGCACCGCGATCGCGACGGAGGTGTTGACCAGGTCGAAAATGGCATCGACCTTCTCGACGTCATACCACTTGCGGGCAATGGTCGTTGCCACATCCACCTTGTTCTGATGGTTGGCAGAAACCAGCTCGATGTTCACGCCCGGGAACTGGCTTTTGGCTTCCTCGATTGCCATTTCGGCGGCCCGCACCGAACCGGGGCCATAGGCATCGGCCAGCGGGCCGCTCATGTCGGTCAATATGCCGATCTTGATGGTCTTGAGCGGCGTTTGCGCATGGGCTCCCTGCATGGCACAGGCGAGCGCAATTGCGGAAAATGCGAACAGTTTGGATGCTTTCATGTTGTCTCCTACCGTTGAAATAGTATTTAGATACTGAGGATATCCATGGCGTGCCGATGTTCCGGCAACCCTGGTTACCGCTGGACTACCTTGCTCTGGAAAATCGGTTCATGACGCGCGACCTTGCATCACTTCCCTGCTCAGCCGACGCCCGATGGTTGGGTACTTCCATCCGGAGATGGGTTTGCGTTCCGGCAGCGGAGACAGGTCGATGGCTCGGCCGCCCAGGAACACGTGCTTGAGGCGGTCCGGCTCGCCGAGGACTTCAATTTGCGTGGAGGGATCGCCGTCGATGCAGAGGATGTCCGCTTTCATGCCGGCGCTGATGGTGCCCACTTTCCCTTCCATCTTCAGGGCAATGGCCCCATGCTGGGTCGCGCATTGTATTGCCTGCAGGTTGGTCATGCCATAGTAACGGGTGAACACCTCCATCTCCCGGTAATGCCACAGCCCGTATGGCACTATCGAGAAGCCGGCCTCGCTTCCCGTCAGGAGCGGTACGCCGGCTGCGTGCAGCTTGCGCATCGATTCGGCCGAATTGATGATTTGCCGCTCGAACAGCTTGAGCAGGCCGGGATCCGTGCCGAGCCGGTGACCGAAATCCACCATGTTCGCCTGGAAGGTGAACGCCGGGCAGACGGGGATCTTGCGGTCGAGGAGCAGCTCCATGCCGCGTTCGTCCATGTCGGTCCCATGGACGATCAAGTCCATGCCCGCCTTTGCCGCTCGGTAGATCGGCTCCGCCCCGCGGCAATGCCCCATGACCGGCACGCCCATGTCGTGTGCAACCTGGCAAATCAGGTCCAGCTCTTCCTGCATCCAGCTGCACTGTTCGCCACGGTATGCATAGCGCGGCACCACGCCGGAGACATGCACCTTGATCCAGTCAGCGCCGACCTTGATCTGGCGACGAACTTCCGCCACGATCTGGTCCTTGCCCTGCACCACCTTGTAGTAACCAGTCACGCCTTCATCAGCGATCAGCCGACCGCCGGTGCCGCCGACGCCGGTGATCAGCGCATAGCAGCCGCAGGCAATGCGCGGGCCGTCCACGACACCGGCTTCGATGGCGTCACGCAGGTCGACGGTATTCTCATGGACGGAATCCGGGTCGAGGATGCCGGTTACGCCGGCGCGCAACAATTTCTTGGCGTTATACGAGGCTACCAGCGCCGACAACGCGTTGCGCCGCTGGTGGAATATTTCCGGGTTCGACTCGGCATCGTCGAAGGACAGGTGGCAATGCGCATCGATCAGGCCGGGCATCACGGTCATGCCGGTCGCATCGACGTGCGTGACATCTGCGGCCTGCGCGGCCCGCTCATTCGCTTGCGGGCCAACGGCAACGATCACGTCTCCGTGGACCAGGACCGATGCGGCAAACGGCGCACGCCCCGTGCCGTCAATTACCGAACCATTCTCAATCAGAATCAGGTTACTCATCTCTGTTTTTCCAGTAGTCGCTTAGGCGCGCACTTTTCGATCCGCGCGCAACAGACGCCGAGCGTTGTCGGCAAGGTAGGAGGCAGCCTCGCCATGATCGCCCCCGTCCGGGGCGTCCCAGCCGGCGAAGTTGGTGCCGTACACCAGGTGGTCGCGGCCGACCAGGTCCGCCAGCATCATTTCCGCCAGCGGGTGGTCCAGATGCGTGTCGAACCAGAGCCGGGCCAGACGCTCCTCGAAGGCGCCGTCGGCCCGCAAGTGGGCGGGCGACCACGGCCGCTTGCGCGCCGCTTTTGCCATGCGCCCTTTCAACAGGGCCATGTTGCCGCCGCCATGGCTGATGCAGATGTCGAGTTTCGGATGCCGGTCCAGAACTTCGCCGAAGATCAGCGTGGCGACGGCCAGGGTTTCCTGAGCGGCAAACCCGGCCACGACATCCAGGTCGAACCGTTTCAGTGCCGGATCGCCGGGCGGGCCATCAATGCCCGCTGGCGCGGGATGGATAAAGAGCGGCACATCTAGGCGCACCGCCGTCTCGTAAAGCGGGTCGAGCTTCGCATCATGCAGCGAGTACGGCATGTCGGTGCCGAAACAGGCACCCAGCAAACCCAGCTCCGTGACCGCGCGCTCGAACTCCTCCTTGGCGGCAAGCGGGTCCTGCATCGGCAAGGCGGCAAATGCAGCCACGCGGTCCGGGTGGCGCTTGACCTGCGCCGCGACCGCATCGTTGTGAACCTGGCAGAATCGGATCGCATCGGCTGCCAGAATGTAATGAAGATAAGTAAGCGGGTTCGGCGACAACACCTGGAAATCGATGCCACGCTCGTTCATGCGCGCAATGCGCACGTCGAGATCCATGAAAGGACTGCCGACGTACCGAACGCCGTCGAGGCGATAATTCTTCCCGACCTCGAAATACGGCATGCCGCTTTCGTAATGCCCGATAGTCGGCCCGAACGCGCCTGCCGTATCCAACGTCTCCTGCAACACGATGTGCGCATGGACGTCAATCACCCTTGCCGTAGCAATACCAGTCATGAATCTTCCTCTTTTTTAAGCCTCGATGTCGATAAGGACTGGTCAGAAGAAATGCACCATGCCGACCGCCAGGGTTTTTGCACGCGCGTCGCCGGATACCGGGCCGCCGGTGTAGAGACCGCCGCCCAGTGAATAAGCGGAGCCGTTGTTGTTATCAATGGTGCCGAACGAGGTATACAGGGTAGTACGCTTGCTCAGCGTGTACTTGGCACCGACGCCGAACACCATCGAATCGCGGTCGCCCACCTCATTACTGGACTTGTCCTGGACATTAGTGACTTGCGCTAGCAACTGGAGTGCGGCGCTCACGGTATACTGGATACCGATATTGGTCAGGTCAAAACGCAGGCTCGCGCCGCCGCCAGCAGGAGTTCTGGAGCTGTCATCGGTGTCGCGGGTGTAGCCGGCAAAGACTTTCGTGTTGCCGATCAGGTAGGAGCCGCCCACGGTCAGCGCCTTCCATTTGCCGACGCCGTCGCCATCCTTCAGCTGCGTGTAGCCTACCCCTGCGATGAGCGGCCCGTTGGCGTAATGCCCGCTTGCGCCGCTAGCGTGACCGAGCGTGCCCTCTTTTGTACCGTACAGCGCGCGCCCCTTGAAGCCGTTAATAGTAGGTGACTCATAGATGATCGTGTTGTCCAGGCGGCTGGTGTTGGCGATACTGTTGAGGATGAAGCCAGTTCCACCGGTCGCGTTGGTGCGGGTGATCATCATCAAGCCCGGCGCATGACCGAGACCAAAGGCGTCGGAATCGGAAAACACATAGAACTGAGGGGAATACTGACGCCCCATGGTCAGCGTGCCATACGGAGTTCCCATACCCACGAACGACTGGCGGCCGAACAGACGACCGCCCTGCTGCAATGTGCCGGTGTCATGGCCGATGCCGGCTTCCATGGTGAAGATGGCTTTCAGCCCGCCGCCCAAGTCCTCCGAGCCCCGGAAGCCGAGGCGTGAGCCGTAGGCGCCGCCGGATTGCAGGCGAGACAACGTGCCGTCACCCTGGTTGGAAAAGTCGAGCGCCGTATCCAACACGCCGTAAACCGAAACGTTGGACTGGGAAAATGCGGGAAGGCTGATCAGGGCTGTGACTGCGCAGGTTGCAGCAATAAGACGACGGGTCATTGGTTGGGTCTCCTATTTATTATCGACTTGAGTAACGATGCACATTAGGTGCACCTGACGATTCGATCGTCCGCGAATACATCGTAACCGAATATATTCAAATCGATTATATCGATTTCGATGTTTTATTCAATTCATTTGGAATATTCCTTTTAGGGACTTAGAGCGTTTAACAAAATGATCACAACGGTGGGCGTTCAGGATATCGGCCAGTTGCAACCGGCCGAGACTGTGTGAAAACGTGACCTAGCCTTCAGGCATGCAGATCAGCCTGGGCGGGCAGACGCATTTCATTACCGCCGAGCGGCAGCAGATTTTCGACCTCCTCATTTCGACGTATGAGGAGGCGATACGGATGACCGAGACCCTGCGGCTGCAGCAAAGCCAGATCGCGCATGCCTACCAGTCGTTGCAGGGCTTGTACAAGATTGCGGAGTGCCTTAATCCCTCCATTACCGAGACCGACGTTGCGGAAATGGCTCTCGAACGCATTTCGGACTTTCCCGACGTGTTAGGGGGATGCATACGCTTGCTCGATTCAGGCGGAAAATTCCGCGACGTCGTCATGCGGAACTTCGTACCGGCGGAAATCGCCGCTTCTTGTCCGGAATGCACTTGCCGCAAGAACTTCTGGCCGGGGACTTGCGCAAGCCGGAGATGACTCGCAATTGCAGCGTGCTGCTGCAGGGGCGGCACACGGTCGCCCATCGCGACCATCTCAGTATTCCGCTGGCCGTGGGAGAACGCACGCTGGGCGTGATGAATTTGATCGGCATACCCGACATGGATTTCGTCGATGAGGACCTGCAGGTTCTTGAAACAGCAGGCAACCAGATTGCGATCGCGCTGGAGCAAGCCACCCTTTATGCCAAGATGGAGGCCCTGGTCAAGGAACGGACCGATGCGCTGGAAGCGGAACGCAACCTGTTGTCCGCAGTGGTGAAAACCGCTGGGGCGCTGGTACTGCTGGTCGATGCGAGCGGTCGAGTTGTCCTATTCAATCCCGCCTGCGAGCAGGCGCTGGGATGGAAGGCGGAGGAAGTGATGGGCCGATATTACTGGGATTTGTTTCTGCCGCCGGGGTATCTCGACCGGGCCAGGGAAATGTTCGAAGAACGGGACGTTTCCAGGCTGCGGCCGCAGCTTCGGACTGAGTGGATGGCCCGCGATGGCAGCACGCACCATTTGATCTGGACCACAAGCATCCTGAGAAAGGCGAACGAGGAAATCGAATATTTCCTCGGCACTGGGATCGATGTCACTGAACTGCGCCGTGCGGAAGAGAAGGTGCAATACCTGAATAATTTCGATGTCACGATCGGCTTGCAGAATCGCATTCTGCTCAGGGACCGTGTGAAGCTGACGCAGGAAAGAATTGCCGGCAGCAACAAGCTGATGGGTTTCCTGCTGATCCACTTTCTGCGCCTGCCGCTGATATTGGAAAGCCTGGGCCCTTGGGCGGAACACGCCGTGCTTCTGCAAATCACGGAGAGACTCAAGGATTGGGCGGCCCACGGTGACAGTGACAGCGTGGCGCGTCTCGGAGACAAGAGTTTTGCTGCGATAGCAGTGCGGGCAAACCCTGAAGACTTGTCTGTAGCGGCGCGACAGATCCTGGCACGCATGGCCGAGCCGTTCGAGTTCGAGCAACAGGATTTGCACATTGAGGCAAGCATCGGGATCACCATTTTCCCCAACGATGGTGATGACTACTTCTCCCTAATGCAGCGCGCGGAAGTCGCTATGCGCCGCGCGATGCTGGGCAAGAAGGAGCGCTTCGAATTCTACCGGCCGGAGCTGAATCAGGGGGCGCATGAGCGGTTCAAGCTCGAAAGCGGCCTGCGCCGTGCATTGGCCCGGAATGAGTTCGTTCTGCATTACCAGCCTCAGGTCGATCTGAGAACAGGGAGAATCATCGGGCTTGAAGCACTGCTGCGCTGGCAGCCCCCGGAACTCGGCCTGATCTCGCCCGGGCGTTTTATTGGACTGGCGGAGGAAACCGATTTGATACTGCCGATCGGCGAATGGGTCTTGCGTAACGCATGCCAACAGAGCCGAGCCTGGCAGGATGGCGGTCTGCCGAAGCTGCCGGTGGCGGTTAACCTGTCGCCAAGGCAGTTCTCGCAGAATATCCCCGCGACAGTGCGAGGGATTCTCGCTGAAACGGGGCTCGACCCTGCGTTCCTGGAGTTTGAACTGACGGAGAGCTTGTCGATGGAAGATCCGGAAAGCACATGCGACATCCTGCATGCGCTCAAGGAAATGGGTGTGCAGTTGGCGATTGACGACTTCGGCACCGGCTACTCCAATTTAAATTACTTGAAACGTTTCCCGGTCGACAAGCTCAAGCTCGATCAATCCTTTGTCCGCGAACTGACATCGGACCCCGACGACCTCTCGATATCGCGTGCGGTGATTGCGATGGCGCACAGCCTTCGCTTGCGGATCATTGCGGAAGGCGTCGAGACCGAAGGGCAACTGGCACTGCTGGTCGAAAACGGCTGCGACGAGATGCAAGGTTACCTGTTCAGCAAGCCCGTGGATGCGGCAACTTGCGCGCGCCTAATGCGAGACGGCAAGTCGCTCGAGATCGGCAAGCTGACGCGCCTGCGGGATGAACGCCGCGTCCTGTTCGTCGATAATGAGGCCAATATGGTGGTGGCCGTCCGACAGCGGATCGCATTGAGGACTTCACGCAAGTCCGTTACCCGGCGCCGACCGGTCCGCGCAGAACGCGGTAGCAGGGGCTCGATGGCCTACCATTCCTTATCTGTCAAATCACTCGGGTAGCGCCTGGTCTTACGGCCTTGCCGGGCCTGTCTGGCTCGTTGCTGCTCTGTCCACATGGCAATCCTTCCCGCGCTCTTTCGCGCTTCAGATTGCCAACTTACTGCCGCTTTACCGAGTTTTCAAACAGGCTTTTATAACTCGCAATTTCGTCCCGATTCATCGCACAGAGAATGAACTGGGCGCCAGCTGGGATGAACTTGCCGAGAAACTGCATAATCTGCTCGTAACGGAAATAGGCCTGCTCCTGCTGGTTGGGCGTGTCGACGACAATCGGCGCTAGCACTTCATTCTTAGCTTGATGAATTTGCCAGAGAATTGCCATGTGGTACGGTATCGAGCGCTTTGGGCTGGCCGTCACTGACTGCTTCTGGCCGAACCCGGCTGACGCGATCACGGCACTACAGGCAGCTTTCGCCCGGGTTCCGGTCCTTCACCTTTTACCGACAAACCGCGCCAGTCGACCCGAAAGCGTTCCTTCACTGCATCCCGATAGCGGTTGCGCATCGAGGCAAGGCGACCAGCGCGTAGCGTGCGTTCTTCCGTTGCAGGCTTGCATTCATGCCGCATGCGTGGTCGCTTTGTACACGACCCTTATTTGGCACGCTTCAAGACTACTTCGGCCGTACCGCCACTGGACGCGCCAGGAGTAGCCCACCTCAGTTGGTCTCCGACGAGGGTGAACGGCCGTTTTTGCTCGACGCCGTTCCAGTTTGGGAATGTGCTTGTTTCAATATGAAACGTTATGGTTTTATCTGCTTCGTTGACAGTGTACCGGCCGAAGTGAGCAATCGATCCTTGCACGATGCCCTTGTTCTCCTCTGGGGTTCCCGACGTTCGATTATTGGAGGCAAATCTGGGCAGGTCGGAGCGCGCGTTCACCAAGGCATAGTGATTATTGCCATCGAAGATTACAAGACCCTGCGGGTTGGGCCCATATATCGGTACTCGACTTCCGTCCGGACGGATCGTGTCGACCGAGACATAAGTCCAGGCTCCGACGAGTTGCTCTTTTAGCGATTTTTGCTGACCGACCGCCTCGCACCATGGCAGTACAGCGCCTGCAAACAGCAATGCCATAGTAATCCGAGTAAGCGTACTGAATCGGCTCATGATGTTCCTCTTTCGAAGAAGTTGGCTGATTCACATGGTATGCCGGATATTGCGGTGACTATTTAAACGCAAATCTACGCCCGTTGAGACTAGTCAAATAACATCGCGCTTACATTTCGGCATTAGTATGGATGCAAGTTAAAGCAGCTTGGTTTACGTCTGCTCCTGGCCGGCTGCAGAAGTGCAAATGATTCGTCAACGTAGCCGGTTGATGGCAACAAGCAGCCTCCCCTAGCCCATACACTCTCAAGCGCTCAGCGGAAAAAGGGCCAGCGATCTACCGCTAGCCCTTCTACTTTTCTACATCTCGCGTCAATCTTGGTAGGGAAGTCGCACTAGCTGTGGCACGCAGTTGCAGACATGTGTCGTCAGCTGCAATTAATCCAGTGCCCTACGGATGTCCTGAATCTCCCTTAGTGCGCCTCAAGCCGCTTTCGCAAACATCCGCTGCACCAGTTGCTCAAACCGATTGCCGAACGCGCTCACGCCAAAGGTAGTCGCATGCTGCGCCGCCTGCGCGGTCAAGGCATTTCGCAGTTCGCCATCCTGCAATCCGAGCAGCATCGCCTTGGCCAGTGCTTCCACATCGCCGACGGGCGCGAGCAGTCCTGCCTTGCCGTCGTTCAGGATTTCTCGCGGGCCCGTCGGGCAGTCCGAGCTGACCAGGATCTGGCCGACGATCAGGCCCTCGATGAGAACGGTCGGCAGTCCTTCGAATTTGGAACTCAGCACCTTCAGCCTGGCGTTCCTGATGTAAGGCAGCGGATTGGTGGTGAAGCCGAAGAACTTGATCCTGTCGCTGACACCCAGCTCGGCGGCGAGGCTTTCCAGTTCGGCACGATGCCGCCCTTCGCCGACGATCAGCATCGTTTCCTCGATCGCTTGTTGCTTCACCAGATAGGCGAAAGCCTTGATGAGGGTCGCGACATCCTTTTGCGTCTCTTCCAGGCGCGTGACCGAGACGATGTAGGGCTGGTCCGGAATCGAGTCGGCAGGCTCGTTCGCACGCCGATCGATCTCTTCCATGTCGAAGCCCGGATAGAGCGTGGTGAAACGGTCGGCCAGCATCGGGAACAGCTTCCTGCCTTCGTCGCGCATGGCATCGCAAATCGTCACGATGGCGTCGTAGCGCTGGTAATAGCGCGCGGCCGTGCGGTACTTGCGGCGATTGGTGGAGAGCCGCTGGGAAAAGCTGAAATGGCTGATGCCGATGAGCGGCTTGCCGAAGTCATGGGCGAAGCGCGCGAGCGACAGATCGTAGTCGATCACGACATCGTACTGGTGCGCGATGCGTTCGATGCGCTCGCGGAACACGCACTTGCGCACCTGCGGCAGCAACACCTCTTCATACACGCGGCCGGGCCAGCGCAGCTCGCCCTTGATTTTCAGATTCCTGCAATGCGACAGCCAGGGCTCCGGTCCGAGGACATGCACCGCGACGTCTTCGGGAATCCGCGACCGGAAAACGCTTTCCATGTCCTCGGTCGGATAGGCAATCGACAAACCGACCGAGAAGCGAGTCCGGTCCAGGATGCGCAGCCAGCTCATCAGCGAGGTTTCGATACCGCCCCCGCGCCGCAGGTGCGTTACATGGAAGAGCACTCGAATCTTGCGCAAAATCGTCACGCCTTATGGTTGTTGTTTTTGTCCCTGCACAGTCCGGCATCACTGCCAGTGCTTGCGCTCCCACGCCCATGCGTGCCGCACGATGTCTTCCAGCGCGCCGTATTGCGGCGTCCAGCCGAGTTCCTCGCGCGCCAGCTGGCTGTCGGCCACCAGGACCGAGGGATCGCCTGCGCGGCGCGGGCCGAACTCGACGCGGAAATCGCGTCCCGTCACGCTGCGCACGGTATCGATCACCTGACGGATCGAATAACCATTGCCGTTGCCGAGATTGAATGCCGCGCTGCGACGATGCGCATCGAGATAACGCAGTGCCTGCCAGTGCGCCTGCGCGAGATCTTCCACGTGGATGTAGTCGCGGACGCAGGTTCCGTCTTCGGTCGGATAATCGGTGCCGAATACCGTGATGTGCTCACGCCGGCCGGACGCAGCCTGCAACACCAGCGGAACCAGATGCGTCTCCGGCTCGTGCCGCTCGCCGAGCAACGCTTCCGGATCCGCGCCGGCAGCATTGAAGTAACGCAGGCAGACGCTGTGCAGTCCGTACGCCGCATCGTAATCCTGCAGCATCTGCTCCACGATCCATTTGCTGCGGCCGTAGGGATTGATCGGCGCCTTGGGATGCGCTTCGTCGATCGGTGAGTATTCGGGGTTGCCGAAGATGGCTGCGCTGGACGAGAACACCAGCTTCTTCACGTCGTGGCGCACCATCGCGTCGAGCAAAACCAGCGTGTTGCCGACATTGTTCAGGTAATAAGCGGAAGGATGCTGCACCGATTCGCCGACCTGGATGAAGGAAGCGAAATTGAGCACGG
>NZ_DATFAF010000018.1:0-216857 GCF_035254865.1 Noviherbaspirillum sp.
GCGGGCAGTGTGGACAATCCCAGTGGATTGGCAAGAATTAATGTCTCGGCCAGCAATTTTTCTGTGAACAATACGGCGATTGCGGCCTATGGCGGTGACCTGCTTGGGAACATGTGGCGCTTCGACCTGAATGCTGGCGCCGTCACCAAAATTGCGCAGTTTGGCGTGAGCAAGCCAATCATGGCCGCGCCGGAAATCGGTGATGTCAATGGCAAAACGGTTGTCTACTTCGGCACTGGCCGATACCTTGGCAACAGCGATCTGGAGGACACCAGGGCACAATCGATCTATGCAATCAAGGACGACGGCGCCGCGGCGCTGACTGATACGACGAAGCTCATCCAGCAGACGCTTTCCACATCGGACGCGGGGGTGCGCACTGCGACCAAGCAGGATGTCGACTGGACGTCTGCCGATGTGCGCGGCTGGTTTATCAATCTTCCGGACAGCGGTGAACGGATCGCCCTTGATCTTCAACTCTACGCAGGCACCCTGGTTGCGAGCAGCATCGTCCCCACCGCATCGGAGTGTCAGCCCGGCGGCTATAGCTGGCTGTATCAGCTCGATTACAAGACGGGCGGCTATGTTGGCAATACGAGCGTGCCGGTAGCGATGAAATCGACATCGCCGTATGTTGGTGTCACTGTATCGAGGCTGCCAACGGGATTGCCGGTGATTTATCCGATCAGTGCCGATGGCTCTTTGACCAAACCGTCTATCCTGGAGGTCCAGCCTCCGAATGCCGTCGGCGGAGCGCGGCGCGTGATCTGGCGCGAACTGTTTGAATGAACAAGGCATGAGGTCGTATCATTTGCCCGCGCTGCTGTTGTCGGCAACAGCCCATCTTGGCGCCGGCTTTGTTGTTGCGGCAAGTACGGGGTTGCAAGGAGGCGGTACGCCAGCAGATGCGGCATCCCGCAAGCCTGTGTCGATAACCCTGGAAACGACGGATAAGGCAACGGCGAAGCCACGTTCGACGGTCGCAAAATCTGAAACGTCGGAAAAGTTGCCGGAGCAAGCGCTTGACGAGCATGTCGTACTTTCGCAGCGCGCTGCGACGACGTGGGTTCCGGCAATCCAGGCGCCCCCCGAACCGCACTATTTCCGTGTGAGCGAGCTGACGGAAAAACCGCATGTTGTGAGGGACATTGCTTCCAATCTGACGCTGGCGACGCCGGATATTCCGACGCAGGCCGCAGTTCTGCGACTGTTCATCAATGATGAGGGTGGAATCGACAAGGTAGTGATCGAAGAATCGAGACTCCCTGCGAATGCGCAGCGGCGCATTGTTGATGCGTTTTCCGGGATCATGTTCCAGCCGGGGAAAATCGGGCGGCTTTCGGTGAGAAGCCAGTTGAGAATTCAAATCACCTTGCAGGACGTCGTGGCATCATGAGGCCGATTTCTTTTTGACATCCAGCCGCAGCGCATTTCCGAAGTGAAGTGGAAGCGGGCGTGCGTGACTCGTTCACCGCTTTCGTACGCTTGCCGGCAAACCACTTGAGCGCAGAATGCCGGCCGCACGCAACTACTTACTTCTTGTACCAGTACGTCCTCTTGGTCTTCTTCGGCACATCCGCATCCTTGTAGCAGTTCTCCAGTGCCGACTTGCAGGGGATCGTCGAAATCTGGGGCGGTTGCCCTTCGATGGAGACGCAGCCGATGCAGAAGCCGACCTTCTTTCCGCCAATGCTTACCACGCCGCTGACCGGTGACGGTGGCAGGCCGCCGCCGTCCAGCGTGGTGCTTGTCATGGTTCCGTCGAACAGGCTCAGGCTGTAAATCCTTGCCACGCCAAGGGAGGTCGAGCACGAGTGCTCGGCGGGCGGGATGGCCTGGTTAGTGCCGAAATTTGTGACCCCGCCAACCGTAAGTGGGGCATTGACCGATTTCTCGCCGACGCCGAGCGTGTGGTAATAGCCGCGCCCCGTTCCATTGTAGGTGGCGCTGGTGGCATCAAACAGCGATCCCTCCGTAATCGTTGCTTGCCCGGAGCCATCCTTGCCCGGCTTGATATCCTTGAGCATGTACAAGCGGTTGGTCGTGTTGTACGAAGCATTTGTGTACAGGGGGTGTTCGCGGTCACCGGAGCCGACCAGTACCGCGTCGTAAGACGTGGTCTGCGATGTGGCACCGACGGGAACAACGCTGGGCTGGAAAAGGAACTTGCGCGGCGTCGTACCGGCGCCGCACGGGCCGCTGCTGCAACCGAGAGCCGCCAGTTTGGTGACCTGCCAATTCGACGGCGCAGTTCCGGCGGATGGCTCGAGATCGACACGCCAGACGTTGCCGCCCACGTCGACGGCATACATGCGTTCAACATAGCCGTCGGCATCGCGATCAAGCAAGGCAATGTCAGCGGCGACACTGTAATCCATGCCGGACACCTGGCGCGTTGCGGAGGCGGTGGGGCCTGCGCTCCACACCAGGTCGCCGGTTACGGCGTCTAGTGCAAAGATGCCACGGCCCATGGTGTCGGCGGCAGGCGGCTCACTGTCTTGTGTGCTGCTGTAGCCGGCACCGAAGATCAGCACCGGATTGGGGTTGCCCTTCACCACTGCGAGCTTCGGGCGGGACCAGGTCTGGCCGAGTTCGCCCATGCCGGTATCGCTGTATGATTTCTTCCACAACACCCGCGGGCTGGAAGGGGAGGTGACGTCGATTGCGTAGACGAATCGTCCACCACGCCGCATGGTGAGATAGATATAGGCACGCGCGATGCTGCCGTCGGCGTTCAGCTTCTGGTACATCCCGGTCGGGCCGTCGACGAAGTAGTCTTTGGGCTGCGGATGGAGGTCCGGATCGGTGGTGGAGAGCTTCAGCACCGGCGAGTTCTCGCGCTGGCGCTTGAGCTTGCTGTAGAACTCCGGCAGCACCAGCCCCCACAATTCGCTACCAGCTGGGACGCCGGCGATAGCCGCTGTCTGGTTGCCGTTAACCGCATGGAACACGCCGTCGTTACTGCCGTAGTAGACCACGACAGATTCGGACGAGCCGCCGTAACTGATCACCACCGGGCGCGAATGCAGAACATCGCCGTGAATGGACGGGCGAACAGTGACGCCACCCGGGCCGTGCTCATCGCCCTTGTTGTCTTCGCCTCGCACCCAGTTGATCAGCTTGGTGCGGTCCAGATCGGTCGAAACGCCTAACATGGCCTGCGTGATCGCCGAATTGCTTGGCGCAAAGACATTTGCACTGTTCGTCAGATCGGCATTGCAGCCTGTGCCGCCCGGGCAGTAGGTATATAGCCGCCGCGGATTGGTGCTGGATCCCGCCGCGCTGGTGTAGTTGTCGAGCAGGTTGTCGATTCTGAGACGCTGCGCTGCACCGCCTTTCTCCACCACTTCGCCATCCGGCGAATCATAGGCCCCGCCGGCTCCCTGGGGGCTGTTCTTCCAGAAGCCGCCGGTGCTGTCCGGTACGCCGGCTGCGTTCTTGACTGTCCAGAAGCTGACTGCGTTGGGCGAGATGAAACCCGTGCCGGAGGACGCGATGGCGGAAGCGCCGGTACTGTCGGCCAGCCGCAAGGTACCCGAGCTGGAATCCATCATGAACTGGTACTGCTTGAGGTTGCCGACCCAGCGCGGATTGCCGTCCTTGTCGGGACGGAACATGCCCATGTAGATCTGGTTGAGGTAGGTGCCTTGTGTGTTTACGCTGACCGGAAGGCTGGAGGAGGCGAACACGCTGTTGACGGCCTGGACTTCGTTCAGGATCTTGGTCAGGGCGGCACTGATTTCGCTGTAGCTTGATGTGGCGAAATATTTGCCGCCGCCGACATTGGCCATGCTGTTCAGCAGCGCCGGATAGTCGGACTTGCAGCTTGGGCCCAGCAGGCCCACCGTATAGGTCGTGATATTGCGCAAGCCGCCGGCTGTGCCGCTGAGATCGACCTGGTACATGTAGCGTGTCCACTCGTCAGCGTACAAGCCGGACGAATTGGTATGGTTACCCATCGAGTAGGTACCGCAACTGAACGCCGGGCTCGACACGACCGGACAGGATGAGGCGTAACCGAAGGTGCCGTAGCAACCGGACGGTACGGTGATGCTTGTTTTCAGGGCAGCCGTAATGCCGGGCGCGGTGTTGAGTGCTGAGCTGGGGTTGGCGCTACCGCCGTCACCCGGCGTACCGGAATTCGTGAACGCGTTGCCAATATAGACGATATAGTTTTTTTGGCAGGACTCCTCTGTGACCCCGGAATAGGTGGTTCCTGAAAGGCCGGTTTTCCCGGCAAAATAGGCCCATGCCTCCTGCACGACCGCTGCGGTCGCTTCGCCGCTGGCCTTGATATTGTTTGCCGTGTTGCCCGAGGTGACCCACTGCCTGATCCAGGCTTTCAGCGCGGCCTTGTTGGCCACCGTCATTGGTGTGAGCGGCTTGACCAGACACCCGCCGTTGCCGCCGCTAGCGCAGCCGAAGTTGGTGCCGAAGGAGGCGTTGAAAAACATCATCCCGATATTGACTTTGGCGCTGCCGTCAGAATTGACATCAAGGGAATTGATGACGTTGTAGATGGCGCACTGTTCGATGCCGCCGGCCGTGCCGTTGAGCGTCGGCGCCGTACCATCGTCGTCATAGGTGCAATTACCGGCATTGGCGGAAAAATTGGCCGCGTTGTCGAGAATGATCAGCAGGTTAGGCGCATGACCCGTATTGTTGCCGTCATAGATATCAATATCGTCGGCTCTGCCCGCAAGCGGAGAGAAAAGAAGCGCGGCGAGCAGCCCGGCCCGGAAAATTGACATTGTCTTCATGGTGATTTCCTCCCCGGCATGGATGCGCCGTTCGTCTTCCTTGTGTGTTCAACTGTTGAATGTGGTCTTGGATCAGCAGCCTGACATCCGGCCCGCGCGAACCGCAACGCCTTGCACCAGCGTCGTCTTGGCGCCGCTGTTGCTGTCGCTGACATCGGCCTGGATTTCCCATAGCTGCTTGTTGCACAGCGAGGCTTCGAGAACCTGCTTTTCCGTGCCACCGGAAACCTGGGTGACGGAGGTCGGATCGGCGGAGCCGAAGCAAGCCAGATCTTTAGGGTCATTGGCGCTCAATTCATCCGTGGACACCGGAGCCGTATTGGCACAGACGGGTTGCGACACGGCGACGTTGTAGTCGACTGCACCCATCGGCACGGTAATGGTCTCCGCGACCGGATTGTTGGTGTAGTCGGTATCCAGCACTTGTTCGATCGCCTGCTGCGCAGCGGCGGTTGCTTCCCCCTGGATTTGCATGTTGCCGGTAATCCGCAGGTTGGTAGTGCTGGAGCGGATGCCCGATACCACGAGCAGGGTCAGCACGACCAGCATGATCATGGCGACGACGAGCGTGGCACCGGATTGATCGTGTTTGGTTTTCATCATGACCTCCGCCCGCTGGGATTGGTTGCGCGAACGACTTCGCTGAAGACGCGCCGTTTGTACGCATCACTGAACGGGCCCACCGAGCCTGAGGCGCCAAGCGCATAGGTTTTTGCATCGGTGTACCCTGCGGTACGCTCGGCGTTGCGTGCGAGGATATTGGCTCTGACCGTCACGACGTTGCCCCAGTCGGCCGCTGTCAATGCCACGCCGACGTTATTGTTGGTTCCGGTGGTGTAGTAGTCCGGCGTACCGTCGCCATCGGAATCGATGCCGTAATCGAGCTGCATGTTTTCAATGCCCTCGGCCAACGGCATGATGGTGAACGAAGCGACGCCTCCTGTGACCGTGAGCTCGAGTCGCTTGAGCGTGGGAACGGGATTGCCGCTGTCATCGCCGCTGCCGGAACATGAAGTTCCGCTGGCGGGCACATTGCAGGGGCTGATGAAGTAGATGTGGACGGTATAGCTGCGCAAAGGTGCGGCAGTGCCGTCGCGTTTCTTCAATGTGAAGACGCTGGTGTCTGATCCCGTGCCGATCACTTTGTCCATGGTGCTCGATACGTTCAACCCTGCCTGCACATAAGGCTGGGCGGCCGCGGCGCTCGCCAGCGGAATGGTGGCCGTGTCCGCACGCCGCACGACGAGAATATCGGTCCCGGGCTTATGATCGGCACTCGAGAGGCAGCCGGACACGGGAGAAGGTACCGAAGCGGGAGAGTCATAGCCCTGAATCGGCAGGCTGATGGCGCTGACCAGGTCGGCGATGGCGGTCGCGCACGGATCATACAAGGAAGTAGGCGCCGGCACGTTGTAATACTCGCCCCAGAAACCCGCGAGTTCCAGGTCTTCACGCAGCAACTGCGTTGCATAGCGGCCGTTTTCGATTTGCCGGCTGGCCCTGTCCAGTTCTGTCGAGGCTTTGCTCTGCTGCGTAATCAAGGAGGTGATTCCGGCCATCAGGGCAAGTCCTATGGCAATCGAGATCATCAATTCCACCAGCGACAAGCCGGCGTGCCGGTTCAGCTGCAATAACGATTGGCGATGGTGCCTGACGAGTTTGTGGTTGAAGGTATCCATGGCAGTCAATCGAGGGCTGCGATTCTGAGAGTGACGCTCACCACGCGTCGCCATTTTTCGTCGCCGTAATTGCCTTTTGCGCAGTTCCAGGCGGCGGGAGGCGCGGCGGTCTTGCCGAGGCCTTGCCAGGCAACGCTGACCTGATAGACGCCGGTGCTTGCGTCGTAGGTGACGCAACCGCGTGCGCCATTCATTGCGCCTAGATTGGCATTGTTGTTGGTGGCGACTTCCGCGGCGCCATTCAGCAAGGCGCTCCATTCAGCCATGTCCTGTAAGGCGAGGGCGTTCTGGGTTGCCGTGCCGGCAGCGCATGCCGGGACTGCGGTTGAAGACGTGCCGAGGTACGGTGTCCCCGCCGCTGCATCGGTCGTGAAGGCATAACAACTGGCGACATTCCGGTTGGCGTTGATGCGCGCGACCATGTCCTGCAGCAGCACCAATGCCTGGGCCCGTTGATAGGATTCGGCCTCCGACCGGTGGCCATGCATCATGGTCCCGGCCAGTCCGAGCAGGCCGATCAGCAGAACCGTCAGCGTCACCAGGACTTCAACCATGTTGAAGCCGCCCTGCCTGATGAATCGATTGATGGAGGTATTCATGAGCAGCTTCCCGTCTTGCCGTTCGGCAGGCCGCTCAATGTGACCTTGACACAGCGGGTGTGCGAACCGCCGGTGATCTCGAACGTCGGCACGGTCAATCCCTGGACTCTTCCATTGCTGCCGTAGGTCACGGAGCTGACGGGGCTGGTGATGGTCAGACCGTTGTATGCGCTCTGCTTTCCGAGTGTCGTCGTGGCGCCGCCGATGGTGACATCCACCGTCCAGCCATTCTTCCAGTCGCCCGACACCGGTGTTGCAACCACATTGGCATTACGCTTGATGGCTTCGCTGCGCGCCAGGACGAGCATGGCTGTCACATCGTGCGAGGCGGTGGTGATAGCCTGGCTTCCCATGAAGCTGCTCAATGACGGCAACCCGATGCCAAGAAGGATCGCCGCGATCGCCACGGTGATCATCAATTCCGTCAGCGTGAAGCCTCCGGAGTGACCGACGCGCTTCACGCGGGTATCGATGATCTGCAAGGAGCGGACGTTGGCCAAGATGTTCTCTTACCAGCAGCTTGAAACGGCGGCACTCCCCGAAACACCTTTGGTGCCGTCCTGTGTCAGGGTCAAGGTGCCGCAACTGGTATCACTGGTCAGCTGACCGCCTGTCGGTGTGGCGGTGATGGTATAGGACGGCGGCGCAGCGACCGTGGTAATGGTGACCGTGTAGTTGCGCATGACATCCGTCGGCACTGCAAGGAGATCGGTAACAGTGGCGGTATATTGGCGACTGTCCAGCAGGTATTGCTCTTCCTTGTTGGCGAGCGACATCATGAAGCTCTCCGCCGCCGAACGGTTCGACTTGGTCACGTTCCGCGTATAGGACGGGTAGGCAATTGCCGCGATGATTCCGACGATTGCAAGCGCGATCATCAGCTCGATGAGAGTGAAGCCGCGATCCGAAAGCGCTCTGGTCGTGCGGATAGTGCTTATTTTTCTGTTCATGTTGTTGGTAAATTGCCTATGCGAAAAAACACTCTGTCAATACCATAAACATAGGATACCAACTTATTGCTGTACGGCAATATTCAGGTGATGATCGGTTGTTTTCGGGATACGAGTGGTCAAGTCGCCCAGCAACTGGTTGGTGGGGAGGGGCGTGCCGCGTACAATGTCCGACGATGAACACCACCGCCTCCCACCCCTTCTCCCGCCTGACCCCCGATTCGGTTCTTGCCGCTTTGGAAAGCCTCGAACTGTATGGCGACGGCCGCCTGCTCGCGCTCAACAGCTATGAGAACCGGGTTTATCAAATCGGCATGGAGGATGGCTCGCCGCTTGTTGCCAAGTTTTACCGCCCGCAGCGCTGGAGCGATGCGGCCATTCTTGAAGAGCATGCGTTTGTTCAGGAGCTGGCCGAGCGGGAAATTCCCGTGGTGCCGGCGCTATCGCTGGCGGGGAAGGGAACGCTGCATCATTTCGAGGGGTTCAGTTTTGCCGTCTTTCCCCGGCATGGCGGCCGCGCGCCGGAGCTGGACGATCGCGCGACGCTGGAGTGGATGGGGCGCTTCATCGGACGCATTCATGCCGTCGGCGCGTTGCAGCCGTTCCAGACGCGGCCGACGCTCGATGTGGCGAGCTTCGGGGAAGAACCATGCGAATACTTGCTGACCCACGGTTTCATTCCGCCTGATCTGGCCGACGCATATCGCAGCGTCGTCACGCAGGCGCTGGATAGCGTACGGCGTTGCTATGACCGCGCCGGCGAGGTGCGCCATCTGCGCCTGCACGGCGATTGCCATTGCGGCAATGTGCTCTGGACCGACGCCGGCCCGCATTTCGTCGATTTCGACGACAGCCGGATGGGGCCGGCGATCCAGGATTTATGGATGCTGTTGTCGGGCGAGCGGACGGAGATGGTGCGGCAAATGTCCGATCTGCTGGCGGGATATGAAGACTTCTTTGAATTCAACGAACGGGAATTGCATCTTGTCGAGGCACTGCGGACGCTGCGCCTGATTCACTATGCCGCATGGCTGGCACGGCGCTGGGATGACCCGGCCTTTCCCGCGGCCTTCCCATGGTTCAACACCCAGCGTTACTGGCAGGACCGCATCCTCGAACTGCGCGAACAGATTGCGCTGATGGATGAGCCGCCGCTGTGGCAGGGCTGAACACTCAGCGCCTGCATCAAACCTTTTGCGCAGCAGCCGCGAGCGCGTCCAGATTCTCGATCAGCTTGTCGACCGTCGGCGCATTGTGCGCGGTCACGACCGCATATTCGATCGCGTCGTCGCGTGCGGTCTTCGAAAAATACTTCAACAGGTAGTCCGCATTTTCCACGCCGGGCTTGCCGCGCAGGTCGTCCCTTGCGAGCTTGCGCACATACCAGACGGCATAGCCGTTCGACTCTTCGCAACAATAGATTTCGACCGAGTGGAAAGGCCCGAGCGGATGCGTCTCCGGATCGGTATGCCAGATCACCTTGCGCCACAGGTGGTTCTTCTTGGTATCGGGGATGGAATGCATGAGGATGCTCCTTTTCGGTATCTAAATTGCGCCTCGATCGATGCGCTTGGTGAGGATGATCGAGGTCGAGGTCTGCCGCACGCCTTCGATGGCGCCGATCTGGTCGAGCAGCCGGTCAAGCGCGCCGGTGGACTGGCAGCGCAGCGTGAGCATGTAGTCGACCGGACCGCTGACGGCGCACAGGGTTTCCACTTCCGGCATTTTCTGCAGCACCTTGACCAGATTGGTCGCCTTGCGCGGGTCCATCACGACGCCGACATAGGCGCGCACTGCCGGTTGATACAGTTCCTGGTTCAGTCGCACGCCGTACCCGGCGATGATGCCGCGTTTTTCCAGATTGCTGATGCGTGCAATGGCGGTGGTGCGCGCAATATCGACCCGCTTGGCGATGGTGGAGGTCGGCATGCGTGCATCATCCATCAGCAAGGCCAGGATCTTGTTGTCGATATCATCGAGAGTCGGCTTCATCTTGTGCGATCTGTCCTATCGTTTCGTCAGATTGTAGTTGAATCATACGTTATGACAACGCTTTGCTCCCTGTTTTCTGACATCGAGCAACTTTAGACTGAGGACATGTCCCCGCAATGGAGGTTCGCGCCATGAAAACCAAACTCATCCTCCTCGGTGCCGGCAAGATCGGCGACGCGATCCTGAACCTGCTGTCGCATTCGGGGGATTACCGGCTGACGGTGGCCGACTGCGATCCGCAACGGCTTGCCCATGTGCAGGCAATGCGCTTTCCCGATGTCGCGGTGGTGCAGGCGGACATCTCCGATGCGAAAACCGTGCTGGACCTGATCGATGGGCACGATGTCAGCTTGTCCGCGTGCCCCTACTTCCTGACCCCGGTGATCGCGGCGGCGGCGAAAAAAGCCGGCTCGCATTATTTCGACCTTACTGAAGACGTGGAGAGTACGCGCGTGGTGAAACATCTCGCCAAGGAATCGCCCACCGCCTTCGTGCCGCAATGCGGCCTCGCGCCCGGTTTCATCTCGATCGTCGCCAATGATGTTGCCAGCCACTTCGACACCTTGCGCGACGTGCACATGCGGGTCGGCGCGCTGCCGACATTTCCGAGCAATGCGCTGAAGTACAACCTGACCTGGAGCACCGACGGTCTGATCAATGAATACTGCAATCCCTGCGAAGCGATTGTCGACGGGCAGTTGCGCGAGGTGTCGGCGCTGGAGGAGGTCGAGCATTTCTCGCTCGACGGCATCGCCTACGAGGCGTTCAATACCTCGGGCGGTCTTGGCACCCTGTGCGAAAGCCTGGCCGGCAAGGTGCGGAATCTGAACTACAAGACGGTGCGCTATCCGGGGCATCGCGATATCATCAAGATGCTGGTGCGCGATCTGCAGCTGGGCTTGCTCGACCGCCGTCCGATCCTGAAGGAAGTCCTGGAGACAGCGATACCGATCACTCGACAGGATGTGGTGCTGGTATTCACCAGCGTGTGCGGCATGCGCGAGGGCCGGCTGGAGCAGGAGACCTACGCGAAGAAGATCTACAGCCAGCAGGTGAATGGCCAATTGTTGTCCGCCATTCAGATCACGACGGCTACCGGGATCTGCACGATGGTGGACCTGGTGATGCAGGGCAAGCTGCCGAAGGCGGGCTTGATCCGGCAAGAACAGGCGAAGCTGAGCGATTTCCTGGACAACCGCTTCGGCCGCTTCTATGCAGCCTGATTCTATGCCGCCTGATAAAGGAGCATTCGAATGGAATCCGTTACGCAATTATTTGCCGAACTCGGCGTCGACCTGACGCCATACCAGGGCAGGAGCCTGCACAGCATCAGCCCGGTCAATGGCGAGACGCTGGCCGGCTTGCATGCCGATACGCCGCATCATGTGCAGGAAAAAATCGCGCGCGCCCACGCCGCATTCGGCCAGTGGCGCGCAGTTCCGGCGCCGCGGCGCGGGGAACTGATCCGCTTGTTCGGCGAGGAATTGCGCACGCACAAGGAAGCGCTTGGCAAGCTGGTGACGATGGAATCCGGCAAGATCCTGCAGGAAGGACTGGGCGAAGTGCAGGAAATGATCGACATCTGCGACTTCGCGGTCGGCCTGTCGCGCCAGTTGTATGGATTGACCATCGCCTCCGAGCGGCCGGGCCATCGGATGATGGAAACCTGGCACCCGCTCGGCGTGGTGGGCGTGATCTCGGCGTTCAATTTTCCGGTGGCCGTGTGGTCGTGGAATGCCGCGCTGGCCTTCGTCTGCGGCGACAGCGTGGTGTGGAAACCCTCCGAGAAGACGCCTCTGACGGCGATCGCCGTGCAGGAATTGTTCAGCAAGGCAATGCGACGCTTCGGCTCCGACGCGCCGCAGGGCTTGTCGGAATTGATCGTCGGCGGACGCGAAGTGGGGCAGGAGCTGGTGGACGATGCGCGCGTATCGCTGGTCAGCGCCACCGGCAGCACGCGCATGGGCCGCGCAGTTGCGGAACGCTGCGCGCAACGGCTTGCACGCTCCATCCTGGAACTGGGCGGGAACAATGCGATGATCGTCGCTGCCAGCGCCGAGCTGGAACTGGCGACGCGCGCCATCGTGTTCTCCGCGGTCGGCACCGCCGGCCAGCGCTGCACCACCCTGCGCCGCCTGTTCGTGCACGACAGTGTGTACGACACGCTGGTGCCGCGCCTCAAGAAAATCTATGCATCGCTGCCGATCGGGAATCCGCTGCAGAAAGAGACTCTGATCGGACCGCTGATCGACGGCGCCGCGTTCGACGGCATGCAGAACGCACTGGACAGGGCACGCTCGGAAAACGGCCAGGTGTTCGGCGGCGAGCGTGTGCAGATCGCAGGATGTGAGAACGCGTACTACGTCCATCCGGCGCTGGTGGAAATGCCCGCGCAAACGCCCGTCATGCACCATGAAACCTTCGCGCCAATACTGTATGTGGTGCGCTATCAGACGCTGGATCAGGCGATCGCCTGGAACAATGCGGTGCCGCAGGGCCTGTCGTCGAGTATCTTCACGACCGATCTGCGCGAAGCGGAGCGGTTCATGTCGTCAAGCGGCAGCGATTGCGGCATCGCCAACGTGAACATCGGTCCGAGCGGCGCGGAAATCGGCGGCGCGTTCGGCGGCGAAAAGGAGACCGGTGGCGGCCGCGAATCAGGTTCGGATGCCTGGAAGGCATATATGCGGCGCGCGACCAACACGGTCAACTACAGCCACGCTTTGCCGCTGGCGCAGGGAATCAATTTTGATTTTTGAAGCGGGCGGCGTTGGCCTTATCATTGGAAGAAAAATCAAACACAATGGAAAATGGAATGACTGCAACGCAGCGACTTGATGCAAAGGCAATGTCCGATGCCGAGCCTGTCACACGGAAAACTTTTGACGAGGTGATGGTGCCGGTCTACGCGCCGAGCGCGATGGTGCCGGTGCGCGCGCATGGCCTTGATCTGTGGGATCAGGAAGGCAAGCACTATCTCGATTTCACCGCAGGCATCGGCGTGACCAGCCTGGGGCACGCGCATCCGGCGGTCGTCGAGACGCTGAGCGCGCAGGCGGAAAAGCTGTGGCATGTGGGCAACGGCTACACCAACGAACCGGTGCTGCAACTGGCGCGCGCGCTGACCGCGGCCACCTTCGCGGACCGCGCGTTCTTCTGCAACTCGGGTGCGGAGGCGAATGAGGCGGCGTTCAAGCTGGCGCGCAAATATGCTCACACGCGCTTCGGTCCGTCCAAATCGCGCATCGTGTCCTGCGTCAATGCCTTCCATGGACGCACCTTGTTCACCGTCTCGGTCGGCGGCCAGCCGAAATACACAGAGGGCTACGAGCCGCTGCCGGCGGAGTTGCTGCACATTCCGTTCAATGACATCGACGCGGCGCGCGCCGCAATCGGCGACGATGTTTGCGCGCTTGTCGTGGAACCGGTGCAGGGCGAAGGCGGGGTGCTTCCGGCGGATGTGGAGTATCTGAAGGTATTGCGCGCACTTTGTGATGCAAGCGGCGCCTTGCTGATCTTCGACGAAGTGCAATGCGGCATGGGCCGCACCGGCGACCTGTTTGCGTACATGGACTATGGCGTCACGCCGGATATCCTGACTTCCGCCAAGGCGCTCGGCAACGGCTACCCGGTTGGCGCGATGCTCACCACCGACGACGTGGCAAGCGCATTCACGGTCGGCGCGCACGGCACGACATACGGCGGCAATCCCCTGGCGGCATCGGTCGCGCTGAAGGTGCTGCAAACCATCAATACGCCGGATTTCCTGGCGCGCGTGAGGCAGGCTTCGGCGACGCTGGTGAAAAAGCTGGAAGCGATCAAGGACGACTACCCGCAGGTATTCGCCCAGGTGCGCGGCAGGGGCCTGATGCTGGGCATGGTGTTGACCGACGCCTGGCGCGGACGGGCCAAGGACATCACCAAGGCAGCCGAAGCGCAGGGACTGATGCTGCTGATCGCCGGCCCGGACGTGGTGCGCCTGCTGCCGGCGCTGGTGGTGAGCGATGCGCAGATCGAGGATGCACAGAGTCGCTTGCGGCGCGCACTTGACGTCGTGTTGTCCGCGCAATGAGGGGACGCGTCGGCTATTGATGGGAGAACTCCGTGTTCGTGGTCCGGCCCACAGCAAGCTCAGACATTCCGGCACTTGAAGCCTTGGCATCGGTAGTGACGCCCGGCGTGCACACCTTGCCGAGAACGCGCAGCACGATAGAAAGCGCGGTGGAGCGGTCGAACGCCGCGTTCGCGGCGCACCCCGATACGCCGTCGACGGAAGCCTACCTGTTCGTGCTGGAGTCGACGGTCGACCAGTCGCTTGCCGGCACGGCGGCGATTTCCGCCACGGCCGGCGCGAGCGGCACTTTCTTTGCATTCCGCAACGACGTGTTGAGCCAGGTATCGCGCGACCTGAACATCAGTCACAACGTGCACGCACTGAGCCTGTGCTCGGACTTGACAGGGCATTCGCAATTGTCCGGTTTTTACCTGCGCGAGCGACGCCGGGCAGGAGCCGAGGCCGCATTGCTGTCGCGCGCGCGACTGTTGTTCGCGGCGGTCGCACCACGCCGTTTCAGTGAAAAATTCTTTGTATCGATGCCGGGCATGACCGACGCCGACGGCAGCTCGCCGTTCTGGGAAGCGCTGGGGCGCAAGTTCTTCCAGATGGATTTCCTGCAGGCTGAACGCATGATCGAAGGCGCTCGCAATCGCACCCTGATCGTCGAGCTGATGCCTCCCTATCCGGTGTATGTGCCGCTGCTGCCCGCCGAGGCGCAGGCGGCGCTGGGACAGGTGCATGGCGAAGGCGAATTGCCGTTTAGGCTCCTGACCGAGGAAGGCTTCGAGCCTGACGCGTATGTCGATATTTTTGACGGCGGTCCGATCCTGTGCGCGCGCAGAAATGCCTTGCGATCGTTCTCCCGCTCGATGCCGCGCATGGTCACCGACGAGGCAGGCAAGGCAACCCGCGCAAGCCGCGGCATGTACCTGATTGCCACGGCGCGCGACGAGCGCTTCCGGGCCATCGTGGCGGAATGCGCGTCCCCCAGGCTGTCGGACAGCATCACGCTCACCCAGGAGGCGATGCGCCGCCTGGATGTGGTGAAGGGCGATTCCGTGTTGTGTGTGAAGCTATGAGGCCGCCGATGCCAAAGCTGGTAGTCCGCGCCATCCGGGAACAGGATCTGGAAGGCCTACTGGCGCTGGCGCAACGGGTCGGTTCGGGCATGACCACATTCAAGCCGGACCACCTGGCGCTGCGGCTGCGGGTCGAAGTCGCCTGCGCTTCGTTTGCCGGGCGGATTGCGCCGACGCAGCGCGATTATCTGTTCGTGATGGAAGATGTCGAGGCAGCGCGGGTGGTCGGCGTCTGCGCGATCAAGAGCGCGGTCGGCCTGGTCGACCCATTCTACAACTACCGCATCGGCACCCTGGTGCATTCCAGCAAGGAGCTGAACGTCTTCTCCCGCATGGACACGCTCTACCTGTCCAACGACCTGACCGGATGCGCGGAGCTGTGCTCGCTGTTCCTGCACCCCGATTACCGCGTCGGCAACAACGGCAAGCTTCTGTCGCGCAGTCGCTTCATGTTCATCGCGCAGTTTCCGCATCTGTTTCCGGAAAAGCTGATCGCGGAAATGCGCGGCTACCAGACGCCGGAAAGCCGTTCGCCGTTCTGGGACAGTCTCGGCCATCATTTCTTCCAGATGGATTTCGATCGCGCGGACGATCTCACCAGCCTCGGCAAGAAATCCTTCATCGCCGAACTGATGCCGCGCCATCCGCTGTATGTCGCCTACCTGCCGCAGGAGGCGCAGGACGTGATCGGCCGCGTGCATGTCGATACCGCGCCGGCGCGCCACCTGCTTGAGCAGGAAGGCATGCACTTCGAAGGTTATGTCGATATTTTCGACGCCGGCCCGGTCTTGCAGGCGCGCGTCGGCGAGTTGCGCGCATTGCGCGACAGCGCATTGTCCACAGTTGAAACCGGCGATGCGACACAGGCCGAATCGCCATCGCTCATCGCGAGCACGGCGATGCAGGATTTCCGCGTGATCGCGGCCGATGCCTCTCCGAACGCCGGCCGCATTGCCTTGTCGGGCGAACAGCAGGCACTGTTGGGCTGCGGCGACGGCGACTTCGTGCGCAGCATGTCCCTTAACCCGAGGAAGAATCCGCATGCATAGTCATTTCTTGAACGGACAATGGATAGCCGGCGAAGGCGCGCCGCTCCTTGTCCACAATCCGGCCGACGGGATACAGATATGGAGCGGCAGGGCCGCCAGCGCAACCGAAGTCGACGTCGCCTGCATGTCGGCGCGCGCCGCCTTCGGCAAATGGGCGATGCAGCCCGTCGATGAACGCGTTGCACTGTGCCAGCGTTTTCGCGATCTGCTGAAGAAGAACAGCGAGGAGCTGGCAAGGCTGATTTCAATGGAAGTCGGCAAGCCCTTGTGGGAATCGCGCACCGAAGTAAGCACCATGGCCAACAAGATCGACATTTCCGTTCAGGCCTATCATGCGCGCACTGGCGAATCCCTGAGCAAGGTCGCGGACGGCAATGCGGTGCTGCGGCATCGGCCGCACGGCGTGTTCGCGGTGTTCGGCCCGTACAATTTCCCCGGCCATCTGCCCAACGGCCATATCGTGCCGGCACTCATTGCCGGCAATGCCATCGTGTTCAAACCGAGCGAGTATGCGCCGCAAACCGCGATCAAGACTGCGGAACTGTGGGAGCAGGCCGGCCTTCCTTACGGGGTCTTGAACCTCGTGAACGGCGGTCGCGATACCGGCGCCGCGCTCGCGCAGCATCCGCAGCTTGACGGCATCCTGTTCACCGGCAGTTATCAGACCGGTGCGCTGCTGCACAAGCAGTTCGCCGGGCAACCGGGCAAGATGCTGGCGCTGGAAATGGGCGGCAACAATGCGCTGGTCGCCTGGGATGTCGGCAACATCGACGCAGCGGTGCATCACGCGATTTTTTCCGCGTTCGTCAGCGCGGGGCAGCGCTGCACCTGCGCGCGCCGGCTGATCGTCCAGGACTCGCCGCAGGGACAGGCCTTGATCGAGCGGCTGGTTGAGGTTGCCGGAAAAATCCGCATCGGAAAATTCGATCAGGAGCCTGCGCCGTTCATGGGGCCGGTGATTTCTGTCCAGGTTGCACGAAAACTGCTGCGGGCTCAGGATGATTTGATCGCGCGCGGCGGCAAGGCCTTGCTTGCGATGCGATCGCTGGCGGCGGATACAGGGTTCCTTACGCCCGGCATCATTGACGTGACAGGCGCGCTGGACGTGCCTGACGAAGAATGGTTCGGGCCGCTGCTGCAGGTGCTGCGCGTTGCCGATTTCGACGCGGCGCTGCATGCCGCCAATGCCACGGCCTACGGCCTCGCTGCCGGCTTGCTGTGCGACGATGAAGCGCTGTGGCGGCGCTTCGTGGTGCAGGCGCGCGCCGGCGTCGTCAACTGGAACCGGCCGACGACCGGCGCGGCCAGCACAGCGCCTTTTGGCGGCATCGGCAAGTCAGGCAACCACCGTCCGAGCGCGTATTATGCCGCCGACTACTGCGCCTATCCGGTCGCTTCGATCGAGAGCAACACGCTCGAGATGCCGAAGAATCTCTCGCCGGGTCTGGCGTTCTGAAAGAGGGGAACCATGTCGATGGCACGCGAATACAACTTCGATGGGCTGGTCGGCCCGTCGCACAATTACGCAGGCTTGTCCTTCGGGAACGTGGCGTCCGCACGCAACTTCGGCAGCGTGGCCAATCCGAAGCAGGCGGCGCTGCAGGGGCTCGCCAAGATGCGCGCACTGGCGTCGCGCGGTTTTGCGCAAGCGGTTCTTCCGCCGCAGCTGCGACCGAACTTCAGCCTGCTGCGCACCGTCGGCTTCAGCGGCAGCGATGCCGAGGTCATCGCCCGCGCCAGCAGGGAAGCGCCCGCCATCCTCGCTTGCGCTTATTCGGCCTCGCCGATGTGGACCGCCAACGCGGCGACCGTCAGTCCATCCGCCGACACTGCGGACGGACGCACACACTTTACCGTGGCCAATCTGAACAACAAGCTGCATCGGTCTTTCGAACATGTGGAAACCGAACGCGCCTTGCGCGCCATCTTCGCCGAGGAGAAGTTTTTTGCCGTGCATGGCGCGCTGCCGTCGACGCCCGCGTTCGGCGATGAAGGTGCCGCCAACCATACGCGCTTGTGCGCTTCATATGGAATGTCGGGCGTGGAAGTGTTCGCCTACGGCCGCGTGGAATTCGAACCCGACGCGCCTGCACCCAGGCACTTCCCGGCGCGCCAGACGCTCGAAGCCAGTCAGGCGATCGCCAGACGGCACGGCCTGCACGAGCAGCGCACGATATTCGTACAGCAAGATCCGGCCACCATTGATCAGGGCGTGTTTCATAACGACGTGATCGCCGTCGGCAACGGCAATGTGCTGTTCTATCACCAGCAAGCATTCGTCAACGAGGCCGAGACGATTTCCGCGCTGCGCAGGGCGATGGAGAACGTGGGGGCAGAATTGCGCCCGATTCGCGTGACGGCGGACGAGGTCTCGGTCGCCGATGCGGTGTCGAGCTATCTGTTCAACAGCCAGCTGCTCTACCGGCCGGATGGACAGATGATTCTGGTCGTGCCGCAGGAATGCCGCGAGAATCAGGCTGTGTCGCGATACCTGCAAAGCCTGGTGGAAAGCGAGGATCCGATCGACGAGCTGATCAGCTTCGACCTGCGGCAAAGCATGCGCAACGGCGGCGGACCCGCATGCCTGCGTCTGCGTGTCGTGCTGAACGACGCGGAGGCGGCGACGATGCATCAGGGCGTGATCATGACGAACGATTTGTACGGCCAACTGGTCGCGTGGGTGGAAAAACACTATCGCGACTGTCTGGCGCCGGAGGATCTGGCCGACCCGTTGCTCGCCGTCGAGATCAGGACGGCGCTCGATGAACTCACCGGGATTCTGCGTTTGCCCGGTTTATACGACTTTCAGCGCTAAATGCCGGATCCCGACATATCCGATTCAGTACGCGCAATTGCTGCAGGCGACTTGACGCAGATCGCCGCCGGCTTCGATGCGTCCGGATATGTCGTGACGCAGCCGGCAAGCGGCATCCTGCAGGTCACCACGCCTAACGCTGCGCCATCGCGTGCACGACTTCTGCTGTCGGTTGGCGTGCACGGCGACGAAACCGCGCCCATCGAAATGCTGGTGCAGATTCTTCATGGACTCGCCGCGCAGCCGCATTCCCTGCGGGTGAATCTGATGGTGGCGATCGGCAATCTGGCGGCCATCCGGCAGGGCAAGCGTTTCATCGACGTCGACATGAACCGCTTGTTCCGCGAGGCGCGCGGCGCGCTGCAATCCGGCGCGGAGGCGCAGCGTGCCGATGAGCTGATGCGTGCCGCCAGCACGTTTTTCTCAGATTCGGATGCAGAGAACTGGCATCTTGATCTGCACACCGCGATTCGTCCTTCGCATTACCCGACCTTTGCCGTCATCCCGGCCAACATCGCCGCGCCGCGCAGGGACGTATTGGCGGGCTTGCTGGGGCAAGCCGGCATCGGCGCGCTGGTCATCAGTCCGCCCTCCGCGGGAACCTTCAGCGGCTACACGGCAACCCGTTACGGTGCCGCCAGCGCGACGGTGGAATTGGGGCAGGTGACTGCGCTGGGCAGCAACGACCTGAGCCGGTTCGCCGCCGCACAGCAGGCGATCGACGGTTTTCTTCGCATCGGCCACGTGCCGGCAGGGATCGAGCGCCCGCATGTGTTCACCGTGACGCAGGAGCTGATCAAACGCAGCGATGCGTTTCGCATGGCCTTCGATGCCAGCACGAAAAATTTCACGCCGATGGAGCCGGGTACAGTCATTGCGGCGGATGGCGACACCGTGTACCGCGTCGGCCCGGTTACTGAATATGTCGTCTTCCCCAATCCGGATGTGCGCGTCGGATTGCGCGCGGGACTGATGGTGGTGCGTCAGGCCTGAATCGGCGGACAGGAACGGAACGCGCAATGCAATATCGGTCTGTTCATTTCAGCAAGGCCGGCTTTCCGAAGTGATATCCCTGCCCGAGTGCGACGCCGAAGCCGCGCAGTATGTCCGCTGTTTCCTGATCTTCCACCCATTCGGCGATAACGTCCATGCCGAAGACCCGTGAGATTTCAACCATGGCGCGCACGAAGACCTGGTCGTTCGGGCTGTGCGGCAGCTTGGCGATGAAAGAGCCATCGAGCTTGAGGTAGTCGAAGTCCAGTTCCTTGATGTAGTAAAAGGAAGAAAAGCCGACACCGAAATCATCCAGCGCAAAACGGCAGCCGAGGCTCTTGATGCGGCGCACGAAATGGCGCACTTCTTCGAGGTTGTAGAAGGCCGCCGTTTCGGTCAGCTCGAAGATGATGCGGCTGGGGTCGATTTCCAGGCTCTTGATGCGTGTCTCGATCAGGTGCAGCAGGTCGGGGTCGCCGATCGACTTGCCGGAAAGGTTGATCGCAATCCCGGCATTCGCGGGCACGCGCGCCACGTCCCGCAAGGTGGCCTTGACCACGGCGCGATCCAGCTCTCCGATCAGGCCGAATACTTCGCAGGTCTTGACCAGTTCGCCGGTATTGCACGGCGTGCCGTTGTCATCCATCAGCCGCAACAAGGCTTCGTAATGGCTGACGGCCCCGGTGTCGAGATTGATGATCGGCTGGTAATGCATGGCAATGCGCTGCGTATCGCGCAGCGCCGCGCGCACCACCGCGACCGTATTGAGCTGATGCGACAGCTCGCGTTTATGCACATCGTCCGCTTCACTGTACAAATGGATGCGATTGCGGCTGCGGTCGCGCGCCAGATGCAGTGCGAAATCGGCGCGGTTGAGCAGGTCTTCCATTTCCATCATGCCGTAGGCGCAGGCTCCGCCGGCGACCACGGTCAAGGTGAGTACTTCGCCCGCCAGCGGCATCTTGGTGCTCTCGACCGTCTCGGCCACATTGAGAATCCGCTGTTCGACCTGCCCATGATCAATCGCATCGAAATGGATGGCAAACATGTCGCCGCCGAAGCGGGCAAGCAGATCCGATGACCGCACCAGCCGCGACAGGATGCGCGCGGAAAGCTGCAGCGCCTTGTTTCCTTCGTTGCGTCCGTAGCTGTGGTTGATATGGTTGAGGCCGACAATCTTCAGCAACAGCAGTGCGCCGGCCGATGTGCCATCCGGCATGTCCCGCAGGCGATCGGTCAGGCGCTGTGAAAACCCCGCCTTGTTCATCAAGCCGGTCAGCGTATCGTGGTGCGCCAGCGCCATCTCGTTGACGGACGCGCTTTTCTGTTCTTCGTACTTCGCGATCGCGTCGACCACGGTGGCGCGCAGGGTATCGAAGCGCAAGGGCTTGGTCAGGTAGCCGTAGGCGCCATTGCGCAGCGACGCGACCGCGTGCTCGGCGTCGTCGTGGCTGGTGGACATGATGAACAGCGGCGGCTGCGGGCGGCCGCGCGTCGCTTCCAGCAGACCCATGCCGCCGATGCCCGGCATCGAAATGTCGCACAGCACCAGATCGGCAGGCTGATCTTCCAGCAGGCGCAGCGCTTCTTCTCCGCTGGCCGCGGTGATAACCGAGAACCCCAGTTTTTCCAGCATCGACTTTCCTGCCATGCGCTCGACCGGCCCGTCATCGACGACCAGCGCGCTTTTTGCGGAAAGTTTATTAACCGCCGAATCCATTCTGTTCACCCCTGTTTTTGCACTTGTTTCTGCTTCAGGCAGTTTTCGATGGCGTCCACTACCTTGATGGCGTTGAAAGGCTTGACCACGAAGCCGCTGGCACCCGCCTGCAATGCGGTCTGCACATTCTCCAGGGTGGGAAGCGCACTGATCATGATGACGCCGACATTCGGCAGCTTTTGCCGGATCGCTTGCGTCGCCTGGTGTCCGTCCATGCGCGGCATGGCAATGTCGATGAAGGCGAGGTCCGGCTTGTGCATCTCGCACAGTTCAATCGCCTTTTCGCCGTCGCGCGCCTCTCCGACGACCTGGTGACCGTGCTCGCGCAGCAGCATGCGCAGCACATGGCAGGTGGTGGCGTCGTCATCGGCGATGATGATGTTCAGAGCCTTGGTTCGTTTGCGCATAGTGCTCCGTCAGGAAAGCATCGATTGCAGTTTCCCGCTGATGCGCCGGAATTCGGCTTCGATGGCATTCATGCGTCTTTCAAAATCGATCCTAGCGCCGCTCTTCATGAGCATCTCCAGATCCCTGCACATGGCCGACAGGCCGGAAGCGCCGATCGATGCACTGCTGCCGCCGAGCGCGTGCGCGGTCTTCGCAAACAAGACATGGTCGCCGCACGCATGGGACTGGCGCAACAGCGCTAGGCGCGGCGGCGCATCGTTCTGGTACAGCGCCGCAAGCTCGCGGAAATCGGCGCCGAACGCATCGTGCACGTATTCGAGTTCATCGGCGCAGGGCGCAGCCATCGGCTCCGGTTCTGCGGCGGCATGGGCCGGCAGCCAGCGCGCCAGCGTTTCCTGCAAAAGCTGCGGTCGAATCGGTTTGGAAATAAAATCGTCCATATCGGACGCCAGGCATTTGTCGCGCTCGTCCTGAGCCGTGCTCGCAGTCAGCGCCACAATCGGCGTGCGGCGGCCGTTGCCCTGCAATGAGCGAATCGTCTGCGTGGCTTCAAAGCCGTCCATCACTGGCATGTCGCAATCCATCAAGATCAGGTCGTAGCCGACTTCGCGGTGCATGTCGACCGCCCGCTGTCCGTTGTCCGCAAGGTCGGCCTGGCAGCCGAATTTTTCAAGCATGCGCAGCGTGACTTGCTGATTCACCGGATTGTCCTCGGCGATCAGAATGCGACGACCGGCAAAGGGCAGTCGTGCTCCTTTGTCTTCCGGCGTTGAGGTCGTGCCGCTGGCGTTGGCGCTGACGGGCGACGGCTTGCTCTCCCTGATTTCCTCGCACAAGCGCAGCAGTGCGGTCGCATCGCGCAGCAGCTCGGGCTTGACGAACGAAGCTGAAAATCCGGACAGCGTCAGGCTGGCCTGATCCGGCTGTGCCTGCTCGTCCAGGAGTACCAGCGCGACATGCCAGTATGCCGCATCGGCCTTGATTGCCGCGCCCAGCAGTTCGCCGTCCATGCCTTCGATCCATCGATCGAGCATGACAACCCGAAAAGGGTCTTGCGCTGCCTTAGCCGCGGCCAGGCTTTTCAATGCCTCCACGGCGGAGCCGCTGGCCTGCACGCGCATTCCCAGTGCGGTCAACATCGCCGCAAGTGCCTCGCGTTGCGGAGATGCTTCCGATACGAGCAGTGTTCGCATATCGGCTGCGGGATTTGGCGCGAGCGGCAAAGAGAGGGAGAGGCGCAGGGACGTGCCCTGTTGCGGGAGGTTGCTGATGCCTATCCGTCCGCCCATCAGCTTGGCCAGTTGCACGCACAGGGCCAGCTCAACGGCGGCGGTGCTACGCGGTGGCATCACCGGTTCTGTTTCCTGGTTCAACATCGCGACGAGACGTTCGCCGATGTCGAATAGTCCCGGGGCGTGGAGCTGGATGCGCACATCGCACGCGCCGTTTTCGCACTTGGCCTGCGTGGTGATGGTGATATTGGACTGTTCGGAGAGACGGATTGTGCCATTGACCAGCATCGAGACCAGTTGCCGCAGCCGCGCCGGATCGCCTTCCACCAGGACCGACGGTGGCTCGTCGAGATGCAACTGGACGCCCTTGATGCGGGCGGCTGCGATCTTGTGCAGGCATGCTCCCTGGATTTCCGGGCGCAGATCGAATGGCGTCCGCGCCAGCGCGAAGCGATTCGCTTCCAGGAGCGACATGTCGACGACGCGTTCGGTCAGGTCGAGCAGGGTATCGAGCTTGTTCTGGACGACAGCCGCATATTCCCGCTGGGAGTCCGACAGATTCGTGTCGCGCAGCATGGTCAACATGCCGGCGATGCTGTTCATTGAGGTGCGGAGGTTGTGATTGAGGTCGGCAAACTGGCGGCCCAATGGCGACGTGCCGGAGTCGTCCAGGACTTCAATCGCCTGATCAACAGGCTCTGTCATCTTCGTGTTTTCTTTGAGCATGACTGACGCTGGCGGCGGTCGGCGGTACGGCGACGAACCGCGCAGCAATTTCATAACGAAGTTAGCAATGAATCATAGCGAGGTTCCGGCTACTGTAGTGCCTTTTGAAACAATTTGTCTCGTGTTCACATCAAGTGTTTTTGTCTGCAAGCGGGGGTGTTAGCCGGATATTGACGAAACGACAACTGCGAGGATGCGCGCAATCCCTTTTTGCCGAGATTGTGGATGCAATATATGCAATACATATTCATGAACTGGCTCGGATTTCCCCCTTTATTCGCGCCCCCGATTCACTACCGCGCCTCTGATAATGCATGGTAAGAAATTCCGGCCAGCGGCAAGAACAAGAGAACGCCGGAATCGCTCATCCAGCGGGAGTCCAAGATGGAAACGAATCAGGCGATGCGAAACAACCTCAACGAGCAGGACAAGTCCTACGACGACGAAGACGTCGATCGCAGCGCTGGGGTGCAGCCGGCAGCGACCAACCCGCGCACCGGCGGGGTCGATCTAAAAGCGATCCGCGAGGCCATCGCCCGCGTCGAAGCCGAAGCGAAAGCAACCGTCGCCGCCGAAAATCGCGCCCACGCCGAAGCGCGCGCACGGGCACTCGCCGAAGACAAGGCCAAGATGGAAGCGGCGGCCGCCGCCGAGGCCTATCAAAACGCCAGGGCAGCCGAAGAAGCGATTGAAGCAGGCCGCGCGCGACTGGATGCGGAACGCCAGGCCCGCGAAGCCAGCGAGGCCCGCGCCGCCGCCGTCAAGAAGGAGATCGAAGCACTGCGCGCACGCGCACAGGCGGAAGCCGAGGCCAAGCGCATGGCGGAAGAGCGCGTCCGCGCCGAGCAGGAAGCCCGCAAGCGCGCGACCGAACAGATCGTGAAGGAAACCGAACTGGCCGCGCGCGCCACTGCCGCCGCCGAAGAGCTGGCGCAGGAAACCGAACTGGCGCGCTGGCAAGCCGCCCAGCGTGTTGCCGCCTCCGAAGCCGCGAAACAGGAGGCGGAAGCCCGTGCCCGTGCCGACGCGCGCATGGTCGAGCTGGCCCGCGAACAGGAACGCCGCGAGCGCGAAGCGCGCATGGCCTCCGAGATGCTCGCCAAGGCGCGCGCCGAGGCAATGGAAGTGGCACGCGAGCGCGAGCGTGCCGAGGAGATGGCATTGCAAGCCGCCTTGAGCCGTGCTCCGGTCGAGGTCCGTGCGCGCGAGGAAGCCCGCGCACGCGCGCTGGCCGAGCAGGAAAGCGAAGCCTCCGCACAGGCCCGGGCCGACCTCGAACGCAAGGCTGCCGATGCCTACCAGTTGCGCCTGCAGGCCGACGCCGAGCTGCGCGACGCCGCCGTGCGTCGCGAACAGGCCGAATCCCTGGCAGCGGCCGCCGCCCAGGCACGCCGTGAAGCGGAAGAGCGTATTCGCATCGCGACCGAAGCACGCATCCGGACCGAGCGTGAACTGCAAACCCTGGCGCTGACCCGCGTCGAAGCCGAGCACAAGGCCGACATGCAGGCCCGCGCACGCGCCGCCGCGGAAGCGCGCGCCGTGTGCGAGGCGCGCGAACGTGCCGAAGCCGAACAACAAGTCGCCGAAGCGATGCAAAGCCGCGCGGAGGAAGAGCAGCGCGCCAGGCAGCTCGTGGAAAAGCGCATCGAATTTGAACGCGCCGCCGCCAAGATGGCCGCCGACCAGGCCGCTGCGGAACAGCAGGCCTATGAGCGTGCCGCCGAACATGCGGAACTGCAACGCCAGACCGCCGAATTCGCCGCCGCCAAGGCGCGTGAAGCGGTCGAACTGGCGCGTACCGAGCGCGAGCGCGCGGAGGCCGAACAGAAAGCCGTCGAGGCCTTGCAGGAAAAGCTGCGGGCCGAAGAAGCCGCCATTGCGCAAGCCGCGGCGCGTGCCGAGGCCGAGCGTCAGCACACCGGTTTGCTGCGCATGCAGGAGCAGGCGGAACTGGCAGCCCGCGCGGCCAAGGAAGAAGAATGCGAAGCCGCCAAGACCGCGCTCGCCAAGGCGATGGAGCGCGCCGATGCACAGCGCGAGGCTGCCAATGCCGCCGTCCTGAAAGCGCGCGAGGCGGTCGAACTGGCACGCCTGGAACGCCAGCGCGCAAATGACGAGCAGCAGGCCCTCGCCACCTTGCAGCAGAAAGTGCAGGTCGAGCGGCAACGTGCGGAAGCAGCGCAAAAGGTACTGAAAGCCACCCAGGAAAAACTCGCCGCGGAACAGGCCGCGCTGGCCGAGGCCGAAGCGCGCGCCCAGGCCGAACTCGAACTGGCCGAATCCCTGCGCGCAAAGGAAGAATCCGACCGCGCCTTGCGCGCCGCGCATGAAGCCGAATCCACTGCCGCTCGGCATACCGCCGAGCAAACCAACGCCGCCGTCGAACTGCAGCGCAAGACCGCCCAGCTGGCTCTGCTGAAGGCACGCGAAGCCACCGAAGCCGCGCGTGCCGAACGCGAGCGTGCCGAAGCCGAACAGAAGGCGCTGCAGGCTGAACAAACCAGGCGCCAGGCCGACGAAGCCGCGCGCGTCGAAGCGGAAGCGCGCATGCGCGCCGAGCAGGAGCAGGCCGAACTGCTGCGCGCAAGGGAGCGTGAGGAACTGGAAGCGCGCTCGGCAATTGAAGCCCGGCTGGCTGCGGAAAAGGAGCAGTTGGAGCAGGCCGCCCGCAAGGCCGATCTGGAACGCGAAGCCGCCGAGGCGGCCGAAGCCGGCGCGCGCGAAGCCGTCGCACTGGCCCGCACGCAGGAAGAGCGTGCCGCCGCCGAGAAGCAGGCGCTGGAATCCATGCAGAAGAAGCGCGCCGCAGAGGAAGCGGTACGCAACTATGCCGCCGCCCGCGCCCGCGCCGAGACGGAACACGCGGAAACGATGCGCGCTCGCGAACAGGCCGAGCTGGCTGCGCGCGACGCCATCCAGGCCCGGCTTGAGGCGGAAAAGCAGCAGCTGGAACAGGCAGCGCAACAAGCCGAAATGGAGCGCAAGGCCGCTGAAGCGGCGGAAGCGAAAGCGCGCGAAGCCGGCGAACTGGCTCGTATCGAACAGGAGCGCGCCACTGCCGAACAGCGCGCGCTGGACGCCGTCCGCGACAAGCTCGCTGCCGAACAGGCGGCAAAAGCCGATGCCGAAGCACGCGCACTCGCCGAGCATGAACAGGCCGAAACGATCCGCGCGACCGCGCAAGCCGAGCGCAAGGCGCGCGAATCGGTCGAAACCCAGCTCGCCGCCGAAAAACAGCGCATGCAGAAGGCGGCGGAGCGTGCCGAACTGGAACGCCAGGCCGCCTACGTCGCGCTGAAAAAGGTACGCGAAGCGATCGACCTGGCCAAGGCGGAGAAGGACCGTGTCGCCGCCGAGCGCGAGGCGCTCGAAGCCATCCAGGCAAAACTTGCCGCCGAAACGCAACTGCGCAATGAAGCGCAGGCACGCGTCAAGGCGGAAGCAGAGCAGGCCAAAGCGATGAAGGCGCGCGAGCAGGCTGAGCGCGTGGCACGTGAGGCGAGCGAAAGCGCTTGCGCCGCAGAGCAGGAGCTGCTGGCAAAGGCCGCCGAGAAGGCCGAATCACAGCGCAAGACCGCCGAGCTGGCAATCGCCAAGGCGCGCGAAGCGATCGACCTGGCCACGGAAGAACGCCGCCGAGCCGCAGCCGAGCAGAAATCGTTGGAAGCGGTGCAGGAGAAACTGCGTATCGAACGCGAGCGCGCCGACATTGAACAGAAGACCCTGGCCGCGATCGAAGAAAAACTGGCGGCGGAAAAGAATGCAGCGCACGACGCGCAAGCACTGCTGCGCATCGAGCAAGAGCAGGTGCAGATCACGCGCGCGCGCGAGCAGGCCGAACGCACGGTGCGAATCGCGAGCGAAAGCCGACTTGCCGCCGAAAAGCAATTCCTCGAAAAGGCAAGTGAACACGCCGAGTTGCAGCGCCTGGTCGCCGAAACCGCCGAAGCCAAGGCGCGCGAAGCCATCGAACTGGCTCGCGTCGAGAGCGCCCGTGCCAAGGCCGAACAGCAGGCGCTGGCAGCGATTCAGGAAAAGCTGAAAGCGGAAGACATCGCACGTGTCGAAGCCGAGCAGCGCGCCAGGGCGGAACGCGAAGCGGCCGACCTGGCCAGCAAGCGCATGGAAGCGGAGATCGAGGCGCATGCCGCCGAAGAAGCACGGGTGGCCGCCGAACGTCGCGCATTGCAGGCTGCGCGCAGGCAGAAGGAATATGCGGCAACGAGCACGGAGCAGGCCGAGACGCTGCGTGCCAGAATCGAACGCGAACAGGACGAGGCGCAGGCGATCGCCGCCGACCTGATTGAACGCATGGCGCAGAAGAGCGAAGCGCTCGGCGACTGGCGCGTCCGCGCCGAGAGCGTGCTGGCCGAATCGCCGGTGCCGGCAGTCAAGGTCCGCGCGGTCCGACGGCCGCTGGTCGCGGTACTGGGCGGTGCCGCCTTCGCTGCAGGCGTAGCGGTTGCCAGCACCTGGGCCCTGCAGACCGCACCGGCAAGCACGGAATTGGCGCACAAGGCGGTCCCGGCCGTCGCAACCTCCGTCAGCCAGTCCGGCCCGATCGGTATTGCCATCCCCTCAAAATTGCAAATGTCCTATCAACTCAGCGCCCAGCCGGAAATCGCCCCGGCCGTCGAGAGCACGGCGCAGGTCGACGCCGTGAAGGAATAGGCGAGGGCAGCCCGCGTTGTTTTTTCCTCTGCCAGTCCTTGCAGGGTTGGCAAGCCGCCGCTTCCGAAATAGCGTATTTAAGGCAGGAAGTATAGAATGCACTGGTTTAAAAATCGGCGCGAGCGGCTTGTCAACAACGCTGCATTCCGGCTACCGTACGGTTTCCATGCGCTTCCCGTGCGCTTTCTTTTTGCTGCAAAATAACACCAACCAAGACTCATGACTTTCTTCTCGCGCCGCATGATCCGTATTCGTTTGCGCCCTGTACTGAATAACACCATTGCATTGTCCGGTCTGGTGGCAGCCTTGTTTGCCGGTCCCGCGTTCGCGGACGATTACACCGACGTCAACAAGCTCATGCGCGGCGGCCAATATGCGGAAGCACTGACGAAAGCGGATGCCTTCCTGAACAAGAATCCGCGCGATGCGCAGATGCGCTTCCTCAAGGGCGTGATTCTCACCGAACAGAACAAGGCGGCCGAAGCCATCACGGTCTTCACCAAGCTGACCGAGGACTATCCTGGATTGCCTGAACCGTACAACAACCTCGCCGTGCTGTATGCGGCGGCCGGTCAGTACGAGAAGGCGCGCCTCGCACTGGATGCTGCCATCCGCACCAATCCGAGCTACGCGACCGCCTATGAAAACCTGGGCGATGTGCATGCCAAGCTCGCAAGCCAGGCCTATGACAAGGCCTTGCAGCTCGATTCCGGCAATTCCGCCGCGAAGTCCAAGCTGACGCTGGTACGTTCACTGGTGGGCAACATGAACGGTGGCACCAAGGTGGCCGCCGCTGCACCTGCACCGGCTCCGGTGGGCGCGGCGCCTGCGCCGGCACCCAAGGCTCCGACCCCGGCAGTGCCGGCACCGGCCGCGCCGCCGGTCGCTGCTGCACCCGCTCCGGTCAAACCGGCACCGATCGCAAAAAATGAAGCCCCCAAGCCTGAGCACAAAGTGGAGCCCAAGGCCGAGCCGAAACCAACGGCGAACGCCAATGTCGAACGGGACGACGTGTTGAAGGTCGTGCATGGCTGGGCCAAGGCCTGGAGCTCGCAAGACGTGAAGTCGTATCTGGGCTATTACGGCAGCGATTTCCATACGCCGAACGGACAGTCCCGCAAGGCATGGGAAGACGACCGGCGCGCACGCATCGTCGGCAAGAGCAACATCAGCGTCAAGGTCGAATCCCCGCAAGTCAGCATCAATGGCAATACGGCAACGGTGAAATTCCGCCAGGTTTATGTGTCGGACCGTCTGACCGCAAACACCCGCAAGACCCTCGTGCTGGCCAACAAGGGCGGCAAGTGGCAGATCAAACAGGAGAATACGGGTAGCTGATGTTGCGTTTCCAATCTACCAAGCGCCAGCCAAGCGCCGGCACCTCTAGGCAAGTCCTGTCCTGGTTGCTGGCTGCCAGCCTCATGGCCGCGCCTTTCGTCGCGAACGCGAAGGCGCATGCCAAAAAGCCGGCGCACGCGCCCGCGCCCGCACGGGCAGTCGCCGCGCCGGTGGCGGACAAGCCGGATCCCGAAGTATTGCTGGTCGAAGTGTATAAAGAGCTGGGCGCCAACCGTTTGCGGCACGCGCTGGCCAAGGCCGACAAGCTGGTCGAGGACTATCCGAATTTTCGCCTCGGCCATCTGATTCGCGGCGACCTCCTCCTGATGCAGACGCAGCCGGTCACCACCTTCGGCGCAGTCAATGGCCCGGAGGACAAGCTCAAGAACCTGCGCCAGGAAGCGATCGTGCGCCTGAAGTGGCTACGCGAACGTCCGGATCCGAGCCTGCTGCCGCGCCTGGTACTGCAATTGCGCGATGACCAGAAGCATGTGATCCTGGTCGACGCCAAGCGCTCGCGCCTGTACGTGTATGCCAATGATGCCGGCCGTCTGAAATTCGTCAGCGACTATTACGTCAGCCAGGGCAAGCTCGGCGTCAACAAGCTCAAGGCCGGCGACCAGAAAACGCCGATCGGGATCTACTACATCACCAGCCATCTCTCGGGTGAGCGCCTGCCGGACTTTTACGGCTCCGGTGCGTTGCCGATCAATTATCCGAACGAATGGGACAAGGTCAACGGACGCAGCGGATCGGGTATCTGGCTGCACGGCACGCCCCCAGACAGTTACAGCCGTCCGCCGCTGTCCTCCGACGGTTGCGTCGTGCTGACCAATCCGGACCTGCACAAGCTCGCCGGTTCGGTCGAGATCGGCAAGACGCCGGTGGTGATCAGCGAAAGCGTGGACTTCGTCAGCAAGACCAAGTGGGAAAGCGATCGCCATCTTGCGACGCATCTGGTGGATGACTGGCGGCGCGACATGGAGAGCATGAATCCGCAGCGCGTGATGGAAAATTACTCTCGCCAGTTCCGGTCCGACCGCGGTGAGGACCTGAGCACCTGGTTTGCAAAGCACCAGCAATTCATGAGCGGCGTGAAGGATGTCTCGATCGAGCTGAAAGATTCGACTTTCTTCTTCTACCCCGGTCGCGACAACATGATTGTCAGCACCTTCACCCAGGAGTCGCGAGTGGGGAAGAGCAAGACATCGATTCGCAAGCGCCAGTACTGGGCGAAGGAAGGTGCGCAGTGGAAAATCGTGTATGAGCTGAATCTCTGAGGCGACACGAATAACGCACGCAATATTCACGGAACGGCTGCCTGATGGAATGGCAGCCGTTTTTCTTTTTCCGGCCCGATTCCGTTCTCAAGGGAATTATCGTTGCGAGAGCAGGCGATGATATTAATCAAGCGATGTGCTCGTTTTTGCTCAGGAACAGTGAAAGAAGCTCGCCGGATACTTTCCTGTTGAACTAAGTTTTGCCGACAATGGTCATTCAGAAGCATGTGCATCGGATAACACGCAGGTCGCCATGCGATGCCAGAATTGCGGGGCGGAAAACACCGGATTTGCACGGATTTGCGCCTCTTGCAGCAAGCCAATGCCCGTTCCGGGTGGCTACCAGAAGTTCAGTCAGACCGGCCATGCCCAGTTCGAAGGCAAGGGCATCGGCGGCGCGTCGTCTTTGCTTGAATACGGAGTACGGCTGCGCGCTCATCGATTCAGGAGGACATGCCATTTGACCGCTGCCAAGCAACGTACCCCACCTCCCGCGCCGAAACGCGAGGATCTTCGCCGCAATAGCGCCGCGGCAACCGCCCCCCGCGGCGAGCGGACACGCACTCCACAGGAGTCCTCTGCGGATTCGACTACCCGGCAACGAACCGAGCCGCAGTGGAACGACACTGCCGCCTTCGCGCATCAGGAGCCGCCCTGGCAGACCGCCTTTCAGGAGGGCAAACCCAAACCTCGCCGCGTTTCGCGCCTCATGCTGATGTCGGGTATCTTCGTCATTGGCGCCGCCGTCGGCCTGGGTGTCGCCGTCTGGTTCGGCAATTCCGGCACACGCCAGGCTCCTGCCCGTGCATCTCTGCCGCCGCCCACGGTTCAAGCGCCATCGCAAACGGAAACGCAGGGGGCGCGCGCTCCGGTTCGCGGCATCAGTCCGGATGAACTTCCCTACGACGGTGCACCACCGCCGCAGCAAGCCGAGCAGGCGCCCGCAGCCACGCCGGTCCCGACGCAGAAGGCCGAGGAGCACGACGATGGTGTCGACTCTGGCAAGGGCGCGACGACCGCCAGCAGTAAGCAAGCCGAAACCGATACGCTCAGCGCAGCACCGCCAAAGCGCGCCAGGAAGCCGGAGGTTTCCGAGGCGGGCCGGGCTGCATCGGAAAGTCCTGCGCCCAGGCCGCGCGCAAAGCCGGTCGAGAAGAAGACTGCCAAGGCGCCGTCGAAACGTCATGTGCCGCAGCAGGCCGCCGCCAAGGACAAGGAGATCGAGCGTATCCGTCAGCAGGCGGAAGAAGAGTTAAAAAAAAAAGACTAGCGCCAGGCGAAGCGTAGGAGAAGCACGCCTCTCCAAACGCAAGCGCACCGGCCAGGCGTACGGCGGGCCGACGATGTCCGCCTCGTCGCAATCGCGCTATGCCGCCACGCGCGCCACGCTCGCGCGCTGCGAACGCATCCAGGGCCTCATCGATCGCGAGAAGTGCAAGTGGCGCATCTGCGCCGGCAAGTGGGGCAAGAACGGTTGTCCATCCTACGAGCCGCACATTCCCGCCTATTGACCACCTCATTTCCCGCACGCAATCTGCCGCGTCTTCCCGCCTCGCTGAGCACCCCTTCAAAGCGCAATTTTCCTTTTCAGTAACTTAAAGTACTTTTTGAAGTTTACTTAAAGTGTTACTTCACTAACCGCAGCCGCTGCGCTCTCGCTTTTCCGGTTTACCGATGACATTTCATCCTGTTTTTCATAATAGTTAAAACAAAGTAATAACATAAAAAATTATGTACCAACATTGTTTTAATAAAAATTTGCTATGCGGTAATTTTGTTGTACTATGTTAGAACATCAGTTCGAGGAACTTCTATGAAGACTGCAATCCGCAAGATGGGCAATTCGCAAGGGGTGTTGATTCCCAAGCCATTCTTGATGCAGACCGGTCTTGATATCGGCGAGGTCGAGATTGAGGTGGAGAACGAAGCGATCGTGATCCGCAAGCCGAGGAAGAAATCCCGTGAAGGATGGGCGGAGGCATGCCGTTTGCTTGCGGACAAGTCCGCAGAACTTCCGATCGCCTGGCCTCTGATTACCAACGAAGCGGATAGTGGATTCACATGGTAAAGCGGGCCGATGTATGGCTGGCCGATTTTGAAAAACCGATCGGCAGCATGACCCAGAAGCGATGGCCTTGCGTCGTCGTCTCGCCTGAGGAAATGGACGAGTACCTGTCCACGCTCATCATGGCGCCGATGTGCTCGCACGAACTGCCCGCGCCGTTTCGTATTCCCGTCACGTTCATGCAGAAAGAGGGGCTGATCCTGCTGGATCAGATTTGCACCCTCGAGAAGTCGCGTTTGGTAAAGAAGCTGGGGGTCATCAGCGAGGAGACGATGGCCAAGACTCTGGAAGTTCTACAAGAAGTTTTCGCTTATTAAACATAAGGACCGTACTCAATGGCTAACGATTATTTGTCAGAAATTCGCGATGTCAATCTGAGCTACCTGATGATTGCCCAGCAAATGATTCGCCACGATCGCGCAGAGGCCATATTCCGCCTCGGCATCAGCGGCGAGATTGCCGATCTGCTGGCCAGCATGAGTAACGGTCAAGTCCTGAAAATGGCCAGCTGTAACGTGATGCTCTCGCGCTTCCGCTTCAACGATACGGCGATCCTGTCGACGCTGCTGCGCGACAAGGCCGGCACCGCCAGCGCGCCGGTGCATGCATCCATCATCATGGCGTCGCAGGCGCCCGAAACCATCCTCTGACGGCGCATTGACGCCGCCAGCCCCTTGCGATCATGTGCGCCTGTTCCGGACTGCCGCTTGCCTTGCGAACGCGTGTCGCATACATCGCCGCGCTAGGAGCGGCATAGCATGCAAGCGCTCGACGTGCTCAATGTGCTCGACAGTCCCCTGCGGTGGGAGACCGAACGGCAGAATCGCATTCATCAGGAAGCCCTCGAGCAAAAGAAGAAACAGCCGCGCGCTGGCGATGCACGCAAAGATCCGCACCTGATCGCCAATCCCGCGCAACACAAGAACACCAGCGCGGCCGTCACCCTCCCGCAGGAATGGGTCGACAAGGTCCGCAACATTCCCGATATGCGCTCCGCGCTGATTCCGCTCGACGAGCAGACTGAAGGCAGCGAGTGGAGCAAGCCGTTTTCCCTTTGCAAGGCGGACATGGAGCCGTGGCTGTCCTTTTACCAGGGTTACCGCGAGTCGCGCCTGTTCCTTGAGAATGCTTCCGCCGACCAACAGGATGCCTCGCAACTCGATTTCCCGGTGCGCGCGCTGCTGGAATTGAAGCAAGCCGGCGCGAACATCATCCTGCAGCCGCCGGTTCAGATCAACGGGCTGGTTGAGTATCATGATCTCGAGGGCGAACTGAATGCGTGTCGCGATCAGGTACTCGCCAAGGCGCTCTTCAAGGTGGCCAACGAAGTCCATCAAAACCATCTCAGGAAAGCCGTCGAACGCGGTCGCGCAATGGGCAACCTGCTGCATGATGCCCTGATGGGCGAAGGCCATGCGAATCTGATCCGGGCCTGGGAAAAGGTCTACCAGCGCAAGCCGACCATCGACGAACTGCACCAGATGCTGACCACCGGACGTGTCCGGCTCTCCGAGAAACGGCAATCGCCGCCGGAACCGAAGGCCATCCAGAGTCAGGCGAGGACGGCTCCAGCCCGCAGGGAAACGGCGCCGGATCCCGAGGATGATGCGATCGTCGTCAACGTCGCGCGTGCGCGGCCAAATCCAACCGCGTTGCCGCCGGAAGAACGCGAGAAAACCGTCGCTCCGACCCCATCCCCGCCTCAGTCCCCGCCCACATTCACGCCCGGAAAAACGCGCGCAATCCTCGTCCATGTCTTGCAGGCGACGGTGTGCTGCGCAGCACTTGCCGCACTGGTTTTCCTGACCTGATCTTCCCGAAAGCAGGAAGCGGCTCCCGTCCTCGGGAAGCGGCAGGCGGTGTGCTGCCGCAGCGCCGACGAAGTTCATCGACGCTGGCAGGCGCCTACGAGGCTTGGTGGCATAAAACTTGCGACACGGCAAGTTTTAAACGGGCCAATCATGAATTCTTCCGAAGTTCACAACGCTTCCTCCATGGAAGTCATCGCTTTCACCCTGGGAAGCGAAGAGTACGGCATCGACATTCAACGGGTACAGGAGCTGCGCGGTTACGACGCGGTCACCCGCCTCGCCGACGCGCCGGATTACATCAAGGGCGTCGTCAATCTGCGCGGCCTGATCGTGCCGATTGTGGATATGCGCATCAAGTTCAATATCGGCACGCCGACCTACGACCAGTTCACGGTCGTGATCATTCTCAATATCGCCGGCAAGGTGATCGGCATGGTTGTCGACAGCGTCTCCGACGTCATTACCCTGGCCGGGGAAGAAATCAAGCCGGCGCCGGACATGGGATCCACGCTCAATACCGACTACCTGATCGGCCTCGGCACGCGCGACGATCGCATGCTCATTCTGGTCGATATCGACAAGCTCATGTCGGGCAGCGAAATCGGATTGATCCAGCGCCTTGCCGCCTGAGACAACGTCGATTGACAGTCCACTCGGCAAGCACGCATTGCGGCGGTGCGGAGATGAACCTCGCTGCGCAAAAAAGGTCTTCAGGAAAGCTGGCTGCGGCGACGGAAAATGTGCCCGAAGTCCTTCGCGAGCCCTTCTGTTTCTGAAATGAGTTCTGCGCCAAAGGAGAATTTCGATGGCACCTCATCAAGCTGAAGACAAATGCGCGCTTCCGCGCTGCACCTGTTCCGTGCCGGTCGGACAACGGTATTGCAGCGAAGAATGCCGGCGCGAACACGCGAATCAGGACGAGCAGGGCGAGCAGTGCCCCTGTGGCCATGCGGAATGTTCGTCGAACGGGCCAAGCGGCGGTGTGACCTTGTAGATTATCAGCTCTGCGTGCAGCGAACGATGGTCGCAATGAAGATGAAGGCGAAACCGCGTCATCGCCTGCCCTCGCGCATCCGGAACAATCGCTCGTCTCCAAATATCTAAATCTGCATTCACCACGCAACTGAAGAAAGGAGGTAAGCATCATGAAAACCAAACGATGGCAAGACTGGATCAATCTGCTTCTCGGTGCCTGGCTGTTTGCCTCGCCGTGGGCATTGAAATACGCAAGCACCCTGCCGAAGGCTGCCTGGAACGCCTATATCCTCGGCGCCGCGATCGTGATCTTCGCGGCGGTCGCGGTATCCGTTCCGAAAGCATGGGAAGAGGCGATCAACATCATTCTCGGGGCCTGGGTGGCGATCTCGCCCTGGGTATTGCGCTTTGCAGCCGAAAAGAATGTCGCCATGAATGCGGCACTGGTTGGATGCGCGGTGCTGCTCCTCGCCATCTGGGCGATGGTGCGCGATCAGGACTTCCAGCGCTGGCGCCATGGAGGACATACCGCCACGTAGACATCACGTAGGCGCGCTCCTGCCGCGAAGCAAGCCGATCCCCTTGGGGCATGCATCCAAGGGGATTTTTTTATGGGTGATCAGCGGCGGAAAATCCAGAGCAGAAGCGACAGCAAGAGCGACACAAGAATGCTGGTCATCACCGGGAAATGGAAGCTGAAACCTTCACGCACGATATGTATGTCCCCGGGCAAGCGGCCAAACGGAAGCCGGGACAGCCATGGCCAGAACACGCCGGCAAGCAGGAGAAGGGCGCCGGTAATCAGGAGAAAGCGCTGCATGTGAAGGGCTGCCGCAAGGATGATCGACACTGCATTGGACGCCGAGGAGCATTCGCAATTCCCGCTCAGGCAGCACGCCAATTGCGCGCTTTCCGCGTGTCTTGATACGAGTCAATGAAATATATTCTGGAAAGAAATACCTTCTCCTCATCGGCAGGCGCAAAGGACAAGAACGCGTCCGATTCCATCGCGTGAAACTCGAACAAATCACGCATCATCTTCATCACGTCTGCAATGAAAATTTCTGTAAAACTTGCCGCAGCCGTACTGGCGCTCGCTGCGCACACGGCCTGGGCCGGCAATCTCGCGCTGTTCGGATTGGAACTTGGCGTGGCCACCCTCGACAATGTGCAAAAGGAAATCGGCGCGAAAACGCGCCTGGTTCCGGCGGGGACCAACCGGTATACGCGCGGCCCGATGCTGTCCGGACCGGGCAAGGGAATCGATGTCGAAGGGCTGAGCGAAATCGTCTTCATCTTCGACACGGCCCGAAAACTGAACGCCGTCGTCATGTACTTTCCGAATGGCGAGGGCAGCCGCGACGGACGAATCGGCACCTTTCGCAAGGCCATGAACGGACTGGCCGCCAGATACACGCTGGTCGAAAAACGCATCGCGTCGGGCGGCGATGCCTACGCGCGCTTCAAGCATGGCAACGCAGTCATCGAGCTTGATGCGCCGCGCTACGACTTCGACATGACGCTGCGCTACATCACCGGCGATCTGCAGGACGCGTTTATCAGGCAAACCGGCAGTACGCCGCCTGCGAAGGGTGCCGGCTAGACCCTGACAGTGCATGGGCAATGCAGCCTGCCTGAAACGTCTTGCACGATTTGACAAGCCCGCTGCACGGGCCTTCAAGCTTCGAAGCGATCCCCGGTGTTACGGTGTGTGCTCCGCATAACAACCAACATCAGGAGACGCTCCATGACCAATCTCGCAGATATCCGCCAATCCATCCGTTCGAAAATGCTCATCAACGGAGAATGGTGCGGCGCTCAATCCGGCAAGACATTTGCCGTTTTTGATCCGGCCAGCGGCGAAGAGATCGCACAGGTGCCCGAATCGGACGCCGGCGACATTGACAGGGCGGTGCGCGCCGCGCGCGCGGCCTTCGAGTCATCGGCCTGGCGCGACATGCTGCCGGCGCAGCGCGAGCGCCTGCTGCTGAAACTGGCCGACCTGGTCGAAGCCAACAACCTGGAACTGGCGCAACTCGAGACCTTGAACAACGGCAAGCTGCTCGGTGTATCGCAAGCCATCGACATCAGCGCCAGCGCGCAATGGCTGCGTTACATGGCCGGATGGACCACCAAGATCGAAGGCAGCACGCTGGATCTGTCGATCAGATTTACGCCGGGCGTGAAGTACAACGCATCCACGCGCCGCGTTCCGGTCGGCGTGGTCGGCGCCATCGTTCCGTGGAACTTCCCCATGCTGATGGCGATCTGGAAAATCGCTCCGGCGCTGGCCTGCGGCTGCACGGTGGTCCTCAAGCCCGCCGAGGAAACACCGCTCACCGCCTTGCGTCTGGCTGAACTGGTGCAGGAAGCCGGTTTCCCGCCGGGTGTGCTGAACGTGGTGACCGGCGACGGTCCGGTGGCGGGCGCGGCGCTGGTCAATCATCCCGGCATCGACAAGGTGACCTTTACCGGTTCCACCGAAGTCGGTCGCATCATCGGCCAGCAATGCGGCCAGGCCATCCGCCGCGCTTCGCTCGAGCTGGGCGGCAAGAGTCCGGTGCTGGTCCTGGAAGACTGCGATCCGGAACTCGCCGTGCAGGGCGCGGCCGCTGCGATCTTCCTCAACCAGGGGCAGGTTTGCACCGCCGGCTCGCGCCTGTATGTGCACAAGAAGAACTACGACCGCGTGGTCTCCGGCCTGGCTTCCGTGGCGGAAAACACCGTGCTCGGATCCGGCTTCGATCCCGCCACGCAAATGGGTCCGCTGGTATCTGCGCGCCAGCGTGAGCGCGTGATGGGCTATATCGAAAGCGGCCGCAGCGAGGGCGCGGAAATCGTCAGCGGCGGCGTCGCACCGAACCGTCCGGGTTACTTCGTCAAGCCGACGGTCGTCTCGAACACTGCCTGCAAGTCGCTGACCGTAGTGCGCGAGGAAATTTTCGGGCCGGTCGTGGTCGCCATGCCTTTCGACGATATCGACAGCGTGCTGCGGGAAGCCAACAACAGCCAGTACGGCCTGGGCGCCAGCATCTGGACCAACAACCTGAGCGCGGCCAACAAGCTGATCGACCGCATCGATGCCGGCACGGTCTGGGTCAATACGCACAACGTGGTCGATCCCAGCATGCCCTTCGGCGGCTTCAAGAGCTCGGGCGTCGGCCGCGAGCACGGACGCGCCGCGCTGGATGCCTATACCGAAATCAAGTCGGTCTGCATCGCCTACTGATTGGTTCAGCGCCGGCAAGAGCGCTCATGCCCCGGTCGCTCGGCCGGGGCGACGATTTTCCATAAGAAGAGGAGGAGTGAATGAACAGGAAAGCAGTGTTCGCCATGGCATTTGCCGCAGCGGCTTTTATCGCGCCGCAGTGGGCTGCCGCCAAGGCCGGGCCGGCCAACGTCGATGCCGCACGCATTGCGGCCTCGCGGAAGGACGGCGCCAACTGGCTCAGCCATGGCCGCACTTACGCGGAGCAGCGCTACAGCCCGCTGGCAAAAATCAATGATCACAACGTCAGCCGGCTCGGGCTGGCCTGGTACGCTGATCTCGACAACGACCGCGGCCTGGAAGCAACGCCCATCGTGGTCGATGGCGTGCTGTATGCGACGCTCGCCTGGAGCCGGGTGTTCGCGGCGGATGCCGCCACCGGCAAGAAGCTGTGGGAATTCGATCCCGGCGTCGAAAAATCGAAGGGGCGGCACGCATGCTGCGACGTCGTCAATCGCGGCGTCGCGGTCTGGAAAGGCAAGGTTTATGTCGGCACCATCGACGGGCGCCTGATCGCGCTCGACGCATCCAGCGGCAAACAGATCTGGTCCGCCCAGACCACCGACAATACACAGGCTTACACGATCACCGGCGCGCCGCGCGTCGTCAACGGCAAGGTCATCATCGGCAATGGCGGCGCGGAACTCGGCGTGCGCGGCTACTTCTCGGCCTATGATGCGAACAGCGGCAAGATGGCCTGGCGTTTCTATGTGGTGCCGGGCGACCCCTCCAAGCCGCAAGAATCGCCCGAGCTGGAAAAGGCGCTGAAGACCTGGAACGGCGAGTGGTGGAAATATGGCGGCGGCGGAACCGCGTGGAACGCCATGGCTTACGATCCGCAGCTCAATCTGCTGTATGTCGGCACCGGCAATGGTTCGCCATGGAACCGTCAGATTCGTAGCCCGGAAGGCGGCGACAACCTCTATCTGTCGTCCATCGTCGCTGTCAACGCCGATACCGGGCGCATGGTCTGGCACTACCAGACGACACCGGGCGATTCATGGGACTTCACCGCGACCCAGGACATCATCCTCGCCGACATGGAGATCAACGGCAAGAAGCGCAAGGTGCTGATGCAGGCGCCGAAGAATGGTTTCTTCTACGTGCTTGACCGCCAGACCGGCGAATTGCTGTCGGCCGAAAAATTCGGCAAGGTGACCTGGGCCGAGCGTGTCGATCTCAAGACCGGCCGTCCCGTCGAGACGCCGGGTGCGCGTTACGAAAAGGATCCGTCGGTGCAATGGCCAGGTCCGTTCGGCGCGCACAACTGGCAGCCGATGTCCTTCAGCCCGAAAACCGGCCTCGCCTATATTCCCTACCATGAGCTGCCCTTCGTGTATTCGAACGGGGCGAAGGATTTCCACTATCGCCCGGGAGCCTGGAACCTCGGTTCCGGCGAGGAAAACTTCACTGCCTTCCCGCGTGAAGTCGCCAGCGGTGCACTGGTTGCCTGGGATCCGGTCAAGCAGAAGGCTGCATGGACCGCGCCCTATGCCTTCCACTGGAACGGCGGCACGATGGCGACCGGCGGCAACCTGGTGTTCCAGGGCACGGCTGATGGCCGCTTCGTCGCCTATTCGGCCGATGCCGGCAAGAAGCTATGGGAATTCGGTGCGCAGACCGGCGTGATGGCGGGGCCTGTCACTTACTCGGTCGGCGGCAAGCAGTACGTCGCCGTCATGGCCGGGTGGGGTGGTGCGGCCGGCCTGATCGGCGGCGAGGCAACGCTTGCACCCGGCGTACGCAACATCAGCCGCTTGCTGGTCTTTGCACTTGACGGCAAGGAAGCGCTGCCGCCGATTCCGGTCAAGAAGGTCGTCTATACGCGCATACCGCAACCGGTGCAGGCCTCGCCCGAGTCGATCGCACACGGCAGCCGGATCTTCCACACCACCTGCGCCATGTGTCACGGCGTCGGTGCGGTGAGCGGCGGCATCATCCCCGACCTGCGCTTCTCCTCCGATGCCACGCGCAATGCCTTCGAAGAGATTGTGCTCAAGGGCGCGCTGCATGCACGCGGCATGGCGTCGTTCGGAGACGTCGTTACCAGTGCCGATCTGGCGGACGTCAAGGCATACATCATGGACAAGGAATATGCCGACTACATGAAGAGCAAGGAACAGCACGACAAGCAGAGCGCGCAACGCTGATTTTTCTCTTTTCCCCGGCGGCATCGATGTCTGTGGGCGTCGATGCCGTTTTTTTGATTATTAATCCATGGAAATGCAATTTCTCAGACTTTCGTTTGTTAAAACCGAGACAATTGGGGCCAGGCGATTATGGTAATCTGCACGGACAAAAAGCTGTACCGAACAACATCCGCAGGAGACAACGGCAGGCTCGCGTCGCGGTCGCTTCATTGAGAGCGGCATCGGCGAACCGCCTTCGCACGCACAGTGCGATCCACTCGTTGCATGAGCCGCCGCACCACATTGGAGATAGCGCCATGGCATCGCTGTTTGCGCCGCAAGTCGACCGACTTCATGAATCGCATGTGCATTCCCTCGATCAGTTGACGGAGATGGTGCACACCAGTTTCTACGAACTGGACTGCCGCTACACCACGCCGGACCGTTGTCATACACGTGCACTGGCGGCGAAATTCAAGGACAGCCTGGTATCCATGGTCGACACCACCCCAGCGATGTTCCGTCGCACCGATGGCGCATCGTCGCGTTCCGAAGCCGGCACTTTCAAGATCATGTGGCAGATCACCGGGCAAAGCTGCATCCAGCAGGGCGGACGCGAGGCCATGCTGGTTCCCGGCACCTGGGCGGTGTATGACAGCACCCGGCCGTACAGCGTGAATGTGCTCGACGAGGACAGCCGCTTTGTCGTGCTCTTCCTGCCGCAGAACGAAGCCTATGCCTGGGGGCCGGCGATTCCGCGCCTGCTCGGCACTGCGCTCTCCGGCAAGGGAACGGCGGAGGTGGCGCTGTCGGCCATCGGCCGCTTGCTCGACGATCAGGTCACGCTCGACAGCGCGGGGCAGATGGTGGTGCAGGACTCGGTGGTCGCGCTGATGGCTGCGGCCATGCGGCAGACCGGCAATTGCGACACATCGGCACAGTCGCGCGTCATGAATCCGCACAAGCTCGAGCAGATCCGCGAGTTCATCCTTGAGCACATTGCCGAACCCGACCTGTCGGCCGAACGCATCGCGCAGGCCTTCTCCATGTCGCGTCGTTCGCTCTACTACCTGTTCGACCGGATGGGCGAGACGCCGCACGCCTATATCCTCGGAATGCGGCTGGAGGCGGCACGAAAGAGCCTCGCCGATCCGCGCGAGGCGGACAAGACCATCACGCAGCTCGCCTATGAATTCGGTTTCTCCGACGCCGCGCATCTGAGTCGCGCATTTCACGAACGCTTCGGCGTCAGCCCCAGCGGCTGGCGCGCGCATCGACGCATGTGACATGCGTTGCACTTGCACGCAAGTTCAATTCCCTGCATGAATCTGCAAGCACGGCTTGCCGGCCTGCTGTTACCTTTCCCCAGGCAAATACGTCATCGCGAAGAGGCGCTTGACGTCGATGAACAAGAAAAGGATTGCGTCATTCATGCTCGACCACTTCAAACCCGCGTCTTCCGCACTGGCAGGAGTCGTGATTGCCGGCACCTGCATTGCCGCGTCCGCCCAGGAACGCTCGCTCGCGCCGGTGAGCGTCACCGGCAATCGCGTTCAGCAACGGCTGTTCGACACGCCCGCCGCCGACGGACTTGAGCTCGACTGGCGCGAGGGCGCCGCGCCGGCAGTGAGCATGACGGAAGCCTTGACGGCCGTGCCCGGCATTGCGGTGCGCGACCGGCAAAACCTTGCGCAGGACGTTCAACTCTCGATCCGCGGCTTCGGCAGCAGGGCGACCTTCGGCTTGCGCGGCAGCCGCTTGCTGGTCGACGGCATTCCGGCATCGACGCCGGACGGGCAGGGGCAGGCATCGACCGTCAGCATGATCGCCGCGCAGCGCGTCGAGGTGCTGCGCGGGCCATGGGCGCAGATGTATGGCAATGTCGGCGGCGGCGTGATGCTGGTGGAAACCCGCCCGGCGCCGGATGCGGCGGAGGCCGATATGCGGCTTGCGGCGGGCAGCCGCGGCTTTCGGCAGGCGATGCTGAGCGGTGGCGCGCCGCTCGGCCCCGGACTCGACCTGCGCGCGGATGTATCCGGCTTCGACAGCGACGGCGCGCGCGAGCATTCGGCCGCGCGGCGTCGCTATCTTGATCTGCGCATGGACTGGAAAGCGGATGCAAAAACCTCGCTGCGATTCGGCATCAACGGTTTTTCGCAACCGCTCGCGGAGGATCCGCTCGGATTGACGCAGGCAGAGTACCAGCGCAATCCGCGCGGCGTGACTTCCGTGGCCGAGCAATTCAACACTTGCAAGACGGTGGATCAGTACCAGCTGGGCATGGCTGGCGAGCATCGCCTCGGCGCAATCGACCGGCTCTCGTTCAGCAGCTACGCCGGGCAGCGCAAGCTGCGCCAGTTCCTTGCGTTCAGCGGCGCCGCTCTCACCAGTTCCGGCGGCGTGGTCGATCTGGAGCGCCAGTATTACGGCGCATCGGCCGCATGGCATCACGATTTCCGTACCAGCGACAAGGTGCCTGTGCGCTGGAGCGTCGGCAGCGAAATCGAGGCCACGCGCGACAAGCGTCTTGGCTTCGTCAATGCCAACGGTAGTGCGGGCGATGTGCGCCGCGATGAAGACAATGACGCCACCGCGTACGGACTGTACGCGCAGGCGGATGCCTACGTGCATCCGGAAGTGCTGCTGTCGGCGGGTGCGCGCTACAGCCGCGTCGACATGCGTGTCGATGACCGCTACATCACATCCGTCAGCCCGGACGACAGCGGCAGCATTTCCTACAGCCGCTTCAGTCCGGTGATCGGCGTGCTCTGGCATGCGACGGAATCACTCAATACCTTCGCCAACCTCGGTTATGGATTCGAAACCCCGACGCTGAGCGAGCTGGCCTATCGGCAGGGCGGTAGCGGCTTCAATTTCGCGCTGCAACCGGCGCGCAGCCTTCATGCCGAAACCGGCCTGAAGTGGATGCGCGATGGGACATCGCTGCAGGCCACGCTGTTCCGCAGCACCACCGATGGGGAGATCGTGCCCTTGGTCAACCAGGGTGGGCGAACCATCTTCCGCAATGTCGACGGCGTCGAGCGCTACGGTCTGGAGCTGGGCGGCAAGCTGCGTTGGCGGCAGATCAATTGGACGCTCGCCTATACCTGGCTGCAGGCGCGATTCACGGACGGTTTTCAAAGTGCTGATGGCAGGACGGTCAATGCGGGGAACCGCTTGCCCGGTACCGCGCGTCACACAATCCAGCTCGAAGCCGCTTGGAAGCCAAGCGAGACCTCGCGCTTCGGCGCGGAATTGCATGCGGAGAGCCGCATCCAGGCCGACGATCTGAACACCGAAGCAGCGCCCGGGTACTTCACGCTCGGCCTCAATGCCGAGCGCGCGTTCCAGGTGGGGTCGCACCGCGCCTCGGCCTTCGTGCGGTTCGACAATCTGCTGGACCGCAATTACATCGGGTCGGTTATCGTGAATGAATCGAATCGCCGCTTCTATGAACCGGCGGCAGGGCGTACTGTCCTTGTCGGCATGCGCATTTCCTTGTGAGACACGCTGCCGGCCAGTTCTACGGCGTCGGCAAGCCGCAACCGGCAGTTGCCGGCTGTAGTGCAACAGTCTTGCCATGGCCGGCCTGTTGTTCCGGCACGAACTGAACGCCGTTTCTGATCGCGGTCATCTCGGCGAGAGTCGAGATCGCGATTTCGGGTGGCGTCTTGCTGCCGAGATGCAGTCCGATCGGACCGTGCAGCTTGCCGATCTGGGCATCGGTGAGGTCAAACTGCCTGAGGCGCTCGCGCCGTTTTTCGCTATTCGCGCGCGAGCCGATCGCGCCGACATAAAATGCATCGGAACGCAGCGCTTCCATCAGCGCCAGATCGTCCAGCTTCGGGTCATGGGTGAGCGCGACGACGGCACTGCGGGAATCGAGCCGCATCTCCATCACCAGATCGTCCGGCATCGCATGGACCACCGGCACCTCGGGCAGATTCCATGCAGTGCGGTATTCTTCGCGCGGGTCGCACACCACGACCTGGTAATCCATCCCGGTCGCGATCTGCGCCAGAAAGCGCGAAAGCTGGCCGGCGCCGATCACAAGCAGACGCCAGCGCGGACCGTGGACGGTCACCAGTTCTGTTTCGCCGAGCTGCAGGCACTGCCCCGGGTGGGCGGACAGCAATTGCACCTGGCCACGCAACAAATCCAGATGACGAGCCACCAGCTGCTGCTGCGCCACGCGCTGCAGCAGCTCCGGGATGCGGCTGGCATCCGACAAGGGCTCCAGAGCGAGCCGGATTGTGCCGCCGCAGGGCAGGCCGAAGCGGTGCGCTTCGTCCGCCGAAATGCCATAGGTAACGATCTGCGGAAGATCGGCGGGGATGCCGTGCATGCGCACGCGCTCGATCAGATCGTCCTCGATGCAGCCGCCCGACACCGAACCGACCACCCGGCCATCGGCGGCCATCACCATCATTGCTCCCTCGGGGCGGGGACTGGAGCCCCAGGTCTTGACGACGGTGACAAGCTGGCAGCGCAGGCCGGCCGCGAGCCAGTCGGTACAGGCTTTCAACACTTCAAGATCGATGCTGTCCATAGCGGATTGTCCTGTTCATGCGTCCGTCAAATGATACCTGCCGCCATTCCCGATCGCGGCGGCAGGTTTGCGCAGAAGCGCCTTACTTCGAGGTCGGTATCGCGAATTCGGCGCCTTTCGCGATCGAGGCCGGCCAGCGCTGCATGACCGACTTGTAGTGCGAGTAGAAACGCACGCCTTCTTCGCCATAAGCATGGATGTCGCCGAACAGGCTGCGCTTCCAGCCGCCGAAGCTGTGGAATGCCATCGGCACCGGAATCGGCACGTTCACGCCGACCATGCCGACCTTGATCTGCTTGCAGAACTCGCGTGCCGTACCGCCGTCGCGCGTGAACACGCAGGTGCCGTTGCCGAATTCATGCGCGTTGATCAATTCCACTGCGGAAGCGAAGTCGGGAACACGAACCACCGCCAGCACCGGCCCGAAAATCTCTTCGCGATAAATCTTCATTTCAGGCCGCACATGATCGAACAGCGTGCCGCCGAGGTAGAAGCCGTTTTCATGGCCCGCCAGCCTGAAGCCGCGGCCGTCAATCTTTAGTTCCGCGCCTTCTTCCACGCCCGACTGGATGTAATCCATGATCTTTTGGCGATGCTGGCCGGTGACGACCGGCCCCATTTCGGCGGAGAGATCCATACCGTCCAGAATCTTCAGATTACGCACGCGGGGAATCAGTTTTTCAATGAGCGCATCGCCGGTATTGCCGACCGCGACCGCCACCGAGATCGCCATGCAGCGTTCGCCGGCCGAGCCGTAGGCGGCGCCCATGAGCGCATCGACCGCCTGGTCGAGGTCGGCATCCGGCATCACGATGGCATGGTTCTTCGCGCCGCCCAGCGCCTGCACCCGCTTGCCCCTGGCCGCGCCGGTTGCGTAAATGTACTCGGCGATCGGCGTCGAACCGACGAAGCTGACGGCGGCGATGTCGGGATGATGCAGGATGGCGTCCACGACAGTCTTGTCGCCCTGTACCACATTGAACACGCCGTCCGGCAGTCCAGCCTGCTTGAGCAGTTCCGCCATCAAGAGACTGGGCGAAGGATCGCGCTCGGAGGGCTTGAGAATGAAGGTATTGCCGCAGGCAATGGCAACGGGAAACATCCACATCGGCACCATCACCGGGAAATTGAATGGCGTGATGCCGGCACAGACGCCCAGCGGCTGGCGCATCGCAAAAGCGTCGATACCGGTCGCGACCTGGGCGGTGTAATCGCCCTTGAGCAACTGCGGAATGCCGCATGCGAATTCGACAACTTCGATGCCGCGCTGCACCTCACCCTGAGCGTCGGTGAACACCTTGCCGTGTTCGGCGGTGATCATCGCCGCCAGGTCGTCCTGATGCTGTTCCAGCAGGGCCTTGTACTTGAACATCACCCGTGCGCGGCGCAACGGCGATACCTCCGACCAGGACTTGAACGCCTTGCGGGCCGCCGCGACCGCCTTGTCCACTTCGGCGGCATCACCGAGCGCGACGCGTTTCGTCACCCGGCCGGTCGACGGATTGAAGACGTCGGCGAAACGGCCGGTGGCCGACGGACTGACAGCGCCGCCGATGTAATGCTGGATATCTTCCTGCAGATGTGCGGCTTCTGTTGGGGCATTCATGTTTTCTGGGCTCCTGATAACGATAGGGTGGTGGAACATTCAAATTCGCCTGCATGCGTATGCAAGCGCTGCGAACCCGCATTCTTGCTACGCCGCCGGGGCGATGAAGCCTCCGGATCGGCACCATGCAGTGCAGCATTCGCATCTGTGCGCTGTCAGGGGTGCGCCGTGCCAGGTCTCGTGAACCGGGCGTGGCGCACCGAATTCCGGCCTTTCGTTGCAGCAGTGGCTTGCACCGTCGGCGGAACGTGCCGGTAACGCGCCAGCAGCCGGAATCGTGATTGACATCGGATTCCTCAGCCACTATATTTACCAACGGGTAAATAATATATTATGATTCGGCGAACGGCAAACTATTTACCAAAGGGTAAATAAATATTATTATTCAATCAGAGGAGACCGGGCTTTTGCCTGCGCCGTTGTAGTGTGCAGGGACTGCCTTACGCAGGATCGTTGCAGAAGTCTGAAGAAGTGGAGCGGATGCGCGCCTCCCGGCGCAGTGCCTGCCTCGGAAAGCAAACATAAGAGCTGTATTTCCAACCTGGAGGAGTCAACATGGATAACTCGAAACATAGCAAGATGCGCCGCAAGGTCCTGCGCACCATGGTCGCCGGCGGTACGCTGGCAGCCGGCGGCGCGGCATTGCCGTCGCTGGTGCGCGCGCAATCGGACACGGTGCGCGTCGGCTTTCCCGTTCCGCTGACCGGCGCGTTCGCAGCCGAAGCGCAAGCCGTGGTGCGCGGCGCGGAACTGGCGATCAAGGAATTCAACGATGCGGGCGGACTCAATGGCCGCAAAGCCGAGTTGCTGGTGCGCGACGACAAGCTCAATCCGCAGGAGGCCGCCACCCGCACCATCGAACTGATCGACAAGGACAAGGCGCACTTCATCGTCGGCTCGGTGTCCTCGGCCGTGCAACTGTCGGTCAACAACGTGACCAAGCAGCGCAAGGTGATCTACAACTCGATCAGCCAGTCCGACACCATCAACGAGGCGAAAGACTGGAGTCGCTCCACTTTCCATGAATGCCTCAACCCGCACATGACAGCGGGCGCCGTGGCGCGCTATGCAATTCCGAAAATGGGCAAGCGCGTGGTCTTCCTGACGGCTGACTATGCCTACGGCCATGAAATGGTGCGCGGCTTCCAGACCGCAGGCAAGGCGCTCGGCATGGAAGTCCTGGCCGATATCCGCCATCCGCTCGGCACCACCGACTTTTCCAGCTATTTCCCCAGGATCCTTGCGCTCAAGCCGGATGTGCTGATCGTCTGCAATTTCGGCCGCGATCAGCAGATCGCTTTCAAGCAGGCGAACGACTTCGGCATCAAGAAGCAGATGAAGATCATTGCGCCCCTGCTGATGCACAACGGCCGCAGCGTCGACGGACACAAGACCTACGAAGGTGTCATTGGCGGCACCGGCTACTACTGGGGGCTTGAAGGCTCGCTCGCATCGTCGAAGAAATTCAATGATGCGTTCAAGGCCTTGCACAAGGGCGTGTACCCGACCGACTACGCCGGTCTCGGCTACGCCGGCGTGCGCAATGTGCTTGCCGCCGCCAAGTTCGCGGGCACCACCGATACCGAAAAGGTGGTGGATGCGCTGCGCGCCGTCAAGGGCGACCTGTACAAGGGGAACGTGTTCTTCCGCCAGTGCGATCACCAGGCCGTGCAGTCGGTGCTGATCATCGAATCGAAAGACCGCTCCGCCGCGGCCAATGATCAGGACATCTTCAGGATCCTGGCAACGGAAACCTTTGACGAGAGCAAACTGCGTTCCTGCAACGAGCTCGGGCATCAGGCCTGATTTGACAACGAAAGGAGGAGGGCGCAGGTTGAAGGGCGCCCGCCTCCACGCAGCGCGCACGCTACGCATTGCGCATCGCGTTATTCAGTACAACAGTCAGGTTGATCATGGATCTCTCTTTCAGTCTCATCGCGCAGCAGCTTGTCACAGGCCTTGCGCTCGGTTCGATATATGTCCTCGTCGGTGTCGGCCTGTCACTGGTTTTCGGCCTGCTCACGATCGTCAATTTCGCGCATGGCGCGTTCTTCATGGTCGGCGCGTATGTCGGCGTGTTCATTTTCGCCAAGACGGGCAATTTCTGGTTCTGCATGGTCGCGGTCCCGCTTGCCACAGGCGCGATCGGCCTTGTGGTCGAACGTTTCCTGGTGCGCCCCTTGTACGGCAGGGGAATCGACTATCCGCTGCTGCTGACCTTCGGCCTGGCCTACGTCATGATGGATGTGGTCCGCATGGTTTTCGGTGTGCAGGGCGAGCAGTTCGACACGCCTGAACTCCTCCAGGGTGCGGTCGATATCGGCATCGGCATGTTCCCGATCTATCGCCTGTTCCTGATCGCGGTGACGGCGGTGGTGCTGTTGCTCTTGTGGCTGGTGATTGAAAAAACGCGTTTCGGGCTGATCGTGCGTGCCGGCGCGCGCGACCCGATGGTGCTGCGCGTGCTGGGCATTGATGTGTCGAAGGTCTGGCTGGCCATTTTCGGCGTGGGCACGGCCATCGCCGGGCTGGCGGGCCTGCTCGCGGCACCAATGCGCGGCGTGTCGCCGGAGATGGGTGTTCCCGTTCTGATCGAAGCCTTCGTGATCACCGTGGTCGGCGGCATGGGTTCGCTTGGCGGTGCGATTGCAGCCGGCCTGCTGGTGGGCGTCGTCATGAGCTTCACCACCTTGTTCGCGCCTGAGCTGGCCGACTTTTCAATGTTCGCCTTGATGGCGATAACGCTGATCTTCAAGCCGAACGGCTTGTTCGGCCGCAAAGGTTTGATGAGCTGATTGCCATGGAAAAAATCTCTTCACCCATTCTCGCCAAACCGGACCTCATCGCACCGGCGTGCCGGGCCCCGGCAATCGGAAGCCTGCTGGCACAGTATCCCGCCGCAAGCGCAATTACGGTGCTCGCGCTGTTCCCGCTGGTATTTCCGTTTTATTCACTGGCCATCAATATTCTCCTGTTCGGCCTGTTCGCGGCGGGCTACAACCTGACCTTCGGTTACACCGGCAAGTTGTCGTTCGGGCATGCCGCCTTCTTCGGCAGCGGTGCTTACGGCTGCGGCATCCTGATCTCGCAGTTCGGCATGGGCTGGCACGTCGCCCTGATTTCCGGCGTGCTGCTGGCGGGTGTCATCGCGCTGGTCATCGGCCTGCTGGCGATGCGCACGCGCGGCATTTATTTTGCGATGGTTACACTGGCACTTGCGCAATGCGTCTACTTCTTGTTCTTCCATGCCACTTCGCTGACAGGTGGCGACAACGGTCTGCGCGGCGTCAACGTGGGCGCCGTCAACCTCGGCTTCGTGAAGCTCGATTTGCTCAATCCCTTGACCAAGTACTACTTCACGCTGGTCTTCGTGGCGCTGGCGGTGTGGCTGCTCGCACGCATTCTGCAATCGCCGTTCGGCGCGATCCTCGAAGCCTTGCGTGAAAACGAGCATCGCGCACGAGCCTGCGGCGTCAATGTCGAACGCACGCGACTGCTGTCGCTCGTCATCTCCGGCATGATCTGCGGTCTGGCCGGGGCACTGAACGCCATCAACCTTTCGACGGTGTCGATCGACAGCCTGTCCTACCACACCTCGGGGCAGGTCATGATGATGACGCTGCTGGGCGGCATGGGAACCTTCTTCGGCCCCTTCATCGGCGCCGGCATGTTTCTCGGCATCGAGCACATCGTCACGGGATTCACCGAGCGCTGGCAGTTGATCGTCGGCGTCATCTTCATCGTCCTCGTGCTCTTTTTCCCGAAAGGCATCTGGGGCACTGTTCTGGATTGGTACAAGAAATGAATGCTTCCGCCATCCTCAGCACCCGCAACATCACGAAAAAGTTCGGCGGATTTACCGCCAACAAGGATGTCAGCGTCGATTTTCCGAAGGGCAAACTGACGGCCATCATCGGGCCGAACGGCGCGGGAAAGTCCACGTTCTTCAACATGGTGTCGGGCAGCTTCGCTCCGACCTCGGGCGACATCCTGTTCGACGGCAACAGTGTCGTCGGCCTCAAGCCGCATGAATTCGCGAAGGCCGGCATCTCGAAGTCGTTCCAGATCACCAATCTGTTTCCGGCATTGACCGTGCTGGAGAATGTCCGGGTCGCCGTGCAATCGATGCACAGCGCTTACGATCTCTGGACACCGCGCAGTCGTCGCACCGAATGGGTGGAGCAGGCGGAGCGCTTGCTGGAGCTGGTCGGCCTGCAGGACAAGCGACGCGAGAGAGCGGAAAACCTGGCGCACGGCGAACAGCGCAGCCTGGAAATCGCGGTCGCACTCGCCTGCGATCCGAAGCTGTTGCTGCTCGATGAACCGACCGCCGGCATGAGCCCGGAGGAGACGCGGGTCATCATGGACCTGATTCTCAAGCTGCTGGAGCATCGCACTGTCGGATTGGTCGAACACAAGATGAAGCTCGTCATGGGCGTGAGCGACAACATCATCGTCCTGCATCACGGCGAACTGCTGGCGCAAGGTTCGCCGGACGAGATCCGGGCCAATGAAGAAGTGAAGCGCGTCTATCTGGGCAAGGGGAATCACTGATGGCAGAGCAGGCAATTTTGTCGGTGGACAAACTCAACGCATGGTATGGGCGCAGCCACATCCTGCAAGGCGTGAGCTTTCACGTAATGCCGGGTGAGGTGGTGTCCCTGATCGGACGCAACGGCGCAGGCAAGACGACGTCCATGAAGAGCATCATGGGCTTGTTGTCCCGCACTTCCGGTTCTGTCCGTTTTGATGGAAACGATATCCTGCAGGAGCCGGCACATCAGCGCTTCCATCGCGGACTCGCCTATGTTTTCGAAGAGCGGCGCATCGTTCCGGGATTGACGGTGATGGAAAATATCGAGCTTGGCGTCATGGCCTCGCCCGAAGATCGCCGCCGCACACGCGAGGTGGTCGAGGAAATCGCGGAGACCTTCCCGCGACTCAAGGAACGCCTGTCGCAGGAAGCGGTCACGATGTCGGGCGGCGAACAGCAGATGCTGGCGATTGCCCGCGCGATGGCAGCGCGGCCGAAGATGATCATGCTCGACGAGCCGAGCGAAGGCATCATGCCCAAGCTGGTCGATGAAATGTTCGAGTACTTCGAGGACCTGAAGAAACGCGGCGTCACCATTCTGCTCGTCGAGCAAAGCGTGGAACACGCACTGCGCATCTCCGATCGCGCCTACATCATGGACCAGGGAGAAATCGTCTACGAGTCCACCGCCAAGGCGCTGCTGGCGGACGAGCAGATGCAGGAGCGCTATTGTTCGGTGTGACGACCCGTCACACCGGCTGCGACACAGGATGGGCAGGCACGATCGCCCATCCTGCCCGGTTCAATACGACAAGCGCGCGTTGACCCCGACAACGGCGATGTCGAGATAGGAAGAGCCGCGGCGATTGGTGCTTGTGAAGTCGATCGGATAACCGGCCAGTTTATAGTCATGCATGGAGCTCAGGCTCTGCGTCACTTTTTCCGGGGTCGGGTGCGGGCCTGACAACTTGATGGCTTCGACGGCGAGCCGGATGTTCAGATACGCCTCGAAGAGGAACGGGCTGGGTGTGATTCCCTTGAGACTTGGCGTCTGCATGAAATTCTTGAATTCCCTGCTCAAGGCAAACTCGGATGAATTCGGATTGGGCACAACCTGGCTGATACCGATGCCGCGAACTTTTTCTTCGCCCGCGAATTCCGCCAATCCCTTCGGCGATACGAAGGACAAGGCATAGAGCTGTGCAAAGCCGGTCGGTGCGTCATACACCTTCATGAACCGGTATACCGCTTCCGGCACGCCCATCAGCAGAATCGCCTGGGGCTTGGAAGCGATGAGCTGTTTCGCGTTGGCGGCGAAGTCGCGCTCTCCCGGCTTGTAGGACGATTTGAGAACGATGTCGAAATTGTATTGCTGCGAAGCCTTGGTCAGGCTGGCCAGCACATCCGCGCCGAAACCGTCATCCTGGTAGAACACCGCCACACGCTTCAGGCCAATGGTGGATACATGCCGTGCGATCTTCATGATTTCGTCGTTATACGACGCGCGGGTGTGGAATATCTGATCCGATCCCGGTCCTCTGATCGCCTCGGAACCGCTGTACACACCGAGCAGCGGCAGCTTGTACTTGTTCAGGGTGCCGGTCTTCACGAGGGTTGCCGTATTGGCGGTGCCGGCACCGTTGACTAGCACGACGACATGGTCCTTGGCGACGATGTCCTCGACCATGCCGACTGTTTTCTTGGGATCGTAACCGTCGTCGCGCAGGACAAGCTTCAACTGATTGCCGTTGATTCCGCCCTTGGCATTGACCTGGTCAAGATAGGTGGTGGTTACCTTGAGCACATCGGCCGTGGTGAGCGCAAGGGGGCCCGTTATCCCCGATACGCATCCGATCTTCACTTCTTCGGCATTGGCCAAACCAAGCGCCAGGCTTGCGGCCATGGCCGCAACGATTTTCTTCGAGTTCATATGTCCCCCTTGTGGTGTGTGGTTGTACAGGCGTGTCTCCGCCTTTGCGCTTGATGTTAGCTGATTTATGTGGGAAACGGTATGGTCGGCCGTGCTCGTTGTCGTAAGTCGGAACAACTGTCATGGGCGCGACATTTGCATGACCGAGAGTCAGGACCGCATAGCGGAATTGGGCAGGCTGAAGTCGTTGCCAATGCACCGTATTGGCGTCACGGCTGTTGCTGTTCCGCGATGTATTCCGCAATGATGCGATCGGCGATCTTGAAGCCTTCGGACGCGATCGGCACGCCTGCGTACACGCCCGCCTGCAGCAGGACTTCGGCGATCTCCTGCTCGGTCACGCCATTGTTCAGTGCGCCGCGCACATGCAATGCCAGCTCATTCCAGCGCGCCATGGCCGCCAGCATGGCAAGGTTCAACATGCTGCGCGTCTTGCGATCCAATCCTTCCCGAGACCACACATAGCCCCAGCATTGCGTCGACGTGAAATCGACAAAATGCTGGTAGAAGGGCGATGCAGTCGCCACGTTGCGGTCAACGAAGGCCGCGCCCAGCACCTCGCGGCGAATCGACTGACCGATCTGCTTTGCATCCGACATGATTTTTCCTCTCAATGAACAGTGCTCAGGCCTGGAGTGGCGGGACATACTGCGCGAGGCCATTGCCGAAGGACCAGTCCTCCTTGCGCACCTCGACAAGATTGATGATCAGGTCCTTCGGATTGAAACCGATTGCTTCCACGCCTGCGGCGAGCGCGCGGTACAGGGCCTGTTTCAGCTCAATGGTTCGGCCGGCATTGAGGAAGATCTGCACGAAGATCACCTCTTCTTCATGCGGTACGTCCAAGTAGGAATCGGGAAATACAAGATTGCCGGGACGATGCTCGGTGATGATCTGGAACTTGTCGGCAGGCGGCACGTTGATGGTGTCGACCATGGCCTGGTGAATGGCATCGCCGAGGCGACGGCGGAAATCTTCGTTTTTCCCTTCGCGCAGGTTGACTCTGACTAAAGGCATGTTGTCTCCGGAAATGAGTACGTGGATGAAGTAAACGGTGAAGGCCGCTGCCACACAGGGGCGGCAGCGGCCTTGATTGGCTTAGATCGTGCCGAGCGCGCGCAGGATCTTTTCCGGCGTGATCGGCTGCGATGTGACCGACACCTTGAATGGTGACAGCGCATCATTGATCGCGTTCATGACGGCCGCCGGCGCGCCTGCGGTTCCTGCTTCACCGGCGCCTTTTGCACCGAGCTGCGAAGTCGCGGTAGGCGTCTCCACATGCGCCAGCACGATGTCCGGCATTTCCGACGCCATCGGCACCAGGTAGTCGGCCATGCTGCCGTTGGTGAGCAAGCCGTTGCTGTCGTACAGGCATTCCTCGAACAGTGCGCCGCCGATGCCTTGCACGATCGCGCCGCGCATTTGCTCGTCGACCAGCATCGGGTTCAGGATCCGTCCGCAGTCTTCCACCGCCCAATGCTTCAGCAGCTTCACGAAGCCGGTTTCGACATCCACTTCGACATAGGAAGCCTGTACGCCATTGGTGAAGGCGAACGGATAGTCGCGTTGGGCATAGGTGCGCGTGACGACCAGTTCAGGCAAGGGGCCGGGCGGAAGGGTGTCGGGACGGAAATGAATGATGCGGCCGAGTTCGGCAAGCTCGACAAGACGCTCGCCGCTCGCGCGATCCACCACATGGCCGCGCGCGATGTCCAATTCCGCGACGTCGCGCTTGAGTACGATGCCTGCAAGCTTCCGCAAGTTCTCGCGCAATGCCAGGCCGGCCTGCAAGACCGCCTCGCCGCCGATGCCGGCGCCGCGCGATGCCCAGGTGCCGCCGCCATACGGCGTCACCTCGGTGTCGCCGGTGACGACCTTGACGCACTCCATCGGCACGCCGACGGCATCGGCGGCGATTTGCGCAAAGATCGTTTCGGTGCCCTGGCCTTGCTCGCCCACGCCGACGAGGCAGGTCACCGTGCCGGTGGGCTCGAAGCGGATCGTCGCGCCATCCTGCGCGGCGATGCGCGCTCCGCCGACACCATAGAATGCCGCGCCGGGATTGGTCAGCTCGATCAGCACCGCAATCCCGATGCCGCGATAAATTCCTTGCTCGCGCAGCCTTGACTGCTCGCGCCGTAGCGCAGGGTAATCCATCAGCTTTTCCAGCTTGTCCAGGCATTGCTGGTGCGACAAGCGCTCCAGCTTGATACCCGACGCACCGGAACGCGGGAAGCTGTCGTCCGGCATGACGTTCCTGCGACGCATTTCCAGCGGGTCGATGCCCAGCTTCACGGCGGCGGCGTCGACAATGCCCTCCGTCACCGCGCACGCGATCGGATGGCCCACGCCGCGGTACTGACTGGTCGGTGCCTTGTTCTGGAACACGACGTCGAGCGTCGCACGGTATTCCTTGTGCTGGTAAGGACCGCCAACGATGTTCAGCACCTGGTTGCCTTCGATCGCGCTGGTGCGCGGATATACCGAATACGGCCCGACGCCAGTCAGGTCAATCATGTCGAAGGCAAGGATCTCGCCGTCGGACTTGGCCGCAAGGCGCAGCTTCACCACATGTTCGCGCGCATGGATATCGCTGACGAAGGACTCGAGGCGGTCGGCGACGAATTTCACCGGACGCTTGAGCAGGATGGATAAGGCCACCGTCGCAAAATCATCCGGATAGGAATGCACCTTGATGCCGAAGGAACCGCCCACGTCTTTGCAGATCACGCGCACGGACGTCTCCGGCAGATCGAAGTGACGCGCATACAGATCCTGCATCATGTGCGGCGCCTGATGCGAATGGTAGACAGTCAGTTTCCGCTCGGCCGGATCGAAGTCGGCCAGCACCGAGCGCGTCTCCATGGTCACGCCGGTATGACGGCCGAAGCGGTAGGTCTCTTCCACCACCAGGTCGGCAGCGGCAAAGGCGGCATCCACATTGCCCGTATCAATGGTCTTGCGAAAGCACAGGTTGTCGCCCAACTCGGGATGAATGACCGGAGTATCGGGCGCCAGCGCGGTTTCCATATCGGTGACCGCCGGCAGTTCTTCCCAATCCACATTCACCATCTGCAAAGCATCTTCGGCTTGCTGACGCGTCTCGGCGACGATGGCCAGCACCGGTTCGCCCTGCCAGCAGGCGCGTTCAATCGCAAGCGGATACTGCGGCGGCGATTTCATGCCCGGCAAATGCGCAAGCGTGGCCACCCACGGGCTGCATATCGCTGCGATCTGCTTGCCATCCACGATCGCAATCACGCCCGGCATGCTGCGCGCGTAATCGGCATCGATAGTGCCAATGCGCGCGTGTGCCAGCGGGCAGCGCAGAAAAACGACATGCGCCATGCGGGCCAGCACTACGTCGTCGACGTAGGTACTGCGCCCCTCGAGATGACGTCGTGCATTGGGCCGCGACACCGAAGTGCCGATATATGCATTTGCTTGTCCGGCGGCGGAAACGGCGTTCAGTTCTTTGCGCGTAACATCGTTCATGTTCTTCTCCTGCTCACCGGCCCGCGCCGTTCGCACGGCGCTGCTGCAGCACGTCGGAAATGGCATCGACAATCGATTGATACCCGGTACAACGGCAGTAATTGCCGGACATGTATTCGCGCACCTGCTCGCGGTCGGCGTCCGGCTTTTCGTGCAGCAGCGCGGACGCAGTCAGCAGCATGCCGGAGGTGCAAAAGCCGCATTGCAATGCGTTGTGCGCGTGAAATGCCGCCTGCAGATCCTTCAGATCGCCGCGATCGCTGGCACCGTCGATGGTTTCGATTTCCTTGCCATCGGCCTGCACTGCCAGTACCAGGCAACCGCGCACGATCTCGCCATCGAGGCGAATGGTGCACGCACCGCACACGCCGTGTTCGCATCCGGCACGCGCGGTCTTCATGCCAAGCTCGTCGCGCAGGAAATCGATCAGGTGAAGTCGCGGATCGACCGGCCTCTCGACGGTCACGCCGTTGACGCGAAGATTGATGAGCATCGGTTCGGACATCTTGGTCTCCATCACAACAGGTTTAAGCCGCAAGCCGCTGAAGCAGGCGGCGCATCAGGACTGAGGCGAGATGCTGCTTGGCCTCTGCGGAGTGATACAGGTCGGCGGCGGGATGCAATTCCGTGGCCAGGGCAGTGCGTGCTGCCTCGAAAGTGTCGGCATTCAGGGGCTTGCCCTCGATAGCAGCCTCTGCCGCGCGTGCACGCAAGGGAATGTTGCCGGTGCCGAGGAACACCAGCCTGACCTGCCGCAGCACACCGTCAGCAAATTGCCCGCTGGCCGCAAGGCCGACAATCGCGTAGTCGCCGCGGCGACGCGCCAGCTCGTCGAACGCAAAGTGCATCGAGCGCGGCTGAAGAGGAAATTCGCACGCAGTCACGATCTCGCCAAGTTCCATCGCTGTCGTATAGAGGTCCTGGAAAAAATCCTTTGCCTTGACGCGGCGCTCACCGGACCGGCTGGCGAGAACGATGCTGGCGTCGAGCGCGACGGCGCAGGTCGGCCATTCGGCGGCCGGATCGGCGAACGCGATCGACCCTCCCAGCGTGCCGCGATTGCGGATCGCGCGATGCGCCACGAAGGGTGCGGCCATCGAAAGCAGCGGAACGTGTTCCGCGATCAGCGGCGAGTCTTCGATCTCGCAGTGGCGGGTAAGGGCACCAATCTGGACGCAGTCGCTGTGCAGCGTGATGCCGCTCAAGCCCGGTATGGCATTGATATCGAGCAGCAACTGCGGCTCGGACAAGCGCATGTTCAGGGTGGCGAGCAAGGACTGCCCGCCTGCGATGATGCGTGCATCGTCGCCATGCGTTTCCAGCAGCGAGAACACCTGGGCGAGCGAGCTTGGTTTGACGTAATCGAATGCGGGTGCTTTCACGATGACTCCATGGTTGCAAAGGCGAGAATCGATCAGGACAGCCAGCGGGTCGTCAGCAAAGTGAAGACCACGCCGATGCCGAACCAGAAGAAGCGGTACAGCTCATGCTGAAAACCGCCGCCTGCGAATGGGACCTGCACCGGGAGAGGCGCGCTTGCCGACCGTGGCGGAGCGGATGCGGTCGAGGGGATGTTGACTTGTGCTGCATCGGGCGTCACCTCGGCTGCTGGCACGGCGGCGGCCTGGGCGGGACTTTGCAGCGCGGCGTCGAACGCGGCGAAGAATTCATCGGCCATTTTTTTCGCCGACGAGTCGATCAGGCGGCCGCCGATCTGGCCAAGTTTTCCACCGACCGATGCTTCCACCGAATAGGTCAGGCGTGTGCCGGCGCCTTCTTCCGCGAGTGCAACCGCCGAGCGACCCTTGGCGAAGCCGGCAGCGCCGCCCGCGCCTTCAAAACTCAAGGTGCATTTCGCTGGCGCCTCCATGTCGGTCATGAAAATCTTTCCCGAGAAACGCGCGCGCACCGGACCGATTTTCAGCATGACGCGCGTGTGCGTTTCCGCTTCCGAGATCTTGTTGATCTCTTCGCAGCCGGGTATGCAGCGCGAAAGGATCGCCGGGTCGTTGAGCGCCTCCCATACCTTTCCGCGAGGCGCACCGATGAGCTGTTCTCCGATGAGTTCCATGTTTCTCCTTAAGGCAGTGCTTGTTGGGACAGGGCGCGCCGCGAGGCGATTTACCGAGGTGAACCTTGCTTCGGGCGCGATGCCGCTTGTTCTGTTTTTCTATTATTTACCAACTGGTAAATGAAGTCAAACAATAGTTCTGGACGAGATTCATCGAAGCCGGCAGTCAATACGGGTATCATTAGCGCCACTGAGAAATGGCTCATCAGATTCGTCCGGCAGGTGCCGGCAAGCGCTGCCAATGGCAGGCCCGGATGAGTCCGACCAACCGGGAAAGGCGCGCGACCCGCGCTCCCCACTGCACAATTCATCGTCATGCGAGCTCGAACCAAAGAACCGACACCGGACGCCGCCAAGAAAGAAGGCAAGGTCCGCCAACGCCTCAGCACCCAGGAACGCGAGCAGCAAATCCTTCAAGGTGCCATCAAGTTTTTCTCCGAGCGCGGGCTCGAAGGACAGACGCGCGACCTGGCAAAGAACATCGGGATCACCCACCCGCTGCTGTATCACTATTTTCCGACCAAGCAGGCGCTCATCGACCGGGTGTACCAGGAGGTATATCTGGGGCGCTGGAAGCGCGAGTGGGAGACATGGCTTGACGACAAAGATGCGGAACTGGAAGAGAAGCTGACTCGCTTCTACCTCGACTATGCGGCAACGATCCTGACGCCGGAGTGGGTTCGCATACTGGTGTTCTCAGGCTTGAATGACGGTTCCATTCCGGACAAATACCTCGGCTTGCTCAGGCAAAAGTTGTTTCCACGTATCGTCACTGAAACGCGCAAGCATCTCGGCCTGCCGCTGCGCGGCAAGATTAGCGAGCGAGAGAATGAACATGCCTGGGGCCTGCACGGGGGCATCTTTTATATCGGTATCCGGCAGTGGGTGTACAACCTGCCCGGGCCGGAAAACCTCACCCAGGTCATCAAGGATCGCGTGCATGCCTACATCGTGGCGGCGCAGGAAATGTTCGGTGGCGAGAAGTAACTAGGCGCTCTGCATACTCGCAGCAAGGTCTTCTGCCGCAGCATAGTTCAGTTCAATCGTGATCCCGTTCGGATCCTCCAGAAACACCTGATGCAAATCCATTTCCGGAACGCGACGTTCCCTGAACGGGATGCCATGCGATTTCAGGGCAGCATACGTCCCGGCAAGCCCGGTTACGCGGAAGGCGACATGATCGAGTTTGCCTGTCCCGCCACCTTCCCTTGATTCCTTCGCGCCCAGATAATCAGTGAGGCCTTCTGTATCCTGCGGGTCCACGCCGACGATATGGACCAGGGCATTGCCCGCCGGTTCGCCGTTGACGCCGGCAGGGTAGAGCCAGGCACCGGGAAAGCGGAATGGCGGCCGAGGGCCGGTAACCATGTTCAACGCAAGGCGGTAGAAGCGGATCGACTCTTCGACATCGCTTGTGCGGATGGAGTAATGATCGAGTGTGCGAACTTGCATGGCGGACCTCGGCAAGGGAGAGTGTTTTATGCTTTATTGAACATATGGTAAATTAAATCATTGCCGAGGGAAAGTGTTTTGTCACGGACGCGGCCGATTGGAAGCTGGCGAGGCGCTTGCCGCCCATGTGCGGAGCCGGGTGCCGCGTGCTACGCGGTACCCGAGCACCCGTGAATGCGGACTGCTTACGCTTGCCGCAGCATTTGCAGGAGCGCCGCTGCCGCCGGCTCAGACGACGCCGGATTCTGTCCGGTGATGAGGGTTCCGTCGACAACGACATGCGGATGCCAGTCGGCTTCCTTGCTGTATTTGCCGCCGTTCTTCACCAGGGCATCCTCGACCAGGAATGGCACGATTTCAGTCAGCTGCACGGCGGCTTCTTCGGTATTGGTAAAGCCGGTCACGCCCTTTCCCTTCACCAGGGGCGTGCCATCTGACGTCTTCGCATGACGCAAGACACCCGGGGCATGGCAAACCGCGGCAACAGGCTTGCTGGCGGCGTACATGGTTTCAATCAGGCGGATGGAATCACGGTCTTCGGCAAGATCCCACAAGGGGCCGTGCCCGCCGGGATAGAACACCGCGTCGTAATCACCGGCGGATACCTCGGACAGTTTCACGGTCCGCGCAAGTGCGGCTTGTGACTCGGCATCGCTCTTGAAGCGTCGGGTAGCATCGGTCTGCGCAGTCGGGTCGTCGCTCTTCGGATCGAGCGGCGGCTGTCCACCCTGGGGCGAAGCCAGCGTGATGTCCGCGCCCGCATCCTTGAAAACATAGTAGGGCGCGGCGAATTCCTCGAGCCAGAAGCCCGTCTTTTTTCCCGTGTTGCCCAGTTGGTCGTGCGATGTCAGCACCATCAGAATTTTCATCTTTGCTCCTTGCGTGTATGTGTTGAGGGAATGCGAGGCAAGGTTCAAGAGCTTGCCTCGCGGATCGGCTTCAAGCGGTTTCGAGCTGCAGCGTCGGGTAGTCGGTATATCCGTGTGCGCCACCGCCGTAGAATGTTGCGCGATCCGGCTTGTTCAGTTCCGCGCCGCGACGGAAACGCTCGACCAGATCCGGATTGGCAATGAAGGGACGACCGAATGCAATGGCGTCCGCAATTCCCTTCTGCAACAAGGCTTCTGCGCTCTCTGCGGTATAGCCGCCGCAAAAGATGAGCGCACCGGAGAACGCCTCGCGGATCTGCGCACGGAAGGCGTCTGTGAGCTTGACGCCGCCAGCCCAATCCGGTTCCGCAATATGCAGGTAGGCGATGCCACGACGGCTGAATTCCTTCGCCAGATACAAGGCACTGGCTTCCGGTTCGGTATCGGCGATGCCGTGCGCGGCAAAGTGCGGCGACAGGCGTACGCCGACGCGTGAGGCGCCCATGACGTCGACCACCGCATCGACCACCTCGAGAATCAGGCGTGCGCGGTTTTCCAGCGAGCCGCCATAGCTGTCGGTGCGCTGATTGCTGTTGGTCGAAAGGAATTGCTGCAACAAGTAGCCGTTGGCCGCGTGGACTTCCACGAAGTCAAAGCCGATGCGCTTTGCCCGTTCTGCCGCCTGGCGATATTGCGCCACGATGCCCGGCAATTCTTCCAGCGCAAGTGCGCGCGGCGTCTCGCACGGCAAGGTGGCAAGGCTGCCATCCGGCTGAATGACAAAGCAGCTCGAGTTCGCCGGCGCGAGAGCAGAGGGCGCAACCGGCAGAGTGTCGTTTCCCTGGATGAGTCGATGAGAAATGCGTCCGACGTGCCACATCTGCAAGGCAATCCGTCCGCCTTTTGCATGTACGGTTTGCACAATGTTTTTCCAGCCCGCTTCCTGTTCATCGGTATAAATGCCCGGCGTCCAGGCATAGCCCTGACCCTGACGCGAAATCTGGGTGGCTTCAGTGATGATCAATCCGGCACTGGCCCGCTGTGCATAGTATTCAACGTTCAAGGCCGTCGGTACATCGCCCGGCTGGCCGGCACGCGAGCGGGTGAGGGGTGCCATGATGACCCTGTTGGGAAGGGATTGAGAGCCGAGGGTGAGGGGCGAAAGCAGCTTTTTTGACATGAATTCCTCGCTATAAATATTAGACCGGTCGTCTAGTTAAACATCGAAAAAAAAGGCGAACAATCGCCCACTTGCAAAGATGAATCCATTCAGCCGGCACTGAGCATGTGTTCAGTCTGGCGATAAGCAATGTTCAAGGCATCGATGCTTCGTTTCGCCTTCGCGCGCAAGGAGGCTCCCAGCCACATCGCATACAGCGCTTCGGCAAGCTGTTGGGAATCATGAGCGCGATCGAGCGACCCTTCTTCCTGTGCCGCGAGGATGGCGTCGGCAATCAGGCGAATGACGCTATCCATGCCATCGGCCAAGGCTTTTCGCATCGGTTCCGACAGATCGGAAACTTCCGCCGTCAACTTGACCGCCAGGCAGGTGTCATGACACTGACTGGCGACATGCAACTGGCGCCAACCATCGAAATAAGCCAGCAATCTTGCATGCGCCGGAACCGCCTTGTCCGCGAACAGCTTCCGCAATCGCTCTTTGTAATGCTCGAAGTAGCGCTCCAGCAAAGCCACGCCAAAACCTTCTTTGGACTGGAAGTAATGATAAAACGAGCCCTTCGGCACATCTGCGGCGGTCAGCAGTTCGCTGAGCCCCATCGCGGTAAAGCCGCGCCCGAGTATCAAGCCTTCTCCTACGCAGAGAATGCGTTCGCGATTGTCCTGATAACGCGTATTTCGTTCCATGGTGTGGATTGTACTAGACCGGTCGTCTAGAAGCAATCGCCGGATTTATCTTCATGAAGAAGATAGAAGGATTGCGCAGTGGCATTGAACGCCTTGCGAACGGGCTAGCTGGGCCGGACAGATTGGCGACGCACACTTTTTTGTTCGCTGCACGTTAAGCAGCAGGGCACGACTCGAGGGGATGTAGCGGAATTGTCGGCCAGGCGTGATGCGACTCGGTTGGCTCCGCATGGCGTCGTTAAAGCCGCATAATCCAGCCTTGAATTATTTGATCGCGGCAACTTGCAGCGCAAATAAAAACAGCTCCCATCGCTGGAAGCTGTTTTCGATTTCTGGTAGGCCGTGCGGGACTCGAACCTGCGACCAACGGATTAAAAGTCCGCTGCTCTACCAACTGAGCTAACGACCCGAAAGACAGCGATTATAAGAAGCTTTTGTGTTTGCTGTCAAATGGTGCAACGAAAATTTCCATCAACAATGGCAGCCGACGGCATCGATAATATTCCTGACGACAGAAGCGATGATCGTAATGCGATCCGTCGCATCCGTCGCGTCGGCAATTCTCACTTCAATGCAGTCAGGCGTTCTTTTGCCGTGCGTGCTGCGGGCGAATCCGGATACTGCGCGACCAATGTTTCCAGCGTTTTCTTCGCAGATCCCTTGTCCTTCAATTCCATATGGCAGCTTGCGATGTTCAACAGGGCATCCGCTGCCTTCGGGCTGTCCGGATAATTCTTCACGACCACCTGCTGCGCCGAAATCGCGTTGCGGTAATCGCGTTGCGCATAGTAGGTGTTGCCCAGCCAGTATTGCGCGGACGGCGCAAAACCCGAGTTGGGATAGCGGCGCAGGAAATCGAAGAAGGATGCGCCGGCGTTCTTGTAATCGCCCGCCTTGAAGTAGGCAAGCGCCGCTTCGTATGCGCGTTGTTCACCCTGTTCGACGCTGACTTCCTTGCCATCGACCGTGATCTGCTGCGGCTCCAGCTTGCGCAGGCGCGTATCGAGATCGACGTAGAAATCCTTCTGCCGCTTCTGCGTATTCGCCAGTTCGTTGGTCAGCATTTCAATCTGGCCGCGCAAACGAGCGATTTCCTGCTTCAGCTGCTCATTCTGGTTATTGAGATCGAAGCTGTTCGACTTGTCTGCCTTGGCGTTGATTTCGCTCTGCATGTTGTTGAGGCGCTCGCGGATTTCGAGAATGGCCCGACGCGCTTCATCGTCTTCAAACAGGGCGGCGCGCGCCTGCAGCGGCACCAAAGAAATTGCGGCCATGGCGGCCGCGGCCAGTGTGGATTGGAATTTATTCATGGTTATTGGTAGACCAGATCGGCACGGCGATTTTCGGCCCAGGAAGCCTCATCACTGCCGCTTGCTTTCGGCTTTTCCTCGCCGAACGAGACTGCTTCCATCTGCGAGTCGGACACGCCGAGCAGGGACATCGACTTGCGGACGGCTTCCGCGCGCTTCTGCCCCAGCGCCAGGTTGTATTCGCGGCCACCGCGCTCATCCGTATTGCCCTGGATGACGATCTTGCGGTTCTTATTCGCGGTCAGGTATTTCGAGTGCGCCTGGACCAGCGGCTTGAACTCATCCTTGACGATGTAGCTGTCGAAGTCGAAGTAGATGCTGCGTTTCGCCAGGACGCCCTTCGGGTCGTTCAGCGGATCGGTAGAGCCGGTTGTGATCGGCGCAACCGTGCGTGCATCGGCGGAGGTCGTCGGAACAGTGCCTGAGCGCTCTTCAACTTTGACCTTGTCGTCCAGTTTGACGGACGAGCCGCACGCGGTCAGAAACAACGCGCTGGAAAGGATGAGAGCCAGACTTGTGATGGGGCGCATTTGAATTCTCCTGATTAAATTGTTTCCACAAACTCATATTATTTCATGAATGGTCCCCAGGTAGGTTCGCGCACGTCGCCTGCCTGGGTTGTCAAGGTCTGCTTCACACGGCCATCGACCGACACAACGGCGAGCGTGCCGCGACGACCGGACTCGGTGGCGTACATGATGTATTTGCCGTTCGGCGCAAAGCTGGGCGACTCGTCCTTCGTTGTGTCGGACAGGCGCAGCTCCTGCCCGCTGGCCAGGTCGAGCGCATACAGCTGGAAGCGGCCTTCGCGACGCGAGATAAACGCAAGGGTTTTTCCGTCGGGCGACAGGCGAGGGCTGATGTTGTAACTGCCGTTGAACGTCACCCGGTGCGCTTCACCGCCATTCACGCTCATGCGATAGATCTGCGGCCCGCCGCTGCGATCGCTGGTGAAATAGATGCTCTGCCCGTCAGGCGAGAACTGCGGCTCTGTTTCGATGCTTGTCGTGCTGGTCAGCTTGCGCAAGCCGCCGCCATCCGCATTGACCGTGTACACCTGCGTATAGCCGTCGCGCGACAAGGCAATGGCGAGCTTGCTGCCGTCCGGTGACCATGATGGCGCGGAATTGCTGCCGCGGTAGTTGGCAACCACGATACGCTGGCGGCTGACCAGATCCTGCACGTAGACCACCGGCTTTCTGGATTCGAACGAGACGTACGCGACCTTCGTGCCGTCGGGCGACCAGGCGGGTGAAATGATCGGTTCATTCGAGCGCAATGCGACCTGCGTACCTTCTCCATCCGAATCGGCGATCTCCAGGCGATATTCGCGTCCTGCCTTGGTGACATAGGCGATGCGGGTGGCGAATGCGCCGCGCACGCCAAGCAGCTTTTCGTAGATATCGTCCGCGATGCGATGCGCCGCGACGCGCAGCCGATCAGGCGCGGCGACCTGGCCAAAGCCCGAGAGGTTGGACGATTTCAATGTGTCGAGCAAGCGGTAACGCACGTCGAGGCGGCCGTCCGCCAGGCGCTGCACGCTGCCGACCACGAGGGCTTCCGCGCCGCGCGATTTCCACTCGTCGAAGTTGACTGGTGTGGTTTCAGACATCACGTTGCCGGTGTCGATGATCTTGAAGAAACCGCTGCGCGTGAGATCGGCCTTGACGATGGCGGTGATCTGTTGCGGTGCTGCCGCTTCATCTGCAAATCCGGCGATGGCGACGGGAATCTGATTGGCGCCCACACCGGAAATTTCCACTCTCAATTGGGCATGCGCGAGGGTGGCAACCATCAATCCCAGTACGGCGATACTGCGAAATAGAAGAGTCTTCATCATGACTTATTGGTCTTTCGGTCTATGCGAGATAGTAATTTTGGACGGCACGCTGCCTGTTTTGTCGTCGCGTGGGAAGGGCTGCGACTTGTCGATCGCCCGCAGCACGGCTTCGTCAAAACCCGGCACGTTGGAGGATTTCAGCTTGCGCGGCGCACCGCGCAGGGTTCCGTCAGGCAGTAGTTCGACGACGAATTCGACAGGCGGGTTGCCGGTCAGGTCGAGCGGCACATTGAAGACGGTATGCGATTTGATGCGTGCAGCGATCTTCTGCATATAGCCGGCATCCGCGCGGCCGCCCTGGGATTTCGCCTGTTCGCCGGTTCCGCCGCTACCCGTCACGCCGCCGGTAATGCGGCGCATTTCCTCATCGCGCGCCTTGGCCAGCAATTTCGCATCGGCTTCTTCCTGTTTGCGTTTCTTCTCGGCTGCGTCTTTCTTCGCCTTTTCAGCTTTCTCTTTGTCGAGCCGCTTGGTTTCTTCCTGTTCTTTCAGCTTCGCCAGGCGTTCTTTTTCTTCTTCCAGCCGCTTCTTTTCCTTTTCCTTGCGCAGCTCTTCTTCGTGGCGCTTCTTCTCTTCCAGCGCCTTGCGCTTTTTTTCCTGTTCCAGCGCGATGTCCGGCTTCGGCACCGGTGCTTCCTCAATCGCTTTGGGTTTGGGTGTCTCTTTGACAACAGGCTGCGGTTCCGGTTCCTTCTGGGGAACAGGAAGGGGCGCCGCTTCGCGGGTCTCGGGGCTCCATACTTCTGCCTCGATGGTGGCCGGCGTATCGTTCTGCCAGCGCACGCCTATCCAGAGGAAGGCGAACAGCAGTGCATGCATCAGCGCCGCAAAAGTCAGAGCGCGCCAGCGTCCGGGTTCCTTAGGGACGATGTACGGTGTTTCGTCGGTCATTGCTTGGTCGCCAGCCCCACGCGATTGATGCCCAGTTTTTTCGCTTCCGAGATCACCTGGATCACTTCGTCGTACTTGATGTCCTTGTCGGCGGAGATCATCACTGGCAGATCCGGATGCTCCTCATGCAGGGCGCCCAGTTTCTGCACCAGCGCGCTGCGTCCGCCAACCTTGTCGGCAGCCTGTCCGCGACTCTTGTTGCCGCTGATGCCGATCGTCGCGCTGGTATCCGGTTTCAAGGAAATCTGAATGTATTCCGTCGGCGGCAATGCCGACTTGCCGGCCGTCGGCAGATTGACCACGCCGGGATTGGTCATTGGTGTGGCCACCATGAAGATCACCAGCAGCACCAGCATCACGTCGATATAAGGTACGACGTTGATTTCGGATTTGAACTTGCGGCCGCGTCCGCCGCGCATCGTGCTGTTCGCCATTAGCGGACCTGCCGTTGCAAGATGTTGGAGAACTCTTCGATGAAGCTTTCGAAGCGGATCGCCAGGCGATCGATGTCATGCGAATAGCGGTTGTAGGCGACCACCGCCGGAATCGCGGCGAACAGGCCGATGGCCGTCGCAATCAGCGCTTCCGCAATGCCCGGCGCGACCGCCGCCAGGGTCGCCTGCTGCACGTTCGCCAGCCCGCGGAAAGCATTCATGATGCCCCACACCGTGCCGAACAGACCGACATACGGCGATACCGAACCGACCGACGCGAGGAAAGCCAGGTGCGACTCCAGCGCGTCCATCTCACGCTGGTAGGCAGCCCGCATCGCGCGGCGCGCGCCGTCGATCACGCTGCCGGAATCGACGTTGCCCTTGGCGGCAAAGGTCGCCTTGACCTTGATGAATTCGCCCATGCCGGATTCGAAGATACGCTCCAGCGCACCGCTCTTGCCTGCCGTATGGCGGCGATTCGAGGTGGCTTCTTCATACAAGGCATTCAGGTTGCCGCCCGACCAGAAAGCGCGCTCGAAATCCTCGGTCTGCGTCTGGGCGCTCTTGATCGCAAACATCTTGCGGAAGATATATGACCAGCTCATCACCGAGACGAGAAGCAGCAGAGCCATGACGAGCTGGACGAGCAGGGAGGCGTTGCCGATAAGGGAAATGAAGGAGAGGTCTTGGGTGACGGTCATTGGTCTGTATCTATGTGCAATTATCTCGTTATGCCGCAACGCACCGGAACGGCACCGGCGCGATTGAGCAATGAGGGGAAATTATCCTGTCTTTTTTATCCTGGCCAATACCTCGTCGGGTATCGGACTGGGGCGGAACGTCCTGGTATCCACGCAGCCAACCCTGATGCGTCCGCTGGAAAGCAGATGCCGCTGTGTTCCATCGACGCGCCAGGCTTCTTGTACAAATTGTACCGAAGCACGTCCGAGCCTTTCGACAACGACGGTGAGTTTCAGTTCATCATCTAATTTCGCCGGAGCATGATAATCCACTGCCGTGCTTTTGACGACGAACATTGAATGATGCTTTTCTGCTAACAATCCCTGGTTGATTCCGGCTGCGCGCAGCCACTCGGTCCGCGCGCGCTCGAAGAATTTCAGGTAGTTTGCATAGAACACTACGCCGCCGGTATCCGTGTCCTCATAATAGACGCGAACGGTCCAGGTGAAATCGGCATTCATCACAATCCGGTCCGCGCCTTTAACTCGTTCGCTTGATGGAGAAAGGTCCGAATCCCTGACAGGTCGGCATCATTTCAATGTAATTGATGTTGACATGCGGCGGCAGGGTCGCAATCCAGTAGGCGGTCTCAGCGATGTCCGCGGAAGTCAGCGGCACCGTGCCTTCATAGACTTTCGCCGCGGCTGCGTCATCCTTCAGGCGCACATTCGAGAATTCGGTTCCACCGCACAAGCCCGGAGCGATATTCGTGGCACGCACCCCGGTTCCGACCAGGTCCGCGCGCAGATTCAGCGTGAACTGATCGACAAAAGCCTTGGTCGCACCGTAGACATTCCCGCCCGGGTAGGGATAGGCGCCGGCGGTCGACCCAATGTTGATCACGGTGCCGCGCCCACGTGCCACCATGCCGGGGAGGACCATGTGAGTCATGGTGACCAGACCCTTGCAATTGGTATCGATCATCGTTTCCCACTCTTCCAGCGAGGCCTGATGTGCCGGCGCGATGCCAAGTGCCAGGCCGGCGTTGTTGATGAGGACATCAATATCGCGCCAATCGGATGGAAGTGCCGACAATGCGCTGCTGATCGATGTTTTGTCGCTGACATCCATTGCAACAGGCAAGAGAGCAGAGCCAAGTTCCTTGGCCAAACCGTCGAGCCGATCCTTGCGGCGGCCGGTTGCGATCACCTTATGACCCATTTTGGCGAATTTGCGCGCCATTTCGGCGCCAAAACCGGAAGTTGCGCCCGTAATCAAGACGATCATATTGCCTTTCCCTTTTTTCGAATGAACGGTTGTCAAAATTGTAGCCGAAAGGCGGCATTCCGCCTTGAACAAACTTTCCAGACGGCACTAGCGATGGTGTATACCCTCATCCTTGCTGAAATCAGGTACCTATCTTACAATCTAGCTCCATTTCGTCTCACGTAACTGGCGAAAAAGGCCGGGCAGTATTTCCGGCGACAAGGTGGGCATCCACCGGGGAACGTGAGACTTATCTTTAGCCGTTCGCCTGGGCAGCCCAAATGGAATGCACGACTGAGGCTGCCTGTCATTTCTATCGGCCCTCATTCGATTTAGGCAAACCCACTTTGCAACTTAATCGATTGGAGTTTTCATGTTTTCAAAAGACCAGACCATCGCCAAAGTCGATCCTGAACTTTGGTCCGCCATCCAGCAGGAAAACAAGCGTCAGCAAGATCACATCGAGCTGATCGCGTCCGAGAACTACACGTCGCCGGCTGTCATGGAGGCGCAAGGCTCTCAGTTGACCAATAAATATGCGGAGGGTTATCCGGGCAAGCGCTATTATGGCGGCTGCGAATTCGTCGACATCGCCGAAACGCTGGCAATCAACCGCCTGAAGGAATTGTATGGCGCCGAAGCCGCCAACGTGCAGCCGAATTCCGGCTCGCAAGCCAACCAAGGCGTCTTCTTCGCGATGCTCAAGCCGGGCGATACCATCATGGGCATGTCGCTGGCGGAAGGCGGCCACCTCACCCACGGCATGGCGCTGAACATGTCGGGCAAGTGGTTCAACGTGGTCTCCTACGGCCTGAATGACAAGGAAGAGATCGACTACGACGCGATGGAGCGTCTGGCCCATGAGAAGAAGCCGAAGCTGATCATCGCCGGCGCTTCCGCCTATGCGCTGCGCATCGATTTCGAACGTTTCGCCAAGGTGGCAAAAGACGTTGGCGCCTACTTCATGGTCGATATGGCGCACTACGCGGGTTTGATTGCTGCCGGCGTGTATCCGAATCCGGTGCCGCATGCCGACTTCGTCACGTCCACTACACACAAGTCCTTGCGCGGTCCGCGCGGCGGCGTGATCCTGATGAAGGCCGAGCACGAAAAGGCCATCAACTCGGCGATTTTCCCGGGCATCCAGGGCGGTCCCCTGATGCACGTGATCGCCGCCAAAGCGGTCGCATTCAAGGAAGCACTGTCCCCGGAATTCAAGGATTACCAGCAGCAGGTCGTGAAAAATGCAGACGCGCTGGCCAAGGCCTTGATCGCGCGCGGCTTGCGCATCGTATCCGGCAGAACCGAATCGCACGTGATGCTGGTCGACCTGCGGGCGAAGAAGATCACCGGCAAGGAAGCCGAAGCGATCCTCGGTTCCGCGCATATGACCTGCAACAAGAACGCCATTCCGAATGATCCGGAGAAGCCGTTCGTGACCTCCGGTATCCGCCTCGGCAGCCCCGCCATGACGACCCGCGGTTTCAAGGAAGCGGAGGCAACCAAGGTCGGCAACCTGATCGCCGACGTGCTGGACAATCCGCATGACGCGGCCACCATAGAACGCGTGAAAGCGGAGGTCAAGAAGTTGACCGAGGCATTCCCCGTTTACGGTTGAGTGCGTTACTCTGTGCCGCGAGTCTTGCGGGATGTGCGGCACATTGGAATGCGAGATGAACTGATGTAGAGTCCGAAAAGCGGTTCGTCTTGCATTCCGCACCATATTCATGGGATTGAAATTTCGGGCGGGTGGCAAGAAAATTATTTAATTAACAATTTTTCAAAGGCAACACCGCCGCCATGAAATGCCCCTTCTGTCATCACGAGGACACCCAAGTCATCGATACACGCGTGTCGGAGGAAGGGGACACCATTCGCCGCCGTCGCCGCTGCGCCCATTGCGACAAGCGATTTACCACCTACGAACGCATCGAACTCTCGATGCCGGTTATCGTCAAGAAAAACGGCAGTCGTGCCGAGTTTGATCCTGCGAAATTGCGCGGCAGCCTGATGCTCGCTCTGCGCAAGCGTCCCGTTTCCGCCGAGGCGGTCGACGCTGCGATTCATCGCATCGAAGAAAAACTGCTTTCCAGTGGCGCCCGGGAAGTTGTATCAGGCCACATCGGCGAGCTGGTCATGCGAGAACTGAAACGCCTCGACAAGATTGCCTATATCCGCTTCGCATCCGTCTACAAGAGCTTCGAAGACGTCGCTGAATTCCAGGACGCGATTGCCGAAGTCGGACCAGAACGCAAAAACCCCGCAAAGTAATTCATCGCGGCCATAAAGGCGCTCAGTTTTTTCGAGTAAATTATTGTCATAAAAACAATTATGCCTCATTTTTATAAAATGAATCCATGCAGTACATCTCGTTCATGGGCAGGCCGTTGCCAAACGTGGCAGTCGTGCGCCGCAGGCTTTTCCTTGGTTGAAGCATTGGTTGCCATCGTTGTCCTGGCAATCGGCGTGATCGGGGCCGCAGGGCTCCAACTGGCGGCCTTTCGCACCGCGCAGCAATCTGCATATCAAACGTCTGCCTTGCAAATCGCCAGCGAAATGGCCGATGCGATCAGAATGATTAATCAGCATTTGAGCCAGGCAGGCGGTGCAAGCCCGTTCGCGCAAGTAAGCTACCAGTCGACGGGCGACGGTGATCTGCCGATGCCACCGAAGCTCTGCTATGCCGCCAGATGCGATGCAGAGGAACTCGCCCAATTTGAACTCTATGAGTGGAAAAGCCGCGTACACGCAACGCTGCCAGGTGGACGGCTTGTGATTTGTCATGACGCATCACCATGGGATAGCGGGAAAAAATCACTATCCTGGGATTGCACGGGCACATCGGAAAGTACGGCGCCTTTGGTAATCAAGGTTGGCTGGCAAGCAAAAAATCCGGACGGTGCCTTGGTCAAGGATGGTGATGGCAAGTTCCCTCCCAGTGTCGCAATTACGGTCGGGCTCCCTGCAATATGAACGCTCTCCCGATATGCAGAGTGCCCGATCCAGGCCAGGCGTCTCTCGCCGAGCAATACGGCCTGACCCTGGTCGAGCTGATGATTTCAATGGCCCTTGGTCTGCTGATTGTGATGGCAACGACGACACTGTTTGTTTCGACGAAAACCACCTATTTGATGCAAGACGATGATGCGCGCATACAGGAGACCGGACGTTACGCCATCGACGTCATCACGAGATCGATTCGAACTGTTTCCTTTGAAGAAGAAAGTTCATCGGAGCTGCCGATTTCCGCAGCGATGACGAATGCAAGCATTTCCGGACTGGATGCGGCCGGTTTGAAAAGCAGAACGCAGGGCATTGATGGGCCATACACAAAAGCGGTCAACGGAAGCGACGTGCTTGCTGTCCGATTTTCTGGCGCCGGAAGTGGAGACAATGGTGACGGCACGATGCTCAATTGTGCCGGCTTCAGTGTTTCTGCACTCAGTGCCTCGGAGAGTGCGGATGAGAGTCGTGGCTGGAGCATCTTCTACGTCGCCGAAGATGCGAGTGGGGAGCCCGAGTTGTATTGCAAGTATCGCGGCGACGATTCCTGGACCTCGCAGGCAATCGCGCGCGGGGTCGAATCATTTCAAGTTCTTTATGGACTCGATATGGACGACGACGGCTTGCCGGACCAGTTTTTGAACGCAACCGCCATTGATGCCCTGGACAATGCAAGCTCGTCTCGCGACGCGAGACTGCATGATCGGGTCACAGAACGGCGGGGAAAAGGCTATTGGAAAAAAGTCGCAGCAGTGAAGTTTTCACTGTTGATTCGAGGCGCGAATCGTACTCAAAGCGAGAAGGCGACGACTCAGTACGACCTTTTCGGCAAGGATTATTCAAACGCCTATGCCGGCGCGGATGCCGGCGTGCGTTTGCTGGAATCCTCGTTGCCGAAATCGGTACGAGGCAGACAACGGCGGATCTTTAGTTCAATGGTGCTGTTGCCAACCGCGCTGGCCAAAAACCATACATGAATTCCGGATTTCCAAGACGTGCTCGGCCGTCGCTCGGGTTCCGCTCATCCTTTGCGCGACAACATGGAGCGGCGCTGATTGTGGCGCTCTTGATGTTGACGGTTGTTCTGACGCTTGCCGTATCTGCGGCAAACATGGCGCTTCAGGGAGAAAAAGCAGCCCGCAATGACCGCGACCGCCAGATTGCCTTGCAGGCTGCGGAAGCGGCATTGCTGGATGCCGAACTGGATATCGAGGGTTCGCCTCCCGGCGAAACCGCGCGTAGCGATTTATTCGGCAGCGAACAAATGGAGCGTATTCCGAATGGCTGCAGCCCGGGAGCTTCCCGGCAATTTCTTGGCATATGCACTACCGATGACCGTATGGCTCCGGCCTGGCAAACCGTCGACTTTACGGATGCAGGCGCGGATGCGGCCTCGGTACCCTACGGCTTTTTCACTGGGCGGGCCTTTCAGGTCGGACAAGGTTCACTGCCAGCGCGCCTGCCTAGATACATCATTGAACTCGGTGTTCACCGGAATCCGGATAACTCTGCCGTCAAACCCGAAGCAGAGAATGTTTACCGGATCACGGCAGTGGGATTCGGTACACGCGAGACCACACAAGTCGCCTTGCAGACGCTTTACAGGAAAAAAGGCCGTAGCAAACCTGAAACCAATGTGCCGGTCGGTCGATTCAGCTGGCGCGAGATACATAACTGGGAGGAATTGCGTAGTGGTTCTCAAAAGTAGGGGGCGACAAGGGGCATGCAAACCGGACCGTGCGGGATTCACCCTCATTGAAGTCATGGTCGTGCTGGTCATCATCGTGATCCTTTCCTTGATTGCCTACCCGGGTTATCAGGAAGCGGTTCGCAAGGGAAGGCGAGCCGAGGCGCGTGCCGCATTGATGCAGCTCCTGCAGCAGGAGGAGCGCTCCTACTCGCAGCACAACAGCTATATCAAGTTTTCGCAGGAATCAACTGATGAAGAAGAAAAGAAGTTCAAGTGGTTTTCCGGCGAAACTTCAAAGAGCAGCGCCTACGAGATCAAGGCCGAGCCATGCAAGAACGACACAATCAGGAATTGTGTGCAACTGATTGCCATGCCGGGTACGAAGAATGTTGATTCAAGCTACAAGGACATTGCTTGTGGTGAATTGAGCGTGACCAGCACTGGCCTGAAGGCCGCCAACAGTCCCGGTTGCTGGAAATGAGACGCCGACATGCATGGATTCCGGCGACAAGGCACCGCGGCCTTTCGCTGGTTGAACTACTGACCGTACTCGCAGTTGTCGCTGTTCTGCTTGCAATGGGTTTACCAAGTCTCCAATCCTTCATCCAGAGCCAGCAGATAAGCGCAGTCGTTAACGACTTTTATGCGGCCATCAGCCTGACTCGCTCGGAAGCGATCCAGCGCGGGACTCGGGTCGATTTGGTGCCGCAGGACGCGGATGGGAACTGGGCCAGCGGCTGGGTCGTGTTTGTCGATGAAAACAATAATCAAAGGCCAGACGCAGGAGAAAGAGTGATTTTCATCCATGATGCGCTTCAGAAAGGCACCAGCATCAGGGCAAGTCTTACCGATTCGACAGTACAATATCTCGCGTATAGCGGCGCGGGCCGGACTCGTACCAATTCCAGCAGTCAGCGAACCCAATTCGGAACATTCACATTCAAGTTGAATGATCAGGTGCGCAAGATCAAGCTCAATTTCCTGGGGCGGCCACGTGTGTGCAATCCGGCACGCGAGGGAACATCCTGCTAGGCGTGGATGCATTTGGGTCGATGGCGGAGATACAATCGCCCAGGCTTGACGCGCCGAACTTATTAACCGAACTCACATCATTCGTGGATATACATTCCGACTCACAGGGCATCGAACTCGCGCTGCAATGGGCGGCGAAAGGACTCTTTATCACCGCGCCGAATCCCAGGGTGGGGTGCGTGATCGTCAAGGACGGACGGGTTATCGGTGAAGGATACACGCAGCCGGCGGGGCAGGCGCATGCGGAGATACAGGCGCTCAACGATGCCGCCAGGCGGGGAGCCGACGTTCGCGGCGCCACGGTCTACGTTACGCTCGAACCTTGCAGTCACTATGGTCGTACGCCACCATGTGCGGACGCCTTGATTCGTGCCGGCGTGGCGCGAGTGGTTGCCGCAGTGGCCGATCCCAATCCGCTCGTTGCCGGCCAAGGCGTGGCGAAGCTGAAGGCCGCGGGTATCGAAGTGGCATGCGGTGTACTGGAAGATGAAGCGCGCGAATTGAATATCGGCTTTATGTCCCGCATGCAGCGGGGCAAACCCTGGATTCGCATGAAGGCGGCTGCCAGCCTCGATGGCAAGACGGCACTGCATAACGGATGCAGTCAATGGATCACCTCCGACGCCGCGCGAAATGACGGACACTGGTGGCGTGCCCGAGCGTGTGCCGTGCTGACCGGCATTGGCACCGTGCGGGAAGACGACCCTCGGCTCAACGTGAGGGCGATTGACACACCGCGTCAGCCGCGCCGAATCGTGATCGACAGTCAGCTGCAGATAAGTCCGGACGCCCGCATTCTCGAGGGCGGCGGTACATGGATCGCAACCGCCTGCTCCGATCCGGAGAAGGAAGCGCGTTTGCGCGAACGCGGCGCTGAAATCCTCATGCTGTCGAACGCGCAAGGCAAGGTCGATTTGCCGGCCCTGATGCTGGAATTGGGGAGGCGGCAGATCAATGAGCTGCATGTCGAGGCAGGATTCAAGCTGAACGGATCCTTGATTCGTGAAGGATGCGTCGATGAATTGTTGCTCTATCTGGCTCCCAGCCTGCTCGGAGACGCGCGAGGTTTGTTCGATTTGCCGGCACTGGAAAACCTGAACGGCCGACAGCAACTCGCTTTTCACGAAATCAAGCAAATCGGGCCGGATTTGCGTATCCTTGCTCGTTTCATCTGATCGGATTGCACTCATGTTTACCGGAATCGTCGCCGCGATCGGCACTATCACATCCATTACTCCCTTGGGCAATCAGGCCGATTCGGGCGTGAGGCTGACGATCGATGCCGGCGGCCTGCCAATGAGCGATGTTGCACTCGGCGATTCGATTGCACTCAACGGCGCCTGCATGACGGTCGTGAGCAAGACGGACAAGGGGTTTGTCGTCGATGTGTCACGCGAAAGCCTGAACCGCACAGCCGGTCTCGATGCGGTCGGCGAGGTCAATCTTGAAAAGGCGCTCACGCTGGCCGACCGGCTAGGTGGCCATCTGGTATCGGGGCATGTTGACGGACTCGGCGTGGTTCGCAAGTTCGATCCGGTTGGCGAATCGATGGAACTGGTCATCGAAGCGCCGAAGGAACTCGCCAAGTATCTCGCCTATAAAGGCTCAATCGTGGTCAACGGCGTATCGCTGACCGTCAATCGCGTGACCGATGGGCTAAATGGATGTGAATTTTCCATCAACCTCATACCGCATACGGTGGAAGTCACCACGCTCAAACACTTGAAACCTGGTACGAAGCTTAATCTGGAAATCGACCTGATCGCGCGTTATGTGGAACGTATGTTGAGCATGAAGGACTAGGTGCCGCGCAAATTGGTTGTGTGATTGGCAAGAAAGTGTCTTTAGGCGTGGCCGCGCGATCAATTGTTTCGGCCTTGAAAGTTAGGGGCGGTGTAAATCCTTTAAAATAGCAGGCTACATAGGATTTTAGTCATGGCTATTTCAACAACTCAAGAAATCATCAGCGAGCTGCGCGCAGGCCGCATGGTCATACTGGTGGATGAGGAAGACCGCGAAAACGAGGGCGACCTGGTTCTTGCCGCGGAATTCGTCACTCCGGAAGCAATCAATTTCATGGCGAAGTTCGGGCGCGGGCTGGTCTGCCTGACGCTTACCGAAGAGCGCTGCAATCAGCTCAATCTGCCGATGATGACCTCCCGTAATGGAACTTCATACGGCACCAATTTCACGGTATCGATCGAAGCCGCCGAGGGAGTAACGACTGGTATCTCTGCGGCTGACCGGGCAAGGACGGTGCAGGTCGCAGTGGCAAAAAATGCCGGGCCGGCCGATATCGTTCAGCCTGGTCACATTTTCCCGCTGAAGGCACAGAAGGGTGGTGTGCTGATGCGCGCCGGCCATACCGAGGCGGGTTGCGATTTTGCAGAACTCGCCGGACTGACGCCAGCTGCAGTCATTTGCGAGATCATGAAGGACGACGGCACCATGGCGCGTCTTCCCGACCTCATGGAGTTTGCGAAGGAGCATGGACTGAAAATCGGCACGATTGCCGACCTGATCCATTATCGCAGTCGGAATGAAAGCATCGTAGACCGGGTCGCGGAACGCCAGATGCATACCGTGCATGGCACCTTCAGGGCCATTGCCTATCGTGACAAGCCGAGTGGCGGCGCGCACCTTGCGCTGGTGCACGGCGACGTCAAGCCGGAACTTGAAACGCTGGTTCGCGTGCACCAACCGGTGTCGATTCTCGACCTGCTGGAAACACAGGCAACCACCCATTCATGGAACCTGGCTTCGGCCATGTCCGCCATCAAGGCCTCCGAGCGCGGTGTCATGGTTTTGCTGAATTGCGAGGAATCCGCCGAGCAGATGTTTGCGCAGTTTGAAGCGCTGAATACGCCCGACGCCAAGCCGCAGCCGCGCGGTTCGCGCATGGATCTGCGGACCTACGGCATTGGCGCCCAGATCCTGAAGGACCTGGACGTCGGAAAGATGAAGCTGCTGGCCAATCCGCGCAAGATGCCGTCGATGACCGGCTTCGATCTGGAAGTCGTTGGCTACCAGGATAAGCCGGAAAGCTGATTCCCCGCTTTTACTGGCGCAAATAGCTGCTACATTTCTGTAATAACAAACGCTCCACGCGTGGTTCGCTTGCCCGAACGAAACACGCGTGGTGTCTGATTTTAACGAGCGCAGTCGCGCATGAAGGAACAACCATGACCGTAGGAACATACGAGACCAATTTGAGCGGCGAAGGCGTGCGCGTCGGTATCGTGCAAGCCCGGTTCAATGAAGATGTCTGCCACGGGCTGCTGTCTTCGTGCCTGGCCGAACTGAAGCATCTCGGCGTTGCTGACGAGGACGTACTGCACGTCACGGTTCCTGGCGCATTGGAGATCCCGTTTGCGCTGCAGAAGATGGCGGAAACCCAGCAGTTCGATGCGCTAATCGCTATCGGGGCGGTCATTCGTGGTGAAACCTACCATTTCGAACTGGTATCCAACGAGTCCGGCGCGGGCATTACCCGGGTTGGTCTCGACTTTGGCATTCCGATTGCCAATGCCGTGCTGACGACGGAAACTGACGAACAGGCAGAAGTGCGTATGGCTGAAAAGGGCGCAGATGCCGCTCGTGTTGCGGTCGAAATGGCGAACCTTGCCATTGCTCTGGAAGAACTCGCTGAAGCAACCGAGGAAGAGTAATTCATGACACAGAAGAATGTTCATGCGAATCCGAACAAGAATCGGACGCCACGCCATCGCGCGCGCGAATTCGCACTGCAGGGCTTGTATCAGTGGTTGCTGAACAACGAAGATACGGGGGCGATCGATGCGCATATCCGTGAAGCGCACGGGTTTGACAAGGCCGATGCCGAGCACTTTGATACGCTGCTGCATGGCACGATCAGGCAGGTTGACAAGCTGCGCGAAGGCCTGGGCCCTTTGATCGACCGTCCGATCGATCAATTGTCGCCGGTTGAGCATGCGGCGCTGCTGATCGGCGCCTACGAGCTCAGCAATCATCTGGAAATTCCCTACAAGGTCGTGATCAATGAAGCCGTCGAGCTGACCAAGTCATTTGGCGGCATCGATGGCCACAAGTATGTGAACGGCGTACTCGACAAATTCGCAGCCAAGGTGCGCGACGTCGAAGTGGATGACGCGAAAAGGCGCTGAGAACGACAAGCTGATCCGCCGCAAAATCAACTATTGTGATGAATCCCATTCTTGCTTCGCGACTGGCCAACATTGCGCCGTTTCATGTCATGGAACTCGCGAAAATGGCGACGGAACTCGAGCGCCAGGGTCGTTCGATCATTCATATGGGCATCGGCGAGCCTGATTTCACGGCGCCGCCGCCGGTCATCGAGGCTGCGACTCGCGCCATGGCGGATGGCAAGCTGCAGTACACCTCCGCAGTCGGTATTCCTTCCTTGCGCCAGGCGATCTCCGCACATTACGAGCGTGTCTACGGTCTGGACATCGCGCCGTCGCGCATCATCGTCACCGCCGGCGCTTCTGCCGCGCTTCTGCTGGCATGCGCGGCCTTGGTGGAAAGGGATGCCGAGGTACTGATGCCCGACCCGTCTTATCCTTGCAACCGGCATTTCGTGGCCGCCTTTGAGGGCGTCGCAAAGCTGATCCCCAGCGGTCCGGAGGATCGATTCCAATTGTCCGACGCGACGGTGTGCGATCAATGGTCGCCGGCCACGCGAGGCGTGTTGCTCGCATCGCCCTCGAATCCCACCGGCACCTCGATTCCGCATGATGAATTGGCAAAAATCGTCGCCAGCGTTCGGGAGCGAAAGGGCTTCACGATTGTCGATGAGATCTATCAAGGGCTGACTTACGACGAAGCGCCATTTTCGGCCTTGTCGCTGGGTGAGGACGTGATTGTCATCAACAGTTTTTCCAAGTACTTCAACATGACAGGTTGGCGTCTCGGCTGGCTGGTCGTGCCGGAACGGATGGTCCCGCAGGTGGAGAAGCTGGCCCAGAATTTGTTCATCTGTGCATCCAGCATTGCGCAGCATGCCGGTGTCGCCTGTTTTTTGCCTGAATCGATTGCAATCTATGAGCAGCGCAAGGCTGAATTCAAAAGGCGTCGCGACTACATCGTTCCCGCCCTGCGCGAACTCGGTTTCAAGGTGCCGGTGACGCCGGATGGTGCGTTCTATGTGTACGCGGATTGTTCCTCGTTGTCAGATGATGCGGACCGGTTGACGATCGAGATGTTGAACAAGGCGGGAGTGGTGCTGGTACCGGGACTCGACTTCGGCCCTTACACGGCGCGTCAGTATATTCGTTTGTCCTATGCGACATCCATGGACAATTTGCGTGAAGCGGTCGGCCGCTTGACGAGTTTTTTCGCCCAACGATCCTGAGCGACGCAGGGACGTTTTTGCAGGAAATAAAAAAAGGAGCCTCGAAGGCTCCTTTTTTACGACTGTTGCAAGCTTACAGCGCCGCGAACTGATCCGCCTTTGCCAAGGGTTCAGTCTTCCCTTCGAGCTTCGCGGATTCTCCGTCCGACTCAGCCTTGCGCTCCTGGCGGGGCTTGAGCGTACCGGAGCTCGCCGAAGTCGAGAAAACCGGAACCTTCTTGCCCATCGCGACTTCCTTCAGCCGCCGGTATTCTGCCAGCACCTTGGCACCATAGCCGGAATCGGAGTCGGATGCGCCGGCTCCGACATACAGTTTCAGTCCCGCCTCGACAGAGCCGCCGCGGGTGACGTAATCCTTCAGAATCAGCGAGCCAACCCGGATGTTCGCGACCGGATTCAGCGCCGCCTTCACGCCTCCCAAGTCCTCGAACTTGTCGTGGTGGACCTTGGACATGACCTGCATCAGGCCTTGCGCTCCGACCGGGCTCTCCGCGAACGGATTGAATCCGGACTCGATTGCCATGACCGACAGGATCAGGAGCGGATCGAGCTTGATTTCCTTGGCTGTCATGTAGGCGGCCGAAACGAGCATGTTGGTGGCGTCGGACGCGACCCGATAGCGCTTGGACAACCAGCTCGTCACCCACTGTTGCTGGCGGGTGTTGCCCACTGCGTCCTCGGCCGCAACCGCTGCATGCGCATTGCCGGCGGCGGCCGCTTTGGTGATCGACTGGGCCGGCATGTCAAGGGCCGCCGTGGTAGGAGGCGTTTCCTCATCCGTTACTTCGTCTGCGCTTGCTTCAGCGAACGGAGACAATTCCTTGAGCTGATCGGCGATTTCCGGCTTGACGAACATGATGCCAAGCGCGGCGATGGCGATGATCCCGAGGACGAGTACGGTGTGATGCGCGGTCGTAATGAAGCCGCTGACGGTGTCGCGGGCGAATACCGCCCATGCGGCCGACTGGCTGGCAGTTTTACGGGTAACGTCGAACGTTGCCCGGATAAATCGATTTAACATTGAACCTCCTAATCGTCGCGGCATGCGAAGAACCCACTACAAAGCCTTGTAGACCCTTGTGCTTGCCGAGAATCGGTCATCGTCCGCTGCCGCGCGCGGCGCAGCATGCAGACGTCGGAATTGTTTGCTCCAGGCTGGCGGCTGCGCGAAGGCGCCGGATCAGCGGCAAACAACTTGTTCGGGGAGAAGGCAGACGCCTTTTGGAAACACTCCTTAAAATGTTATGTGGGCCCCGACCCCGTGAATGATGAAGATTTTTGCTGCCTCGCCTTCACTCCCCAGGCGGGCCTCCTCATCGAGTTGGGCAAATTCTAGGGGGCTGTTTATATCAAGTCAATACTATCAACTTGATTCTTTATAACTTTTGAATCTAGATTTATCGCTGCACCGCAACAGAAAATCAATAAAATCAACTACTTGGGCTTGCAATTAAAAAATAGAAGCAGCTCTTCAACCTTGTGAAAAATCATGAAATATTCTGATTTGCGGGATTTTATTTCCCAATTGCAACAATTGGGCGAACTAAAGCATGTCGCGACGCCGGTTTCTCCGTATCTTGAGATGACGGAGATATGCGATCGGACCCTGCGCGCGGGCGGTCCGGCGCTTCTTTTCGATCAGCCGAGCGGCCACACGATCCCGGTGCTGGGCAATTTGTTTGGTACGCCGCGTCGCGTCGCATTGGGCATGGGCGCGGAGGATGTGAGCGAACTGCGCCGCATCGGCCATGTGCTGGCATCGCTGAAGGAGCCGGAGCCGCCGAAGGGATTCAAGGACATCGTGGGCTTAGGTTCGATGGTGAAAGCCTTGTGGGACATGGCGCCGAAAGAGCATCGATCGGCGCCATGCCAGGAAGTCGTTTGGGAGGGGAATGATGTCGATCTGGCGAGGCTGCCGATCCAGCATTGCTGGCCGGGCGACGTGGCGCCATTGATCACCTGGGGACTGGTGGTGACCAAGGGGCCGCACAAGAAACGGCAGAACCTCGGCATCTACCGCCAGCAGGTCGTCGGTCGCAATAAGGTGATCATGCGCTGGCTGGCGCACCGAGGTGGCGCACTCGACTTTCGCGAGCATTGCATCGTCAATCGCGGCAAGCCATATCCGATTGCGGTCGCCCTCGGAGCCGATCCGGCAACTATCTTGGGTGCGGTGACCCCGGTACCGGACAGCCTGTCCGAATACCAGTTTGCCGGCCTGCTGCGCGGCAGTCGGACCGATCTCGTGAAGACGATCGGCAGCGAACTGCGCGTCCCGGCCTCGGCGGAGATTGTGCTGGAGGGGCATATCAATCCTGATCCATCGCATCCGAGTGGTTATGAACATGCGCTGGAAGGCCCGTACGGTGACCACACGGGTTACTACAATGAGCAGGACTGGTTTCCGGTGTTTACGATCGATCGCATCACCATGCGGCGCGATCCGATTTATCACTCCACTTATACAGGGAAACCGCCGGATGAGCCGGCGATCCTGGGCGTGGCGCTGAACGAGGTGTTCGTTCCCTTGCTGCAGAAGCAGTTTGCCGAAATCACCGATTTCTATTTGCCGCCCGAGGGCTGCAGCTACCGCATGGCGCTGGTGCAGATGAAGAAGTCCTATCCGGGCCACGCCAAACGCGTGATGTTCGGAGTCTGGAGTTTCCTGCGTCAATTCATGTATACCAAGTTCATCGTCGTAGTGGATGAGGATGTCAATGTGCGGGACTGGAAGGAAGTGATCTGGGCGATCACGACGCGTGTCGATCCGGCGCGGGATACGACCTTGGTGGAGAACACGCCCATTGATTATCTCGACTTTGCGTCACCAGTGAGCGGGCTGGGTGGCAAGATGGGAATCGATGCGACCAACAAGTGGCCGGGGGAAACCCAGCGTGAGTGGGGAAGGGCGATTGCCATGACCGATGAAATCAAGGCGAAAGTCGATCGCATCTGGCAAGAGTTGGGGATCTGATCGGCTGCAATCGGCTGTACACGGGAAATGCTCGGGCGTGCCGGGCGCTTTGCTGTTAAAATAGCGCTAGGCGGGCCCCTGCGCATTGTGGCATGGCCAACCTGGTCAGGTCGGGAACGAAGCAGCCAAAGCCATTTCCCGCAAGTGCCGCAGACAAGGCTCGCCCCTTTCCTGTCTTATCCTCATTAAACTTCCCGTCCGTTGCCTGGTGTGCGTTTTCGGCGTCATGCCGTATGCATGCAATATGCATGTTTACCCTTGCGTAATCGGTATTCTTTTTCTGGCATCGATGTGAGCAAGTGCCGTCTATAACTTGCAGCATGTCAGGTAAAATGCGGCGTATCGACAATTGCCATCGCCACCATGTCCTATCAAGTTCTCGCCCGCAAGTATCGCCCCAAGAGCTTCGAGACGCTCGTCGGGCAGGAGCACGTCGTGCGGGCGTTGACGCACGCATTGGACCAACAGCGCTTGCATCATGCCTATCTTTTTACCGGCACCCGCGGCGTGGGCAAGACAACCTTGTCGCGCATTCTCGCGAAGTCGCTGAATTGCGAAACCGGCATCACCGCCAAGCCCTGCGGAACATGTGAAGCGTGCACGGCCATCGATGCGGGGCGCTTTGTCGATTACATCGAAATGGACGCGGCGTCGAACCGCGGCGTCGACGAGATGGCGCAATTGCTGGAACAGGCGGTTTACGCGCCGTCCAATGCGCGATTCAAGGTCTACATGATCGACGAAGTTCATATGCTCACCAACCATGCGTTCAATTCCATGCTGAAAACGCTGGAAGAACCGCCTGAGCATGTGAAGTTCATCCTGGCAACGACGGATCCGCAGAAGATTCCGGTTACCGTGCTGTCGCGCTGCCTTCAGTTCAACCTGAAACAGATGCCGCCCGGTCATATCGTCGGGCATCTGGACAATATTCTCGGCCAGGAAGGCATCGATTTCGAACCGCCGGCATTGCGCTTGCTAGCCCAAGGGGCGCACGGTTCGATGCGCGATGCCCTGTCGCTGACCGACCAGGCAATCGCATACGCTGCAGGCAAGGTGACCTTGGAAGCAGTGCAGGGAATGCTTGGCGCGCTTGATCAGTCTTATCTGATTCGCGTGCTGGATGCACTGGCAGCGAAGGATGGCGCAAGCCTGCTGGCTGTCGCAGATGAAATGGCGACGCGCAGCCTGTCGTACAGCGCGGCGCTGCAGGATTTGGGGACCTTGTTGCACCGGATTGCGCTGGCGCAAACCGTGCCCGCCGCGCTGCCCGATGATGTGCCGGAAAGGGAAGATATTCTTCGCCTGGCGCAAATATTCGATGCGGAAGAGGTGCAATTGTTTTACCAGATTGCGGTGCATGGACGAAACGAGTTGAGTCTCGCGCCGGACGAGTATGCCGGCTTCTCGATGACCTTGTTGCGCATGCTCGCCTTCCGTCCTGGTGTGGGTGGTGCTGAAGCAAGGCCGGCGGCGGCGACGCCTGCGGTTTCTTCGCCGGCGCCGATGCCTGCGCGACCGAGTGCCGCATCGCAGCCAGCGGCAGCGCCGGCGCCTGCAGCACGTGCCGCAGGCGGCATGAGCCCGGCACGCGCCGCGCTGGAAGCTGCCCGCAACGGCGGCAAGCCGCAGGCTGCGGTTTCCTCGTCCGCGAGGCCCGCGCCGGCTTCCATTCCGCCATGGGAAGACGAGCGCCCTCAGGAAAGTCAGCGTCGTTCAGACGATTCTGCCGAGGCAGCGGCTCAAAAAAAAACTGAACCGCAATCGCACGGCGCGGGACAGGCCGATGCTGCGGTTGCGATAGAAGAGGCACCGCCCGCGGTGCGGCAGGAAGCAAGCGCAGTGATCGCGCGTGTAAAACCAGCCCCCGCAAAGCCGATGCCGTCCTTGAACTGGGATGGCAACTGGCCGGCGCTGGCTGCCGCCTTGCCATTGCGAGGCGTGGCGCAGCAACTTGCGCAACAGAGCGAGTTGCTGGGATGTGAAGACAACGGTGGCGGTGTGCAAGTGCATCTGCGCATCCCCCTTGAAACCTTGTGCTCGGCCGGCAGCGTCGACAAACTGACAGCGGCTTTGGCGGAGCACTTCGGAAAACCGACCCGGGTCACAACCGAGATCGGCGCGGTGGAGCAGACCGCGAACGCACATGCGACAGCGGAACGCGAGGCGCGCCAGCGTCAGGCGGAGGAAAGCCTGCAGAGCGATCCCTTCGTGCAGACCTTGATGCGCGAATTCGGCGCGACTATCGTGCCGGGATCAGTCAAACCAATTTAATCAACGATCAGGAGTATCACCATGATGAAGGGCCAACTCGCCGGGCTGATGAAGCAAGCCCAGGCCATGCAGGACAACATGAAGAAGATGCAGGACCAGCTCGCCGGGATCGAAGTCGAAGGACAATCGGGCGCTGGCCTGGTCAAGGTCGTGATGACCTGCAAGAACGACGTCAAGCGTGTGTCCATCGATCCGTCGCTGTTGGGCGACGACAAGGACATGCTGGAGGATCTGGTTGCGGCGGCATTCAACGATGCAGTCCGCAAGGCGGAAGCGACGACGCAGGAAAAGATGTCGGGCATGACTGCCGGCTTGCCGCTGCCGCCGGGCTTCAAGCTGCCGTTCTGATTGGCGTGGATTGTTGACGTCCGCAGCACGGGCCGCGGCCCTGGTCGCGTCCGTGTGGCTTGACGCCGATGACAGAGAAAAAATTGGTGAAAACTCCCTCCAGTCTTGAATTCCTCACAGAAGCCTTGCGCCGCTTGCCCGGTGTCGGGCCGAAGTCGGCGCAGCGCATGGCTTACCACCTGATGCAGCATGATCGCGAGGGTGCGGCGATGCTCGGCCGTGCGCTGACGCAGGCGGCCGAGCGCATCCATCACTGCGCGAAGTGCAATACCTTCACGGAAAACGAGATTTGCGAAACCTGTCTCGACGCGTCGCGCGATGCCAGCCTGTTATGCGTGGTGGAGACGCCGGCTGATCAATTGATGATCGAGCAGACGATGACGTACAAGGGGCTGTATTTCGTGCTGATGGGCCACCTGTCGCCATTGGACGGAATCGGGCCGAGGGATATTCACCTTGAAAAGCTGATTGCGCGAGCGACGGACGGCGTGGTCAGCGAAGTGGTGCTGGCGACCAACTTCACCAATGAAGGCGAGGCGACCGCTCACTACATCAGCGAGACGCTCAAGGCGCGCGGCCTGAAGGTCAGCCGCCTCGCGCGCGGCGTCCCGGTCGGCGGGGAACTCGAATACGTCGACGCCGGAACGATTGCGCGAGCGATGCTGGACCGTCGCTCAACCTGAGCCGGAATCCTCCGGCGCGAGCGCACAGCGATGTTTATCCATACCGCGGAAAATCAGAGCTGGTTGCGTGCCCGATGGCAGGCGCTGATGACGCATCTCGCATCGGACCGGGCGGCCGCCGACTCCGCCTGGGAAGTGCTGGTCAGGCACTACGCAGAACCCCATCGCGCCTACCACAATCTTTCCCACATCATGGCATTGCTGCGTCATGCCGACGCTGAACGCGCGCATATGGCTCGTCCGGAAGTCGTCGAGCTGGCGATCTGGTTTCATGACCTGATCTACGATACGCGCGCAACGGACAACGAGCAGCGCAGCGCCAGGTGGGCGCATCACGCCATGCATGCCATGCGTATCGACGCGGATCTGATCCATCCCGTCGAACAGTGCATCCTCGCGACACAAAGACATGAGGTGCCGTCGGCTCAGATTGCCGATCTGCCCTTGTTCCTCGACATAGACCTGTCCATTCTTGGCAGCTCTCCCGAGATCTATCACCGCTACAACCAGGCAATCCGGGCCGAGTATGACTGGGTTCCGCCGCAGGCTTACCGATCCGCTCGCACCGACGTATTGCAGCGTTTCCTTGCGCGTTCGACGCTGTTTTTCACGCCATCGATGGCGGCGCGTTTCGAAGCACAGGCGCGGCAAAACATCGCATGGGAATTGAAAGAGTTATCGTCTTTACAAACAGGGATATGACAAATAAAGCTTCCTCCGGCCCCCTGGCGGGCATCAAGGTTCTGGAACTCGGGACGCTGATCGCCGGACCGTTCTGTTCGCGCATGCTGGCCGAGTTCGGCGCGGCAGTGATCAAGATCGAGTCGCCCGACGGCGGCGATCCGATCCGGCAGTGGCGCGTGCTGAAGGATGGAACCTCGCTCTGGTGGTCGGTGCAATCGCGCAACAAGAAAAGCGTCACGCTGAACATGAAGGAGGCGCGTGGTCAGGAAATCGCCAGGCGTCTTGCGCTGGACGCGGACATCATCATCGAGAACTACCGGCCCGGCGTTCTGGAAAAATGGGGTGTCGGTTACGAAGACCTGAAGAAGATCAACCCGGCCACGATCATGGTTCGGCTTTCGGGTTATGGCCAGACTGGACCGATGAAGGACCTGCCAGGCTTCGGCGCAATCGGGGAGTCGATGGGCGGCATGCGCTATGTTTCCGGACACCCGGACCGGCCACCGGTGCGGATCGGCATTTCGATTGGCGATTCACTGGCGGCCTTGCATGGCGTAATCGGCGCGATGATGGCATTGCGTCACCGTGACGTGACCGGTGGCCGCTGGAACGGCAAGACAGGCGAGGACTCCGTCGCAGGGCAGGGCCAGATGGTCGATGTGGCCTTGTATGAAGCGGTGTTCAACATGATGGAGTCGCTGGTGCCTGAATATGATTTCGCCGGCGTCGTGCGGGAGCGTACCGGCGGCGCGCTGCCCGGCATCGTGCCCTCGAATACCTACACCACCAGCGATGGCGAGAACATCGTCATTTCCGGCAACGGCGATGCGATCTTCAAGCGCCTGATGCTGGCTATGGGACGCGACGATCTGGCGAACGATCCGCAACTGGCACGCAATGATGGACGGGTGCCGCGCACCGAAGAAATCGATGGCGCAATCCAGGCATGGTGCGGCACGCAGACGATCGACAGTGCGCTGGCCATCCTCAAGGCAGCGGACGTGCCGGTCGGGAAGATCTATTCGGTGCGCGACATGCTGACTGATCCGCAGTTTCTCGCCCGCCGCATGTTCGAGCAACATGCCTTCCCCGACGGCACGCCGATCAAGCTGCCGGCGATCACGCCCAAGCTGTCGGAGACGCCCGGCGAGACCAAATGGCTGGGCCCGGCGCTCGGTGAGCACACCGCTGAAGTCTTGCGCGGGCTGGGGTATGATGATCAGCACATCGCGCAGTTAAGACACGATCACGTCATTTAGGGGACAGCATGAACAAGAAATTCTGGAAGCAGTTCGCCATCGCGCTTGCACTTTTCCTGCTTGGCTACTTTACTTTCAACAGCAAGCTGTTTGCGCAGACGCTGGAGAAGCCCAAGGTCTCCATCGCAGTCGGTGGCAAGAACCTGTTCTACTATCTTCCCCTGACGATCGCCGAGCAGCTCGGGTACTTCAAGGAGGAAGGGCTGCAAGTCGAGATCAGCGATTTCGCCGGCGGCGCGAAGGCGCTCCAGGCCCTGGTCGGCGGCAGCGCGGATGTGGTATCGGGTGCGTATGAGCACACCATCAACATGCAGGCCAAGGGGCAGCCGATCACGGCCTTCGTGTTGCAGGGCCGCGCGCCGCAAATCGTGCTGGCGGTATCGAACAAGGCCATGCCGAACTACAAAACGATCGCGGATCTGAAAGGCAAGAAGATCGGCGTCACCGCGCCGGGTTCATCGACCAACATGATGGCTAATTTCGTACTGGCGAAAGGCGGACTGAAGCCGAGCGACGTATCCTTCATCGGCGTCGGCACTTCGGCCGGCGCGTTGTCGGCGCTGCGTTCGGGACAGATCGACGCGATTGCGAATCTCGACCCGGTCATCACCATGCTGCAGCAAAAGAATGAAATCAAGGTAGTGGCTGACACCCGAACGCTCAAGGACACCAATGAGGTTTTCGGCGGCCCGATGCCGGCCGCCACGCTCTACACCACCGACGCCTTCCTGAAAAAGAATCCGAACACGGCGCAGGCGCTGACGAATGCCATGGTTCGTGCCTTGAAATGGCTGCAGAAAGCCGGCCCCTCGGACATCATCAAGGTCGTGCCGGAAAGCTATCTGCTGGGCGACCGCGGGCTGTACATCGAAGCTTTCCTGAAAGTGCGCGAGGCGATTTCGCCTGACGGCATGATGCCGGAAGCCGGACCGAAGACCGCGCTGAAGACCTTGCAGGCATTTGAGCCTCAACTCGCCGGCAAGAACATCGATTTGTCGAAGACCTACACCAACGATTTCGCGAAGAAGGCAAACGCGAAATACAAGTAAGGTCCTGTCCGGCAGCATTGCGGACCACTTCGTCCGGAGACGACAATCGATGATTCCTGCGCTTTCGCTCGACAACATTACCTGCACGTTCATTTCCAGGGACGACCGCTCGCAGCGTTACACGGCGGTCGCCGACACGACAGTCCATGTCGCGCCGGGGGAGTTCGTGTCGATTGTCGGTCCCACCGGTTGCGGCAAGTCCACCCTGTTGAATCTGGGCGCAGGACTTCTTCAAGCTTCATCGGGTAGCGTCAAGGTGTTCGGAGAAACGCTGGACGGAATTAACCGTCGTGCGGGATACATGTTCCAGGCGGAGGCATTGATGCCGTGGCGCAGCGCCCTGCAGAACGTGATCGCCGGCCTGCAGTTTCGTGGCATGGATGAAGCACAGGCGCGCGGGCTCGGTGAGGAGTGGCTGACGCGGGTCGGCTTGCAGGGCTTTGGAGACCGCTACCCGCATCAACTGTCGGGCGGCATGCGCAAGCGCGTCGCCCTCGCGCAAACACTGATTCTCGATCCCGACATCATCCTGATGGACGAACCGTTTTCCGCGCTCGACATCCAGACGCGCCAGTTGATGGAAAACGAAGTGCTCGAATTGTGGAGCGCGAAGAAAAAGGCGGTGCTATTCATTACTCACGACCTGGACGAGGCAATCGCCATGTCGGATCGCGTCGTCGTCCTGTCCGCCGGGCCGCGCACGCATCCCATCGGAGAATTCCGGATTGATCTGCCGCGTCCGCGCGACGTCGCCGAGATTCGCACGCATCCGCGCTTTGTTGAATTGCATGCGCGAATCTGGGATGTCTTGCGCGAAGAAGTGCTGAAGGGATATCAGCAGCAGAAGGTGCGCGCTTGACCGATTCAGAAACTTCTCGCCGGAAGAAGAGGGCCTTGTCCGACTTCAAAGCATAATCATGTGGCGCATTCTCAAACCAAATCATAAAAATCTTCGCGTCTGGCAGGCATTCGTCCTGGTTGCCTTCTTCGCCATCTGGCATGTCGCCACGCGCGATCCGCAGGCAGCATTCTTCTTCGGCGAACCGCTCAAGGTACTGGCCCGGGTCTGGGAGTGGTTCACCGTCGGCAGCGGCAGCCTCGAGGTGGGAATTGGTGACGCGACCTGGTTCACCCTGAGTTTTCCTGCCGAGATTTATTCGCATCTGCTGGTGACCCTGGCCGAAACCCTGCTCGCGTTCGGCATCGGCACAGCGCTCGGACTCGGCTTCGGGCTGTGGCTGGCTTTGTCGCCGGTCGCATCCGCGATTCTCGATCCCTATATCAAGGCAGCCAACTCGATGCCGCGCGTGATTCTTGCACCGATTTTCTCCATGTGGTTCGGCCTAGGCATCTGGTCGAAAGTGGCGTTGTCGGTCACGCTGGTGTTTTTCATCGTGTTTTTCAACGTCTATCAGGGCGTGAAGGAAGTGAGTCCGGTCGTGCTTGCCAATGCGCGCATGCTGGGCGCCAGCCGGCGGCAATTACTGCGTCACGTGTACCTGCCATCCGCCATGTCGTGGGTGTTCTCCAGCCTGCATACCTCGGTGGGGCTGGCCTTCGTCGGCGCAATCGTCGGCGAGTACCTCGGCTCCGCGCGCGGAGTCGGCTATCTGATCCTGCAGGCCGAAGGCACGTTCGATATCAATACCGTCTTTGCGGGGATTCTGGTGCTGACCGCATTTGCGCTGGTGTTGGATGGCATGGTGGGTGTCATTGAGCGACGCCTGATGAAATGGCAGCCGAAGTCCGGTGAAACCGAAAAGATGTAAAGCAAGTCCTGCATCCGCCTGTCCAATTGAACGTTACTTCTCCAAAAGCCCGCGCAGCGTGGACACACCGCGCTTGATCTCCGCCTCGGGGATGGACGCAAATCCGAGCAACAGACCCGAGACGCGGCTTCCCAGTCCCGCTACCTCCTGATCGGCGTTATAAAACTGCGATAGCGCGCGCAGCTCGATGCCGTGCGGAAGGGCCGTGCGCGTCAGCATCTGGTCATTGCGCTTGCGCCGGAACCGGACCGGGAGATGCAGGCCGGCATCGGCGGGACCGATGTGAAACTCGTCCGGCATATGTGCGGCAATGGCGTCGAGCAAGGTGGCGCGCCGTTCGGCATAAACTTCCCTGGTGCGCTTGATGTGGCGGCTGAAGTGGCCTTCCGCAATAAAGTCGGCAAGCACCATCTGCGGCCCGATCGCGGTATGCCGGTCGAGGATGGCCTTGCCTTGTGCGAATGCCTCCGCGAGTGCCGGCGGAGCCACGATATAACCAAGGCGCAGGCCCGGAAACAGCACTTTCGACAACGTGCCGACGTAGATGACGCATCCGGCCTTGTCCAGGCTTTGCAGCGAGGCGATCGGCGGCCCGGTGTAGCGGTATTCGCTGTCGTAGTCGTCTTCCACCACCCACATTCTTTTCTCCGCTGCCCATGCCAGCAATTCAAGCCGGCGCTGCAGGCTCATTGTCACGCCGAGCGGAAGCTGGTGCGAGGGCGTGACATAGGTCAGCTTTGCATCAGGATGCATGGCTGCGCCGAAGGACACGGAAAGTCCTTCATCGTCGATCGGGATATGGCACACGTGCGCTTGGGCGGCCCGCAGCGATGCATTGATTCCGCGATATCCGGGCTCCTCCACCCACGAGGCATCGCCGGGCGACAGCAGCAGGCTGGCAATCAGGAACAATGCCTGCTGCGAACCGGACGTGATGATGATCTGCTCCGGCGCGCAATGGACGCCGCGTGCCGCGCCCAAGTACGCGGCCAGTCCTTCGCGCAAAGGATGAAAGCCGGCCGCGTCTCCGTATCCCAGCTCATGCGGCGTATGACGCCAGCGCCGCGCCTCCAGCCGTGCCCAGACATCGAATGGAAACACGTCCAGCCCCGGCATGCCGATGCGGAAGGCTTTGGGCACGCCTGAGTGGTAGTTGAGCACCGCTTGCGGTCCGACGAAACATTGCCCGCGTGCGGAGAGCGGTCGGAGCATCTGAGGCCGGGCGGCGACGCCATGCAACCGGGATTTGGGCGCGATGGGAAGGCTGGCGCTGACGAAGGTTCCTCGCCCGACCGTGCCCGACAGGTATCCCTCCGCCATCAGTTGTGCATAGGCGTTCAGCACTGTCTGGCGCGACACGCGCAACTGCGATGCAAGTTCGCGCGTCGGCGGCAATTGCATGCCGGGGCCGATCGTGCCGGCCAGAATGGTTTGCTTGACCGCCTCATACAGCTGGCGAAACATCGGCGCGGATGCCGTTGGATCGAGCTGCAGACTGGCGAGCGATTGGGCGAGATGCATGGTCATGCTGTTTCTGAAATTGGTATTTTAAAAATAGCATTTATTGGCTATTTAAGAAAGCCAAAGCAGGAGATATGCTGCGGTAAATCGGACTGGAAAAGGAAAGACATGGCATCCATTTCATATCGCACTAATGCTCGCATTTCGCCGGAACAGCTGGCTGAGATATTTCACCGTTCCGGAATTCGCCGGCCGGTTGACGACCTTGCCCGGATGGAGGCCATGCTTGCGCATGCGAACCTGCTGATCACCGCCTGGGATGGCGAGCAATTGGTCGGTGTTGCGCGCGCATTGACCGATTTCAGCTATTGTTGTTACCTGTCCGACCTTGCCGTCGACCAATCGCATCAGAGGCGCGGGATAGGTGCGGCGCTGGTGGAGCAGGTGCGACGTGCGATCGGCGAAAAGTCCATGCTGCTCCTGCTTGCAGCGCCGGAGGCCATGCAGTACTACCCGAAGATCGGGTTTGAGCCGGTGCCGAATGGATGGATTATCAAGCGCGCCGCATAAGCAATTTCATCGGGGATTTATATGCATACTTACGAAGCGAAGGTTTCCTGGAAGCGCCAGGATCAGAAATTTGTCGACAATCGCTACAGCCGCGGGCATGCATGGCATTTTGATGGCGGCGCGGTCGTGCCCGCCTCCTCGTCGCCCTACGTCGTGCCCGTGCCGATGTCAATCGCTGCCAATGTCGATCCGGAGGAGGCGCTGGTTGCTGCAACTTCCAGTTGTCACATGTTGTTCTTCCTGTCGATTGCGGCAGCACGGGGTTTTGTGGTGGACTGTTATGAAGACAAGGCTGTGGGTGTGATGGAAAAGAACGGTGAAGGAAAACTCGCCATGACACGCATTACACTGCGCCCGGAAATCGCGTTCGGCGGCGAGCGCGCACCCACGCAGGAGGAACTCGACGCGATTCATCATGCCTCGCATGCGCAGTGTTACATTGCGAATTCGATCAGGGCCGACGTCCTGGTCGAGCCCGCATGAGTGTCGCCGCTTGATCCGCGTTTTGATGAGGACCACATGTACCTTCAACAGCAATTCGAAGAAACCCGATTGGACGTGTTGCACGGCCTGATGAAGTCGCATCCGCTCGCCACGCTCGTGGTGCAGTCCGCATCCGGGTTCGTCGTGAACCACATACCGCTTCTCGTGTGCAGCCCGGACGGCGAACTCGGAACCTTGCGCGGGCATGTCGCGCGTGCCAACCCGGTTTGGCAGCAGCTGGCGGACACTGTGCACGCCGTCGCAGTCTTTCAGGGGCCGGAGTCCTACATCACGCCCTCGTGGTATCCAAGCAAGCATACCGACGGCAAGGCGGTGCCGACCTGGAACTACGCTGTGGTGCATGCGCACGGTATTCCACGTGCGATCGACGATGCGGACTGGCTGCTCAATCACTTGAGAGAAATGTCCGACGAGCACGAACGGACCCAAGCTTTGCCGTGGAAGATTTCCGATGCGCCGGCAGACTTCATTGATCGCCTCGTCGAAGCGATCGTCGGTATTGAAATCCCCATTGCCAGGATCGAAGGTAAATGGAAGGTGAGCCAGAATCGTCCGGTGGGGGACAGGCTGGGCGTTGCGGCGGGATTGCGTGCACGCGGCGACGATCGTTCGCATGCCATGGCGGATCTTGTGATGCAGCGCGCGTGAGAGGCGGCAGGGAAACGCTGAGGATCGTTTCGGGAGCGCTATGTGGCGTGCCCCGGCGCACGCCATGGCTTACAGCCCATCCTCGTGTTTCAGCGTAGCGCTTCCACCATTTTTTCAAGCTTCACTGCATCGGCGCAGAACAGGCGGATGCCTTCAGCCAGCTTCTCGGTACCCATTGCGTCTTCGTTCAGCATGAAGCGGAAAGCTTTCTCGTCAAGGTTCAGCTTCTGGATATTGGCCGACTGCGCATCTTCCAGGCTCAGTCGCCGCGTGACCGGCGCTTCGCTCTCGGCAAGTTTTTGCAGAAGCTCAGGGCTGATGGTCAGCAGGTCGCAGCCGGCCAGTTCCGTGATTTGCGAGGTGTTGCGGAAACTGGCGCCCATGACTTCGGTCTTGTAGCCGAACTTGCGGTAATACTGATAGATCCGCTTGACCGATTGCACGCCCGGGTCGTCCGCACCGGTGTAATCCTGGCCGGTGGACTTTTTGTACCAATCGTAGATGCGTCCGACGAAGGGCGAGATGAGTTGCACATTCGCTTCCGCACAGGCAATCGCCTGCGGCAGTGCGAACAGCAGCGTCATGTTGCAGCGGATCCCTTCTTTTTCCAGCACCTGCGCGGCACGAATGCCTTCCCAGGTCGATGCGATCTTGATCAGAACGCGTTCGCGCGAAATTCCCGCTGCTTCATACAGCGCGATCAGTGCGCGGCCCTTGTCGATCGTGCCCTGCGTATCGAAGGACAGGCGCGCATCGGTTTCGGTCGATACCCGTCCAGGGACCAGTTTCAAAATCTCCAGACCGAACGCTACCAGCAAGCGGTCGATCACCTCGGCGGTCGGTTTCCGTACATGGTCGTGCACCGCTTTTTCCAGCAGCGGCTTGTATTCATCCTTTTGCACGGCCTTGAGGATCAGCGACGGGTTGGTCGTAGCGTCGCGCGGCGCAAACGCCTTCATCGACTGGAAATCGCCGGTGTCGGCGACGATGGTGGTGTATTGCTTGAGTTGTTCGAGCTGGTTCATGAAAAATCCGGCGAAGAGGAAGCGACAATCTTCAATGATAACCGGATCGACCGCCGGCCGGTTAGACCTGTATCAGCCTGGAAGCTCAGATTTTGGGCGGATGCCTGAGGAAGGAGTCGAACTGCATATCGAGTTTTTGTAGCGCCTTTTGCGCATTTTGCATCTTCTTGCGGAATTCCGGGCCGCCCTTGAGCGCCAGACCGACTGCGAGAATGTCGATTACCACCAGATGCGCCAGGCGAGCCGAAATCGGCGTGTAGGGGTCGATGTTGAAGCTGAGGTCGATCGGCACGAGCGCCGTTGCCAGATCGGCCAGCGGCGTCCCGCTCGGCGTCAGCGCGATTACATCCGCTCCGACTCGCCTCGCCAGTTGCACGCTGTGAAGCAGTGAGGTGCTGTTGCCGCGTTGCGAGATGGCGACAACGGTATCGCCTTTTTTCATGAGCGCCGCAGAGATTGCATGAATATGCGGGTCGGCATATGCCACCGTGTGCACGCCGGAGCGGAAGAATTTGTGCTGCGCATCTGCCGCCACGATGCCGGATGTGCCTTGACCCCAGAATTCGATCTTGCTGGAGCGCGACAGGATATCGAGCGCCTTTTCGATCGCTGCGGGATGCAGGTTGTTGCGCAGGTCGAGCAGGGCATTGATGGAGCGGCTGCAAATCTTGTTGACGAGGTCTGCCGCGAGATCGCTTTGCAGAGGCAGTTCGTCTGCATGCGGCACCGCCAGCGCCAGCGTCTGCGCCAGTTTCAGCTTGAAGTCCTGCCAGCCGTCGTAACCCAGCGCGCGGCAAAAGCGCACCACGGTCGGCTCGGATACCTGCGCGTTTTTGGCGAGCGCGGTGATGTTTCCCGCCACCGCGAGGTCGGGATTCTTGAGTACCGCGATGGCGACCTTTTTTTCCGATTTGGATAATGTGTCGATCTGGGTCTTGATGGAGTCGAGCAGCATGGGCGATCTATGAATGTCTTCCGGCAGGCAGATTATAGTTGCCCGTTACAGCTCAGGAAGCGCTTCTTCACGCCATTGCAATCCATCGCGACTGATCAGCGCGCTGGAAGCGGCCGGCCCCCAGGTGCCCGAAGCGTAGGGTAGCGGCTCGTCGCCTTCCTGTTCCCAGTAATTCAGGATTGGCTCGACCCATTCCCATGCAGCTTCCAGTTCGTCGCTGCGCATGAACAGGGTGAGTTGACCGCGCAGCACGTCCAGCAACAGGCGTTCGTAGGCTTCCATGCGCGGCATCTTGAAGGTTTCGCGGAAATCCAGTTCCAGCTCCACCGGACGCAGGCGCATGCCGTCGCCCGGAGTTTTTGCCATCAGGTTGAGCTGCAGGCCTTCGTCGGGCTGCAGCCGGATGATCAGGCTGTTCGGCTGGAAGCTGCTGTTTGGCTGCGCGAAGATCGAATGCGGAATGGTCTTGAAGCGCACCACGATTTCCGCGAGCTGGTCCGCCATGCGCTTGCCGGTGCGCAGGAAGAACGGCACCCCAGCCCAGCGCCAGGTGTCGATCTCTGCCTTGAGCGCGACGAAGGTTTCCGTGCGCGAATGCGGATTGGCCTGCGGCTCCTTGCGATAACCGGGAACCGCTACCCCCTCCACATGGCCGGAGCGGTACTGACCGCGAATGACGTTCTGCGCGAGCGTGTGCGGCGTGAAGCGCTTGAGCGAGCGCAGCACCTTCAGCTTTTCGTCGCGCACGGCATTCGGCGTGGCCGATACGGGCGGCTCCATTGCGACGATGCACAGCAATTGCAGCAGGTGGTTCTGCAGCATGTCCCGCAGCGCACCGGCGGTTTCGTAATATTCCATGCGATTGCCGACACCGATCTCTTCCGCGATGGTGATCTGCACGTCGGAGATCCATTCGCGCCGCCACAAGGGTTCGAACAGCACATTGCCGAACCGGAGAGCCAAGAGGTTCTGCACCGTTTCCTTGCCGAGATAGTGGTCGATGCGGAAGATCTGCGACTCGGAAAAGAAGCGGCCGACTTCGGCGTTGATCTGCTTGGCGCTGCTGAGATCGCGGCCCAGCGGCTTTTCCAGTACGACGCGCGACTCGGGCGTGGCAAGTCCGCATTCGGCGAGATTCTGGCAAATTCTTGCGAACAGGCTCGGCGGAGTCGCGAGGTAGAACACGCGAGTGATGGCAGGGTCCTTGCGCATTGCCTTGGTCAGTGCCGCATACGTCTTGCCGTCGGTCGCATCCAGCGACACGTAATCAATATGGGCGCAAAACGCATCCCATGCCGTCTGGTTGAATGTCTCTCTTGGAATATGCGGTTTGGCGTTCTCGTCGACCGCTTTCAGGAATTCATCGCGGCTCCATTCATGCCGCCCCACGCAGATGATGCGGGCGGTGGAGGGCAGGTCGTTGACGCGGTTGCGGCTATAGAGCGCGGGCAATAGCTTGCGCATCGCGAGGTCGCCGCTGCCGCCGAACAAGACCAGATCGAAATCGTGAAGGGCCATGATGTGAAGTGATTTAGGTAAACAAAATCCGGCTCGGTAATGAGCTATTCATTGTAGTCTGCTTGTTGCCATTGTCGATGCGCGGAAACCGCGCCGCCTGGTCGACAATCGAGAACTTTATTCGGACAACGCGGCTTTGGCTCGCGCAATCAGTGCGTTCGTCGAGCTGTCATGCGCGTCCGGGCGGGGAGTGCCGGTCAGTTCCGGCTCAATGTTTTTCGCCAGCACCTTGCCCAATTCCACGCCCCATTGATCGAAACTATTGATACCCCAGATTGCACCTTGCACGAACACCTTGTGTTCGTAGAGTGCAATCAATGCTCCCAGCGTTGCCGGCGCCAATTCGTCCATCAGAATGGTGTTGCTCGGGCGGTTTCCGGGGAAGATCTTGTGCGGCCGCAGCGCTTCGATCTCTTTGTCAGAGAGGTGTTGCGCGCGCAGGTCGGCGCGTACTTCCTCGGTGTTCTTGCCGCGCATGAAGGCTTCCGATTGTGCAAAACAATTTGCGAGAAGAACCGTATGGTGACCCGACAGGTCGTGCATGGGTTTCAGCGCGGCGATGAAATCGACAGGAATGATATCCGTACCGAGATGCAGCAGCTGAAAATAGGCATGCTGGCCATTCGTGCCGACGTCGCCCCATACAACCGGGCAGGTCTGCACTGAGAGCGTTACGCCGTCAGCCGCCACGCGCTTGCCATTGCTTTCCATCTCAAGTTGCTGCAGGTAGGCGGGAAACCGGTTCAGGTCCTGATGATAGGGAGCGATCGACAAAGATGTGGTGCCAAAGAAATTGCGATACCAGACGCCGATCATGCCCATGATCACCGGCATGTTGCGCTCGAGTGGCGCGGTGCGGAAATGCTGGTCCATCGCGTGGGCGCCGCCGAGGAATTCGCTGAAGGCGTCGAAGCCGATCGCCAGCGCAAGCGGCAAGCCGATCGCCGACCAGATCGAATAGCGTCCGCCTACCCAGTCCCAGAACGGGAACATGTTGTCGGGATCGATGCCGAATTCGCGCACTGCTTCGACGTTGGTGGAAACCGCGACAAAGTGTTTCGGCAGATCGGCTGCAACATGGCGGCTGAGAAACCATTCGCGAGCCGACTGCGCGTTCATCATCGTCTCCCTTGTGGTAAAGGTTTTGGAGGCGATAATGAATAGCGTGGTCGCTGGATTGACCTTCGACAACACCGCATCGAGGTCGTGCCCGTCGACATTGGAGACGAAGTGCATGGTCAGACGCGGGTGCGTGAAAGGCCGCAAGGCGCGGCAAGCCATGGCCGGACCAAGGTCCGAGCCGCCGATGCCGATATTGACGATGTCCGTGATGGCGCGACCGGTCGCGCCGAGCCAGGCGCCCGACCGTACGCGCTCTGTGAACGCCTGCATATGATCGAGGACGGCATGAACCTCCGGGAGTACATCCTGTCCATCCACGACCAGCGTCGCACTGCGCGGCATGCGCAAAGCAGTATGGAGGGCCGAACGATGTTCGGTGACGTTGATTCTCTCGCCGCTGAACATGGCGTCCCTCTTCTGCTCCAGGCCGCGTTCGCGCGCGAGTTGAAACAGCAATTGCATGGTCGTATCGTTCAGCCGGTTCTTCGAATAGTCGAGCAGCAAACCTGCTGCTTCCGTGGAGAAACGGTCAAAACGGTCCGGCTGGCCGGAGAAAAGGGTCCGCATCTGCCAGTTCTTCGCTTCGGCGTAGTGCGAGGAAAGCGCATGGAAGGCGGCGGCATCGGTAAGGTTGATTTCGCGCATGTCGAGCAGGGTTTCCAAAAAAGTCAATTTATTCAACTATACAACATTTTTTGGTAAATTCACTACAAAATATTAAACATGTTTTGTGGCTTGTTTGAGGTGGCTCAGTAAGAATATTGGCGCTTCTGCTCTATTTCCTGGGCTTTGGCTTGCCGGAAGGTTGTGGTGGCAGGGGAAATGCTCAAGCACGCTGAGTCCTTCCATTTCTGCAAAAATGTAGTAAAATTTCAAAAAAATTGCGAAAGGCTGATCATGTCTCTTCATCCCGTCCTGAACACCGTCACCGCGCGCATCACGCAACGCTGCCGGCCCTATCGTTCCGCGTATCTCGCGCGTATCGAGGCTGCCCGGCTGAAGGGCGTGCAGCGCAGCGCCTTGTCCTGCACGAACTTGGCGCATGCCTTTGCCGCCTTTCCTGCCAACGACAAGCTGAAACTCAAGCAGCAGCATGCGCCATCCATCGCAATCGTCTCGGCATACAACGACATGTTGTCGGCGCATCAGCCGTTCGAGCGTTTTCCGGATGTGATCAGGGAAGCGGCGCGTTCGGTCGGCGCTGTGGCCCAGTTTGCCGGTGGCACGCCTGCCATGTGCGACGGCGTCACACAGGGGCAGCCGGGCATGGAGTTGTCCCTGTTCTCACGCGATGCGATCGCAATGGCGACGGCGATTGCCTTGTCGCACAATACCTTCGACGCGGCGCTTTTTCTCGGCATATGCGACAAGATCGTGCCGGGGTTGCTGATCGGCGCACTGCACTTCGGCCACTTGCCGGCGGTGTTCGTTCCGGGTGGGCCGATGACTACCGGTCTGGCGAACTCGGAGAAGGCCAAAATTCGCCAGTTATACGCGCAAGGCAAGATTGGACGTGACGAACTGCTGGAATCGGAAGCGCAGTCCTATCATGGTCCCGGCACCTGCACGTTTTACGGCACCGCCAACAGCAATCAGATGCTGATGGAAGTGATGGGCCTGCATCTGCCGGGAGCCGCTTTCATTACGCCGAATACGCCCCTGCGCGATGCGCTGACTGCGGCGGCTACTCGCCGGGCAGCGGAAATCAGTGACCAAGGCAAGGACTATATTCCCGTGGGCCGCGTGGTGGATGAGAAATCCATCGTCAATGCCATCGTGGCGCTGCTCGCCACCGGCGGCTCAACCAACCATACACTGCACCTGATTGCAATCGCCAAGGCGGCGGGCATCGTGATCGACTGGAACGATTTCGACGAATTGTCCGGTGTCGTGCCGCTGCTGGCGCGCATCTATCCCAATGGCGATGCCGATGTAAACCATTTTCACGCAGCGGGCAGCACTGGTTTCGTAATCCGTGAATTGCTCGATGCCGGCTTGCTGCACGAGGATGTGACGACGGTCCTGGGCAAAGGACTGCGCGCCCATTGCGTGGAACCGTTCCTGCAAGGCGAGTCGGTCGTCTGGCGGCCTGCGCCGCCGGCCAGCGGCGATCTGGCAGTGCTGCGGCCGGCAGCGGAACCGTTTTCGGCGGATGGCGGACTGCGTCTTCTCTCGGGCAATCTCGGACGGGCTGTCATCAAGGTGTCCGCGGTCAAGCCGCAGCATCGCGCGGTCGAGGCGCCGGCGCTGGTGTTCAATTCGCAGGAAGAATTCATGCTTGCCTACAAGGCAGGCAAGCTGGATCGGGATTTCGTCGCCGTCGTGCGCTACCAGGGGCCGCGCGCGAACGGCATGCCGGAGCTGCATGCCTTGACGCCGGCGCTGGGCAGTTTGCAGGATGCCGGAAGACATGTTGCGCTGGTCACTGACGGGCGCATGTCGGGCGCCTCAGGCAAAGTGCCGGCGGCCATCCACGTCTCGCCGGAAGTGCTGAGCGGTGGACCGCTCGGTCGCGTTCGCGACGGCGACCTGATCCGCCTTGATGCCGATGCCGGCGTGCTGCAGGCCTTGGTGGCCGACGCTGAATGGGATGCGCGCAGCAACGAGGAAGCCGAATTGTCCGCCAACCATGTTGGCATGGGGCGCGAACTGTTTGCGATGTTCCGCGCATCTGTCAGTGCTGCCGAGGAGGGGGCTGCTACCTTCGGCTTGCCGCCTCCGCTGCACATGCCGGAAGAGCAGGACAACCAGCTTGCGGTGCCCGAAGATCAATCCTTCTCCGATGAAGATTCCCTGATTAAAGTGAATAAATAAATCATGACACTGCTCGACATAATGCGTGCCTCGCCGGTCATTCCGGTCATTGCCATCGATAACATCGATCACGCCGTACCCTTGGCGCAAGCGCTGGTTGCAGGCGGAATCCGCGTACTGGAAGTGACGCTCCGCACGGCGCACGGATTGCCGGCCATCCGCGCGATGGCGGAGCAGGTGCCCGATGCGATTGTCGGCGTCGGCACTCTGACGCAGCCGGATGAATTCGCAGCTGCGAGGGATGCTGGCGCGGTGTTCGGCGTATCTCCGGGGCTGACAACCAGCCTGATCAGCGCGGCGAAAGCGAGCGGGCTGCCTCTGCTGCCGGGCGTGATGTCGCCCTCCGAGGTGATGGCGGCGCGCGAAGCCGGTTTCCGTCAATTGAAACTGTTTCCCGCCGTGCCGGCCGGTGGCATCGGCATGCTCAACGCGATCGCCGGTCCGCTGCCGGATGTGACTTTCTGTCCTACGGGCGGCATCTCGCAGGAGACGGCTTCGCAATTTCTTGCATGCAAGAACGTCGCGTGCGTCGGCGGATCATGGCTGACGCCAAAGGAGGCGATGCAGGAAGGGGATTGGGCACGGATCACAGAATTGGCGCGGGCAGCGAGCCGCCTGCGCACCTGAACCCTGCAATGCCGGCGTCAAACGCGAACGGTTGATGTGTCGGCGTGTACGACCACGCAATTGCGTCCTGAACGTTTGGCCTGATAGAGCGCGCGGTCGGCTCCGCGCACGAGGCTGCTGGTCTTGGCGAGATGTTCGGGCGTCAGGGTACTGACACCGAGGCTGACCGTCACGTATTCCGCGACACCGGAAAAGGCATGCGCCAGCGCAAGCGATTCCACTTCCGCGCGCATCGCTTCCGCCACCTGCAAGGCGCCGTCTTCGTTGGTATTGGGAAGAATCACGGCGAACTCTTCACCACCATAGCGGGCAACCAGGTCGTTGGCGCGATTGAGGACGCGGTCCAGCGATGCTGCGATCTGTACCAGGCATTCATCGCCGCGCTGATGTCCGTAATTGTCGTTGTAGTTCTTGAAGTAATCGACGTCGATCATGATCAGCGAAAGCGGTGAGGCATTGCGTTTCGCGTTCCTGAATTCATGTTCCAGGTGCAGATCGAAGCGGCGGCGATTGGCAATGCCCGTCAATCCGTCGACCAGGGACTGCGACTGCAATTCGACGGCTTGCTCACGCAACTTCCTTTCGCGCGATACCGCCATGCTGACATCCGTGATCTGCACCAGGCAATGGCGCGGCAGGGTTTCAACATGCAGCGGCATGACATGCACAGCCTGCTGCATGCGTGCGCCGGCGGCGGCATCGGCTGGCGTCGAATAGAGCGGGAAGGGCGCCTTGTTCAGCGTTTGCGACAGCAGAGAGGCAAAATTGTTGCGCAAGGCCTCGGTGATGGCGACATGCGTGCGCCCATCCGTCATGTCCGGGAACACTTCCGTAAAGGCTTTCCCTATGACGCTGTCGGCCGGCATGCGCGAATGCTGTTCGACCCAGTTGTTCCACAAGACGATGCGCTGCTCGGCATCAAAAACGATGATGCCGGTGCGGACCGCCTTGAGAACTCCTTGTAGCAAGCCGAGCTGCATGATATTCCCGGCCTCAGCCGGACAGTTTTGCGAGATAAGCGTTGATGTACAGCTGCAGGTCATGCAGCGCAGGCATGTCGAGCAGGAAAGCGACGTATCCGTGGATCTGGTGCTTTTCGATATTGAAGTCGATTTTCAGCGTGAGCACGATGCCATCCCATTCCTTGCCCGACACGCTGAGAATGTCCTCGCTGGTGCCGACGTGGTACATGGGCAGCGATCCGTGCAGCTCCTTGCCGGATGCATTGGCCAGCGTTCCCATGCAGGAATTGAGGATGATGTTGCCGATTTCACTCATCGCTTCCTGTTCCATCTCGCTGAGTTCTTCGAGCGAGAGGCTTTGCCCGACCATCAGGCGCACGATTTCCAGGCTCTTTTCCTCAGGGAACATCAGGAAGGCTTCGGTCTTGAATGCGCCTTCGAAATGCTGCGTGATGGCGCAGATGCGGCGGCCCTCGTCGCTGCCCAGGGTTTTCGCCACCTCGGAGCGGCTCTGGAAGGCAATCATCGGCACTGACATCTTCACTTCTTCATTCACGATGCGGCTCATCGCCGCGGCCGCCTGGCCGACTCCAAGGTTGAAAATTTCAACCAGGGCATCGTGTTGAAGCTCAGTGAGTCGGAACATTACCGGTTTTCCAGAACAGAGATCACCTGGTCGATACGGGCTTCGGTAATCGGTTTTTCGGCAAAACCGATGCCGAGCGCTTGCGCCTTGTCGCGAGTGGCATCCTGCACATTGGCGGTCAGCAGGGTGATGCGGGCGGAGGGGCACTTGGCCTGGATTTTATCGACTGCGGCCAAGCCACCCATGCCAGGCATGTTGAGGTCCAGCAGGATCAAATCGGGCGTGACTGTTTCCAGCTTGTCAATTGCCTCCTCGCCGCTGGCCGCTTCCGCAATATTCCAGTCGGGGTGTCTCTGGAGGATGTACTGCCTGGACAGCATGCGGGAAACTTTGCTGTCGTCGACCACGAGTACGGTTGTCATCTTTATATCGCTCTTGTATCAGTTCGTGACGCAATCATTCTTTGGAGTAAGTCTACCACTCGATTGAGCGGCGACGATGCCCCGGCCGGAGAAAAAGTCTTCTTGATCGCGGGTCTCGATTAAAATAACGGCATTCTTTTTCATTGCAATGCACCATGACCCAAGACGAATTGAAACAAGCCGTTGCCCGCGCCGCAATCGAGTATGTACCTGACGGAGAGATCATCGGCGTCGGCACTGGTTCCACCGCCAATTTCTTCATTGACGAACTTGGCAAGATCAAGGGGCGCGTCAAAGGCGCGGTAGCGTCCTCCGAAGCGACGGCCGCGCGCTTGAAATCGCATGGCATCCCGGTGCTTGACCTGAACGAGGTGGACTCGATGTCGGTCTACATCGACGGCGCGGACGAAATTACCCCGCAGGGCGCCATGATCAAGGGCGGCGGCGCAGCATTGACTCGCGAAAAGATCGTGGCATCGGTCGCCAGGAAATTTGTCTGCATCGCGGATGGCTCCAAGCTGGTGGACATGCTCGGCGCCTTCCCGCTGCCGATTGAGGTGATTCCCATGGCGCAAGCCGCCGTGGCGCGCAAGCTGAAATCCTTCGGCGGCGAACCGCGCCTGCGTATGAAGGACGGCAAGCCGGTCATGACCGACAATGCCTGCATGATCATCGACCTGGTTGGACTGAAGATAGCGAATCCGGCCGAACTGGAAGCGCAGATCAACAGCATTCCCGGTGTGGTCACGGTCGGGCTGTTTGCACATCGCGGCGCGGATGTCGGCCTGCTGGGAACGGCGGAAGGCGTGAAGAAGCTCAACTTCTGAAGCATTCATCGCAAAGCAAAAAGCCCGCTCGACAATGTCTGCGGGCTTTTTTTCTGGCGACAGAGAATTATTCGCTCGGCGGCACGTAACCGGCTGCCTGATCGGCGCCGGCGCCGAAAAAGTGGTTTTCCATCTGCTGCGCCAGGTATTTTCGTGCGCGCGCATCGGCCAGGTTCAGGCGGTTCTCGTTGACCAGCATCGTCTGGTGCTTGAGCCAGCCGGCCCAGGCTTCCTTCGATACGCTTTCGTAAATCCGCTTGCCGAGTTCACCCGGATACGGCGGAAAATCGAGACCTTCGGCTTCCTTGTTCAGTTTGATGCAGTGGACCATGCGGGCCATGTTTTTCACTCCTCGTTCATTCAAATGTGCTGCCTTGTTGGAAAATGCAGCGGTGTTAAAGTTGCTTGATCAGTACCAATGATTTGCGTTGCCAGTTATACATGTGCTGCCGATCCTTCGGTAGATCGTCGACTGTCGCATGCACGAATCCGCGCTTGAGGAACCAGTGCGCGGTGCGCGTCGTCAGCACGAACATCCGGGTAAATCCGGCTGCCCGCGCGCGGTTTTCCATGTGTTTCAGGATACGCTCGCCGTCGCCCTGGCTTTGCACTTCCGGATTGACCGTCAGGCATGCCATTTCAGCCATTTTTTCCGCCGGGAAGGGATACAGCGCGGCGCAGCCGAAAATCACGCCGTCATGCTCGATCACCGAGAAATAGTCGATTTCACGTTCGATCAGTTCGCGACCGCGCTTGACCAGTGTGCCGTCGGCTTCCAGCGGCTCAATCAATTTGAGGATGCCGCCGACGTCTTCAATGGTCGCCTCGCGCAGCGTTTCGAGGTTTTCGGTGCTGACCATGGTGCCGACGCCATCGTGCGTAAAGATTTCCAGCAGTGCTGAACCGTCCATTTCGAAGGGGACGATATGCACCCGCGGCACGCCCGCGCGCGACGCTTTTGCGCAATGCTGCAGGTAGAAGGCAGTATCGGCCGGCAATTTGCCGCTTTTCAGCAAGGCGTCCGCCTGGGCGGCGGTCAATTCGCGCACGTCGCGGCCTTCCTGGTCGGTCATCAGCGGTGTTTCGGTAATAAAAATCAGCTTGTCGGCGCGCAGGGCGGACGCGGCGGAGACGGCCACATCCTCCATGGTCAGATTGAAGGCCTCGCCCGTTGGCGAGAAACCGAGCGGCGACAGCAGCACCAATCCGCCGGCACTTAATATCGGATGGATGGTCTCATAAGCGATCTTGCGCGCCACGCCGGTGAATTCCAGATCGACCCCGTCGATGACACCGATCGGGCGCGCAGTGACGAAATTGCCGGAAATGATACGAATCGCAGCATGTGCCATGGGGGTATTCGGCAAACCCTGACTGAACGCGGCTTCGATATCGAGCCTCAATTCGCCGGCCGCCTCCTTCACGCACTCCATCGCTGCCGCATCCGTGATGCGCAGGCCTTTGTGGTAGCGCGCGGTGAGGTTGCGCAGCGCGAGCTGCTCCTCGACCTGGGGACGCGAACCGTGCACGATGACGACCTTGATGCCGAGCGCATGCAATAAGGACAAATCCTGCGCCAGCACGGGAAGGGCGCCGGACACCACCAATTCGCCGGGAAAGGCGACCACGAAGGTCTTCCCGCGGAATGCGTGAATGTACGGCGCGACCGAGCGCAGCCATTGAACGAATTGAATTGGATTTTCCATGAACCGCATTATATACAGTGCGCCATGGATCGACCGCGCAAACTGATCCCGCGCACCCGTGATATTGGTTGCGCAAGGGGGCATGGCGCCGGTTCCCGCGACGATCCGTACCGCTCTGTATAATTCGCCCCGATATGTCTGCATCCGAACAAGCCCAGAAAAGCCCCGCGAAGCCCCGTCCGCAACAGGGCAAACCCGCTGCGCCCGCGGTTCGCAATCCGCTGCCTCCGATTACCTTCCCCGAGGAGTTGCCGGTCTCCGGCAAGCGTGCGCAGATCGCGGACGCCTTGCGCGCCCACCAGGTCATCATCGTTTGCGGCGAGACCGGTTCCGGCAAGACCACGCAACTGCCGAAGATCTGCCTCGAACTCGGCCGCGGGACGTCGGGCCTGATCGGCCATACTCAGCCGCGCCGCATTGCGGCGTCTTCGACCGCAAAGCGCATCGCGCAAGAGCTTGGTTCGCAACTCGGCGTCCACGTCGGCTTCAAGGTGCGCTTCACCGACACCTTGTCGAAGGGCGCGTCGATCAAGCTGATGACGGACGGTATCCTGCTGGCGGAGACGCAGACCGATCCCCTGCTCAGACAGTACGACTCCATCATTATCGACGAGGCGCATGAACGCAGCCTGAACATCGATTTCCTGCTCGGCTATCTCAAGCAGTTGCTGCCGAAGCGGCCGGACCTGAAGGTGATCATTACCTCCGCGACCATCGATGCGGATCGCTTCGCGCGACATTTCGGCAAAGGCGACAAGCCGGCGCCGGTGATCGAGGTATCGGGCCGCCTGTATCCGGTCGAAGTGCGCTACCGCCCGGTCGAGCCGAACGACAAGAGCGAAACCAAACTCTCCGCGCAGAAGGAACAGCGTGACCTGATGGATGCGGTCGTCGATGCGGTGGATGAACTCGCGCGCATCGGTTCCGGCGACGTGCTGGTGTTTCTGCCCGGCGAACGCGAAATCCGAGATGCCGCGGAAGCCTTGCGCAAGCATCATCCGCCGCACGTCGAGATCCTGCCCCTGTTCGCGCGCCTGTCGGTGCAGGAGCAGGAGAGGGTGTTCAAGATTTCGAACGCGCGTCGCATCGTTCTCGCCACCAATGTCGCGGAAACCTCGCTGACGGTACCGGGCATCCGCTATGTCGTCGATGCCGGGCTGGCGCGCGTCAAGCGCTACAGCTATCGCAACAAGGTCGAGCAATTGCAGATCGAGCCGATCGCGCAGTCCGCCGCGAACCAGCGTGCGGGCCGTTGCGGCCGCGTTGCTGCGGGCGTTTGCATCCGTTTGTATGACGAACAGGATTTCCTGCAAAGACCGAAATTCACCGATCCGGAAATCCTGCGTTCCTCGCTGGCCGCGGTCATCCTGCGCATGAAGTCCTTGCGCCTGACCGATGTCGAGTCGTTTCCCTTCATTGAACCGCCGATGGGACGCGCCGTCGCGGACGGCTACCAGCTGCTGCAGGAGCTGGGCGCGGTCGATGACAACAACCAGCTGACGCAGCTCGGCAAGCAGCTCGCGAAACTGCCGCTCGATCCGCGCGTGGGGCGGATGATCCTTGCCGCGCGCGACAATGCGGCGCTTACGGAAGTCTTGATCATCGCGTCCGCGCTATCGGTGCAGGATCCGCGCGATCGCCCGATGGAAGCACAGGATGCGGCCGACAACGCGCACAAGAAATTCGCCGATGAAAAATCCGAGTTCCTGAGCTATCTGAAAATCTGGAAGTGGTTCGAGGACGCGATCGAGCACAAGAAATCGAACAGGCAGTTGATGGACAGCTGTCGCGCCAATTTCCTGTCGCAGCTGCGCCTGCGAGAATGGCGCGACGTGCATTCGCAATTGCTGACGCTGGTGCGCGAACAGGGCTGGCGCATGAACGAATCGCCGGCCACCTATGAGCAGCTGCACACTGCGCTGCTGACTGGCTTGCTGGGCAACGTCGGCTACAAGTCGGAGGAAGAGCCGCACTATCTCGGCGCGCGCGGCATCAAGTTCTACATCTGGCCCGGATCGCATCTGGCGAAGAAAGCCGGGCGCTGGGTCATGGCGGCGGAACTGGTCGACACGACTCGATTGTATGCACGCTGCATCGCGCAGATTCAGCCGGAATGGCTGGAACGCGTCGGCGGCCACCTGCTGAAGAAATCCTATGGCGATCCGCGCTGGGAAAAACGTACCGGGCAAGTCTCGGCCTACGAGCGGGCGACGCTGTACGGCCTTGTGGTGTACAGCCAGCGTCGCATCAACTTCGGCGTGATCAACCCGGCCGAGGCGCGCGAGATTTTCATTCGCAGCGCGCTTGTCGGCGGCGAGCTGGACACGCGCGCACCCTTCCTCGCGCACAACCAGAAGCTGGTGCGCGAGATCGAAAACCTCGAACACAAGTCGCGCCGCCTCGACGTGCTGGTCGACGAGGAACTGATCGCGGCCTTTTACGACAAGCTGATTCCGCAGGAAGTGCATGACGCCTTCGAGTTCGAGAAATGGTACAAGCAGGCGACGGTCAAGAATCCGAAACTCTTGCACCTGAACCGCGACGACCTGATGCGGCACGAGGCCGCAGGCGTGACCACCGATCTGTTCCCGAAGAAAATGCCGGTGGCGGGTGTTGACATGATGCTGTCGTATCACTTCGAGCCCGGCAGTCCGCGCGACGGTGTGACACTCACCATTCCGCTGTATGCGCTCAACCAGGTGTCGGCCGAGCGCAGCGAGTGGCTGGTGCCCGGCATGCTGAAGGAAAAGGTGCACCTCTTGCTGAAGTCGCTGCCGCAAAAGCTGCGCCGACATTGCGTGCCGCTGCCGGATTATGCCGCCGGTTTTTGCGAGCGGATCGCGTTCGGCAAGGGCAGTTTGATCGATGCGGTGATCGCGGATGTGCGCGAGCAGACCGGCATTGCAGTCAAGACCACCGACTTCAAGCTGGAGACCTTGCCTGCGCATCATTTCGTGAATTTCAAGATTGTCGACGAACACGGACGACAGCTGGAGATGGGCCGCAACCTGGCAGGTTTGCAGGCTGAATTCGGCGGGCAGGCACGGGAGAGCTTTCAGCGGATCGCCGAAAAAACGGTGGTGGCGCCGGCTGCGACAACGGAAACTGGCCATGTTCGCGCAAGCGGTGTTGTAGCCTCGCCGAGTAATGGCGGCGGCACCGAACACCAGAACCTGACTGCGTGGTCCTTCGGTGAATTGCCGGAGCTATTGGAAATCCAGCAAGGCAAGCAAACACTGATCGGTTTCCCGGCGCTGGTGGACAAGGCGACGCACTGCGATCTGGAGGTGTTCGACGATCCGGCGGAGGCTGCCCGCGTGCATCGTATCGGCCTGCGCCGCCTGTTTGCGCTGCAGCTGAAAGAGCAGCTCAAATACCTGGAAAAGAACATCCCCGGTCTGCAGCAAATGGGTATGCAATTCATGTCCCTCGGTTCGCAGGAAGAGCTGCGCGACCAGATCATCCAGGCCGGGCTTGAACGTGCCTGCCTGCAGGACCCGTTGCCGAAAAATGCCGAGGAATTCAATCAGCGCAAGGATGAGGGCAAGTCACGGCTGGGTCTGCTGGTCAATGAGATCGCCCGTCTTGCCGCGCAAATCCTGGCCGAGTACTACACGCTGCCGAAGAAGCTGCAAGGCGCAAAGGCGCACGCTCAAAGCGCGGCCGACATGCAGTCGCAATTGCAGGCGCTGATCGGCAAGCGCTTCATCGCGGAGAACGATTACGGGCAGCTGTCCCATTTCCCGCGCTACCTGAAGGCCATTGGCGTGCGCCTGGAAAAACTGCGTGCCGATCCGGCGCGTGACCAGCGTTTGATGGCGGAGTGGGCGCAGGTGGCGGCGCCCTGGCAGCGGGCGCAGAAAGACAGGCAGAAGGGCACCGATCCGAAGATGACGGAATTCCGCTGGCTGCTGGAAGAGCTGCGGGTATCGCTGTTCGCCCAGGAACTGCGTACACCGATGCCGGTGTCGGCCAAGCGGCTGCAGAAGGTCTGGGAGTCGATGCAACGCTGAGAAATTGCCGTTTCTATTTTGGCGGAAATGACGGCCATCAAGAGCGGGATACGGCCTCCGGCTGAAGCCGCTATTGCCTGAGCGCAAGCGACGATCCAAGCTCCCAGTAATTCCCACCGGGATATGACGTGGCATATCTTGTGGTGCGATCAGCGCTGAATATCGGTTTCATCTGCGCCGCGACATGAAGCCGGTACACGACCCTTGATCTTATTCAATTGACAATGGCAGGCCGCCGATATAGTGGTTTTTTGTAAAACCTGATCCATCTGGAGGGGTAATGCAAGAATCAGCGGCAAGCTTTGTTGCAATGTGGGGCGGCTCGGCGCGGACGAGAGAGCGCACATGAAACACGTCATTATCGGCAACGGTCCGGCAGGCGTGATCGCCGCGGAAACGATTCGCAAGAATGCGCCGGTCGACGATATCGTGCTGATCGGCGACGAACCCGGCCCGCCCTATTCACGCATGGCCATCCCGAACTTCCTGGCCGGGAACACCAATGAGGCCGGCACCTATCTGCGCCGCGACAAGAACTATTTCGCGCGACTGCAAATCGTCCAGATATCCGGGCGCGCGGTCCATGTCAGCAGCCGTACCCGCACCGTCAAGATGGAAGACGGCAGCGTGGTCGACTTCGACAAGCTCTTGATTGCAACCGGCGCGAGGCCGCGCATGCCGCTCATTTCCGGCATCGACTCTCCCGGCGTGCATGCCTGCTGGACTCTCGATGACGCGCGCGCCATCATGGACCTGGCCGTGCCGGGTGCGCGCGTGATTCTGATCGGCGCCGGATTCGTCGGTTGCATCGTGATGGAAGCCTTGGCTGCGCGCGGCGTCGATCTGACAGTGATCGAGAAACGCGATCGCATGCTTCCCAACATGATGGGGAAGGGCGCCGGCGAGATGATCCAGCGCTGGTGCGAGAAAAAAGGCATCAAGGTGCATACGGCGACGCGGGTGGCGGGCATCATCGGCGACGGTTCGCCGCTGACGGTGCGCTTGTCGAATGGCACGCAATTGCACGCCGACCTGGTCGTGCATTCGGCCGGGACGACGCCCAATATCGAATTCCTGAGAGGCAGTGGCATCCGTTATCTGCAGGGAGTCGTGGTCGATGCATCGATGCAGACCAATGTGCCGGGCGTGTATGCCGCCGGCGATTGCGCTGAAGCGTTCGACAGCGCAAGCTGCCGCAGCATGATTTCCGGCGTTCAGCCCAATGCGGCGGATCAGGCTTATTGCGCTGCCTTGAACATGACCGGCAAGAGCGCCTTCCAGCGCGGATTGCGGCAGATCGACGTGTTCGACACGATGGGATTGATTTCCTCTTCCTTCGGTCAGTGGCAGGGCGTGCGCGGCGGGCAATGGGTGGAAATCGCGGACGAAGAGCATTTCAAATACCTGCGCCTCGAATTCAGCCAGGATGTCCTGATCGGATGCAATACCGTCGGCGTGACCGAGCATGCGAGCATCCTGCGCGGACTCATCCAGCACCATGTTCATCTCGGGGAGTGGAAAGATCTGCTGCTGCAGGATCCGACCCGCTTGAAGGACGCCTACCGCGAATGCGTGCAGCAGCAGTATGTGCATCAGGCGTCGCCATATCATGTGCCCGGGACTTCTTATCCGGGCGAGCTGCGCCAGTCGGTCTAGCAGGTTGTTGAAAGACTACTGCGCGGGGCGAGCTTGGATGCCGCGGTGCTCTGCGTACCGCTCTGTACGCGTGTGGTCCTCACACCCAAACTCGCGCCGCTCGCGACGTTTTTCAACGTCCTGCTACGGAATGTCGTTTCAACAAGATTGTCCGAATTTTTGGCCCATCCGCTGCGCCAAAGCTGATACGCCCTTCGGAATAGTGGCTCGGCGAATGTTTTCGCGTAAAATCGCGGGTCAACGCGCATAAAAGACCCTTCCGGCTTCACGCTTCGCTCGCCGGCCGCGACCTGATATGCGTCGCTCCGACCCCATATCAACCCTCCGCGAAAACAATGAGCATTAAATCCGACAAGTGGATCCGCCGCATGGCGCAGGAACACGGCATGATCGAACCGTTCGAGCCGGGCCAGGTGCGCCATGTGAATGGCCACAAGATCGTCAGCTACGGCACTTCGTCGTATGGCTACGATATTCGCTGCGCAGACGAATTCAAGATCTTCACCAACATCAACAGCACGATCGTCGATCCGAAGAATTTCGACGAGAAATCCTTCGTCGATTTCAAGGGCGACGTCTGCATCATCCCGCCGAATTCGTTTGCCCTGGCGCGCACCATGGAGTACTTCCGCATTCCGCGCACCGTCCTGACCATCTGTCTCGGCAAATCGACCTATGCGCGTTGCGGCATCATCGTCAACGTGACGCCGTTCGAACCCGAATGGGAGGGCTATGTGACACTGGAGTTTTCCAATACCACGCCGCTGCCCGCGAAGATCTATGCCGGCGAGGGTTGTGCGCAGGTTTTGTTCTTCGAAAGCGACGAGGTCTGCGAAACCTCCTACAAGGATCGTGGCGGCAAGTACCAGGGGCAGCGCGGAGTAACGTTGCCGAAGACCTGAGCACGACCGGTTCTGTCCGGTTTCGCACATGACTTCCGAAAGCGCCATCAACGAGCGCCGGCTGCGCACCCTGAGCGACCTGACGAAACGGATTTCGCTCGGGAACCGACTGGACGACTGCTTCGACCTGATCCGCGAGGCGCTGTCGCGCAATCAGCGCGACATTCCGTTTGCCGTGCTTTTCCTGGCCGATGCCGGCGGTCGTCTTGGCGAGCCGGCATTTTGCTCCGGCTTGCCCGGCGCACAAGCGATTTCCATCCCCTTGCATGCGACCGGCGGCGGCGATGAGCATCCCGTCGCGCGCGCTGTGCGCACCGCAGAGCCGCAGTTGTTCCACGCGCGCGGGATATGCGGCGAGACCGCTTCCTGCAATGGCTGCGCGGAGCGCGATCAGGCGCTCGCCTTGCCATTCCTGTTGCCGGGGCAGTCAATGCCGCGCGGAGTGCTCGTCGTCGGCATCAATCCTGACCAGCCTTTCGACACGACCTATCGCATGTTTCTCGAACTGGTGGCTGCACATATCGCGACGGCCGTGGCGCATGCCGAAGCGGTCGGCGCGGAGCGGCGCAAGGTGGCAAGCCGGACGCAAGCGCTGCAGACGGCCAGCAAGCTGCTTTCCGCTGTTTTCGACAGGGCGCCCGGCGCCATCGCGATCACTGATCTCGACGGGCGATTCGTGCGCGCCAATCCGGCCTATCAGCGTCTGGTCGGATATGCTGAAAGCGAACTGATCGGACGCTCGATGCAGGATCTGGCCGATCCCGACGATTTCACGCGCAAGGCGGCGCTGCTGGAGCAGCTATTGCGCGGCGAGCGTGCATCCTTCGAGCTGGAAATGCGCTACGTGCGCAGGGACGGCTGGGTCATCTGGGTCAATAATTTCGTGTCGGTCATCGATGATGAACAGCGTCGACCTCGCTATTTCGTCAAGATCGCGCAAGACATCACCGACCGCAAGCGCACCGAGCGTGAACTGCTCGTCTCACGCAATGAATTGCGCGCCCTGTATGACAGGCTGCAATCGGTACGCGAAACGGAGCGGGCCGCCCTTGCACGTGAAGTGCATGATCAACTGGGGCAGATCCTTTCCGCGGCAAAAATCGATATCAAGCTGCTTGAGGACGATATTCGCCGCCGCGACACGGTGCTCTCACGGCGCAAGGTCTCAACCGAACTTCGCTCCGCCCGCGGCACGCTTGACAAGGCGATCCTGCTGGTTCGGCAGATCGCAACCGAACTGCGTGCGGTGGAGGTCGAGGAGCAGGGCTTGTATGCAGCCGTTGAATGGCATGTCCGCGATTTCGAGCGGCGCACGAGGGTCACCTGCCATGTCACGCTGCCAGCAGATGTACCGGAGCCGCAAGGCGCAAGGGCGACTACACTGTTCCGGATTTTTCAGGAGGCGATGACCAATGTGCTGCGGCACGCCAATGCAGGCCAGGTCTGGATCAGTGTCATGCAACGCGGGCGCAACGTGCTGCTTCGCGTACGTGATGATGGTGCCGGCATTTCCCGTGAACGCGTACGCAGCGCGCATTCAATCGGCATCATTGGCATGCGCGAGCGCGCCGAACTGGTCGAGGGGCGTCTGCTGGTGGGGCCGCTGCGCTGCGGCGGCACCTTGGTCTCGGCCCGCATTCCCATGAGCGCCGCGAACGATACGCAGAGGGGAAATCGCACATGATACGAATCATCATCGCTGATGATCACGAACTCATTCGAGAAGGCATCAAGAAGATCATCCGATCTTCCAGGGACATGCGGGTCGTGGGCGAAGCCGGCGATGTCGACGGCTTCCTCACGCTCGCCACTCAGCATGCTCCGGACATAGCAATTCTGGACATCGGACTTCCGGGATACGACGGTCTGGAAGGGCTGGCGGAAGTGCGTCTCCGGTTTCCGGACATGCCGGTGCTTATCCTGAGCATGCATCCCGAGGAGCGCTTCGCGATCAGGGCGCTAAAGGCCGGCGCCGCGGGCTACATCACCAAGGCCATGGCGGCCGAGGAATTGATCAAGGCGATCCGCAAGGTCATGTCCGGCGGCAGCTATGTCAGTCCGCGCCTCGCGGAACTGCTGGCGCTGGAAGTGCGCGAGTCGCACGACGCGGCCCTGCATGAAAGTCTGACCGTTCGCGAACTGCAGATCGCTTCATTGATTGCTTCGGGCAAGCAGATCAAGCAGATCGCCGCCGAACTGTCGATCAGCATCAGTTCAGTCAATACCTATCGTCTTCGAATCTTCAAGAAGATGGGATTGTCCTCGAACGCGTCACTGATCCGTTATGCCGTAAAACACGGCCTCGTCGAGTAGATTCCCTTCCGCGCAATCGCGGCAAGGACGGATGGTCGCGGCCTCCGTCTCGTTCCTCTTTTTCGTCTTCGTGTCGTTAAATTTGCGACAGGATGGCGCATACATTGCGACAATTACAGTCAGCCAATGCCTGATGTTGTCGTGTAGAACTATCCACTATGATCAATTCAGTGCGGCGCGTCGGATACGCATCGTTTTTTAAATACCGGGGGAAATTTTTTTCGCGCGGGTTCGACCGAATTTGCTGCATAGGGAGCATCGTCCGACTGCAATGCATATGCATGCATATCGACGGGCAAGGTGGCCGGGTATTTCCGGAAGATGGATGTGATGATTTTGCGGAGGCCCGGTTGTATTCATCGCCCGATTTGATGCATGGGAGCTTGCGATGAAATTGATTGAATTCGAATGTCGAGGCCATCGTTTCGCAATGCCCCTTGATTGTGTGCGACGCGTCGTTCCCGGCGCGATGCCGACGCCGCTTCCCGGAGCACCCGATATCGTCCTCGGCGCACTTAACCTGGGAGGCGAAATCCTCGCGGTCATCAATTTCAACCGGCGCATCGGCGTTCCTTTTTCCGGCATTGATTCGTCGCAATTCCTGCTCGTGTCGGACCTCAGCGACTTTCCGGTCGGTTTCGTGGTCGACAAGGTGAATGGCGTCACCGAACGCGACCTGGGCGGAGCGACCGTACTGCCCGAACGGTTCGCGGCAGGGGATTTCGTCGAGGCGGTAGCCCGGCTTGACGACGGCTTGTGCGTCATCATCGATCCGGACCAATTCCTGTTCGATGAAGAGAAAAGCCTTCTTGGCGAAGCGTTGGAGAAGGTGCGGCATGAAGATCATTGAAAGCGCGGTCACGCCGCTGCTTCTCAACCAGCTTGAGGCAAGGATCGAAGCTGAGATCGGCCTGTCTTTTCCAGCGCCGAAACGGCGCGACCTGACCAACGCCATGCGTGAGATGGCGGCTTCCGCAGGTTTCGAATGCGCGAAGGATTGCATTGACTGGCTTCTTGCCGACCCATGGGATGGCGCGAAATCGAAAATGTGCGCACGTCATCTGACGGTCGGCGAGACTTATTTTTTCAGGGAACCGCGCGCGTTCGATCTGGTCTGCGATTACACAAGGGAGAAAATGGCCGAGGACGATGCGCGCCTGCGCATCTGGAGCGCCGGCTGCTGCACTGGCGAGGAGCCATACTCCATCGCCATGGCGCTCAAACAGGGCTTGCCTCAATTGGACCCGCGCCGGATTTTCATCCTGGGTACCGACCTCAACGGCATCAACCTGCAAATTGCTCGCGACGGCATATATCGTCAGTGGTCGTTTCGTGCGCCCGGCAAGCTGCCGCAGCCGCGCTGGTTCCGGGAGGAAGACGAGAACCGGCTCCGGCTCGACGCTTCGATCACGAACATGGTGCGCTTCGCGGAGCTGAACCTGACCGATCCGGGGTATCCGTCAGCGGCGACGCAGACGCAGGAAATGGACATCATCTTTTGCCGCAACGTTCTGATGTATTTCTCGAAATTGCAGGCGCGACGAGTCATCGAGCGCTTCCGGAAATGCCTGGTCGATGGCGGCTGGCTGATTGTCAGTCCGAGCGAGGCGTCTGCCGACATGTTCAGCGGATTTTCCCCCGTCTATTTTCCGGATGCGATCTACTTTCAGAAAACCGGCGCTTCCAGCCAAAGCGCGCCGGAAAAATGGGCATTGCCGACCGCGTCGTTCGCCGCCCCTCAGTTGGATTGCGCTGCGCCCGTGCATGCGGAGCCGGCATCCGCGAGCATCCGACCGCCCGCGCGCAAGAATCATCCACGAGAAGCTGCAGCCGGCGCCGCTGCCCGGGCGCGCACGCTTGCGTCCGAAGGCAAGGTCGATGCCGCCATGCATTGCCTCGACCGATCGATCAACAACAATCCGCTCAGCGTGGAGCTCCACCACGCCAAGGCCTTGATTGCGATGGAGGCGGGAGCGCAGCGCGACGCCTTGCAGAGCCTGAAGCGCGTGATTTACCTCCAGCCCGATTTCATCCTCGCGCATTACCTACTGGGTGTCCTGCAAACGGCACGCAGCAGGCCGAGGGACGCGGTCCGGCATTTTGAAACGGCCAGGGAAATGCTCAGCGGTCTGCGCAGCGACGAGGTGGTGCCGGGATCCGACGGCCTCACTGTCGCCAGCTTGCTGGATTCGGTGGGCGCGTACATCGGGAAGGGGAGCGCATGACGCACAAAGTCCCGGCACGCCGTCGCGCAGGCACGATTGACTGGGCCGGCATTCATCGTCGCCTGGAGGAAATGCGCAATGCGATAGACAACATTGGAGCAAACAATCTCCTTGATACCATGGAGCAGGAAAGAATTCTGCGCGAACGCGCCGTCGCATTGGCCAAACCCGTGTTGCCGTCGAAGGCAGACACGCTTGCCGGCGATCGCATCGATATCCTGGTCTTTCAGGTGGCTGGCGAGAAGTACGCCTTCGACGCCGCGTTTGTCGCGCAAGCCTATCCGGTGCCGCCTGTCGCAGCGGTTCCCGGTACACCGGATCACGTGGTCGGCATCGTGGCCATCGAGGGGGATGTGCTGTCGGTGATCGATCTGCGTTCTTTGCTCGAGCTCCCGCTTTCCAGTCTGACGGATCCGACCGCAATCATCGTCCTGAAGAACGACGCAATGGAATTCTGTGTGCTCGCCGAGGAGATCGCGGGAATGGAGCAGGTTTCGGAGGAGGCGCTTCAGCACGCCTTGCCGACCATGGGCAGCAAGCAAACGAATTATCTCAAGGGTGTGACCGCCGATCGTGTCGCGGTGCTGGATGCGGAACAGCTTCTGTCCGATGCGCGCCTGGTGGTCGACATGCGCTGACGACAAGACAGATAAGACAGTGGAAATTGGAGGGGCGATGAAAACGATTCTGGATCTCAGCACGCGTGCCAAGCTGTTGCTCGGCTTTGGGCTGTTGATTGCTCTGCTGGCGACAGTCAGCACGATCGCGTATCGCGACACGGCGCATCTGAAGGAGTCGCAACGCGAGTTGTTCCAGGAAGATTTGTCGATTTCGCTGGAACTGATGGCCTTGCGCACCACGCTGAACCGCGAGCGCGTCGCGCTGTTGTCGCTCGTGATCGGGGATGCGGAAGAGCAAGCCAGGCAGCGGCTGAAGCTCGAACAGGAAGGCGCGGCATTCGAGGCCTTGATCAAGAAGCTCTCCGCGCACAAGCTGAAAGATACCGTCTTTGCGCAAAAACTCGACAAGCTTGTCGGTCTACGCCGGCATCTCATCGAAGACCGCAATCGCGAAGTGTTTCCCGCAGTGAAAGCCGGGAAGCGCGATCAGGCCGCGTCGATCATCCTCGGGCCCTTGCAGCAATCCTTTCAGTCATTTCGCGAACTGGCCGATCAGATGGGCGAGGAGCAGATTGTCGAAGCGGAGAAGCGTATGCGCGAATCCGAAATACTCGTCGATACCGCGCAGACCACACTGATCGTCGCCAATCTCGTTGCCATCGTTCTTGGGCTGGCGCTTGTGCTCTGGCTGGACCGACTGATTGCCATGCCGCTGAAGCAGGCCACCGCTGTCGCGCAGAGGATCGCAGGCGGTGATTTGACGGTGAGCGTGCCGACATCTGGCGGCAAGGATGAAGTCGGCCAGTTGCTGGGCGCGCTCGACACCATGGTGGATAACTGGAAGCAGACGCTGAAAGAGATCAGCGGCGGCATTGTCACGCTGAGCGCTGCCGCCAGCGAGATCCTCGCCAGCACCATGCAGGCATCGGCGGGGGCGACGGAAACGGCGGCCGCAGTCAGCGAAACCACGGCAACCGTGGAAGAGGTGAAACAGACCGCGCTGCTGGCGAGTCAGAAGGCGCGCACCGTGTCGGACGCGGCGCAACGCGCGGTGCAGACCGCGGATGCCGGCCGCAAGGCGGTCGAGGGCGGCATGGAGGGCATGGAAAACATTCAGGAGCAGATGGAATCCATCGCGGAGACCATCGTGCGCCTGAGCGAGCGCAGCCAGGCCATCGCCGAAATCATCGCCACCGTGGGCGGTCTGGCCGAACAGTCCAACCTGCTGGCAGTCAATGCGGCGATCGAAGCCGCCAAGGCCGGCGAGCAGGGCAAGGGGTTTGCGGTCGTGGCGCAAGAGGTCAAGGACCTGGCCGACCAGTCGAAGCAGGCTACCAGGCAGGTGCGCGTGATTCTGAGCGACATCCAGAAGGCGATCAGTGCGGCGGTCATGACGACCGAGCAGGGATCAAGGACGGTTGCCGGCGGCGTCGAGCAGACCACCGAGGCGGGCAATGCGATCAGGAGCCTCGCGCAGAGCATTTCCGATGCGGCCCAGGCGGCGGCCCAGATCGCGGCGTCCAGCCAACAACAGCTCGCCGGAATGGACCAGGTTGCCATGGCAATGGAAAACATCAAGCAGGCCAGCGCCGAGAACGCAGCCGGTGCCAGGCAATCGGATGCCTCTGCCCAGCACCTGCATGAGCTGGGCCAGAAACTCAAACAGGTGAGCGAGCGCTTCAAGTTCTAGTGCGATCAGATCATGCCGGATCCGAAGAACGCGTTTCTGCAAAAATTGATGCAGACTTTCCGTGTCGAGGCGGAAGAGCATCTGCAGAACATCGTCTCGCAAGTCGTGCTTCTGGAGCAGAAGGGCGAATCGCCGTCGCAGGAGCAGGTGGAGCGCATCCTGAAAACGCTGCATACCCTCAAGGGCGCGGCGCGTGCGGTCGATCTGACCGATCTCGAGACGCTCTGCCACGCGATGGAAAACGTTTTCTCGGCGATGCGCACCACGGGCGACGGGCTTGCCGCCGAACAGTTCGACCTTGTCCATCAAGCCTGCGGTCTGGCCCGGACCCTGACCAACGAACCGCCGGGCAGGGCGCGCAATCTTGCCGGAGCGCTCGCGCAGCGGCTGAACAGTCTGAGCGCGCAACTCGACGCCGGCGCAACCAGCGTACCGGCGGCACCGGATGCTGCGCAACGCTTGCCGGATGAGGATGACGAACCGGCGCATCAGGCTGTCCGCACCAATGTCGTCAAGGTCGAGGGACAGAATCTCGACGCCATCCGGTATCAGACCGAAGCCTTGCTCTCGGTAGAGCTGGGACTGCAGCAACATATCGCGGATCTGCTTGCTCTTGCCGACAACATGGCCGAATACACCGCGCGTCTGCCTCCCGCCGAACCCATATCGCACAGGCGGGCGCGTTCCGCACGATCAATGCAATCAAAGGATGCGGCCGGCGAGAGCAAGGCGCCCAGGACCGACAAGGTGCGCGAGGATTTCGAACTGCAATGCCGGCGCCTGGCGAACGCTATCGGCAGGACGCAGCGCGACTTCTCGACGATCCGCTCGCGCCTGCTGGATGCGACGCTGGAAACCGCACTGGTGCCGTGCACATTCGCCCTGGAGCAGCTTCCAGGCCTGGTCCGGAATCTCGCGCGAACCCGGGCCAAGGAAGCAGTGCTGTACATGCAGGGAGAGAGCACACGCATGGACCGCCGCATTCTCGACACGATACGCGAGGTCATGATCCATCTCGTGACGAACGCGGTTGACCACGGCATCGAAGCCGCCGAGAAACGCCTTGCGGCGGGCAAGTCGGCGGCGGGCGCGATTCGCATCACGGTGGCGCAATGCAGCGACAATCGGGTTGCATTCACGCTTAGCGACGACGGCGCCGGGATTGACGTCGAAGCGATCATCAAGGCCGCAACCGGCCGCGGCAAGCTGAGCGCCGGGCAACTGGCCGGTCTGAGCGACCGGCAAAAGCTCCAGCTCGCGCTGCACGCGGGCGTTTCCACCAGCCGCGAAGTGACTCACCTGTCCGGCCGCGGCGTCGGTCTGGCCATCGTCGCGGAAAAAGTCGCCTCGCTCGGTGGCGAACTGTTGATCGACAATCGCCCCGGCGAGGGATGTTCCTTCGAATTGCTGCTGCCGGTGCGGCTGGCGACTTTGCGCGGCCTGATATTGCGCAGCAGGGGCGCGCAATTTGTCCTCGCGTTATCCGGAATCGAGTCGGTGCGGGCGCTCAGAGAGGGCGACATTCGGACGATCGAGAACCGGGAAACCCTGCTGGTGCGCGAGAGCGTCGTGCCCGTGATCCGGCTCGGGCACTTGCTGGGTCTGGAGCGTGTTGCGGCCGGGCCAGCCGGCGGCGAAAACATAGCGCTGATCGCACGTGCCGGAGGAACCCTGTTTGCATTGCTCGTCGACGAGATTCTCTCCGAGCAGGAAGTGTTGCCCAAGGGTTTGGGCAAGCAGTTGCGGCGCGTCCGTTTCATCGCCGGCGCGACGCAATTGGGCGATGGCAGCCTGGTGCCCATACTCCGCATGGAAGACATTGGCGCACATGGATTGACGGGCAATGACGCTGCATCTGCGGGCCGGGTGCAAGGCGAGACACGGGTCGCGAAGCGGATTCTGGTGGTCGAGGATTCCATTACCTCGCGCCTGCTGCTGAAGCACATCCTCGAGGGCGCCGGTTATGCGGCGGAAACGGCGATTGACGGATTGGATGCCTTGTCGAAGCTGCGCCAGGGGAATTTCGATGCTGTCGTCAGCGACGTGGAAATGCCGCAAATGGATGGGCTTGAGCTCACTGCGCAAGTTCGCGCCAATCCGAAGACCGAGGAGTTGCCGGTGATTCTCGTGACCTCGCTGCAATCGTCCGAGGAAAAGGAACGCGGCTTGCGAGCAGGCGCCGACGCCTATGTGGTGAAGGGCGCATTCGATCAGGACAGCCTGCTGGCGACGATCCGGCGTCTGATTTGAAAGGAAGGACGATGATACGCGTGTTGGTGGCGGACGATTCCCCTTCGGTGCGCGAGGTGCTGGTGTACATCCTCGGCTCGGACCCGGAGATCGACATCGTCGGATGCGCCGAGGACGGCGAAGAAGCGGTACGGATGGCGCAGCAGAAAAAGCCGCATGTCATCACCATGGATCTGCACATGCCGAAGCTCGACGGCTTCGAGGCGACGCGCAAGATCATGCAGACCTGCCCGACGCCCATCGTCATCGTCAGCGGCAGCGTGGATCCGGAGGAAGTCGGCATGAGCTTTCGCGCGATCGAGGCCGGCGCGCTGGTCATGGTGCAGCGCCCCTTCGGCATCGGCAACGCGATGCACAACCAGACCTCGAATGCGCTGATCCGTACGGTGAAATCGATGGCCGAGGTGAAAGTGGTGCGTCGCTGGTCGCGGGATCCCGCCGTGAAGAATGAAAGCGTCGGCACGGCGATCGCCGAACCGCGGAAGAGGCAGTGCAAGCTGGTGCTGCTCGGCGCATCCACCGGCGGGCCCGCCGTGCTGCGCGACATCCTCGCCCAGTTGCCCGTCGATTATCCGCTGCCGGTTGTCATCGTGCAGCACATGGCCTCGGGCTTTGTCGACGGATTCGCGGATTGGCTATCGTCTGCAAGCGGCTTCAAGGTCGCGCTCGCGACGCATGGGGAGCACCTGGTCGGCGGCCGTGCCTATCTTGCGCCCGACCGCTTTCAAATGGCCATCGGCCGGAACCTGCAGATCGAATTGTCGTCCGGCCGCCCCGAGCACGGAATGCGCCCGTCGGTGTCGCATTTGTTCCGGTCGATCCACAAGGAGCTCTGCCGCGGAACGGTCGCCGTGCTGCTGACCGGCATGGGCAAGGATGGCGCACAGGAGCTGCGCCAGCTCAAGGACAAGGGTGCGATCACGATCGTACAGGACCGCGCCACCGCAGCCGTGTACGGGATGCCGGGCGAGGCCATCAAACAGGACGCGGCATCGCTGATCCTGGATCCGGTGGAGATCGGAAAACTATTACATGCGTTGGGCAGGGAGTTGCCCTCGAATTCGCCTTATATCGGTATTTGAAGGAAAAGAATGAATCACATCGTTGTCCAGAACGAATTGCCCGCCGACATTCTGGTCGTCGAGGACAGTGAAACGCAGGCGGGTCAAATTGCGCATCTGCTGGAAACTGCCGGATACCGCGTTCGCGTCGCGAGAAACGGGCGCGAAGGCCTGGCGCAGGCGCGGGCGGTCAAGCCGACACTGGTGGTGAGCGATATCGCAATGCCCGAGATGGATGGCTTCGCGATGTGCCAGGAGATCAAGAAGGACATCGGACTGAAGGATGTGCCGGTCATTCTCCTGACTGCGCTGACCAGCCTGTATGACGTGATCAAAGGACTCGACTGCGGCGCTGACAATTTCATCCGCAAGCCGCTCGACGGAAAATACCTGCTCGGCCGCATCCGCTTCATCCTCGCCAATCGCGCGTTGCGCAGCAACGACCGGGTCGAACTGGGCATGAAGATCAATCTCGGCGGGCAAACGCATTTTGTCACGGCCGAGCGTCAGCAAATTTTCGACCTCCTCATCTCGACGTATGAGGAAGCGATACAGATGACGGAAGAGCTGCGCCTGCAGCAGAGCCAGATTGCGCATTCCTACCAGTCCCTGCACGGCTTGTACCGGATCGCGGAAGCGTTGAATCCGACCATCACCGAAAAGGCGGTTGCCGAGATGGCGCTGGAACGCGCGCTCGACCTGCCGGGTGTGATCGGCGGCTGCGTTCTTCTGCTCGATGCCGAGGGTGGATTCCGTTGTGTCGCTGCGCAGGATTTCGGCACTGCCGCTCAAGTGGCCGAGGAGAAGATGGACTGTGCCTGTCGCAGCAGACTGCTGGCAGGAGATTTTCGCGTGCCGCAGGTCATCGAGGATTGCGCGATGTTGCGCCAGGATCCTGTCGCTTATCCGAACGGAGGCGGGCACGTCAGCGTGCCGCTGGCCGTCGGCGACCGCACTCTGGGCGTGATGAATCTTCTCATCGTCGACACGAACGCGGTGAGCGAAGAAGACCTGCGCGTGCTCGACACCGTCGGCAACCAGATCGCCATCGCGCTGGAACGGGCGAATCTGTATGCGCACATGGAAGCGCTGGTCAAGGAACGCACCGAAGCATTGCAGGCGGAGCGCAATCTGCTGTCCGCCGTGGTCAACACGACCGGCGCGCTGGTCTTCCTGGTCGACCTTGCCGGCCGCATCGTGATGTTCAATCCCGCCTGCGAACAGACGCTAGGATGGAAGGCGGAAGAGGTGCAGGGGCGCACTTACTGGGAGCTCTTTCTCGATCCGGAGCGCGCGAAGGTGGTCAAGTCCTTCTTCGGCAGCCTCGACATCACGAAATTGCCGGCGCAAATCCAGGGTGACTGGATTGCGCGCGACGGCAGCCGTCGCAATATCATCTGGTCAACCACCTTCCTCAAAAATTCGGAAGGCAGCGTCGAGTATTTTCTTGGCAATGGCATCGATGTCACCGAGCTTCGCCTGGCCGAGGAAAGAGTGCGCTATCTCAGCAACTTCGACACCTTCACGGGGCTGCCCAATCGCATTCTGCTCAGGGATCGTGTCAGGTTCTGGCAGGAGCGCGTGTCGGCGACCAGGAAGGTCATGGGGTTTCTGGTCATCCACTTCGATCGGCTCACGCTCATCCGCGAAAGCCTGGGAATCCGTGCCGAGCAGGACCTGCTGCTGCAGATCACGCGCCGTCTCAAGGAATGGGCGTCGGCGGACGACAGTATTGCGCGCTACGGCGACACCAGTTTCGCAGCGATCGCCGTACGCTCCGAGCCGCAGGATCTGTCCGTCGTGGCGCGCCAGATCCTCGCCGCGATGAGTGCGCCGTTTCAATTTGAACAGCAGGATGTGCACATCGACGCCCATATCGGAATCACCATTTTCCCGAATGATGGCGAGGAGTACGACACGCTGTCGCAGGGGGCGGAGGCAGCCATGCGCCGCGCGTTGACCAGCAGGACGGAGCGGTGCGAATTCTACCGGCCGGAACTCAACCGCGAAGCGAATGACCGCTTCAAGCTGGAAAATGCACTGCGCCGTGCGCTGGAGCGCGACGAATTCCTGCTCCACTATCAGCCGCAGGTCAGCCTGAAGACAGGAAGGATCGTCGGATTCGAGGCGCTGCTGAGATGGCAACAGCCGAAATTCGGGCTGGTTCCGCCAGGGCGATTCATCGGTCTCGCCGAGGATACCGGACTCATTCTGCCGATCGGCGCATGGGTGTTGCGCACGGCATGCGAGCAGATTCGCGCCTGGCGGCAGGCGGGCTTGCCGCCGGTGCCGATTGCGGTCAACCTCTCGGCCAAACAGTTTTCCATGAATATCGCCGATACGGTCAAGAGCATTCTCGAGCAGACAGGCGTGGATCCGAGCCTCATCGAACTCGAGCTGACCGAGACGGTGTCCATGGAGGATCCGGAAAATACCATCCAGATCCTGCGCACGCTCAAGGAAATGGGCGTGCTGCTGGCGATTGACGATTTCGGGACTGGCTACTCGAACCTGAACTACTTGAAGCGGTTCCCGGTCGATAAGCTCAAGCTCGACCAATCATTTGTCCGCGACCTGATCTCCGACCCGGATGACCTGTCCATCTCGCATGCGATGATCGCCATGGCGCACAGCCTGCGCCTGACAGTAATTGCCGAAGGAGTGGAAACCGAGGGGCAACTTGCTCTGCTCGCGCAGCACGGTTGCGATGAAATCCAGGGTTACTTCTTCAGCAGGCCGGTGGATGCGGCCAGCGCCGCAAGCATGCTCAGTGAAAACAAGTCGCTGGCGCTGGCTACCCTTGAGCGCCGTCCGTACCGGCGCACAGTGTTGATCGTCAGCGGCGGGGCAGACCTTGCCGCGCCGATGCGGGACGCGATGACACGTGCGGGATTCACTGTGTTCCAATCCGGCAGCGCGGCGCAAGCTTTTGAAGTGCTGGCTGCCGAGGAAGTCGGCGCCGTTCTCTTCGATGGCCGCATCCGGGACATGGACGGGGTCGAATTCCTGGCCCGGGCGGGCCAGATGTATCCGATCGTCGTCCGCATGATATCGATGCATGACGACGATCTGCGGTCGATCGGCGAGATCAAGGGAATCTTCAGGATTGTGCCCAAACCCTGGAAGCTTGCGGAACTCCTTGCGGCCCTTGGCGATGCGCTTGCCGAGTTCGAATCGAAGGCAAAAAAAATCCCTCTTCCTTCGCAGGAAGAGGGAGGATAAGGGGTAGCGTATTTGCGATACGGCCATTTGTACTTCACACACGCTGCCCCCAACCCAAACATCTCCTCCACGGAGACGCAGCCCACCCCTAAGGAGCCTGGAAACGGATTTGAATTGGATTGCTCATGCGATGAATCCTCGTCGCATCGAGAAATTCATCGCATGTTCGAAACTCGGCTTGCCATGAGCGCGCGTCGGTTACCTCGCTGAGGTTCTTCTGCATCTCATTGCGTGTTGTTATTGTTTAATGATGATGCACGGAAACACTCTGCGTGACTGTTTCACAATTGCGAGAGATGTTGCCAAATGTAAAAACGGGGAACGCAAGTCCGATGCCAGGAGGAAATTCGGTGGAGAGTGACAGAGTTTGTCAGTGCACGCGGGGATGCGGGCATTTGTGGATTCATCCGGTGACAATTCACGTCAGGTGAATGCGGGCGCAATGCGAATTCATCCGCACTGCGCCCGATGAAGCTTACCTCACGCAGTCGACGTAGTAACCGCGCTTGCCGTTGACTTCCTGCGTCACGAGGCCGTGGACGTCGGTCTCGAAGCCCGGGAACTTCTCGTTGAAGTCGCGTGCGAATTTCAGGTAGTCGACGATGGTCTTGTTGAAGCGCTCTCCCGGAATCAGCAGCGGAATGCCGGGCGGGTAGGGCGTCAGCAGGATCGCGGTGACGCGGCCTTCCAGTTCGTCGATTGCAACGCGCTCGATCTCGCGATGCGCCATCTTCGCGAACGCATCCGACGGCTTCATCGCCGGCTGCATGTCGGACAGGTACATCTCCGTGGTCAGGCGCGCCACGTCGTAGATCTTGTACATGTCGTGGATGTTCTGGCACAGGTCGCGCAGGCCGATGCGCTCGTAGCGCGGATTGGCCGCGGCGAACTCCGGCAGGATGCGCCAGATCGGCTGGTTCTTGTCGTAGTCGTCCTTGAATTGCTGCAGCGCCGTCAGCAGCGTGTTCCAGCGGCCCTTGGTGATGCCGATGGTGAACATGATGAAGAACGAATACAGGCCGGCTTTTTCGACAATGACGCCGTGCTCGGCCAGGTATTTGGTGACGATCGACGCCGGGATGCCGGTCTCGCCGAACTTGCCGTCCAGCGACAGGCCCGGTGTGACGATCGTGGCCTTGATCGGGTCGAGCATGTTGAAGCCCGTCGCCAGCTTGCCGAAGCCGTGCCAGTTGTCTTCGGCGCGGATGATCCAGTCTTCGCGCGAGCCGATGCCTTCTTCGGCAAAAGTGTCCGGTCCCCAGACCTGGAACCACCAGTCCTGTCCCCACTCCTGATCGACCTTGCGCATCGCGCGGCGGAAGTCGAGCGCTTCCAGGATGCTTTCCTCGACCAGCGCGGTGCCGCCCGGCGGCTCCATCATGGCGGCGGCCACGTCGCAGGACGCGATGATCGCGTATTGCGGCGAGGTGGAGGTGTGCATCAGGTAGGCTTCGTTGAACATGTCCTGGTCGAGCTTCACCGTCTGCGAATCGCGCACCAGGATCTGCGATGCCTGCGACAGGCCGGCCAGCAGCTTGTGGGTGGATTGCGTCGAGAAGATCAGCGATTCCTTGGCGCGCGGGCGGTCCTTGCCGATCGCGTGCATGTCCTTGTAGAACTCATGGAAGGTCGCGTGCGGCAGCCATGCCTCGTCGAAGTGCAGGGTGTCGATCTCGCCATCCAGCATATCCTTGATGGTTTCGACGTTGTAGACCACGCCGTCGTAGGTCGATTGCGTGATGGTCAGGATGCGCGGCTTCTTGTTCTTCGCTTCGCGGGCGAAGGGATTGGCCTCGATCTTCTTCATGATGTTTTCGATCTTGAATTCCTCCAGCGGGATCGGACCGATGATGCCGAGGTGGTTGCGCGTCGGCATCAGGAACACCGGAATCGCACCGGTCATGATGATCGAATGCAGGATCGACTTGTGGCAGTTGCGATCGACCACGACGATGTCGCCGGGGCCAACCGTCGAGTGCCACACCATCTTGTTGGAAGTCGAGGTGCCGTTGGTGACGAAATAGCAGTGATCGGCATTGAAAATGCGCGCCGCATTGCGCTCGGAGGCGGCGACTGGACCGGTATGGTCGAGCAGCTGGCCGAGTTCTTCCACCGCGTTGCAGACGTCGGCGCGCAGCATGTTCTCGCCGAAGAACTGGTGGAACATCTGGCCGATCGGCGACTTCAGGAATGCCACGCCGCCCGAGTGGCCGGGGCAATGCCATGAGTAGGAACCGTCCTTGGCGTAATGCACCAGCGCACGGAAGAAGGGCGGCGCCAATCCGTCGAGGTAGGAACGCGCCTCGCGGATGATGTGGCGCGCGACGAATTCCGGCGTGTCTTCAAACATGTGAATGAAGCCATGCAGCTCGCGCAGGATATCGTTGGGGATGTGGCGCGAGGTACGTGTTTCGCCGTAGAGGTAAATCGGGATGTCGGCGTTCTTGTGGCGAATCTCTTCGACGAAGGCGCGCAGCGACCGGAGCGCATGTTCGGTTTCTTCCGAGCTGCCGCCGCCGAACTCCTCGTCATCGATCGACAGGATGAAGGCGGAGGCGCGCGATTGCTGCTGCGCGAACTGCGACAGGTCGACATAGCTGGTCACGCCGACCACTTCCATGCCTTCGCTTTCCATTGCTTGTGCCAGCGCACGGATGCCCAGACCCGATGTGTTCTCGGAGCGGAAGTCTTCGTCGATGATGACGATGGGGAAGCGGAATTTCATGAGGTCTCCAAAGGGACAGATGACAGGGAGACGCCTGGGTCAGTCGTGGCAACAACCGCTTGCGCGCCGAAAAAAACGAATTTTCGCAGATATGGAGATTATGTGGGGAAAAACGCAGGCAAAGCTTGCAGATTCGCCGCCCACCCACCGCTTTCCGCCGGCGCGACGGCCGGCGGGTGTCATTTTGATAAGTTTGCGCCTGCGGCCGGCACTTGCCCGATCGGTAGGCTTTTCCGGCCGATCGCTGCGCATTCAGCGCCTAGACGCCGACCGGGTAGGTTTCCGGCGCTTCCCCGGGCTCCTTGTGCGTGCCCTGATCCAGCGCCTGCACGGCCTGGGTTTCATCGAAGTGCAGCACCGCGTCGAATTGATGGGCCAGATGCGCGTAGAAATAGTGGCTCTGCCGCTCGGTGTTCGGGGCATAGATGACGCCGATCGCCCGTTCCAGGAGAGCGCTGGACGGCAGCACGCGGGTCTCGACATGATTGATGCGCAGCGGCAGCATGAAACGCGGCAAAGCTGTACGGTGAAAGGCTTCCTCGTAGCTGCCGGGCAGGGCGGGCCGGACCTGCTTCTGCTCGGCCGGGCCGTCCCAGTCGGAAGCGGCCATGACCGTGCCCTGATAGGTGGTAAATCCGATCAGCACCGCGTTGTCATGGTAGCGTTCGCGCGCCAATTGGCCGACGTTCCATTCGCCCTGGTAGCCGATTTCGGTCGCCCGTGCATCGCCGATGTGGGAATTGTGCTCCCACACCACGATTTTGGCGGCCTTGCCGGGTCTGGATAAATGCGTCGCCAGCGCCTGCAGGGTATCCGCCATGTGCAAATCGCGCATGTTCCAGGACGAGATCCGGCCCTGGAACATGGTGCGATAGTACTTTTCGGCGTTCCTGACCAGGCGCGCGTTCTGTTCCGCGTAGAAGAACTCGTCCGCCGCAAGCTGGTCGTCCGCATCGCGGAATTCGAGCGCTCTCGAGCGCAGGTCATGCAGTTGGGCGAGCACCTGTTCTTCGCAGGAGGGCGACATGCCGAAGCTCGTCGCATAGCCGTAACGCTGGCTGTCCCGATGATAATGATCGAAGCAGGCATAGCGGGCGCGGGCACGCGCGGCGGCTTCCGGATCCACCTTGTCGAGGTAGCGCAGCACCTCGTTCATCGAGGTGAACATGCTGTACAGGTCGAGTCCGTAAAAGCCGGCACGCGGCGCTTGCGAGGGCAAGGCCTCGTTATGCGCGCGCAGCCAGTCGACGAAGCCGAGCACATCGGTATTGCGCCACATCCAGGTGGGGAAGCGTTCGAAACCCGACAATGCGCGTTCGGCGGAAACATCGTCGCCGCTTCCGCGCACGTAACGATTGACGCGGTAGGCATCGGGCCAGTCTGCCTCGACGGCAACGGCATCGAAGTTCTTTTCGAGGATCAGGCGCTTGGTGATTTCAGCGCGCTCCCGGTAAAACTCATGCGTGCCATGGGTCGCTTCGCCCAGCAGCACGAAACGCGCGTCGCCAATCAGATCCATCAAGGGATCGTAATCGTTGCTTGACCCGGTCAACAGATGCGCAGCCGAAGCGATCGACACGCTGAGTGGAGAATTGGTAGCGGTAGTCATGGCTCATCCGGATCGGAGAGGTTGGACATGCCTGAAGCCGCTTCCCCGGAAAGCGGTTTCAGGTGCTCTTTGCAATGCTCACGTTCAATGCACGATGGCGCCCATGCGCGATGCAGGCTGCGCGGCATCGCGTGGCGACATGCCGCTCTCGATGAAGGACTTCATGCGCATCAGATCCTCATCCATCTGCCGTTTCGGATTGCCATTGAACAGCGAGGCGACCGCATGGCCAAGCGTTCCGGCGGGCGGGTTGTAAACCATGTGCACGCTGACCCGCGTGCCATCGCCTTCCGGTTCGAAATGCACCGTGCCGGTATTCTGTACCGTCGCGTCCGGCTCACTGCGCCATGCAAGGCGTTCCGGGCGATGCGAGTCGGTGATGACCGCGTCCCATTCGATTTGCGTGCCGGCCGGTCCGCTCACGATCCAGTGCGAGCGTCCATTGCCCAGATCGCGCACTTCCTGCACGTTGGACATGAAGCGCGGGAAGTTCTCGTAGCGTGCCCAGGTATCGAACACGGTATCGGGCGAGGCCTGGATATAGATGGTCTTGTGCAGATCGACGGCCTGCTTGCCAGCGCTCATCATGCGGGTGAAGGGGCGGTTGCTGATACTGCGCGCCAGCAAGCCGATCCCGATCGCGGCCGCCGCGGCGCCGACCGGCGAGCGGCGAATCAGCCCGTACAGGCCGAGCGCGCTGCCACCGACGGTACCCACCGCGCGCAAGGCGGGCGGCCAGGTTTCCTGCATCATGGACGAGCCGGCGCGGCGCAACCTGCCTTCGCCTTGCAGGCTGGGAATTCCCGCGCCGCTTTCATGCACATCCAGATAGTCCTGCACCTCGTTGACGCCGGCCACCGACTGCACGCAATCGAGCAATTGCTGTCTTTCACTGGCAAGGACAGAACCATGCAAGGTAATGCAGCCATTCTGCGCATTCACCTTGACTGCACGGGGATGCGATACGACACGGCCGATTTCCTTGCGTACGCGCGCCACCAGCGTTTCGTCGTCGCCGGTTTGAGAGCGTTGCGAGAACAGGCGGCCCGCCTGCGCACGCCAGCCCTGCATCCGATTGTTGAGATCGCGCGATGCGACATCGATCGCCCCGCTGGTCTTGGTCGCCACGCTGCGCACCTTGTCGGAGGCCAACGCACGGCGGCGCCTGCCGCGATCAGGATCCGCCAGATACATCGCGACCGCACCCAGTGCGGCGCCCGCGACCCAGAATGCCAATGATTGACCCTTGCTTGATTGCTGATCCATATCCATCTCCTTTATTCAAGTATTGACGGTGCGTGGCACAAGCCTGTCGGAGCGGAACGAATCACACCTTGGCAGGCATTGCTCACGATTCCTGCATACCAGACCCATTCATACGGCTTGATGTTCCCGAAATGATCATCACTTGCGTTCAGCCTGCCTCGAATTGCCGGGGGTTAAGCATGTGGGAGTGCGGAGTAAAGGCGGAATCGACGCGGCATGCTGGCCTTGCGAGGGTGGCGGAAAATTCATGGAGAGCATGTCTGCCATCGGCCGGAGCCAGAAGCGATACTGCCGATTTCGTTCACTGCGCCTGCCATGCCGCCCTTTCCGTGCCTGTCTTCCAGCGGGTGTCATGCGCTGAAAACTGGCAACCAATCAACAGGATCGATCGAGATAGAATCGGGAAACATCCAAACAGTTGGACATGACATATGCATAAACGTTGCACGCCTTCGGCGAGTTTGCATATGCCACGGGAGGCGGTGAAGCGAAACGGCAGGAACGAGGAGGGGAAAGGCCGCCGGCTTTGCGCAAGTCGACGGCCAGGTATTGCGTTGGTTCAGGGCATGGTGCTCCGAATCAGAAGTGCAGCCATGCCATCACGCCAAGCGCGATGCCCACGCCTGCCACGCCATAGGAGGCGAATTCCAGCCACTTCTTGCGGGTCAGGAGCGTAATTGCAGCCAGTGAAATCGCGATCTGCTCCGCGGTCATCGCCTGTGCCCAGCGATGATGCTGATGCATCTGCTCGTCCGATTGCTTGTCCCAGTCGTGCGACACCGCTTCCAGCTTCTCGGCATCGGTCTTGATGTCGGTCTTTTCCTTCTTGTAGCGTTCGACTTCCGACTTGTATTTTTCGGTATCGACGCCGGGCAGGCTCATCGCCAGTTCCGCCAGATTCTGCTTGTTGGACTTGGCCTGATAATAATTCCACTGGTTGGACGCTTCGGTCTTCTTGATCGCCGCGTTGTTCTTGAAGAGCGCCGCGTTGTTCTGCGTCGCGCCGGCCTGATAACCGAAAATCGCGCCAACCGTCGCGAGTATCGCCGTGGTCACCGCGATCTTGCTGGAAAAACTATCGCCGCCGTGTGCGGCATGTTCCACTTCATGGTCATGCGGACCATGTACATGAAAGCCGTGTCCTGACATTGCCTCTCCTAGATTCTCTGGTAAGTAACGAATGCGTAGTCGAATCCGTTTGGATCGGAATGATACTTCTCGCGCGCGACTTCTTTCCACTGCTTTGGATCGATCGCCGGGAAAAATGCATCACAATCGAAGATCCTGGCAATTTCGGTAACCACCAGGCGGTCGGTGTGCGGCAAGGCTTCTTGGTAGATCTGCGCGCCGCCGATGATGCAGGCTTCCGCGTCGCCCACCAGTTCGATCGCCGCATCGAGCGACGTCACCGCCTCGACGCCCTCATGCCGCCATGCGGCGTTGCGGGTGATGACGATATTGCGCCGGTTGGGCAGGGGGCGGCCGATCGACGCGAAGGTCTTGCGGCCCATGATGACGGGATGCCCCATGGTCGTGCGCTTGAAATGCGCCATGTCTTCCGGCAGGCGCCAGGGCAGGGAATTGTTAATGCCAATGCCACGTTGTGCGTCGGTGGCGACGACGATGGTCAAGTGCGCCATTACACCGCCACCGGCGCCTTGATATGCGGATGCGCCTGGTAATCCGTGATCTCGAAATCCTCGTACTTGTACTCGAAGATCGAATCCGGCTTGCGCTTGATGAGCAGCTTCGGCAGCGCATAAGGCGTGCGCGACAACTGTTCCTTCACCTGCTCCATGTGGTTCGAGTACAAATGGCAATCGCCGCCGGTCCAGATGAATTCGCCGGGCTGCAGGCCGGTCTGCTCCGCCACCATGTGGGTGAGCAGCGCATAGGACGCGATATTGAAGGGCACGCCGAGGAAAATGTCGGCACTGCGCTGGTACAACTGGCAAGACAATTTGCCATCGGCCACGTAGAACTGGAAGAACGCATGGCAGGGCGGCAGCTTCATCTGCGGAATGTCGGCCACGTTCCATGCCGAGACGATCATGCGGCGCGAATCGGGATTGTTCCTGATCTGATCCATCACCTGCGCGATCTGGTCGATGTGCTTACCGTCCGGCGTGGGCCAGGAGCGCCATTGATAGCCGTAGATGGGGCCGAGGTTGCCATCCGCATCGGCCCATTCGTCCCAGATCGAGACGCCGTTGTCTTTCAGGTATTTGGTGTTGGTCGAGCCGGCCAGGAACCAGATCAGCTCGTGGATGATGGACTTCAGATGCAGCTTCTTGGTGGTCAGCAGCGGAAAGCCCTGCTGCAGATCGAAACGCATCTGATAGCCGAACACCGAGCGGGTGCCGGTGCCGGTGCGGTCGGTTTTTTCGGTGCCATGTTCTTGAACATGGCGCATGAAGTCGAGGTATTGGCGCATGTGTGTTTTTCGTGAGTTGCGCTATTTTAACGGGTAAAAAGGCGGCAGCGTGTTTGCTTTAATCTTGCGAAAACTGCAACGCCGCGAGACTGGCATAGAGTCCGCCTTGCGCCGTCAGCGACGCATGGGTGCCGATTTCGATGATCCGCCCGTGCTCCATCACGACGATGCGGTCGGCGCGCTGCACGGTTGCCAGCCGGTGTGCGATCACCAGCGTGGTTCTCCCCTTCATCGCCGCTTCCAGTGCGCTCTGCACCAGGCGCTCCGATTCCGCGTCGAGCGCGCTGGTGGCTTCATCGAGCAGCAGCAGCGGCGGATTCTTCAGCAAGGCGCGCGCGATCGCAATGCGTTGCCGCTGGCCGCCGGACAGGCGCACGCCGCGCTCGCCGAGGAAGGAGCGGTATCCCTCCGGCAGCTTCTCGATGAATTCATGCGCCGCCGCCAGCTTGGCAGCGGCGATGACTTCTTCATCGCTTGCGCCTGCGCGGCCATAGCGGATGTTCTCCATCGCATCGGCCGAGAACACGACCGTATCCTGCGGCACGATGCCGATGGCGTCGCGCAGCGTGTGCAGGTCGAGCTTGCGGATGTCGACGCCATCGAGCCGGATACTGCCGTTCTGCGGGTCATAGAAACGCAACAGCAGCTGAAACAGCGTGCTCTTGCCCGCGCCCGATGGGCCCACGACGGCGACGTTTTCTCCGGGGCGGATGTCGAGGGAAAGATCGAGCAGCGCCGGCGACTGCGGGCGGGAAGGGTAGCGGAAGCCGATCCCTTGCAGCGTGAGCGAAGCACCGTTCGCCGTGCGCGGCGGCAAGGCTTGCGGCTGCGAAGGCGACTGAATCGGCGAGCGGACCGCCATCAGCTCCAGCAGGCGTTCCGCCGCACCTGCCGCGCGTTGTGCGTCGCCGATCACCTCGGACAGCGCACCGATCGCGCCGGCCACGATGGTGGCATACAGGATGAACTGGCCAAGCTCGCCAGCCGTCATGCTGCCCTGGATGACCGCTTGCGCGCCGAGCCACAGTACGAACACATTCGCGCCGAACACCAGCAGGATCGCGACCACCGTCAGCAGTGAGCGCGCGCGGATGCGCTGCAACGCGACCTGAAATGCACGCTCGACCAGTTCGCCAAAGCGTTGCGCTTCCAGCTTCTCGTGGGTGTATGCCTGCACCGTCGGCATCGCATTCAGGATTTCACCGGCGAGTGCCGAGGTGTCCGCGACACGGTCTTGCGATGCACGCGACAGCTTGCGCACGCGCCGACCGAACAAGACGATCGGCAATACCACCGCGGCAAGCAGCACGATGATGATCCCGGCCAGCTTGGCGCTGGTGACGAACAGCATGATGAGGCCGCCGATGCAGAGCAGTGCATTGCGCAGCGCCATGGAAATGCTGGTACCCACCAGTGTCTGGATCAGCGTGGTGTCCGTGGTCAGCCGCGACAGCACCTCGCCGGTTTGCGTGGTTTCAAAAAACTGCGGGCTTTGTGTGACCACATGGCGATAGATGGCGCTGCGCATGTCGGCAGTCACGCGCTCGCCGAGCCACGACACCATGTAGAAGCGCGCCGCGGTGGCGATCGCCAGCACGCTGGCAACGCCGAACAGCGCAAGGAAATACAGGTCGATATGCGCGCTGCTTTTCGCTCCGGCCGCGCCGAAGCCGAGATCGATCATCTGCTTGAACGCATACGGAATCGCAAGCGTGGCGCCGGCGGCGACGAGCAGCGCGATGCCCGCGAGGATGATCTGCTTCTTGTAGGGGGCGAGAAATGGCAGCAGGCCCTTGAGGGTGGCCAGGCTGCCTTTGCGTGTTTCTTTTAATGTGCTTGTTGTCATAATTTGAGTGGTTTGACGTAGCCCGTCAGTTCGAGATAGCCGCGGCCGGCTGCCTTGCCGTCGCGCTTGACGGTGACCGCGCCCTCCCAATACACCGCACCGGTTGATTGCCGCGAATCGAGCTCCTGATCGTCCTGCAGCGGGGCCAGGTCCCAGGTTGTCGACCCGGTTTCGATGCGCGTGGCCACGGGGTAAGTCGCATTGGTGCGCGGCGAGTTCCAGCGGCGCTGCGGCAGGAAGCGCACCTGATCCGGATCGTAGTTTGTGATGCGTCCCGCCGGATCGCGCAGGGCGGCATGCGCCCACAGCTTGGCGCCATCCTTGCCGCGGATCTGAAATGCCATCAGTGCGGAACCGTCATCGAGATTGATGCCGGTCCAGTCCCAGCCGGCCGCGTCGGCGTCCAGCACGCTGGTCGACCATTCATGATCGAGCCAGGCAATGCCGCTGACCTTGACTGGTTTCCCCTTGCGCATCACGGTACCGGCAAGCTTGAGCTGGGGTTCGCTGTAGTAGTAACTTGCCTGTCCCGGCTTCGGCCCCTTGCGGGAAAATCCATGATCGCCCTGCAGCATCGGCTCTTGTGTGGCCGTCAGCGAAAAATCCAGCGCGAAATCGTGTGCTGCGGCATGCATGCGATAGCCGCCATTCGCGTTTCGCACCAGGCGCCAGTCGCCAAGCTTGACGTCGGTATTGCCTTGCTTTGAATATGCGAGGTCGAAGCCTTCGCGCGCAATCTTCTGGTCGTGCAGGAGCCTGCCGATGGCCGGATCGGACAAGGCCGCATGCGCGATGATGAGCTGTTTTGGAGCGAAGCGGCTCGGGTTGGCCGGGTCGTGCTCGGTAGCGGAGCGGAAGAAGGTGATCTGGAATCCAAGCTGCTTGTTATCCGGCGTTTCCAGCCAGCCGGTGACATACCACCACTCGGTGCGGAAATCCGGATGCGCGCCGAAGTCACGCGGAAAGATAAGCTGCCTGCCCGGATCGACTGTCGCGAATCGCGGCGCATCGGCAAACGTCGGCGCCGCCACAAACGGCAAGAGCGACAAAAGCAGTACCATCCAGCGTGCCGCAGCGCAGAACTTGTTCGACAAGGACGAAAACATGGCGCTGGCCATTACCAATCCTCCCTTACTGCACGCACCGCCTGTCCGGACACGGCGTATCGCCCCGCGATCAGGGCAGTAACTGCCGCCGAACCCGAGAGCACCGCGGCGACCGTGAGCAGCACATTCCATGGCATGTGCAATTGCATCGTCCAGTGGAAGGATTGCGGATTGACCACAAACACCAGGATCAGACTGATCGCGCCGCCCAGCAGAAAACCGGTCGCCACGCCCAGCAAGGAAAGCAGGCCGCCCTCGATCGCCAGCATGGCGAGGATCTGCCGGCGCGTGACGCCGATGTGACGCAGCATGCCGAATTCCTTTGCGCGCGCGAGCGTTTGCGCGGAAAAGGTTGCCGCCACGCCGAACAGGCCGATCACGATGGCCACCACCTCCAGCAGATAGGTCACGGCAAAGCTCCTGTCAAAAATCTTCAGGGTGATGGCACGAATGTCGCCGGGCAGGGCGAATTCGAGCGCAGCGCCGAACGGCAACCGTCGCAATTCGGCGATCACTTGTTCCGCCTTGATGCCGCTGCGCAAGCGCAGCGCCGCGTCATTGACTTCCATGTCGCCCGACAAGCTCCGGTAATCCGACAAACGCATCTGGATCGCGCCCGACTGTCTTGCGTAATCCCGCCACACGCCGGCCACGACGAACGGGGGCGTGCGGCCTGCAATATTCAGCGAAACGCGCGCGCCGACACGGAAGCGATACAAATCGATGACCGCTTCCGATACCCAGATCGGCATCACGCCAGCCGGCAATTCGCTCGCCGACAAAGCCTTTCCTGCAAGCGGCAAGGTCTTGCCCGGATCGACAACATCGATCGGCCTTGCCATCAGCGTGACCGGCGGACGCGCCGGATCAAGCACCAGCGGCAGCGTGCGCAGGAAATCGGCGCGTGCGACGCCCGGCAAGGATGCGATCGCTTGCTGGTCGGCGGGAGACAGCGCGCCGGTGTTGCCGCTGAGGGCCGAGCGCACATAGAGGTCGGCGGAGAGCACATCCGACAGCCAGTTGTCGACCGAGACCCGGAAGCTTGCCACCATGATCGCCATCGCCACCAGCAGGCTGAAACTCGACAGCACGCCGCCGAGCGCAATCGCCGCCTGGTTCGGCGCGTTCGCCAATCGTGCCAGCGTCAGCGTCGCGATGACCTGCGGCTTGCGGCCTGTGATGCCGGACAGCATCGCAAACGCCAACGCCGAAAATCGCGGCATCAGCCCGAGGCCGCCAATCAGCAGCAAGGCAATCGCAAGATAACCGAACAGCGGCAGTTCGAAGACTGGAGGCAGACGCGTCAGCAGTGCACCGGCAGCGAGGCAGGTCAGCGACGGCCAAGGCGAGGACAGTCTGGACAAGGCAACGTCCTCGCTCCCCGACTTGATCGCCTGCGCCGGTCTAGCGCGGGCGGCTTCCCATGCCGGACTGGCGCAGCCGAGCAATGCGGCAAGCGTGCCGAGAGCGAAGAACAGTGCCGCGGCCCAGGGCGAGAACTGCACGGTCGGCTGGACGCCGGGAAAATACCCGCCGCCCAGGTCGCCTCCGAATAAGCGCAATGCCGCCGCAGCGATTGCATAACCGCCGGCCAGACCCAGCAGCGATCCGGTGACGCCAAGCAGTCCACCCTCCAGCAGGATCTGGCCCAGCACCTGCCGGCGCGTCATGCCGATCACGCGCAACAAGGCAAGCTGGCTGCGCCGCCGTATCACCGACAAGGCTTGGGTGGAAAAAACCAGGAAGGCGCCGGTGAACAATGCCACCAGCGCCAGCACATTCAGGTTGACGCGATAGGCGCGCGACATGTTATTGGTCCGCTCCTCCTGGTCCTCGGTCTCCGTGACCAGATATTGCGGCTGCAATTCCCTGGCCAGCGCGGCCTTGAACGCGGCGCGATCGATGCCTGCGGCCAGCTTCAGGTCGATATGCGAAAGCTGCCCGATGCGGCCGAAGCGCCATTGCGCCGCCCCGATATCCATGACCGCAATGCGCTGTCCCGCACGTGCGCGCACCAGTCCGCCGGCCACGCGCAAGACGAGCGCTCGCGTTCCGACGCGCAATTCCAGCCGATCTCCGCGCCGGACCTGCAGCCATTCCATCGCCGCCGGCGAAAGAAAGATCGCATCGTCGGCGAGCGTGTCGAAAGGCCGGTCTTCGGCCGGCATGCCGATCAGATCCGGTGCAATGGCTGCGGCCTTGAACATGTCGATGCCCAATATCTTGAGGGCGCTGCGCTGCCCCGGAATCGCCGCATCGATTTCCAGCACCGGATTGGCGAGCGCGATGCCTTCATGCTGCGCGAGACGGGGATAAAGCGATTCGTCGAAGAAGGCTTGCGTGCTGCGCACCTGCAGGTCGGCCTGGCCGGACAGGCTCTTGATCGCTGCGGAAAACTCGTTGTAGGCGGCGGCATTGATCAAATGGATGGCGAAGCCGAGCGCCACACCCAGCGCAATCGCGCCGGTGGCGATCAGCGTCCGCACCGGATGCGCGCGCCATTCGCCGAGCGTCAGCCATTGGCCGAGAAAGGATCGCTGGCCGCCACTCATGCCGGTACCGATTCCATCGGCAGCAATCCTTGCTTCGTCAACATCAAGATGCGATCCGCGGTGGCCGCTGCTGCCGGCGAATGGGTGACGAGAATGCCGGACGCGCCATTTTGCTTGATTTCATCACGCAGCAGGCGCAGCACCTCGTGTGCGGTATCCGGATCGAGGTTGCCGGTCGGTTCGTCGGCCAGCAGCAGTTTCGGCTTGTGTACCAGGGCGCGCGCAATCGCCACCCGCTGCAATTCGCCGCCGGAAAGCTGGCGCGGAAAATCCTGTTCCCTGCCGCGCAGGCCGACCGCCGCCAGCATCAGCCTCGCTCTGTGTGTCTCGCTGTGATTGAGCATCAAGGGCAAGGCAATATTCTGAAACAGCGTGAGATGCGGCAGCACGTGAAAAGCCTGGAAAATGAATCCGAACTTTTTTCGCCTCAGCAAGGTTGCTTCATCGTCGTTCAGCGAAGACATCGGCACGCCATCAACGACAATTTCGCCCGCATCCAGCGAATCGAGGCCGGCGACCAGATTCAGCAGGGTCGATTTGCCGACGCCGGACTCTCCCATGATCGCGACGTATTCACCATCCTTGATGTCATGCGACAAGTTGCTCAGAACATTCCGGCCATTGGGATACGACTTGCTGATATTGCGAAGCTGTAACATCGATACGCTTTCTTCTCGGTATGCCTGATTGCTGAAGCTTACTTGTTGTGACAAAAAAGATCGGGATGCCCTGTCCGGACTTGTGACGCATCAAGGGACGGTCAATTCACGCGACCTATGATAGCCAAATTCCCTTCACGCGGCGTCGCCCGGATCGGCCACCGCTGCATTGCCCTTGACAGGAAATCTTGCAAAGCGGATTCATTCAGATCTATCACAGGAACACGGATGCGATATGCGCGGAGCTCAATGCAGGCTTGCTCGCGCCGCAAGCCTGCATCTCGCCGAAATTCCTCTATGACGGGCTGGGTTCAAAATTGTTTGCAGCCATTTGCGAACTGCCGGAATATTACCCCACGCGGACCGAGGCGCTGATTTTTGAGCAATACCGCGCCGAGATCGCGCGATCCACGGGACGCGGTTCCACCTTGATCGATTTGGGCGCGGGCAATTGCGAGAAAGCCGCCAGTCTGTTTTCCGCCTTGCAGCCGGTGCAATATGTGCCGGTCGATATCTCGGTCGATTTCTTGCGCGAGGCGGTCGAGTGTTTGCGCTACCGCTATCCGCAGATCCGGATGACGGCGCTGGGCATGGACTTTTCCAGCGCGCTCGAACTTCCCGACGCAGTTCGCTCTGAAAAGCGCTTGTTCTTTTATCCTGGCTCGTCGATCGGCAACTTCACGCCGGAGGAAGCCGCGGCCTTTCTCGGCAGAGTGCGCGATGCCTGCCGTGCCGACGGGGGCCTGCTCATTGGGGTTGATCTCATCAAGGATGAGGGCTTGCTGTACGCGGCCTATGACGACGCCATCGGACTGACCGCGGCATTCAATTTGAATATGCTGCAACATTTGAACCGTTTGCTCGGAACCAACTTCAAGCCGCGCGACTGGCGCCATGTCTGCGCGTTCAACGCCGGCGAGAGCCGCGTCGAATTGCACCTGGAAGCGCTGCGTAGCGTGATCGTGACGTGGGACGGCGGCGAGCGGCGTTTCTCAGAGGGCGAACGCATCCATACCGAAAACAGCTACAAGTACACGCCCGAGAAATTCCTGCAATTACTGGAGCGCGCCGGATTCGCGCATGTGAACAGGTGGAGCGATCCCCATGGCTGGTTCATGTTGTGCCATGCACGGGCGGTTTGAAACGGGAGGTGAAGATGAGCGCATTCGCTGACGATCTGCAATCTGCCTACCGCCGTGTTCGCGGTCGCACCGTCGCCTTGTCGGAGCCTCTGACCGATGAAGACTGCTGTGTGCAGTCGATGCCGGACGCCAGCCCTGTCAAATGGCACCTGGCGCACACGACCTGGTTTTTTGAAACCTTCATCCTCGAGCGGTTCGAGAAGGATTTCCGCTCGTATCATCCGGCGTATCGGGTACTGTTCAATTCCTATTACAACGGCATTGGCGAAAAGCACCCGCGCCCGCAGCGCGGCATGCTGACCAGGCCCTCGCTGGGCGATGTGCGTGCCTATCGCCGCAACGTCGATGAGCGGATTGCGCTCCTGATGTCGGGCAAGGAAGAGCACGATGAAATCGCACGTTTGCTGGAAATGGGCTTGCACCACGAACAGCAGCACCAGGAATTGATCCTCACCGACGTCAAGCATCTGCTCTCCCTGAACCCCTTGCTGCCCGCATACAGCAGCACAAGCTTGCCGAACACCAGCTACGAGGAACCGATGGCCTGGCGCGCATACGATGCCGGTGTCGTCGAGATCGGCCATGCCGGCGACGTATTCTGTTTCGACAATGAATTGCCGCGTCACCGCCAATTCCTCGAACCGTTTTCGCTGGGCTCCAGGCTGATTTCGAATGGCGAATACCTCGCATTCGTCGAAGATGGCGGCTATGCGGAGCCAGGCTTGTGGCTGTCCGAGGGATGGGATTGGGCACAGGCCAACCGAGTGGCGCAACCGATTTACTGGCGCCAGGGCGACGATGGATGGCAGGAATTCACGCTGCATGGTTTGCAGCCGCTCGATCGCCATCGTCCCGTGACGCATGTTTCCTGCTTCGAGGCGGATGCCTATGCGCGATGGAGCGGTGCACGTCTGCCGACAGAGTTTGAATGGGAACATGCCGCCACCGGCGCGAGCGATTTCGGGCACGGCAGCTTTCATCCGAGCGCACATATCGGCTCGCGGGACACCGAACTGACGCAGCTGTTCGGCGAATGCTGGCAATGGACCGCGAGCAGCTATGCGCCTTATCCCGGATATCGCGCGGAGGCAGGCGCCATCGGCGAATACAACGGCAAGTTCATGTGCAATCAGTACGTGCTGCGCGGCTCGTCCTGCGCGACGCCGCCCGGACATGCGCGCACGACCTATCGCAATTTCTTTCCCGCATACGCGCGCTGGCAGTTTTCCGGCATTCGCCTGGCGAAATAAGGATAACCGTCTTCAGTCCACATTCAGGCTGTAGTGAAAGAAGCTGGTGTCACGCTGGTAACCCACGGACTCATATAACTTCTGCGCAGGGTTGTCGTGCGCCGTGGAAAGAGCAAGCCGCTTTGCCCCGCATGCCACGGCATGCATCCTGGCCGCCTCCAGCAAGGCCTTTCCCGCACCTGTGCCGCGTGCTTGCGGCACGACAAACAAATCGTTGAGGATCCAGATCCGTCTTGCACTGACTGAAGAAAACGACGGATATAGTTGCGTAAAACCGAGAGCTTCACCTTGCCCGTTCTCCGCCAGCAGAATGACCGACTCCAGCAACGCCAGCCGATCGCGGATGAACTCGCGCGCCAGTGGCAAATCGGACGCCTGCCCGTAGAACTGCCGATACCCGTCGAACAAGGGAGCGATGATCTCGACGTCGACTAATCCCGCCTGGCGAACGTTTACTTGCATGGTGTCCCTCTCCACAGTGATGTTGAAAGGGCATCATTGTACGTCGGCGCTTTCGCTCGCAGGCATGATTCGCGCTTGCATGATTTCGCTGACGCGTTGTTGGCTTTTGCCAATGCGAGGTCGATAATTGGCAAATACCCCTGACATTTCAAGATCTGTTCAAGCATTGCAATGAATTTTTCCTTCCGAACCGCCGCGCCCAATGAGTTGGCCGGAGCGCTGCAGGATGCACGCGATTACACGCTGACACTCTTTGAATGCTATGCGGCGGCAGGTCTGGACCTGCCGGGCAAGGTTCCGGTCCTTCCTTCCATCAATCCGCCCTTGTGGGAACTGGGACATATCTCATGGTTTGCGGAGTGGTACATTCTGCGCGACGCCCAGTCGAGCGATCCGACTGCCGCGCAACGTACCTCCATGCTGACCAAGGGAGACGACTGGTTCGACCCCAATACCGTATCGCATCGCGCGCGATGGAAAATCGAGCTGCCGAGCACCGGCGCACTGAAGACATATTGCCGTGAAGTGCTCGATCGCGTGCTCGACAAATTGACGCGCGCGAAGAACGAGCATGCGGCGCTCTATCCGTATCGACTGGCCCTCGCGTATGAAGACATGCGTGGAGAAGCATTGGCCAGTGGCCTGCAAACACTCGACGTGGTCTTGCCGCAGCAACTCGCCAATCATGCGATTCCTTCCTGGGCGCAGGGTGAAATCCGTTTTCCCGGCGGCACCATCCATCTCGGCAGCACGCCGGATTCCGGATTCGTGTTCGATAACGAAAAGTGGGCGCATCCTTATTATGTGCCGGTCTTCACCATGGATTCGACCCTGGTGTCGAACGCGCAGTACAGCGAATTCGTGGCGGACGGCGGCTATCAGAAGCCGCAGTTCTGGACTACGGCGGGACGCGCGTGGTTGATGGCGCAGGATCGTTCCGCGCCGCGAGATTGGGTGCGCGAAGGCCGGCACTGGCGTTGCCGCCGTTTCGGGAAAGAGATTGCCTTGCCTGCCAATGAGCCCGTGCGTCACATCAGTCTGTATGAGGCGCAGGCTTATTGCACCTGGGCAGGGCGTCGCCTGCCGACGGAAGCGGAATGGGAATTCGCGGCCATGTCCGGCCATCCGGCATTTCGCTGGGGAGATTTATGGGAGTGGACCTGCTCGCCCTTCGAGCCGTATCCGGGATTCGCGCCGGATGCCTATCGGGAGTATTCCGCACCGTATTTCATGACGCATCAGACGGTACGCGGCGCGTCGTTCGCAACAAGACTGCGTATCCGGTCGCCGAAATTCCGCAATTTCCATTTGCCTGAGCGCGACGATCCGTTCATCGGTTTTCGTACCTGCGCCCTATAAGAAAAATGTCCACGGAAAACACAAAAGGCACGGAAAAATTTATTGAAAATTTCCGTGCCTTCCGTGGGGTACGCCGAATGTTTTCCGTGGACAGATTCCCCTCAGGGCTGCCCGCGGATGCTATCGATCAATCAGCGGTCGCCGAAGGAACGACGGCTGTTACCGCTGTCACCGAAGCGCGAACCTTTGTTGAAGCCGCCTTCCTTGCGCGGAGCACCCGGCTTGCTGAAGGTGCGCTGACCCGGCTTGGCGCTGCTGTTGCCACGGTTGTCGCCCGGCTTCCAGCCGCCCGGTTTGCGGGCGCTGCGCGGCGCGGAGGCCGTCTTTTTCGGCTCCAGGCCTGCGACGACATCGACAGGGATCAATTGCTTGGTGAAACGCTCGATACGCTTGATGTTGATGTTTTCAGCATGGTTCACCAGCGAAATCGCCAGACCGTTGCGTCCTGCGCGGCCGGTGCGGCCGATACGGTGGACATAGTCTTCCGGGAACTTCGGCAGGTCATAGTTCACCACGTGCGTGATGCCCGGCACGTCGATGCCGCGCGCCGCTACGTCGGTTGCCACCAGCACTCGAACCTGGCCGCGACGCAGTGCATCCAGCGTACGATTGCGCGCACCCTGATGCATGTCGCCATGCAAGGCAGCAGCGGCAAAGCCGGCGATGTTCAGACGATCGGCAATCGTATCGGCATCGCGCTTGGTCGCGGTAAATACCACGGCCTGGTCCAGCGACGCATCGCGCAGCAGGTGATCGAGCAGGCGGTTCTTGTGCGACAGGTCATCGACGAAGTGTACGCGCTGCTGGATGTTCTCATGCTTGGTCGCGGAACCGGCGATCTGGATCACCAGCGGTTCACGCGTGATGCGCTTGGCCATGTTGCCGACCACGCCGTCGAGCGTAGCGGAGAACAGCATGGTCTGACGCGTTTCCGGCGTCGAAGCAACGATCTTTTCGATATCGTCGATGAAGCCCATGTCCAGCATGCGGTCGGCTTCGTCCAGCACCAGAATTTCCAGTTGCGAGAAATTGATCTTGCCCGATTCCATGTGATCGATCAGGCGACCCGGTGTGGCGACGAGGATTTCCGGATTCTTCGCCAGCAATTGCATCTGCTTCGGATAGGGCATGCCGCCGAGGATCGAAACGGCGCGCACGCGGCGCAGATAGGAGCCGTATTTGGCGGTCGCGGTCGTCACTTGCAGCGCGAGTTCACGGGTCGGGGTCAGCACCAGCATCTTCGGTTGCGCCGGCTGGAAACGAGGACGCTCGCCGCGCGAACGGGCGGACTGGCGTTCCTGGTTGGCGGTCTTTGCGCCCGGCTGCGGTTGTTGCTCGGCCAGCGCGAATTTGTGCAATGCCGGCAGCATGAATGCTGCGGTCTTGCCGGAACCTGTCTGCGAGGACACCATCAGGTCGCGGCCTTGCAGGGCCGCGGGAACTGCCTGCTCCTGAACGGAAGTAGGTTTGGTGTAGCCGGCTTCGGTCAGTGCTTTCAGAATGGACGCGTGCAGGCCAAGTGCTTCAAAAGTCATTGTGTTTCTTTCTTAAAATTCAACGCCGCGACCACACACAGGACGGGTGCGCAGGCGTATTAAAAAGGCAACGCCAACCAACGAAACAACTGAGAATTTTTCTGAGAAATTTCGGCACAAAAGCTTTGCGCCGGGACGGTGTCTGAAAATCAACACCAAAAGGCGGGATGGCTTTATCGTTTATTGCTAAAGGGTTGCGATGCTACGATATGCATGCTTGTTGCGATGCACTGCGGCGCATTATACAGACTAATCGATTTCGGTGCCGGGTATTTTTTGCGCTGCAAAATGCGTGGGCAAGCGCAATCCCGGCGGGCAGGGCGGACATGCGCCGCCCTGGGAACCTCTTACTCTTCCGGCGCGTACATCACGTGCGAGAAGCCGCCGTCGACATAGGTGATTTCGCTGGTAATGCCGGATGCCAGGTCCGACAGCAGGAACGCAGCGGTATTGCCCACGTCTTCGATCGTGATGTTACGACGCAGCGGCGCATGCGCGGCGACAATGCCGAGCAGTTTGCCGAAGTCCTTGATGCCGCTCGCCGCCAGCGTCTTGATCGGGCCGGCGGAAATGCCGTTGACACGAATGCCTTTCGGGCCGAGGGCCTCTGCCAGGTAGCGCACGCTGGCTTCCAGCGATGCCTTGGCGAGACCCATGGTGTTGTAGTTCGGCGTGGCGCGGGTCGAACCCATATAAGTAAGAGTCAGCAGCGAGGAGTTCGGACGCAGCATCGGTAGCGCCGCCTTCGCCATTGCCGGGAAGCTGTACGAGGAAATGTCGTGCGCGATGCGGAACGATTCGCGCGACAATCCGTCCAGGAAATTGCCCGTGATGGCTTCGCGCGGCGCGAAGCCGATGGAGTGCACCATGCCGTCCAGATGATCCCAGGACTTGGCAAGATCGGTGAACACGCCATTGATCTGTTCATCGCTGCCGACGTCGCATTCGAACACCAGCTTGCTGCCGAATTCATCGGCGAATTCCGTGATGCGCTCCTTGAAGCGCTCGCCAACATAGGTGAATGCCAGTTCGGCGCCTTCACGTTTGCAGGCCTGCGCGATGCCGTAAGCGATGGACCGGTTGGACAGAAGGCCGGTGATCAGTATTTTTTTGCCTTGCAGAAACGCCATGAATGACTCCAAATGAATTTGTCGTATTTTATCGCTTAACGGGCTGCGGGCTGCCTGCGTCAGCCGGAAATGCAGTTAAAGTGCCCGTTTCCGCCGTTTTTGCGTTTGATTTCACGAATTGGGCACGATTGTAGGGAGACTTCGGGCGCACGGCAACTTTTGCGTTTGCGCAGCAAGCTTGTTTGAAAATTCCAGTTGGTGCTAATTGCTGTGATAAAACACGGAAATTCAATTAACGTGCGGCAAGTCTCGTTGATCGGCTAAAAAACTCGTCAACTCAACCTGTCCCTTTCGGTACAATAGCCCCACTTTTTCGACCCGCTATGCTGAACGGCATTTCTCGTGAACAGGCGAATGCGTAAATATTTCCTATCCTTTCTGCTTGTCAGTAGTCTCCCATACAGCGGCAGCGCATTCGGCGCCCATGCCTTTTCCATGTACGACACGCCGAAGTATCCGGCAGGTTTCACGCACTTCGATTATGTGAATCCCGATGCGCCGCGAGGCGGCGAGTTGTTTCTCGCGAATCCGGACCGTCGAACCAGCTTTGACAAGTTCAATCCGTTTTCGTTGAAGGGCGTGGCGGCGGCCGGGGTATCCAACCTGATGTTCGAAACCTTGGCGACCGGTTCTTCCGACGAGGTTGCCACCATGTACGGTCTGCTGGCGGAAGACATGGAGCTGGCGCCGGACCGGATGTCGATGACCTTCCGTCTCAATCCGAAAGCGAAGTTCAATAATGGCGACCCGGTAACCGCTGCCGACGTCAAATACTCCTACGATACGCTGGTCGCGAAGGGCGCTCCACAGTTCAAGTCGATCTTTGCCGACGTCAAGCAGTGCGTGATCGTCGATCCGCGTACCGTACGCTTCGACTTCAAGGCGCTCAATCGTGAGTTGCCCCTGATCGTGGGCGGCGTCCCGGTGTTTTCCCGCAAGTGGGGCGCCGGCACCTCATTCGACAATATCCAGCTTGAACCGCCGATTTCCACCGGCCCCTACCTGATTGACCGTTACGACGTGGGCCGCTCGATCAGTTACAAGCGCGATCCGAATTACTGGGGCGACGACGTTCCCTCGCGCCGCGGCATGTTCAACTTCGGGCGCATCCTCTACCGTTTTTACAAGGATGATGTGGCACGCCTGGAAGCGTTCAAGGCGGGCGAATTCGACGTTGTTGTCGAATACAGTGCGAAGAACTGGGCGCGCAGCTATATCGGGCCGAAATTCAAGAGCGGCGAAATCGTCAAGCGCGAGCTGCCGCATTCCAACGCTGCGGGCATGCAGGGTTTCGTGATGAATTTGCGGCGGCCGCAGTTTGCCGACATCCGCGTGCGCAAGGCGCTCGGTCTCGCGCTGGATTTCCAGTGGATGAACCGGCAACTGTTTTATAACCAGTACAAGCGCATTTACTCCTTCTTCAACAACAGCGAGCTGGCGGCGGTCGGCATGCCCAGCGAAGGTGAACTGAAAGTGCTGCAGCCCTTGCGCGACAGGCTCGACCCGGCCGTGTTCGGGCCTGCACCGGTGCCTCCGCGCACCGATCCGCCGAGTTCATTGCGCGCCAATTTGCTGCAGGCCAAGGCATTGTTCAAGGAAGCCGGCTGGGAGTATCGCGACGGCGCGCTGCGCAACAGCAAGGGCGAACCGTTCACCTTTGAAATCCTCGACGATCAATCGGCTTTGTCGCGCGTGATCAGCGTGTATGTCCGCAACCTGCAAAAGCTCGGCGTGCAGGTCAAGCAGCGCACCGCCGATTACGCGCTGGTGCAGAAGCGCATGGAGGAATTCGATTTCGACATGACCAGCATTCGCTTCCCGGATACGAACAGTCCGGGCAATGAAATGTTCGACATGTTCAGCTCCAAGGCCGCCGACGAAAAAGGTTCGAACAATGCCTGGGGATTGAAGGACCCCGCTGTCGACAAGCTGGTCGCGGGCCTGGTTTCCGCGGAGACGCGCAAGGATCTGGTCGCCGCAGCCCGTTCGCTCGATCGCGTGCTGTTGAACAAATACATAGTCGTGCCACATTGGTATTCTTCCACACACAGGGTCGCGTATCGCAGCCGCTTTGGCATTCCGGCCAAACTGCCTTTGTATTACGCTGCGGACCCTTACGTGATTTCAACCTGGTGGCAGGAAAAGGCAAGGTAGAGCATGAATATCTGGTCTTATATCGGAAAGCGGGTATTGCTGATGGTGCCCACCCTGCTGGGTGTCATTGCCATCACTTTCGCGGTCATTCAGTTCGTGCCCGGCGGCCCTGTCGAACAGGCGCTGATGGAATTGAAAAAAGGACAGGTTGCCGGCGGCGAAGCCACGGGTGGCGGCGGCTCCGAATATCGCGGACGCCAGGGCATCGATGCCGAGCGCGTGAAAGAGATCAAGGCCTTGTACGGCTTCGACAAGCCGCCGCTGGAACGCTTCTGGCAGATGCTCAAGGGCTTTGCCACATTCGATCTCGGCAAGAGTTTTTATCACCATGCGGATGTGTGGCAGCTGGTGAAATCGAAGCTGCCGGTGTCGATCAGCATCGGGCTATGGACCTTTTTCCTGACCTACCTGATATCGCTGCCGCTGGGCGTTGCGAAAGCGGTTCGCGAAGGCAGCCGATTCGATGTCGCAACCAGCATCGCGGTGCTGATCGGCTATTCGATTCCCGGCTTCGTGCTGGGCGTGTTCCTGCTGGTGCTGTTCGGCGGCGGCAGCTTCCTGCAATGGTTTCCTTTGCGCGGACTGACCTCGGATAACTGGGATCAACTGTCCTGGTTCGGCAAGATCACCGATTATCTCTGGCATATCACGCTGCCGGTCACCGCATCGGTCGCCGGTTCGTTTGCAGTGATGACGATGCTGACCAAGAACACCTTTCTCGAAGAGATTCGCAAGCAATATGTGCTGACCGCGCGGGCCAAGGGCTTGAGCGAGAAAACCGTGCTCTACAAGCATGTATTCCGCAATGCGCTGATTCCATTGGTAACCGGCTTTCCGGCGGCATTCATCGGCGCCTTCTTCGCCGGCAGCCTGCTGATCGAAACCTTGTTTTCGCTCGACGGTCTTGGATTGCTTTCCTACGAATCGGTGGTTCGCCGCGATTATCCGGTGGTCATGGGGACGCTTTATCTGTTTACGCTGATCGGCCTCGTGGTGAAATTGCTGGGTGATCTTTGTTATGTGTGGGCCGACCCGCGCGTCCAGTTTGAAAGTCTGAGCCGATGAATTCAAACAATAAGAACCGTTCCGTCTCGCCCTGGCGTCGCATCTGGCTGCGTTTCAAGCAGAACCGCCGCGGTTACCTGAGCCTGATCATTTTCTGCGTGTTCTTTGGCATCAGCCTTCTTGCAGAGGTGATCTCGAACGACAAGCCGCTGGCGGTGCGGTACAACGGCCGGATCATGTTTCCGATCGTGACGACTTACTCGGAGAAAGTGTTCGGCGGCGATTTTGATACGCCTGCGGATTACCTCGATCCCTTTATTCAGGATCAGTTTCAACGCCCCGGCAACTGGGCCATTTATCCGATCAATCGCTATTACTTCAACACGCTGAATTATTTCGCCAAGTCGCCCAACCCGGCGCCGCCGTCCGCCGATAACTGGCTGGGAACGGACGACCGCGGCCGCGACGTGTTTGCGCGTCTGCTGTATGGTTTCCGGGTTTCGGTATTGTTCGGCTTTGCGCTGACCATCACTGGCGTCATACTCGGCGTCGTGACCGGCGCGATACAGGGTTACTTCGCCGGCAAGACCGATCTGTTCTTTCAGCGTTTCATGGAAATCTGGGGATCGATGCCGGAACTGTATCTGCTGATCATTTTCGCGTCGATCTTCGAGCCCGGTCTGGGCTTGCTCCTGATCCTCCTGTCCTTGTTCGGCTGGATGGGGCTGTCCGATTATGTGCGCGCCGACTTCCTGCGCAACCGTAACCTGGAATATGTGCAAGCCGCGCGCGCGCTCGGCTTGTCCAATCGGCAGATCATCTGGCGTCATGTCCTGCCAAACAGTCTGACGCCGGTAGTCACCTTTCTGCCGTTTCGCATGAGCGCCGCGATTCTCGCACTGACCAGTCTCGACTTTCTCGGGTTGGGTGTGCCGCCTTCGACGCCAAGCCTGGGCGAACTCCTGGCGCAGGGCAAGAACAACCTCGATGCGTGGTGGATAGCGACGTCGACTTTCGTGGTACTAACAATGACCTTGCTGTTGCTGACCAATATCGGCGATGCACTACGCAACGCGCTGGATGTCCGGAGGAAAGCATGAGCTTGCTGGATGTACAGAAATTGCGGGTGCAGTTCGGCCCTTCGACAGTCGTCAGCGATGTCAGCTTCACCATTGCGCCGGGTGAAAAGTTCGCGCTGGTCGGCGAATCCGGTTCGGGCAAAACGGTGACATCGCTGTCCATCCTGCGCTTGAATCAGGATGCGCAATACAGCGGCCGCATCCTGTTCGAAGGCCAGGATCTCCTGCAAAAACCGGAAGCGGCGATGCGCTCCGTGCGCGGCAAGGATGTCGCGATGATCTTCCAGGAACCGATGACCGCGCTCAACCCGCTTTTCACGATCGGCAACCAGATCGCGGAAGTGCTGATGCTGCACGAAGGCATCAGCACCAAGGAAGCGGCAAAACGTACCGTCGATCTGCTGGAAAAAACCGGCATTCCGGAACCCGCGAGGAGGGCGCTCGCCTTTCCGCACCAGTTGTCCGGCGGCCAGCGCCAGCGCGCAATGATTGCCATGGCGCTGGCATGCAAGCCGAAGCTGCTGATTGCGGATGAACCGACGACCGCACTCGATGTGACGATTCAGGTGCAGATCCTGGAGCTGCTGAACCAGTTGCAGCGCGAAGAAAACATGGCGGTGCTGATGATCACGCACGACCTGAACCTGGTACGGCATTTCGCGGATCGTGTCGGCGTGATGGAAGGCGGGCACTTGATCGAAACCGCGACGACAGCTGATTTGTTTGCCAATCCGCGCGAAGCGTACACCCGCAAGCTGCTCGCCAGCCACCCACAGCGCGTGGTTGAAACGGTTGATATAAATGCCGCACCCTTGCTCACTGCGGAGCAGATGCGCTGCACCTTTTCGATCAAGCGCGGCGTGTTCAAGAAGGTGCCCTTCGTGGCGGTCGATAATGTCGATTTGCAGTTGAAGCCGCATGAAACGCTCGGCATCGTGGGGGAGTCCGGCTCCGGCAAGTCGACGCTGGGAATGGCGCTGCTGCGCCTTTCATCCGCCGAGGTGGATGGCCGTATTGCCTTTGTCGGGCAGCCGATCAGCGAGATGTCCAGCACTGCGCTGCGTCCTTTGCGCGCGAAGATGCAGGTGGTGTTCCAGGACCCGTTCGCATCCTTGTCGCCGCGTCGCACCATCGAACAAATCGTGGGCGAGGGCCTGGCCTTGCACCAGCCGCAACTGGGCAGGGATGGTTTGCGCGCGGCGGTTGCCAAAGGTTTGATCGAGGTTGGCCTGGCACCGGAGATGATGTCGCGCTATCCGCATGAGTTCTCGGGCGGACAGCGTCAACGGATTGCGATTGCGCGCGCGCTGGTGCTCAAGCCGGAATTGATCCTCCTCGACGAGCCGACGTCTTCGCTCGACGTGTCGGTGCAAATGCAGGTGTTGATGCTGCTGGCGGAACTGCAGCGCAAATACGGAATGGCGTATCTCTTTATCAGCCACGACCTGGCTGTGATTCGCGCCATGGCGCATCGGGTGATGGTCATGAAAGACGGCAAGGTCGTCGAGAGCGGGATGACGGAAGAAGTGCTGTCGAATCCGACGCAGCCATATACACAGCGGCTGCTCGCAGCGGCGACTTATTCCACGCTTTCATAACGGGCAGGACAGCGCAGGCTCCAGGCCTGCGCGGATTTGTCAGCCGTGTCTTTTCTTGCTGGAGGATGCGGTCTTGCGGGTGGGGGCCGGTGCCGCCTTGCGATGGGTAGTGGTGCCTCGCGCGACGTGGCGTTTTCCCGATGCCTTGTTCGGCACATTGAGCTGCAGCGTTTGACCGGCAGCGACCTTGTCGCGCTTCAGGTTGTTCCAGTCCTTGATCTGCGTAATGCTGACGTTGTGCCGTTTCGCGATCGAAGCGAGGGTGTCGCGTTTGCCGACCTTGACATACAGGCGACGGGTTTCCGGCACGTCCGGCACGGTCACCATTCTCGCGTTGTCCACGATTTCCGGTGCGATATCCTTTTCCGGCGCATGCTCCGGTTTAGGAACCAGCACCGTGGATCCCGCCTTCAGGAGCATTTTCGGCGGGATATGGTTTGCTTCGCGAATCACTTCCGGCGTGGTGCCGAATTTCTTTGCAATGGTCTCGATCCGCTCGCGCGCACTGGTCACCTTGTGCGCCGTCCATGAAGACAGAGCGTGCCCCCATTTCGCCAGGTTCGACTTGAATTTTTCGGCATTGCTCTGCGGGAGCAGGATCTGCGTATCCGAGCTGCCAGTGATGACAGGACGATTGAACTGCGGATTCAGCGCCTTGAATTCGTCGATCGACAGCTCGGCCAGTTGGGCTGCGACCTTGATGTCGATATCGCGCGTCTTGCCGATCGTGACGAAGTAGGGCTGGTTCTCGACCTTCGGCAGCATGATGCCGTATTCCGCCGGCGAGGCGATGATGTTCTTGACCGCCTGCAGTTTCGGCACGTAGTTGCGCGTCTCCGCCGGCATGTACTGCGACAGGCTGTTGAAGTCGGTCGGGCGACCAGCGGCCTGTGCCTTGTTGATCGCGCGCTGCACCGAACCTTCGCCCCAGTTGTAGGCGGCCAGCGCGAGCTGCCAGTCGCCGAACATGCCATACAGCTTCTGCAGATAGGTCAGCGCCGCATCGGTCGACGCAATCACGTTGCGGCGATCGTCCTTGAACATGCTCTGCGTCAGATTGAAGTCCCGCCCGGTGGACGGAATGAACTGCCACATGCCGGCCGCCTTCGCGGTCGAATAGGCCTGCGGATTGAAAGCGGACTCGATGAAGGGCAGCAGCGCCAGTTCGGTCGGCATGCCGCGCTTTTCGAGTTCCTGCACGACGTGGAACAGATAGCGCGAGGCGCGTGTCGTCGTGCGTTGAATGTAGTCCGGACGCGAGCTGTACCACTGCACCTGGTTCGCCACCAGCGGATTATCCAGATCGGGAATGCCGAAACCCTTGCGGATGCGCGCCCAGACATCCACCTCTTCCATCGCGAGCAATTGCACCAGCGGGTCGTTGGGATCGTAGGGCTTCTCCAGTGCGGAGACCTGCGTCCATGTATTCAGAGGAAGGGAAAGATCCGCAGCGTGCACAGCGAATGGTGCGCTGAGGAGAAGAATCGCTGTAAACGGAAATTTTCTTATTTTCAGCGGCTGCATGGGTCCTCGCTTGCTGTTTTATTGCGGGGCTATCGTCAGGCACCCGGGGAATCAATGGAGTTTACGTAATGGTGTTTTCCTGCGTCAAGGCTTATTGCAAAACATTACGGACCGACAAGTCGACCGCGCTGCTCAACGGTAGGAATTTTTCCATTGCCGTAAGGCAGTAAAAACGGCGATAGGTTCCCTGTCGGAAAGGTGCCCGGCTGCGACAAGCCGGTCGGCAATGCCGGATTCACGGTACCGCAGGAACGGATTTGTCGATTTTTCCAAGCCGATCGTTGAGGGAACCGTGGGCTGTCCCTGATCGCGCTTGACTTGTTCCTGCTGAATACGTGCTTTTATTGCAACATTTTCAGGTTCGACTTCATTGGCGAAGCGAAGGTTCGCCAGCGTGTATTCATGCGCGCAGTAGATTTGCGTTTTATCAGGAAGCGCGGCGAGTTTTGCGAGCGAGGCAAGCATTTGTTCGGGCGTGCCTTCAAACAAGCGGCCGCAGCCGCCCGCAAACAGGGTGTCGCCGCAAAACAGCCAGCCCTGTTCCGCTGCGAAATAAGCAATATGGCCGCGCGTATGGCCGGGCACGTCGAGTACACTGAGTCTCAGCGCCGGCTGGGCGAGCGTGACCGTATCTCCTTCGCCCAAGGGGTGGGTGATCTGCGGAATGGCCTCATGGCGAGGTCCGAATACCGGCACCTGGAAGTGCCGCAGCAGTTCGGGCACGCCGCCGACATGGTCAGCATGATGATGAGTCAGTAGAATAGCGGCCAGGGAGAGGCGATGCTCTTCGAGTGCGGCCAGAATGGGCGCTGCATCACCCGGGTCGACCACCGCGGCATGTTTGCCATCGTGAATCAGCCAAAGGTAGTTGTCCTGGAACGCCGGTACAGTCAATACATTCAACATACGATGGAACGTCAGTCGCCTGAAAAAGCCATTATAGCGCTCGGTCCCTGGCTGGATACGCCGGCCGGAGCCTACGTGCGCGCGTGGCAGCAGGAACGGCTGGACATGCTGACCGCGGATATCTTCGGTTTCAATGCCATGCAGATCGGCCTGCCGCAGATCAATGCGCTGCAGGCCAACCGCATGCCGCACAAGTGGCTGACCGATACGCAACTGCCATCGGTAAACAATGACGGATCGCGCTCGCCGATCGTCGTGGTGCATGATTTCGCCGAATTGCCTTTTGCCTCGCAAAGCCTCGATCTGGTGGTGCTGCCGCATGTGCTTGAGTTTGCGGATGAGCCGCACCAGGTGCTGCGCGAGGTCGAGCGCGTGCTGATCCCGGAAGGGCAGGTCATCATTTGCGGCTTCAATCCTGCCAGCCTGTGGGGCTTGCGACAGGTCGCCAGTCGTGTCACCGGAGCGCATTTCCTTCCGCAGAATGGCGAATTCATCAGCCTGCCGCGTTTGAAGGACTGGCTGAAACTGCTGAACATGGAAGTCAACCGCGGGCATTTCGGCTGCTACGCGCCGCCATGTGTCACCGACAAATGGTTGAACAGGTTCGTCTTCATGGAAAAGGCAGGCAATCGCTGGTGGCCTTTTCTTGGCGCGGTGTATATCGTGCAGGCGATCAAGCGCATCCGGGGCATGCGGCTGATCGGCCCGGCCTGGACGCGGAAAGCCGCCACCGCGCCGCAAGGCGTTCCCGTCACCAATCGAATTCAAAAGCACAAGTAAGCATGGACAAAGTTGAAATTTTTACGGACGGGGCCTGCAAGGGAAATCCCGGTCCCGGCGGCTGGGGCGCGTTGCTGATCGCCGGCGGACATAAGAAGGAAATGTTTGGCGGAGATCCCAAGACCACCAACAATCGCATGGAGCTGCAAGCAGTGATCGAAGCCTTGTCGGCGCTCAAGCGTCCGTGCGAGGTCGTCGTCCACACCGACAGCCAGTATGTACAAAAAGGCATCAGCGAATGGATCCACGGCTGGAAGGCGCGCGGCTGGAAAACAGCCGCCAAGGAACCGGTCAAGAACGTCGACTTGTGGCAGGCGCTCGATGCGGCGCAAGCCATCCACACCATTGAATGGCGCTGGATCAAGGGCCATGCCGGCCATGACGGCAACGAGCGCGCCGATGCGCTCGCCAATCTCGGTGTCGCCTCAGTAACTTAACGTGGCTGCTTGTGCTACATTCGCTCGTTGGCGACGAGTTCGCATGCTGCCTGGTATTCATCCTGACAAGTAAAGTTCATGGACGCACGAAGATTGTTGTACCCCGGCATAGCTGCCATTGGTATTGCCGCATTGGGTTCGTACGCGTATTACGCGCAGCGTCAGCCGCAAAGGCCGGTCGAGCAAACAGCAATCGCCGCACCGGCAGCGCCCGGCACGGGCAAGGCAACAGGCGCAGGCAGCCCCGCCGCCGTTGATGTTGCTAAAGTCACAAGCACCAGGCTAATCAGCGATGTGAATGCAGTCGGGACCATACGCTCGAATGAATCGGTTGTGATGCGGCCTGAAGTGTCCGGCCGCATCAGCAAACTCAATTTCGATGACGGACAGCAGGTGAAGAAGGGGCAATTGTTGATTGCCTTCGATTCCACCGTCAATCAGGCCGAAGTCCTGCAAGCGAAGGCCGAACTCGGCATTGCCAAAGCCAATTTTGAGCGCAATGCCGACCTGGCCAAGCAAAAGTTCATCTCCGAGCGTGCCAGAGACGAGTCCCTTGCCAATGTTCAGGTACTCGAAGCCAAGCTCGCATTGGCGGAGGCACATCTGTCCAAGATGGAAATCCGCGCGCCGTTTTCCGGCATCGTCGGCATTCGCAACGTCAGCGTCGGCGACTATGTGAAGGACGGCGCCGATCTGATCAACCTGGAAGACATTTCAAGCGTCAAGGTCGATTTCCGCATCCCCGAAAAATATGCGGACGTCGTGCAAAAAGGGCAGGCCCTCGAAGTGGAGGTGGATGCCTTGCCGAACAAGCCGTTCCATGCAAAGGTCGATGCGGTCGATCCGCAGGTCGACAGCTCCGGACGCTCCGCCTTGCTGCGCGGTCGCATTGCCAATCCTGAAGGCAGGCTGAAACCCGGGATGTTCGCGCGTGTCAGACTGATACTCGGCGCGCGCGACAACGCGCTGGTGATCCCGGAAGAGGCGATCGTCCCGCAGGGTAACAGGATGACGGTCTGGAAAGTTGTCGATGGCAAGGCAGTCAAGACGGAAGTGAAGACCGGATTGCGGCGCGCAGCCAAAGTCGAAATCACGCAGGGCTTGCAAGAGGGCGACACCGTGATTACCGCCGGCCAGGTGCGCCTGTCCAGGGATGGCACGCCGGTGCGCATCGTCCAGTCCGGCGGGCCGGAGTCAAAGCCGGTGGAAGCGTCCGCCACCGCCACGCCCAAGAGCTAACCGGAGCGCATCATGGTTTTATCGGATATCTGTATCCGCCGTCCCGTTTTCGCGACGGTGATGTCGCTCATCATCGTGCTGATCGGGCTCGTCTCCTACAACCGGTTGGCGGTGCGCGAATACCCGAAAATCGACGAGCCGGTCGTGACCGTCGCAACGAACTACCCCGGTGCGAGTTCCGAAATCGTCGAATCCCAGGTGACAAAGCCCATGGAGGATTCGATCGCCGGCATTGACGGCGTCGACGTGCTGACATCCATTTCCCGTTCCGAGCAGAGCCAGATCACGGTGAAGTTCCGGCTTGAAAAGGACCCGGATTCGGGCGCAAACGACGTGCGCGACCGCGTGTCGCGCGTGCGCTCCAAGCTGCCGCAGACGATCGAGGAACCGGTGATTGCCAAGGTAGAGGCCGATGCCAATCCGATCATCTGGCTGTCGTTCTCCAGCGACACCATGTCGCAGCTCGACCTGACCGACATCGCCAATCGCATTGTCAAGCCGCGCCTGCAATTGCTGCCGGGTGCCGCCGATGTCCGCATCGGTGGCGAACGCAAATATGCGATGCGCATCTGGCTCAACCGCGACAAGCTGGCCGCATACCGGCTCGCGCCGGCCGATGTGGAGGATGCCCTGCGCAAGCAGAATATCGAAGTGCCAGCCGGTCGCATCGAATCGCGGCAGCGCGAATTCTCGGTGGTGTCGCAGACCGACCTCACCACCCCGAAGGAATTCGGAGACATCATCGTGCGCTCGGTGAATGGCTATTCGGTTCGCCTGCGCGATGTGGCAAACGTCGAGATCGCCCCCGCCGCCGAACGCACATCGGTACGCTTCAACGGCAAGAACGCTGTGTCGCTCGGCATCATCCGCCAGGCGACGGCCAACCCGCTCGAACTGGCCGGCTATGTGAAGGCCGAATTGCCGAAACTGAATGAAGAACTGGCGGCGCAAGGCGTGCAAATCGGCATCGCGGTCGACAACACGCTGTTCATCGACCGTTCGATCAAATCGGTCTACAGGACCATTGGCGAGGCTATCGTCCTGGTGGCGCTGGTGATCTTTGTCTTCCTGCGCTCCTTCCGCGCTTCCATCATTCCGCTGGTCACGATTCCGGTGTCACTGATTGGTGCGTTCGGCCTGATGTCGCTCGCCGGGTTCAGCATCAATACGCTGACGCTGCTCGCGCTGGTGCTGGCAATCGGCCTCGTCGTGGACGATGCGATCGTCATGCTGGAGAACATCTTCCGGCACATCGAGGACGGCATGAAGCCGTTCGACGCGGCGCTCAAGGGCGCGAAGGAAATCGGCTTCGCGGTGGTCGCCATGACGCTGACGCTGGCCGCGGTGTACGCGCCGGTTGCGTTCACGCCCGGCCGCACGGGACGCCTGTTCGTGGAATTCGCGTTGACGCTGGCCGGTGCGGTGCTGGTGTCCGGATTCGTCGCGCTTACCTTGTCGCCGATGATGTGCTCTGTCCTGTTGCGGCACCAGGCGCGGCACGGCGTGGTGTATCGATTGATCGAAAACGCCCTGGACATGCTGACCGCGGCCTACCGCAAGATCCTCTCCGGCACGCTCTCGGCCCGCTGGATGGTGGTGCTGGTGTATGTCGTGGTGATCGGTGCGCTCGTTTGGCTTGCCACCAGCATGAAGAAGGAGCTGGCACCGATCGAGGACCGCGGCACCATCTTCACCACCTTCGCAGGGCCGGATGGCGCATCGCTGGAATACACCGAGAAGTATGCGCGCCGGATGGAGGAGATCGCCGCCGGGATCAAGGAAATCGACCGTGTCTTCATTTTCGCCGGCAACCCCACCGTCGAGCGCGGCAGCGCTTCCTTCCGCACGATCGACTGGACCGAGCGCAAGCGCAGCACGCTCGACATGCTCAAGGAAATGCAGCCCAAGATGGCGGCTATCCCCGGCATCCTTGCCTTTCCGAATGCGCCGCCTTCGCTCGGCCAATCGATCCGCGAGCGGCCGGTGAACCTGGTTGTGCTTTCCAATGCTTCCTACCCGGAATTGCAGAACGTCGCGCAACAGATTGTCACCGAGGCAAGCAAGAATCCGGGGCTGGTCAATATCGATACCGACCTGCGTCTGAACAAGCCGCAGGTGAACGTGGAAGTCGACCGCGACAAGGCGGCGGACGCCGGCGTCCAGATCGAAACCGTCGGGCGCACGCTGGAGACCATGCTGGGCGGGCGCAATGTCACGCGTTTCAAGAAGGACGGCGACCAGTACGACGTGGTGGTGCAGATCCAGAACGGTGAGCGCGATGCGCCGGACGACATCAACAACATCTTCGTACGCGGCCTGAGCAAGACAGGTGGACAGGACCAGATGATTCCCTTGTCCAGCCTGCTCAAGGTGCGCGAAACGGTCGCGCCGCGCGAGCTGAACCACTTCGGCCAGCGCCGTGCAGTCATCATTTCCGCCAATCTCGCGAACGGCTACACGCAGGGCGAAGCTATCGATTTTATGGAGCGAACCGCAAAGAGCATCCTCAAGCCGGGATACGCGACCGACCTGTCCGGTTCGTCGCGCGAATATCGTGATGCCAGCGGAAGTCTCGCGCTCACTTTCGTGCTCGCGCTCGCCTTCATCTACCTGGTGCTGGCCGCGCAGTTCGAGAGCTTCATCTACCCCTTCATCATCATGTTGACTGTGCCCCTGTCGATGGCCGGCGCGCTGGCGGTACTGAAGTGGGGCGGCGGAACGCTGAATGTGTACAGCCAGATCGGACTCATCACGCTGGTCGGCCTGATCACCAAGCACGGCATCCTGATCGTGGAATTCACCAACCAGTTGCGCGAACAGGGCAAGGCCCTGCACGAAGCTGTGGTCGAGGCGGCGGTGCTGCGCCTGCGGCCGATCCTGATGACAACCGGCGCGATGGTTCTCGGCGCGGTGCCACTGGCGTTCGCGACAGGCGCGGGCGCGGAGTCGCGCATGCAGATCGGATTGGTCATTGTCGGCGGCATGAGCTTTGGTACACTGCTCACGCTGTTCGTCGTGCCCACGTTTTATACTTTCCTTGCCCGCAAGAAGACAATTCACCCTGTGGCGGATGCTGTTCCGCCCAAACCGGCAACTGCTCAATAACCATGCGACAAATCGTTCTTGATACCGAAACCACTGGCCTGAACCCGCGTTCGGGCGACCGCATCATCGAAATCGGCTGCGTCGAGATCGTCAATCGCCGCCTGACCGGCAACAACTTCCACAGCTACATCAATCCCGAACGCGACTCGGAAGAGGGCGCGCTCGCGGTGCACGGATTGACTACCGAATTCCTCAGCGACAAGCCTAAATTCGCCGAGATTGCGGCCGAGTTGCGCGACTATGTGCGCGATGCGGAAATCATCATCCACAATGCGCCATTCGACCTGGCCTTCCTGGACGCGGAATTCGAACGACTCAGTTTCCCGCGTTTTATCGAGCATGTGGCAATCGTGACCGACACCTTGGTGCAGGCCAAGGAAATGCATCCCGGCAAGCGCAACTCGCTGGACGCGCTGTGCGATCGCTACGGCATTTCGAACGCGCATCGTGCCTTGCACGGCGCCTTGCTGGACGCGGAACTGCTGGCCGAAGTCTATCTGGCAATGACGCGCGGCCAGAACAGCCTCACCATCGACCTGGGTGCGCAGGATGCAGTTGCAACGAGTAACGAATTGCTCGAAGTCGTCCCTCTTGCCGAGATCCTTGTCCTGCAGGCGACGGCGGACGAGATGGCCGCACATGAAGCCTTGCTGGACCGGCTAGACAAGGATGTCAAAGGCAGTTGCATCTGGCGGACCGAGCCCGCTGCATCGGCAAATTGATTCCGCGCAGGGTTTATGAGATAATGCCGACCGCTTCGGACAGTTAGCTCAGGGGTAGAGCACCGCCTTCACACGGCGGGGGTCACTGGTTCAATCCCAGTACTGTCCACCAAGAATTCATTCAAAGAAGTCCAGAATAGTCCTAAAAGGCCCGCGAATAGCGGGCTTTTTCATTTTTGTTCGTCCAAAACGAACTAACAAAATGCAGCAAAATCCAAGGGGTACAGGGGGTACATCCAGTGGTACAGGATGCCCCTGCTCACGGAGGTACCCCCATGCCGCTTACCGACACTGCGATTCGCAACGCCAAGCGAAAGGACAAGCCCTTCAAGCTTGCTGATGAAAGGGGGCTGTTCTTGCTGGTCCACCCGAACGGCGGCAAGTACTGGCGTTTCAAGTACCGGTACGGCGGCAAGGAAAAGCTGCTCGCCCTTGGCATCTATCCCGACATATCCCTCAAGGATGCGCGGGAACGGCGCGACAATGCGCGCAAGCAGGTTGCAGCCGACATCGATCCAAGCCAGCACCGCAAGGCGATCAAGGTAGCAAGGGCCGCAAGTGCGGAAAACAGCTTCGAGGTTGTTGCACGTGAGTGGTTTGTAAAACATACACCAAACTGGGCAAAGAGCCACAGTGACAAGATCATTCGGCGTTTCGAGAACGACGTTTTTCCATGGATTGGCGGACGGCCTGTTGCTGAAATAACCGCGCCGGAACTACTGACTGTCGCGCGACGTATCGAGAGCCGGGGAACGCTGGACACGGCGCGCCGTGCGTTGCAGAACTGCGGGCAGGTTTTCCGCTACGCGATTGCGACAGGGCGGGCGGAACGCGATCCATCCGGTGATCTGCGAGGCGCACTGCCCCCGGTGAAGCAAAAGCACTACGCCACCATCACGGAGCCGAAGGCCATTGGTGAACTCTTGCGAGCCATGGCGGGCTATCAGGGGTCGTTTGTGGCGAAATGTGCCTTGCGCCTGGCCCCACTCCTTTTCGTACGTCCCGGCGAGCTGCGGAAGGCTGAATGGGCCGAATTCAATCTCGACGCTGCGGAATGGCGTATTCCCGCCGGGCGCATGAAGATGCGTGAGCAGCACATCGTGCCACTGCCAACGCAAGCAGTGGCGATACTTCGCGAACTTCACCCCTTGACCGGTCATGGGCGCTATGTCTTTCCGGGGGCGCGAACAAACGAGCGGCCCATGAGCGAAAACACCGTCAATGCCGCGCTGCGCCGCCTTGGCTATCAAAGTAACGAAATGACTGGCCATGGCTTCCGCAGCATGGCCTCCACCATTCTGAACGAGCAGGGATGGCACCGCGACGCCATCGAGCGACAGCTCGCACATGCCGAGCGAAATGCGGTGCGCGCTGCGTACAACTATGCGGAGCACCTGCCGGAGCGGCGACGAATGATGCAAGCGTGGGCTGATTATCTCGACTCTCTTGCGACCGAAGCAACCGTTATCCCGATCCGAGCGGGTGCTGCGTAGCGGGATACGCACAATCACGGGCCATCCGCTACTCCCTTGAAAGCACAAAGGTGGTCGTAAAGGGAAATAGGTGGTCGCGAGGGGGAATGTGCTGGATATTTGCAAAGCCTAACGCAAAAAATTTTTTGGGCTTTTCGTCGAAATATTTGTCCAAGGACGTGCAGCGAAATTCAATTACGTTTATGCAGTCTTAGAAAGGGATAACGACGATGGCTAAGAATCGTTGCTTTTCGCCGGGGCAAATCGACTCCATCGTTGACGAAACCGGATTAGGCGTACTTTCAGAAGAAAAATCAGCCATCCTTATTGACCGTCTCGACGAGTACACTCGCACATTTCTTGTCGAGTGGCGCTGGCAGGAAAGCCCATCGTCTTCTGATTTGGAAAAACTGTTAGGTGCAATTGAAAACAACGCAAAGCGGTTGCAAAACAGCCTGCCAAAGAAAAACGATGCATCCTTGCTGAACCGCGAGGCAAGACGCAGGCTGCAAAGTGCCGCCGGAGGTTCAACTCGTCTTCAGGCTGTGGTGGAATCGGTAAACGAACTGCAGACGTGGGCAGAAACTGCACGAACACGTGCACAGGTGGGCATCGTACTGCAACGAAGAAAAGATCAGGCAAGATCGCAAGCTGATGATCTGGCTCATATCGGCGATGAAAGCCAACCGCATCGACATGGCGGAAATGCAGCATTGAATGGCTATCTTGCCGGACTGATCAGCGTGTATGAGCAAATTTTCAAACGGCAGGCAGGGACCACGTCTTCGGTCGACGGAGAAGCGGGTGGTCCAACAATTCGTTTTGTGAGCGCATGCCTTGCGACACTTCGGGCGAACCTTGCAAAGGGAGATTTGCAGTGCGAATGCGCCCTGATCCAATCCCTTGATCTGACCAACAGCGCGCTGCGCTCCCGCATTCGCGCGATTCTCAAATCCCACAAGGGCATGGCCAAATCAGCGCAAGAAAAAAATTGATTTCGCCATTTTTTCAGCCACTTGGAGAAAAACCATAATAGCCACCAATGCTCGATGAAGCCCGAGCACGTTCAATAGAGGAGCAATTATGGTGGTTCAATACAACGTACTTCCAGCAACCGGCTATATTCGCCTGCCGCAAATCATCGGCAATCCGAAAGCGAATCCGCCGATCCCCGCAATCATCCCGGTAAGTAAATCAACATGGTGGTCCGGCGTGAAATCCGGTCGCTACCCGAAGCCTTGCAAGCTTGGTCCGCGCACAACCGCATGGCGGGTGGAGGCAATACGCGCGCTGATTGAACAGGGACCGGAACAATAGGAGGCGGCAATGAAGAAATGGGAAAAAAACTTCGTCGTGGAGGAACCGGCATGCAGGCGCTCACCCTATGATTTGCAGCTACGTGGAGCTCTTATCGATCATCTTCACTACTTGCTTGAAAATGCCGCCGAGGGTTGGATTCCGCTTGGCCAAGACAATGAAGGGTGCTATCCGTGGGACCGGATCGGTATCAAGCGCGAATTGTTCGATGGCATTATCAAGGATTTCGTCTGTGCCGAAATAATCACGATTGAAATCGACCCGAAACATGGCCTGATCGCACGCCGTGTAGAGCAAACTTCCGAAGGCACCTCCATGGTGAATCCGAATTAGGTGCCGAGTGATGGTGCCGATAATTGAGTGGGGGCGGGGGCATGATCCGTGTAGCTGGCATCGAACCGTCAGTTCTGATAGGGGGCGGCAATATTTGCGTCCGGGCTTTCGGTGCGTAGGCTGCACGCCTGTCCTCATACCCCGCGATAACGAGGCGCGGAACCACCGTCCCCATGACCGCGAACCCGATGCGCAAGCAGACCCGCTAGACGACTCCAAAACGCCGCCCATGCGATATAAATTGCTGTCGGGTGCCGATCTTTGCGCCGCACCTCCGATGCGCTGGATGGTGCGCGGTATTCTGCCGATGGAAGGGCTGGCCGCGCTATACGGCCCAAGCGGAAGCGGCAAGTCATTCCTGACGCTGGACCTTTGCGCGGCCATTGCCGGCGGCGGGAACGATTGGTTTGGCCGACGCGTGCAGCAACGCCCGGTGACCTATGTTTGCCTTGAAGGCGAGCAAGGCATGGGCAAGCGCGTCAATGCATGGAGCCTGTATCACCGCACGCCCGCGCCAGGCGCACTGCGGTTCGTTACGCAGCCATTCGACCTGCGCAAGGTGGGCGACGTGCGTGATTTGGCGGCTGCCGTCGAGGCGGCAGGCGGTGTCGGTGGGCTGGTAGTTCTCGACACATTGAACCGGGCCGCACCGGGCGTTGATGAAAACTCCTCGGTCGATATGGGCAGAGTCATCGCCGCCGCGAAGCAGTTGCAGTCGCTGACAGGGGGCCTTGTGCTGCTGGTGCATCACACCGGCAAGGACGCGAACAAGGGCTTGCGCGGGCATTCAAGCCTGCATGCCGCGCTTGATGGCGCGATTGAGGTTTGCCAGAGCGACGGCTGCCGTACATGGCGCATCGCGAAGTCGAAGGATGATGAAACGGGCTGCATGCGCGGGTTCAAGCTGCATGCGCTGCTTGTTGATGTTGACGAGGACGGTGACAACATCACCTCCTGCGTGGTGCTTCCGGACGATACCGGTGCGACGGTGAAACGGGCAAAGGTACCACAGGGAGAAAACCAGAGGCTGGTTATGGACGCGCTGCGCCCCCTGTTCGAGACCGGGGTAACCGGCAGGCCGGGAGCACCGCCTACACGCCGCTGCGTTGAACTTGAGGTCGCCGTGACCGCGGGGGCATGCAACCTGACATGCGCGACCGATAAGCGTACCTCCCGCGCCAGAGAAGCGATTACTGGCCTAATTAATCGTGGCGTGCTTGGCTGCTGCGACGGGTGGCTATGGCAGGCATAAAAAGCCGAAATTCTCCGTTTTCGCCGTGTTCGGAGAGTCCCGACACCGAAATTCTCCTCTCCCCCTATACGGAGGAGGAGAGGTTCGGCGGCTTTTCGGTGGCTCGGGCACATTTGACTGGCAGTATATGCATAGTCGTGCAGGTGCAGCGTATGCAGATGTTTGTGCCGTAAAACAGCTATTCGTTGCTAAGAATCGCGAAAAAATGACGGTTAATGCCTCGTTTTGCCACATGGTGCCGTATTAAATGCCTCATCTGAGATGTCGGGTGTTGTGCGGGTCACAGGCGAAAAATGGCGCAGATTCAGAGCATTACTGTCGTGATGCATCTCGCAGTAGTGGTTTGATGAAGAAGCAGGAATGATCTTCATAACGTAGCGAATGAAAAAGTCTTCCACATCGCCCTGCGACGGCGCACCGTCGCGGCCGACTCTACACCTTCGACCGCGACAACCGTGAAGTGGTGAGGGAGGAGGTAAAAACGTGACAAGCACTTATTCTCGATGCGGTAGTCGATTCGCTGAGGTTGCCGTAAAAAAGTGCGTGGCCGCTGACGTTTATTGCTAAAAATGGGGGTGTTCGTCCTTCAAGTGCCGGGTCGCGTCGCGCGCATCCCTCTCATCCTCCACAAATTTTTGTTTTTTGCGAGGGGAGAATATTGCAAATCTATCAATCACACATGCGCGAGCACTAATGCCCTTGTAGACCCGCCGCGAGCGTGAGGAGGTGCAATCACGATTGATTAGCCTCACTTGACGTAGCAGTTTATCCCCTTTTGTTGTTTCGATAAGGCAATCTTGCGCTACCATTCCCGATTGCCTGCAAATCCACACAAAGCAACACAACTCATGATTGAAGACATCAAACGGACGCTATGGGCGACCGCCGACAAGCTGCGCGCCAACATGGACGCCGCCGAATACAAACACATTGTCCTCGGCCTCATCTTCCTGAAGTACATCTCCGATACCTTCCAGACCCGCCAGAACGAGCTGCAAGCGCGTTTCACCGCAGCGGAAGATGATTATTACCTCGAAGGCGCGACCGTCCTTGAAATCAACCAGGAACTCGAAGACCGCGACTATTACAAGGAAGTCAACGTGTTCTGGGTGCCGGAAAAAGCGCGCTGGGAGATGCTGCGCGCGAAAGCCAAGCAGGCCGACATCGGCAAACGTATTGACGACGCGCTGGCCCTCATCGAAGCCGAGAACCCGAAACTGAAGGGCATCCTCGACAAGCGGTATGCGCGCGCGCAGCTCCCGGACGGCAAGCTCGGCGAACTGGTCGATTTGATTTCCACCATCGGTTTTGGCGACAGCCGCCAGAACGCCATCGACCTGCTCGGGCAGGTGTACGAATACTTCCTTGGTCAGTTTGCCAGCGCCGAAGGCAAGAAGGGCGGCCAGTTCTACACGCCGGCTTCCATCGTGAAGACGCTGGTGGCGGTCCTGGCTCCCCATCACGGCAAGGTGTACGACCCATGCTGCGGTTCGGGCGGCATGTTCGTGCAGTCGGAGAAATTCATCGAGGCGCATGGTGGCAAGCTGGGCGACGTGTCGATATACGGGCAGGAATCCAACCCGACGACGTGGCGGCTGGCGGCGATGAATCTCGCGATTCGCGGCATCGACTTCAACCTCGGCAAGGAGCCGGCGGACACCTTCGTACGCAACCAGCATTCCGACCTGCGCGCCGATTTCGTGCTCGCCAACCCGCCGTTCAACGTCTCCGACTGGTGGCACGGTAGCCTCGAAGGCGACCCGCGCTGGGTGTACGGCACGCCGCCGCAGGGTAACGCCAACTATGCGTGGTTGCAGCACATGCAGTATCACCTGAAGCCGACAGGTCGCGCCGGCATTGTACTGGCGAACGGGTCGATGTCGTCCAGCCAGAGCAGCGAAGGCGATATCCGCCGAGCGATGGTCGATGCCGACAAGATCGAGGTGATGGTGGCGCTGCCAGGGCAGTTGTTCTTCAACACGCAGATTCCGGCCTGCCTATGGTTCCTCGCAAAGCAGAAAAAGGTACGCAAAGGTGAAGTGCTGTTTATTGATGCGCGCAAGCTTGGGCGGGCAATTAGCCGCGTCCAGGTCGAACTGACCGACGACGACATTAAGAAAATCGCGGACACCGTACATGCATGGCGCGGCGATGGCGAAACTGATGCGACCTATGCGGATGTGCCCGGGTTCTGCCGCAGCGTCACACTGGCGGAAATCGCCGAGCATGGCCATGTGCTCACGCCGGGACGGTATGTTGGTGCGGAAGAGGTGGAGGATGACGACGAGGCGTTTGCGGAGAAAATGCAGAGGCTGACCGAGAAGCTGGGCGAGCAGATGGCGAAGGGCGCGGAGTTGGATGCGCTGATTCGTCAGAAGCTGGAAGGGCTGGGGTATGAATTCTAGAACGCGACGCGTGCTGCTTCGGTCTCTGCTAATTGAAAGCAAGGACGGGGAGTGGGGCAAGGATTCTAGATTTGAGTCTAGCGTTCCGATGGCGGTTATTCGTGGAACTGATTTTGATTTGGTTGGTGCGAATTCACTGCACGGTGTTCCAGTTCGGTTTATTGCTCAGAAGGCTGTCGATAGGAAAACGCTCCGACCCTTTGACATTCTGATTGAAGCTGCTGGTGGAAGCAAAGGCCGTCCGACGGGTAAAACGGTGTTCTTGCGGCCTGGGTTGTTTGAGAACGCCTCACTACCAATTACCTGTGCTTCGTTTGCACGCTATCTGCGAATTGACGCGGCGATAGCCCATCCAGAATATATATATTGGTATTTGCAACACCTATACCGAAATGGTGTTATTGAGACCTATCAGGTGCAGCACACCGGAATTGCGCGTTTTCAATTTACTAAATTTGCAGATTCAATCGAAATTGAACTTCCGTCGCTGCAATATCAGCAGGAAATAGCAGATTTTCTAGGCTCAATGGATGTACGTATAGCGGCACTGCGAGAAACTAACGCCACCCTTGAAGCCATTGCGCAAGCCCTGTTCAAATCGTGGTTCGTGGACTTCGACCCCGTGCGCGCCAAGCAGGAAGGCCGCGCGCCGGACGGCATGGATGAAGAAACGGCCACGCTGTTCCCTGACGGGTTCAAGGAGTCGCAGTTTGGCCGCATACCACGGGGATGGACCATCGACACAATCAAGAACCGCGCGTCGAATGTCCAATACGGTTTCACACAGAGTGCTACTGCTAGACCTGTAGGCCCACACTTTCTCCGCATCACTGATATTCGCGGCGGTACCATTGACTGGAGCACCGTTCCATATTGTGAAGCGAACGCACAAGAGTGCGAAAAATACAAAGTGATGGACGGGGATATTTTCGTCGCCAGAACTGGTGCGTCGACTGGGGAAAATGTCTATGTAGTGTACCCGCCACTTGCCATCTTCGCGTCCTACTTAATTCGAATTCAATGCGAATCGCCGGCATTCGGTCGGGTTGTGGCGGAATTCATGCGCACGCGGAATTATTCTGCTCACGTAGCAGGAGTTACGGGTGGTTCCGCTCAGCCAAACGCTAACGCGCAGTCCCTTACAAGCGCAGAAATGGTGTTTCCGACAGAGGCTGTTGCGCGTGCCTTTTACGATACATTGCGGCCATTGGACCTGAAGAGGGCAGCTAACGAGCGGCAAGTTCAAACTCTATCCGTTCTCCGCGACACATTGCTTCCCCGCCTGATTTCCGGCCAGTTGCGCTTGCCAGAAGTGGAGGAGCAGCTCGGCGAGTTCGCTGGTAGTTAAACGACAAAGCATCAAGCACGTCCCTCCAACAAAAACAAAGGGAGAAACGGCGGCATGACCGAAGACCAACTTGAACAGGAAACGCTGGCATGGCTTGCCGATGTCGGCTACAGCCATCTTTATGGGCCGGATATCGCGCCGGACGGCGACGCGCCGGAGCGGAACGATTACCGGCATGTTGTACTAATCGAACGCCTGCGCGACGCCATCGCCCGCCTGAACCCATCCATTCCGCTGGTCGCACGCGAAGACGCCTTGCAGCGCGTGCTGAACCTCGACGTGCCGGCGCTGCTGTCGGCGAACCGCGCCTTCCATCAACTGCTTGTCAACGGCGTGTCGGTCGAATACCAGAAGGATGGCGAGACGCGCGGCGATTTCGTACGGTTGATGGAATTTGCCGACATCGATGCGAACGAATGGCTGGCGGTCAACCAGTTCTCCATCAAGGGTGCGCACCATACCCGCCGTCCCGACATCATCCTTTTCGTCAACGGCTTGCCGCTGGTGCTGCTGGAGCTGAAAAACCCGGCGGATGAAAACGCCGATATCTGGAAAGCCTACGACCAACTCCAGACCTACAAGGAACAGATTCCCGACGTGTTCCATTACAACGAAGTGCTGGTCATCTCGGACGGGACGGAGGCGCGCATGGGTTCGCTGTCCTCCAACGCGGAGCGTTTCCTTGCCTGGCGCACTATCGACGGGGTTGCGCTCGACCCGCTCGGCCAGTTCAGCGAGCTGGAAACGCTGGTGCGCGGTGCGCTGGCACCGGCCTATCTGCTCGATTACCTGCGCTTTTTTGTGCTGTTCGAGGATGACGGCACGCTGGTCAAGAAAATCGCCGGCTATCACCAGTTCCACGCGGTGCGCGCGGCCATCGCGCGCGTGGTGGAGGCGTCGCGCCCCGGCGGCAGCCAGAAAGGCGGCGTGGTGTGGCATACGCAGGGGTCCGGCAAGAGCATCACGATGACCTGCTTTGCCGCGCGCGTGATGCGTGACGCGGCGATGGAAAACCCGACCATCGTGGTCATCACTGACCGCAATGACCTCGACGGCCAACTTTTTGGCGTCTTCTCTTTGGCGCAAGACCTGCTGCGCGAGCAGCCGGTGCAGGCCGATACCAGGCAGGATTTGCGCGCGAAGCTGGCCAACCGGCCCTCCGGCGGCATCATTTTTGCGACCATCCAGAAGTTCATGCCGGGCGAAGATGAAGACACGTTCCCGGTCTTGTCCGACCGTCACAACATCGTTGTGATTGCCGACGAGGCGCACCGCACGCAGTACGGCTTCGAAGCCAAGTTCAAGGGGGATGCGAAGGGGTATCAGGTGGGCTATGCGCAGCACCTGCGCGATGCGCTGCCGCATGCCACCTTCGTCGCCTTCACCGGCACGCCAGTTTCCAGTGAAGACCGCGATACCCGTGCCGTGTTCGGCGACTACATCCACATCTACGACATGCAGCAGGCGCGCGACGACGGCGCGACCGTGGCCATCTATTACGAATCGCGGCTGGCCAAGCTTGGACTGAAGGAAGACGAGCTGCCGGCCATCGACGCTGAGGTGGACGAACTGGCGGAAGACGAGGAAGGCGACGAGCAGGCGAAGCTGAAGAGCAAGTGGGCGGCGCTGGAAAAGGTGGTCGGCGCGGAGCCGCGCATCAGGCAGGTGGCGACTGACCTCGTCGCCCATTTCGAGGAACGCAACAAGGCGCAGAATGGCAAGGCGATGGTGGTCGCGATGAGCCGCGAAATCTGCGTGCACCTGTATGACGCCATCGTGTCGCTGCGTCCGGAATGGCACGACCCGGACCCGGAAAAAGGGGCCATCAAGATTGTGATGACAGGCTCGGCCAGCGACAAGGCGCTGCTGCGGCCACACATCTACTCCAAGCAGGTCAAAAAACGGCTGGAAAAGCGGTTTAAAGACCCGGCAGACCCCTTGCGGCTGGTGATTGTGCGCGACATGTGGCTCACCGGTTTTGACGCACCCTGCGTGCATACGCTATATGTGGACAAGCCAATGAAGGGGCACAACCTGATGCAGGCAATTGCGCGCGTGAACCGCGTGTTCCGCGACAAGCAGGGCGGGCTGGTGGTGGACTACATCGGCATCGCCAACGACCTGAAGCAGGCGCTGAAGGAATATACGGCGAGCAACGGGCGCGGACGCCCGACCGTCGACGCGCATGAGGCATATGCGGTGCTGGAAGAAAAGCTTGATGTGCTGCGCGCCATGCTGCACGGCTTCGATTACAGCGGATTCCTGACTGGCGGGCACAAGCTGCTGGCACAGACCGCGAACCATGTGCTTGGCATCAAGGACGGCAAGAAGCGCTTCGCGGACGAGGTGTTGGCGATGTCGAAGGCGTTCACGCTGTGCTGCACGTTGGACGAAGCCAAGGTGGTGCGCGAGGAGGTCGCGTTCTTTCAGGCGGTAAAAGTGCTGTTGACCAAGAAGGACATCACCGCGAAAAAGAAGACGGATGAAGAGCGCGAACATGCGATTCGCCAAATCATCGGCTCGGCGGTGGTGTCGCAGGAAGTGGTCGATATCTTCGGCGCGGCGGGACTGGACAAGCCCAACATCGGCATTCTCGACGACGAGTTTCTGGAGGATGTGCGCAACCTGCCGGAACGCAATCTGGCGGTGGAGCTGCTGGAACGGCTACTGGAAGGCGAAATCAAGAGCAAGTTTGCCACCAACGTGGTTCAAAACAGCAAGTTTTCGGAGTTGCTGGCGAACGTCATCAAGCGCTACCAGAATCGTGCCATCGAAACGGCGCAGGTTATCGAAGAACTCATCGATATGGCGAAGAAGTTTAAGGAAGCGGCTGACCGGGGCGCGGACCTGGGCTTGAATGCGGATGAGTTGGCGTTCTACGATGCACTGGCCAACAACGAGGAGTCGGTGCGCACGCTGGGCGACGCGACGCTGAGGAAGATTGCCCACGAGCTGGCGGAAAACTTGCGCCAGAACGTGAGCGTGGATTGGGCGGTGCGCGACAGTGTGCGCGCGAAGCTTCGGCTGCTGGTCAAACGCATCCTACGCAAATACAAGTACCCGCCGGTCAAGCAGGACGAGGCGGTGCAACTGGTGCTGGAGCAGGCGGAAACGTTGAGCGCGGAATGGGCGTAAAGCGCAACAACCTTAAAATGACAAACCCTCCGCGAAGCGCAGGGGGAATTGGTTAAGAGCCAGCGGCGCTACAGCGAGTTAAAATTACATGCTTAACCAAAGGCTTTGAAGATTCGCTGACGTTAGTAAGCTTCACGCGTTTCTTGAATTCATTGAGACCGATTTCTGCCGCTAGGCGACCGATGCATTCATCAGCAAACGACGGTGTTAAGCTAAGGCTCAGAAAATCTACTTCAACCGAATCATAATCTTGAAGCATTTGAAGCAATCGCTCTCGTGCCTGTATGCCGACAGGTCTTGTACTTAGGTCCGGAGCGATGTCAGTAACTTTCACGCTAAAAGTTGAAGTCATCATCTGTCATCCCCTCGGGTAGCGGGAAACTCTTGTACACATCACCGATGTTCATCGGCACGTGAATGTCCCATTCAATAATTAACAAAGTACCATGCCACGTGTGCTTCGTGTTGAAACGACTCATCTTTCCTATCCGCAGGCTAAAACCTTCTGTACCGGATCGGACTATCAGGTTCCCGTTGTTCAGCTCCATTAGTTTCTTTGCGACGGCGAGGCCATAGCCTGAATGACCTTTTCCAGGTTTACCCGTGACACCGTATTCCGTCGCAAGTTCACAACAGTTTTCTAACTTTAATCGCGGTGCAAGCTTCTCGTTCATGGAAAGAGAAGTACGAATGCCGACACCGGTATCTGCAATCGCAATTTGCGCCTTTTTTCCTCCAGCCCACACCTGCGCACAAATTAGTCCAAAAATTCCATCTTTTACATCCGAATGGGAGTAGCAGTTGTCGACCAGTTCGCGCAGCATGGTATTCACAGAATCCAGCGTCTTTGCATCGGAACAGACCGGGGCTAACAGCTTAATAAGTGTGTCCGCAGTATCTTCCACTGTCGCTTGATCCCGCAGAACCTCAATTGGATGGTATCGCCCCGCTGCATTTCGCTGAACAACAATTTCCGGTGGAGTAAGCCCAAGCGCCTCCCATAGCATCATGGTGTTGGCATAAGGGGCAATTTTCTCGGGTAGATTAAGGCTCGACAAATTCGTAAGGCGCATCTTATGCGCCAGCGTCGCGAGATGAAACGGCTTAATAAACCGGGGTGCTGTACATTGTTTCCTGTTAGCTAATGAATGCAGTTCTTCCAGCCAAATTTCAAGTTCCGCCGGGGTCGTAAATTCCATTCGCTTCCTATGATTCGTCCGCTATAAGTGAGGAATCGATTGTATGTCTATCCCGCGTTGACTGAAAGCGCCGTCGGTAACGCTCGCGCTGTAGCCGGATCTGTAACCGTCTTGAGCCGCGGGTAATAACGCAACGCTATTTTAGCCGCCAGCAAGATAGGGGAAAGGGTATATTTTGGGGTACATCAACTAATTGACATGTCGTACACGACGTTTTCATGCGGGTTTCCAGCGTTAATGTGAGGGAAGTACTGCCACCAGAACACCATCCATAGCATTCCCAAGAAGACTGAAAATCGCCAAAGAGCCCGCAAATAGCGGGCTCTTTGCTATCTGCCAAAACTCGTGCCACGCATTTGGGCTGATTTTGCGGGAGGCTGATAATTGCGCTTTCTATGCTTCTTCCGGCGTCACGAGACCCATCACATATGAACTGCGTGTTGGTACGTCCATCTGGGAAAGCGCGCTCCGGATCAACAGCAGAGCAATGGCCCAGCCCAGCCCCGGCATGAACGGGACGAGTACCAAGAGAATATTTGCCGGCAGGTGGGTGAACACCATTGTATTGACCAGGCCAATACGGTTTGCAACTCGCACCGCCACGAGGTACGAGACAGCCGATAAGACGCCGGACCAGAAGAAAATAGTGCCGGCGACCGCAGTGGACAGCGCGAACTTTTGGAAAAGCCACAAGGCAACCAAGGATTGCACGACAAAACCGCCGCCGAACGAGTCAAGGCTGAATAGGAGTGCAAGCGTATAAACCATTTTCCTGGATCGATGACTATGCCCCCGTAGAGAAACGGCACAATAGCCAAACTGGAGCCGAATACGAAGGCACCGGCCTTTGCGAAGAACAAACCGATTTGCATAGGCAGCGATACATCCAATGTTCCGAAGATGCTTCCGGCCATCGGCAGTTGCGTGAGTGCCGCGCCATTCAAGGTGCCTTTGCTCGGCCAGCGTGGCGGCGCGCGCAGTAGCCAAGTCGGTACGCCTGCCGCGATAAATAACCAGGCAATCTCGGATTCGGTTATGACGGTCACTACCGCCAATAACAGGTAGATAACCCACAACAATCTGACCTGGCCGACGCTCTTCTCAGTTAGCTTCTTGGCGCTCATCGTAATGATGCCAATCACGGCGGCACCCACGCCGTAGAACACCGCCTGCATCCAGGGTATGCCGCCGAAGCGCACATTGGCCCAGCCCAAGGCAACGACCATGATGAACGACGGAATGACAAACGCGAGTCCCGCTGTCCGACGGAGGCAGGGAAGCCAATTCCTTCCGTGCTTTCATCAGCATTTCAAGCAACGACGCATATTCCTCCGAGCGATCAAACAAGGCCTGAAATGCAGCATTGTCTTCGGCAGAGCGAGCAGCAACATCAACCTCCCACGCTTGTCCGCCTTCGGCATTGGTTTGGGCCGCAAGGTTGGTCAACGCTTCAATATGGTTATTAATACCTGGCAAGAGATTTCATGTGGCTTGGTCTACATAATGTATGAAAATTTGCAGATAAGCTTTGAAAGTCGATTAAATGCCCACGTGACCGGCGGGCGCCTGGCGAGAACAACGGTCAAGCGAAGCGACTTTTAACGGCGGGTCCATGGCAATAATCGTTCGCATTGATGGGCGCGTCTCCCGCTCGATTAGGCATGATCCTCGCTTTCAAAAAACCTCGACGGCAGAGGATCCATGAGGGCTTCTGGCGCACAAGAGCTGTTCAGGAAAACTATTGAAGGCTTTACCCAATTCGTCAGATTCTGCATCAGGAAGGAGAATTAAAAGCAATGGCTTTTTCAATGCCGCCGGTCCATACACCGGGCGCTCAATCCTGGCCGGATTTGCCCTTTGATGCATGGAGGGATACTCTTGCAACGCTGCATATGTGGACGCAGATCGTCGGCAAGATCCGCCTCGTTCAGACACCTTTTCTCAATCACTCCTGGCATGTGACTTTGTATGTAACGGCACGCGGCCTGACGACGTCGCCCATTCCATATGGAACGCGTATTTTTGAAATCGATTTTGATTTTATCGACCACCGCCTTCGCATCCGCACGAGCGATGCACTGACCAGGGATTTCGCATTACGGCCTTGCTCGGTGGCCGACTTTTATCGTGAGTTGTTTCGCTGCCTGGCGGAAGTCGGCCTGGACATCAAAATCCACGCAATACCAAATGAGGTCCTCGATGCGATTCCGTTCGAGCAGAATTACCTCGATGCCTCCTATGATCCAGAGTACACCAACCGGTTCTGGCGAATCCTGACCCAGGTGGACCGCGTGTTTAAGCAATTTCGTACCGGCTTCATTGGCAAGTGCAGTCCAGTGCATTTTTTCTGGGGAAGCTTCGACCTTGCGCTGACGCGGTTTTCCGGACGTACGGCTCCGCCGCATCCTGGTGGCGTGCCCAATTGTCCGGACTGGGTTATTCAGGAAGCGTATTCACATGAGCTTAGCAGCTGCGGGTTCTGGCCTGGAAGCGACGCGATGCCAGCTCCAGTTTTTTATGCTTACGCGTATCCGGAGCCGGCCGGTTTCAAGACCGTGCAAATCCGGCCGGACACGGCAAGCTACGATACGACGCTCGGAGAATTCATCTTGCCTTATGCTGAGCTTAGGCAATCGCATGCGCCGGATGCAGTGCTGCTTGAATTCCTGCAGAGCGCCTACGAGGCAGCGGCAAATCTGGGGCAGTGGGACCGCGCGAGTGTTGAACGGTCGGCTTACCGCAAATAGATCGCAAGGGCTGGTTTGCGGCGGGAAATAATGATCTGTTTAGTGCGTCGCAATGGGATTGCAGCGCAGGAGGTGTGTGCTGTTGCGAACAATCAGGGCCGTTGCCATCTTCGCGGCACTTAAGGGGGTTGCGGTCTTGCTCGCCGCCACCAATATTCTGTCGCTCATCCATCGAAACGTCTGCGCGTTCGCAGCAAAGTTTATCGAACACGTCCGCTTGAACCCGGCGTCAAGGTGTCTGCGTATCGTTCTCGACGCCGCCAGTCATATGCCCGACACAAGACTTCTCCCGCTTGCTCTCGGGGCGGCCACATATGCAATAGCCTCTACTACGAGCGCAAGTGGGCCGAGGTGCTTGCCGCGTGCGGCGGGGCGATGTATTTCCCGTTTGAGTTGGTCAGCATTTTCCGAACACCCGCTCGGCACGGATTCGCGCTCCTTGTGCTCAACGTTGCTTTCGTAGTGATTATGGTCCGCGCCCTCGTTTTGCGACGCAAGCTTGCTGCGAGGGCTGATGCTGCCTAGACTTTCGCTTGCACCTCACCAGTGATTTGGCACGAGAGATTCTCCCGGTATCGGCTAGCTGGTGCCCGGGCAAACGGCGCAACGACCGTGCTGAAATGCGAGATCAGAGATTGCCTACTGCACTGGCGGCGTCCAAATGCCGAAAATCTGTTCGCGCAGCCAGCGGTTCCCTGGGTCGTTTTCCGCATTGGTGTGCCAGTATAGAAAAATGTCGTGTGCTGGCAGTTCCGCGGGAAATGGAACGATCTGATTGCCAAGGCCCTCGTTCACCGCACGCGCGAAACGTTCCGGTATCGTGAGCAGCATGTCGGAGACCTGCACCGCGTGGCTCGCCGTCAAGTAGTGCTGGCATCGCAGTTTGATTCGACGCTGGTAACCGCGCCGGGACAGTTCGTAGTCTTCGAGCGCGGGCCCGAGTCGACGCGAACTGGCGACGATGTGGTCTTGTTCAAGATAGGTCTCCATCGAAATGGATCCATGAACGGCTGGATGACCTTGGCGCGCAACGACAACCATCTTTCCTCCGCCGAGATGCTTGTGATTGATCATCTGAGTGATCGGTTGCATGATGTCGATGACTGCCGCGAGTGCCCCGCTTGCAAGCTGCGTCTGGAAGTCGGACCGGTCATAGTGGACGGCCGATATCCGGACGTTCGGCGCCACCGTTTCCATGGATTCGATCAGAGCGGGTATCAAGGATGATTCGACGATGGGGCGCATGCCGATCTTGAATTCCCGCTGGGATTCGGCCGGGTTGAATTCCGACAGCTGATTAAGCGATCCTTCGATTTCGCCCAGTGCGCGCCGGACCGGTCCAATCAATTCATGGGCCATCGCAGACGGCACCATCGCATTGCCCTTCCGAATGAACAGAGGATCACCGAGCAGGTCGCGCAAGCGGTTCAACGCGTGGCTAATCGCAGGCTGCGAAAGTTTAAGGCTATCGCTGGCGCGCGTGATGCCGCCCTCGGTATAGATGGCGTTGAACACGACAAAGAGGTTCAGGTCGATCCGGCTCAAGTTCATGAATGCCCTCATGTCAGTAGTGATCGTCCATTCATTATCTGAATAGCCTTGTTCGCACGCAAGTCATTGTTGCGGATTGAGCGGGATAGAGAAATCGGGAAGAAGCAAGCGCTTCCCGATCGTTCAGGCCTTTCGGCAGGTCATGCATGCCATGAATGACCGTCTTCGATATTAAGCATTAGTCAGGCCGTGCGCCCCACGCTAAGCTTCAGCACGCAACATCACATCACCAAAGGAAGAGGGCGTCAGATGAATCTCGAATATTCCCCCCGAGTGCTCAGTCTTCACAAGCGTGTCAAGGCGTTCCTGGACGAGCACGTCTTTCCACAGTATTCGCGCCGTGAACAGGAAATTGCGGAGAACGCGAGGAAAGGGCGTCCGTATGCGCCGTATCCGGTGCTGGAGGAGCTCAAGACGAAGGCAAAAGCAGAAGGATTGTGGAACCTCTTTCTGCCCGAATCCGAATTTGGCGCGGGTCTCACCAATCTTGAGTACGCGCCGATTGCCGAAATGATGGGAAAGCAGTATTGGGCATCCGAAGTATTCAATTGCTCCGCGCCGGATACCGGCAACATGGAAGTCCTGGTTCGTTACGGCACCGAAGAGCAAAAACGCCAATGGCTTACGCCGCTGCTGAATGGAGAAATCCGCTCGGCGTTTGCGATGACCGAGCCTGCCGTGGCGTCGTCCGACGCAACCAACATCGAATGCAGCATCAGGCGCGATGGCGATGACTACGTGATCAACGGGCGCAAGTGGTATATCACCGGCGCGGCTGCGGAAAATTGCAAGGTATTTGTGCTGATGGGTAAAACCGATCCGCACAACCCCGACCGCCATCGCCAGCAATCGATGATCCTGGTGCCCAAGGACACACCGGGCGTCACGATCGTGCGCGACATGGCGCTGTACGGTTTCATGGATCCGCCGGCGGGCCATCCTGAAGTCCTGTTTGAAAATGTCAGGGTGCCGGCGACCAACATTCTGCTGGGCGAAGGGCGCGGTTTCGAAATCGCGCAGGGGCGCCTCGGGCCTGGCCGCATTCACCATTGCATGCGCGTCGTCGGCATGGCAGAGGCGGCGCTGGAACTGATGTGCAGACGCGTGGTGTCACGCGTTGCCTTTCACAAGCCGCTGTCCGACCAAAGTGTGTGGCGCGAGCGTATTGCCAAGTCGCGCATGCTCATCGAGCAGACCCGGCTGCTGGTCTTGAATGCCGCATACAAGATGGACACCGTGGGCAACAAGGTGGCGGCAAAGGAAATTGCGATGATCAAGGTGGTGGCGCCGAACAATTGCTGCAAGGTGATTGACTGGGCGATCCAGGCGCATGGCGCGGGCGGATTCAGCCAGGATTACCTGCTGACTTCGTATTACGCCTATGCCCGTCATCTGCGCACGGCGGACGGACCGGATGAGGTTCACAGCAATGCGATCGCGAAGCAGGAGCTGGCGCCGTACCTGGCTGCTGCCCGCAAGTGAGAGCACGGGCACAGACCTCAACGCAATTTTATTTTCTGGAGAATTTTATGGGCTTGTTCGACCTGACCGGCAAGGTGGCCATTATTACCGGTTCCAGCCGAGGCATCGGCCGTGCCATTGCGGAGCAGATGGCGGCAGGCGGCGCGAAGGTGGTTGTTTCCAGTCGCAAGGCCGAGCCCTGCGAGGAAGTCGCAGCAGACATTCGCAACAACGGCGGCCAGGCGATTGCCATTCCGGCCAATATCTCCGTCAAGGCGCAGCTCGAACACTTGGTGGCGCAAACGCGTGCGCAACTCGGGCCGATCGACATCCTCGTATGCAATGCCGCCACCAATCCCTATTACGGGCCGAGCAGCGGCGTGACCGACGAAGTGTTCGACAAGATCATGCGCAACAATGTGCTGTCCAACCACTGGCTGTGCCAGGCGGTGCGCCCGGACATGGCAAAGAAGAAGGACGGCGCGATCGTGATCATTTCCTCGATCGGTGGCATGCACGGCGACGCCAACATCGGCATGTATTGCGTCTCCAAGGCCGCTGACATGCAGCTCGCGCGCAATCTTGCGGTGGAATGGGGACCGGACAATATACGGGTCAATTGCATCGCTCCGGGAGTGATCAAGACCGATTTTGCCAAGGCCATTCATGAGAATGAGGAGGTGCGCAAGATGGTGGAAAACGAGCTGCCCTTGCGTCGTCTCGGTGACCCGAACGACATCGCGGGCGTGGCGATGATGCTGGCCAGTCCGGCCGGAAAATACGTGACCGGGCAAACCATTGTTGCCGACGGCGGCTTGATGATTCGCTGAGACCGGATAGATGATGTTTGACGATGAAAATTCCGGCACCAAGTCGGTCGCGCACCAGCATCAGTTCGATGTCGAGCGACTGGAGGCTTTCCTGCGCAGGAGCCTCTGCGGATTTGAGGGACCGGTTTCAGTGCAGCAGTTCAAGGGCGGGCAGTCCAATCCGACCTACAAGCTGTCCACCCCGAATCATCACTATGTCATGCGGGCGAAACCCGGGCCCGCCGCAAGCCTGCTGCCGTCGGCGCATGCGATCGAGCGCGAATATCGTGTCCTGCAGGCACTGCATGGCAGCGGCGTCCCGGTCGCTGCGCCGTTGCTGCTATGCGAGGACGAGACGGTGATCGGCCGGGCCTTCTATCTGATGGAAATGATGGATGGGCGCGTGCTGTGGGACCCGGCCATGCCCGGCGTATCAGCCGATGAGCGCGCGCGCCTTTACGACGAGATGAACCGCGTGATCGCCGCCTTGCACAAGATCGATCATGCGGCGGTCGGGCTGGCCGATTACGGCAAGCCCGGCAACTATTTCGCGCGGCAGACCGAGCGCTGGACGAAGCAATACCGGGGCTCGGAAACCGAAGTGATCGAGGCAATGGATAATCTGATCGCCTGGTTGCCGCGGAATATGCCGGCTGACGATGGATTGGCATCCATCGTGCACGGCGATTTCCGGGTCGACAACCTGATCTTCCATGCCACGCAGCCGCGTGCGCTCGCGGTCTTGGACTGGGAATTGTCGACCTTGGGGCACCCGCTGGCGGACTTCGCCTACCATTGCATGGCATGGCGCGCTCCACGCGCCTTCCGCGGATTAGCGGGCGAGGATCTGGCTGCGCTCGGTATCCCCGATGAGCGGGCCTATGTCGAGAAATACTGCGACCGAACCGGTTTTCATATGGGTGGCAACTGGAACTTTTACCTGGCGTTCAACCTCTTCCGGCTTGCCGGCATCAATCAAGGTGTTGCCAAGCGCGCATTGGACGGCACGGCATCCAGCGAGCAGGCGCAACGGGTCGGCAAGACGACTCGCCCACTGGCGGAAATGGCGTGGTCGTACGCACAAAGGGCGGAAAAGAATCTCGCCTGAGCGATCATGCATGCCGTATGCGCGGCATGCATGATCGTGTATTAAAAACAATCATTGGACGCATTCCTTCCGTCCGCATAAGCTTTTTTCCCTTAAGCAGCGTTTGGGCGGTCCGGCATCTCGTTGCAAGACGCCCAGCCAGGCGTACTGGTTGCCTCTGCTCTCAAACGACCATGTCCGCGGTGACGCTGGTCCGGTGATCGGCGCCCGGTGCACATCCTTGACCCATTCCAGACCTTCTTGCATGTCCACTTGCACGTTGCCTGATTCCACCCGTTTTCGCAAAGCGCTCGGTGCATTTACGACCGGTGTCACGATTGTCACGACATGCGACCGTGCTGGAAGAGATGTCGGATTGACCGTGAACAGTTTCAATTCGGTGTCGATTGATCCGCCAATGGTGCTATGGAGCCTGGCCAGGAACGCCGGCAGTTTGCCGGCATTTGCCGGCGTCGACTTTTTTGCCGTGCATGTTCTCGCGGCCGACCAGGCATCGTTGTCGCACCGGTTTGCGCAACGCGGCGCGGAGAAATTTTCGGGGATGCCCGTGCAGCGAGGCCTTGCCGGATTGCCCTTGCTGGACGGTTGCGCGGCCCGTTTCGAATGCAAGAGCGTGCATCGCTATGAAGGCGGCGATCATGAAATCTTCGTCGGCGAGGTAGTCAGCTTCGTGCATTATGAACGTGCTCCGCTTGTATTCCAGGATGGAGCGTATGCGACCGTCCTGAAGAAGCTGGATGCGGCAGATTCTGCCAGCGAGCCAATGAGTTAAACGGACAAGAACGGAGACCAATCCAATGACGATTAAAAACCGCGTCACCACAATGCTTGGCGTCGAGCATCCCATTATCCAGGCGCCGATGGGGTGGATCGCCAGGGCACAGCTTGCCTTGGCGGTATCCAATGCCGGTGGAATGGGGATCATTGAAACCTCCTCCGGCGATCTGGACGCGATTCGCAACGAGATCCGCAAGATGCGAGAACTGACCGACAAGCCGTTCGGGGTCAACATTGCGTTGACTTATGTCCGCGATCCCGCGATCGTGCAATTCGTGGTCGATCAGGGAATCAAGTTCGTGACGACATCGGCCGGGGATCCGACGCGCTATTGCGCCGCTCTGAAGGCGGCAGGGCTGACGGTTTTTCATGTGGTGCCGACACTGGCCGGGGCGCTCAAGGCGGTGGCCGCCGGGGTCGACGGCCTGATTGTAGAAGGAAGCGAGGGCGGCGGTTTCAAGAATCAGCGCGACGTGACGTCCATGGTCCTGCTGCCGCTGGTGTGTTCCAAGGTCACGGTTCCGGTCGTGGCCGCGGGCGGTTTCTGCGATGGTGCAACGATGGCCGCCGCATTCGCGATGGGCGCGGAAGGCATTCAGATGGGGACGCGCATGTTGTCGTCGACCGAATCACCCGTGCACGATAACTGGAAAAGCGCCATCGTCAATGCCGAAGAGACCGATACCGTCTTCCTCAACCGCGGTGGCAAGGGACCGGCCTTGCGCGCGCTCCGCACCGAGCGTACGTCGCGCATTGAGCAACAGATTCCGGAAAGCATCATGAGCGAATTCGCCGGCGTTCAACAGTTGTACTTCGGCGGCGACATGGAGGCCGCCGTCCCGCTGACGGGGCAGGTCTGCGGACGCATCGATGCGGTGAAGTCGGTGCGTGAGATCATTGAGGAAACGGTTCGCGATTTCCATCGCGTGGTCGACGGTCTGGCGGCACGATACGGATCGGCGCGTGCGTCAAGCTGACACAGACAATTCTGAGGAAAGAACACGACAGCGACGTAGCACTCTAACTTGACGCCGCGACTTCCGATGAGGTCTACTGCACCTTGCAGAAGCAAGAGACGCATCTATCGGCGGACGACAATGGCGCAAACTTTCGACACGCTACATTTCTATCGCGACGTGCCCTCCGCATCGTCGTTTGCCGAAACGATGTCGGGACGTCAGCATCGTGAACTGCCGCGCGATTGGTGGGTCGCAATCGCTGACGTCGCCGGATCGACGCGCGCCATCGAGGCGGGAGCCTACAAGGATGTGAATACGGTTGGCGTTGCCTGCATCGCTGCCGTGCTGAACGTCGAGCCGGACATCGACCTGCCGTTTGTATTCGGCGGCGACGGAGCGACGTTCGCCTTGCCGGGAGTGTTGCGCGAACGCGTCGAACGCGCATTGCGTGGTGCGCAGAAGCTCGCGCGCGAGGCGTTCGACTTGACCTTGCGCGCAGGCGTGGTGAGCGTTGCAGATCTGGTCGACAGCGGCTATCCGGTCTGCGTCGGCAAGATGCGTCTGTCGCAGCATGTCGCCCAGGCGTCCTTTTCCGGCACCGGATGGGACGAGGCCGAACGGCGCATCAAGACGCCCGGCGCAGGCGGAGTGCTGCGCGTCGATGAGAACAATGGTGCAATGGATGCACGCTTCGACGGTTTTGAATGCCGCTGGAAGCCGTTCCCCAGCGTGCATGACCACAAGCTTTCACTGTTGGTGGTTGCACTGGCAGCGGATGCGGATCGCAAACACGAGGTCTACGAACGCGTGCTGGGCCGGATTCAGTCGATTTACGGCGATGTTCCAGCGTATCACCCCTTGCGTGCCGAGCGCATGCGGCTGGCATTCAATCCACACATGCTCTCGCATGAGCTGCGGGTTCGCACCGCAGGGCAGGGAGCGCTGCGACGCGCTGCCTATTTCGGCGAGCTCCTGTTTCGCAGCGCAGCCGGTACGTATTTGTTTGCACGCAAGCGCGATACGGCATTGACACGCTGGAGTCACTATGTCGACGAGCTGGTGGAAAATTCCGACTTTCGCAAGTTTGACGGCATGTTGCGCATGCTGATCGACGGCAGTGAAGATCAGTACGCGCAACTGCAGGAATTCCTCGACGCTGAATACCGCGCCGGTCGGCTCGCATGGGGCGCGAGCAAATCGCGCGAAGCACTCCTGACCTGCATCGTCCGTTCCTACAACGGTCAGCACATGCATTTTCTTGATGGCAGCGATGGCGGCTATGCGCTCGCGGCGCGCGACCTCAAGAAGCGTCTTGCACAAAATAAATGAGGCAAGGGTGTCGCCGCATTTGCATGCATGTTCAATCCGGTGCATGCATTGACAAGCGGTGAATGTCGAATCGCGGTAATTTCAAAAACGTTTCCGATTCACCTGTGTTGCCGACGTGCACCTGATGGCATGGTTTGCCGCGGGAACGCATACCGGCGCGCATCGATCGACATCGCTGAGGAATGCCATGGCCACGACATATCTCGACCCGGCGGAAGTGCTGGCTGCACAGAAGACACTCCGCACGCGCTTGCTCGATCATCGCAGCGCGATTTCATGGCCCGCGGGCCGGGAACTGGCAGCACGGTTGCTCCTGCATATCGATGAACCGATGGCCTGCTGGCAATTGGCGGTGGAATGGATGTGCGGTGCGTTCGATGTGGAGCGTGTCGACGGCGGTTACGCAACGCCCGCGCAGCGCACATACACGCTCGGTAGTGCAGAGGCGCGTTGCGCTGACCTGGAGATCGATTCATTGCGAGGTATCGCCATCGATAACCACGACCCGGGCGTGGCATGGATATGGTCGTCCTCGCGACCTGTCGTTTTTGCGGAGATTCCGCAAGCAAAGCGCATGAGCAGGGGCTTGCGTCAGCGTCTCATGGCGGCAGGCACGGCCTCCAAGATCGCGGTGGCCTTACGCGAAAGCGGTAAGCCATTTGCCTTGCTTTGTATCGATCACATGGAAAAGCGGCGCGATTGGACCGCTGAACAGTTTGCGTGCTTTCAAAGCCTTTCTGCCGAAGTCCTTGGCCCGATCCTGTGGACGGCGGAGCGCTTGCAGGCAGACGCATCCGCCCATGCGCACACGGGCGATATTGAGGACTTGACCCCGGCCGAGCTGAGAGTAGCCATGCTGGCGGCGACCGGCATGAGCTACAAGGAAATCGCGCGCAGTCTGAGCCGCTCCTTTTCGACGGTCGACCACCAGCTCCGCAGCATTCGCCGGAAATTGGGCGTGCAATCCTGCGCGCGATTGGCGCGTCTGCTGGCAATACGAAGCGGGACAGCCTGGCATCGCGAATATTCGCGATAGACGAGGCCTGGGGGCCGGCATATCGTTTGCCTGACGCAGCTGCGTTCCCTGCCTCGCGGCAGCGGCCATATCACACGTAAATCAGGAGACTTCAATGACAACCATGCCTCCGGCACTGGCCGGAATTCCGCACGTTACGCATCGCAGTGAAAACGAGCTTCCATTCGTCGATTTCATGGAAGGACTTGCAGTGCAGTTGCTGCAAGTGGATATTGAATCAGGACTGTGGGTCGTCCGTGCCCGGTTCGCACCGGGGCTGACCTTGCCTCGGCACAAGCATACCGGCGAAGTGTTCGCGCTGACCTTCTCGGGTTGCTGGAAATATCTCGAGTACCCCGAGGTGAACACGGCCGGATCCTACCTGTTTGAACCGGCCGGGGCAGTGCATACATTGCACGCGCCCGCCACCAATGCGGAAACGACCGAAGCATGGTTCGCGATCCGCGGTGCGAACCTGAACGTCAATGACGCAGGCGAAGTGGAGAGCGTGTGGGACGCAGGGTTTATCCGCGACACCTATCTGGCGCTCTGCAAGGAAGCCGGCCATTCCAACCCGAACGTGATCGGACTCTGACGCGAAATGCTTGTGCCGTGTTCGTCATGCTTGCGGATTCCGCATGGCGAACACGCCTGAGCTGCTAGTTTTGAATGGGCAGGTCGCGAGGCGGCATTTTCGGTTCGCTCTCCATGAACCGGTGGAGATCCGCAAAATCTGGATTGTTGGCTGGAACAGCTTGAGCGGCCGCTTCGCCTTTTTTGAGGACGAGCATCATGTTTTCCGTGCCGGTCAGGAATGCTTTGGCATTGTCACATTCGCTTGTCCGTTTTTCGGGACTGCACTGGCTGTTCAAAGGAGTCATGCTTGCCTTACCGACGGCGACCGTTAATCGCGTGCTGTCCTCATCAGCGTCTATCGTCGCGCCCGCGTCGCCCGATTCAACCATCGCCAGCGTGGTACGCACGTGGAACGGCTGATTCTTGGCAGGCCGATTAGCGCAAATGAAGCGTAGAACGCCTTGGTCGAGACGCAGCCGGCTTTCATTGGGGGAAGCGTCATCGATCATGACCCGGCTTTCCGCTCGCAGAATCAGCAGTTCGCCGAATCGCAGCCTGAGCTGAAGATGAGCGCCGGTAGCTGTCTGGTACACATCGCCGCCATGAACAAGTTGGCCGGGCAAAACGGGGATGCGAAGGCGGGTTCCTTCTTTTTGGAGAAACACCTTTCCGTGTACGATTAAGATCTCGCCCAGGGTATCGGCGGCCGCGCTCGACGCGCCGAGCGCAAGCAGAATGCTGAAAACGGCAAGTCGCAGCGGCTTCACGATCTTCTCTCCGGGATTCCTGCGAGCGCAGGCAACGAGTCTTGGCTGCGTTTTCGCACCGGACGTTGAGCGGAAAAAGTGGCAGGGCAGATTCAAGGCTCCGCCATGCCACTCGTTGTACTGCTGAGGCCTACGCCCAGAAGCTGCTATAGAAGTTGCTCATGCCGGTCAGCCCGACGATCGGGTACTCGGTCGCATTCAGATAGCCGCTATGGCTGCTCTGCGGCATGTACACAGTGACACCATGCGCGGTGGTCAAGCCTCCAGTATCCACGACCGCATCGCTCAGCGCCGTCAGCACGCTTTGGGCGGCGGTGTCGAGACTGCCCACCGCGTTCAACTGCATGAAGTTGGTCATCAAGCTGTGCAAGTCGACATAAGTATCGTTCTGGAAGTCCAGGGCCGTGCTTCGCGCGCTGCGCAAGGTTTGCATCGCGCTGCTGCCGGCGGCACTGACCGCTTGGGCGAAATTGTCCCATGCGGTGGCAAGATCGCCCACTTCCGAAGCATTCAATGCCGCAAGCGTGACTTGATTGTTGCCGTGCGCCTGATAGAAGCTGGCGTAGCTGTTGACCGCCTGGGTGGCGAGCTGCGATCCGGACGGCGATGCCTGTTGCTGGAACAATGACAGCCAGTTGGTGTAGTCCCAGCCATCACCCGGCTCGGTGTCTTCGGAAACGACCATGTAATCAGTCTGCGTGCGCAGCGCATAGCCTTGGTCCAGCACGCCCTGGAGGCAGGCATCGAAACCGATCATGTCGAAATGCGTCACGCTGGACGCAGAAATCGCCTGGCTGACTTCATTCAAGGACAGATTGGCGCTGTAGCTAGTGTCATCCCAGGCAACGCCGGCGATGCCGCCGCCATGATCCCAGATGACCAGCGCATAATGGTCGGCCGGCGCAGCTTGCACTGATGCGTTGATGAACTCGGTGAGCGTGGACGTGCTGCCCATGTTGCGCTCGCCCCAGCTCGTCAGATTGCTGGAGATATGGTTCAGGTCGTTGTCATGGCTGAGAATGCCGAAGCGCGTATCCGTCCAGTTGCCGTCGGCGGAACTGTAGCCGCCAATGCGGTCGACCAGCGCCGCTACCCGCACGTTTTGCGGAAGGCTTGCGGCCTCCATTTCATTTACATCGGACAGGGCGAAGCTTTCAAGGTTGTTGTCGCCGTCGACATAGACCATGACGGTCCAGGTACCGTGCGTGCCGGAACTCGGTGCCGGCGTCGCACTTCCGGTGTCGGCGCTTGCATTCTCGCTGACGGTCAGCTTATACGTGCCTGTGCTCGACGCATACCCGCCGGCAGAGACGTAATAGGTGCCGCTGCTGGTCGGGCTGAACGTGACCAGCGCATCATTGCCATAGCCGCTGTCGTCATCCGTGGTGCCGGTAATGAGAAGGCCGGTACTGTCGTAGACGCCTCGGAGGTAGGCGTCGGTCAGCGTACCATTGCCGCTCGCTGCCCCTGCGAGACTGATGTTGTAGCTGTGTCCCGCTGACAAATTGACCGCGAACCAGTCCTGATCGCCGGCTGTGCCGATGACGCTGGAAGCACTGCCTCCGACGGACACGGTGCCCGTGGTCGACGTGCTCGCTGCAAGGTCGGCTGTGGACGTGGTGCTGCCGGAATTGGTCGAGCTTCCGCTGCTCACACTCAACACATAGTTGCCGGTATGGTTGCTGTACCCGCCGGCCGAAATGTAATAAGTGCCGCTGCTGGACGCCGTGTAGGTGACCTGCGCGCTCGCCCCGGTGCCGGAGTCGTCATCGGTAGTGCCCGAAATCAGGTTGCCGCTGCTGTTGTAGACGCCGTACAGATACGGGTCATTCAATGGCGTGGTGCTGTTTGCCTTCGGCTGCAGATCGATCGTGTACGTTTGCCCTGCCGTGAGTGACACAGCGAACCAGTCCCGATCTCCTGCTTCGTTGACCAGACTGTCGACGCTGCCTCCTGGAGTCACCGATGCTGTCGTTGTCAAATTTGCCGGTATGTCGGTCACGCCCTGGCTGCTTACCGAGAGTGCGTAGGTGCCGGTGCCTGTGCCGTATGCGCCTGCCGAGATGTAGTAGGTGCCGCTGCTGGTGGCGTCGAAAGTGACACGCGAGTTTGCGCCCTCGCCTGAGTCGTCGTTTGTGGTACCGGAGATCAGGTGACCGCTGCCGTCATAAATGCCGCGCAGGTAGGGATCCATCAACGTGCCGCTGTTGGTAGGCGATCCTTCGAGGTCGATCTGGTATCGCGTCCCGGCTGTCAGGTTGACCGCGAACCAATCCTGATCGTTGGCGACGTCAATTGTGCTGGTGGCGGAGCTGTTGACAAAGACGACACCCGTGGTTGCCGTGCTCGCAGCAAGATCGCTGGTGCTTTGCTGTTCGACACTGAGGCGGAAGGTGCCGGTATAGCTGCCGTAGCCTTCGGCCGAAACGTAGTAAGTGCCGGAACTGGTTGGCGTGAAGTTGATGCGTGAATCGCGGCCATCCTGGTCGTCTGCATAGGTATTGGCAACCAGTACACCGTTGGAATTGTAGATGCCGGAGATGAGTGGATCGTACAGCGTGCCGTTGCTGCTGCCGGAACCCTGCATGCGGACGGTGTACGTGTTCCCGGCTGTCAGATTGACTGCATACCAGTCGGCATCTGTCGTACTGCCAATGGTTCCGGTCACGGAGCCACCGACTGCAACCGTCCCTGTCGTGTTCGTATTGGCTGCAATATCGCTGCCGCCGGAATCGTTCACGCTCAGGCGGAACGTGCCCGTGTAATTGCCGTAGCCTTCCGCGGAGATGTAGTAGGTGCCGGTGCTGCTCGGCGTAAAGTTGATGCTCGAATCACGGCCATCCTGGTCGTCGGCATAGGTGTTGGAGACGTACACTCCGTTGGCGTTGTAGATACCGGAAATGAGGGGATCGTAGAGCGTGCCGTTGTTGCTGCCCGAGCCCTGCAGACGGATCGTATAAGTCGTATTCGCGGTCAGGGATACCCTGTACCAGTCGGCATCCGATGACGTGTCGATCATCCCGATCACCGAACCGCCCACGCTGACCGTGCCGGTCGTGCCTACATTGGCCGCGACATCGGCTGCGGTCTGGGTTGCGCTCAGCGTGTAGTTGCCCGCGTAATAGGAGTAAGCGTCGACATAGTAAGTACCTGAACTCATGGGCGTAAAGCTTGCCGTGGCAGTGTACGACGATCCATTGCTGGCTCCGGTCGCATAGCCTCCGTCATAATTGCCCGACGCATCGTAGATGCCATAGATGACAGGCGCGGTATTGCCGCCGCTTCCCGCGAGCGTGAACTGATAAGTATTGCCGCTTGTGAGCGACACCGCGTACCAGTCATGGTCATAGGCCTGATTGATGGTGACGCTGGTGCTCCCGCCGATAGGCAGGGTGGCAGTTGTCGCCGACGAGCCGGCGACGTCGGACGCCGTCTGTGACACGCTCAAACGGAACGTGCCCGTGGAGCTGCCATAGCCCTCCGCAGCGATATAGTAGGTACCGGAAGTGGTAGGAGCGAACGTGAGGCTCGAATCGGTGCCGTCCTGGTCGTCGGCATACGTATTGGAAACCAGCGTGCCGCTCGAATTATAGATACCCGAGATAAGAGGGTCGCTCAAGGTGCCGTTACTGGAGTGGCTTCCTTGCAGGCGAATGGTATAGATGTTTCCAGCCGTCAGAGTGACTCCATACCAGTCCGCATCGGTCGCGCTGTCAATTGTTCCGGTGACTGAACTGTTGACCGAAACTGCCCCGGTCGTTGCGGTGTTTGCTGCAATGTCGTTAGTGCTGGATCCGCCCGATGAGCTGACCGAAAGGGTAAACGTCCCGGTATACGACGAGTAGGCGCGTGTGGCGATGTAGTAGGTGCCTGAGCTGGTAGGCGTAAACGTACTCATTGCGTCGCGGCCCGTCGTGCCGGCGCCTGATGCGGCGTCGTCGTTATATCCGCCAAGGTAGGCCGCAATGGTGCCGGTGCCGTAACTGTAGTAGACACCGTCAATGATCGGGTCGAACAGTGTGCCTGAGTTCGCTCCTTGTCCTTGCATGCGGATGGTGTAGGTGACGCCCGCCTGCATGGCGATTCCGTACCAGTCAATGTCACCGGACGAATCAATTGTGCCCGTGACGGAAGTGCCGGCGCTGACGAGTGCGCTCGTGGTGGCATCGCCTGCTACGGTATCGACCGAGCGGTCGAGGTAGGACGGGATGATGTCCCCCCGGCTAGCCTTGCCGCCCGCGACTTCGCTGAACGCGAAGGTGAAATTCCCGGTGTCATCGTAGGAATCGGCGACAACCCCGTAGTACGTCCCGCTTGAAGTCGGAATGATGTTGAGGCTGAGTGTGCCGTTCGCTGCCTGGCCGTAGCTGCCGGCCAGCTGCTTGCCGCTTTCGTCATAAATTCCCTGCAGCACGGGAGCGTTGAGGGCGTCGCCCGACGTGGCGCTTTGCAGCGTGAAGTGGTACTCCTGGCCAGCGGTCAGGTTAAAGAAGACGGAGCGCGTCTGGAATCCGGTGCTGACGGTGCCGGAATAGGTCTGCCCGGCGGAGATGGTCGTCTGCGCATCGTTGTTACTCGCCGCTACATCGAGGTCCGTGACCGTGACCACATATTGTCCTGTGGTGCTGTTCTGGCCCTGAACGCGAATATTGAAGTTGCCGCTGCTGCTGGGTGTAAAAGTCAGTTGCGCATTCTGGCTGATGCCGTAATCGGCGTTGGTCGCATCGGCAACCGGATTGTTCGAAGGATCGCGCACTTGCACGATTTCCGGATCCAGCGTACTGCCTGCGGCCGCCTGGACTTCGATGCGATAGGAATGCCCCGCGATCAGGTTGTAAGGATTGTTGTCGATTTCGCCGACGGCGCTAATGCTGTGGCTCGCCATGTTCGCCAGGGTGTTGATCGCGATGCTCTGATAGGTTGCGGCGCTTGTGTTGGCGTTGACGAGGCCGAGCATTTCGCGTGCCGCTGCGGCTGCCGTATTGCCGGAATACGCGTTGATCTCATCCTGCGAGTCAATGCTATTGGTGAAGCTTGATGCAGCGGCAATCCGGTTTGCCACCAGGGCGGCGTCGATCAGGCCTTGCGGCTCTTTATTCGTCTCGGCGCCTGCCATGATGTTGAGCGCAGCCTTGCCGCGCACAAGGCTGCCGCTGTTGATTGCTCCTGCCCAGAATGCCAGACCGCCGGCATCCGGCGCGCGCCCCAGGACATTGTTGTAGATGGCCGTCACGAAATCGGTCGTGCCGCCCGTGTACAGCGCAGCCGACTCCGCACTGTTGCCGAAGCTGTCGATGATGGCCCGTACAGTGCTGTTGGTGTCATAGGCGCCGACAAAGTCGGAGGTGGAAGTCGGGGCGCCTACCGCATTGAGTTGCGTTGCCATGTTGTTCAAGCCATTGGCGTCGGCAGGACGGCCAAAGTAGGCAACGTAGAATTTTTGTACCAGGGAGTAGTAATCAGCGACGGCCATAGTGTTATTCCTATTTGATTTATGTGACGTGAGGCTGCAGTTCAGCGAATTCTCTTTTAGGGCCCAGCAATGCGTTGATCGGAAACGCGATGGCAACTCTTTTTGTGCGGACAAGGCTCGGCGGCCTTGCTTTCGGCGCTGTGCAAGCGATCATCGTGGGAATCTTGTGACTTCTCGGGATCGGTCCGCGAGCGTGATGCGACGGGCGCGCCTCTTCTGGCTTGAAGAAAGGCGGAGGGTAAAAGAAGGGAGAATGGGCTCGCCCTGCGACGCATTTTTTGTATTTCTCAGTCGGGTCGGAGAAAGTCAGTACACGTCCGGCGCCATACAGAACACCATTTCGTCGGAGCGCTGTAAATCCCTATGTTGCTTGTTACATATTTTTACAAATGACAAGTATATCTTTTAGTTAAGTTTTTGCCTATGAGATACAAAATATTATGACCGCGGTGCTGCGATGGATGGGGAAGTGCGAATCGCTTGGCGACGTTTGGCAGGCAGACTGCTTGTAGGGGCAATTATTGCCTAGTGGGAGGGCTTGGAAAAGGAGATGCGTCCTGAGGACGTTTTCAGATTGGCGGCTTGCGAATCGAAGAACAATCCGCGATGAGGCGCGCGCGCCTTGAAATGCTTAAAAGAAAGATTTGATTGCCCAAGAAATCAGCGCGATGCTGACGGCAGCCGAGGAAAGCATGCATGCGGCAGCTTGCAGCTTGTTGTAGTTGAAGCTGGTTTTTGCATGCGAAATACCGGCGTCTTGTCTCACTCGCTCCATGGCATCCTCGTTGGGCTGGGGAAATCGTTACCTAGAGTCATTGTATAGAGATGACGATCGGAATCAATAGTCCGTTCAGCAACATTTACGCAAATTAGCTTGAGAAATATCAAGCGGCGATGCCTAGGGGAACCGGGAGCGGGTAGGGTGTTGAAATGATTGCAAGGCTTTGCTACTTGCTTTCCAATGGCGGCCGAAGGTCATGGTGGCAATTCGGAGGAGCAAAAAAAAAGCCCGCAGATCTTGCGATTGCGGGCTTAAATCCAATTCAAGAAGAGTTGGAGGAGACAGGAGAACTATATCTCAGCCCTGTTCCCTCGTCCGCTTTATTATTGCAATAACAGACATAAGAAATATGTATATCTGATGTGGCGAACGGTGGAACGTAAGTGGCTTCCTGTCCAGTTCCCTCATGTCGACCGAGTATGCCGTAGCGGCGATGGAGACGAATCGCGTGCGGACTATTTTCGTCCCGTTTTTCGGACAGGCGGCGAATCCTTTTTCGTTGTCCGCCCGATTGCCGGTGTGCGCATTCCTGGCACTTTCTTCGGGTCCTTGGGCTTGGCGGGAGCTCGACCCGCGCAAGTTCCGGCGAAGCGGCGGGGGCCGGTCGCACCGGCGCCCGTATTGTCAGAGCGCGGCACGAGATGTCTTTCGCTGTTGCCGATCAAATCCGATCGCCCCATGCGCTGCAGCGCTTCGCGCAGAATCGGCCAGTTTTCCGGATCGTGATAGCGCAGGAAGGCCTTGTGAAGACGGCGGATCTTGCCGGCGCGCGCGGTTTCGACAACTTCGGAATCGGCCGACACCTTGTGCAGCGGGTTTCGGCGGCCGTGGTACATCGCGGTCGCCATGGCCATCGGCGTCGGCAGGAAGGTTTGCACCTGATCGATCTGGAAATTGTTCTTCTTCAGCCACAGGGCCAGGTTCAGCATGTCTTCATCGGTCGTACCGGGATGCGCGGCGATGAAGTAGGGGATGAGATATTGTTCCTTGCCGGCTTCCTGCGAATAGCGCTCGAACATTTCCTTGAACTTGTAGTACGCGCTCATGCCGGGTTTCCCCATTTTCGACAATGGGCCGTCTTCGGAATGCTCGGGCGCGATCTTCAGGAGTCCGCCAACGTGGTGCGTGACCAGTTCCTTCACGTATTCGGGTGAGCGCACCGCGAGATCGTAGCGCAGCCCGGAGCTGATCTGGATCTTTTTGATGCCGGGAATGGCGCGCGCCTTGCGGTACAACTGGACCAGCTTGCTGTGATCCGTGTTCAGGTTGACGCAGATGCTCGGGAAGACGCAGGAAAGCCGGCGGCAGGTTTGCTCGATTTTCTTGTCCTTGCACGCAAGCCGGTACATGTTGGCGGTCGGCCCGCCGAGATCCGAAATGGTACCGGTAAAACCCTTCGTCTTGTCGCGGATCTGCTCGATTTCGTGCAGGATCGACGGCTCCGAGCGGCTTTGGATGATGCGGCCCTCATGCTCGGTGATCGAGCAGAAGGTGCAGCCGCCGAAACAGCCGCGCATGATATTCACCGAGAAGCGGATCATCTCCCAGGCCGGAATGCGCACCTTGCCATAGCTGGGATGCGGCCCCCGCGCGTAGGGCACGTCATAGATGCCATCCATTTCGTCCATCGTCAGCGGAAATGGCGGCGGATTCAGCCAGACGTCGCGTTCGCCATGCGCTTGCACCAGTGCACGTGCATTGCCGGAATTGGATTCGAGATGCAGCACGCGCGATGCATGGGCGTACAGGACGGGATCATCCTTTACCGCTTCGTAGGACGGGAGACGGATGACGGTCTTGTCGCGCTGCTCTTTCAGTGCGGCCTGGCGTTCTTCGCGGCTCAGGATGCGCACCGGTTGTTCGACCACCGGTTTTTGCTCGGTGACGCAGCTTGCCGTTTCCTTCGATTTCGTTTCATAGGGATCGGGAAGCGGTTCGAGGCGGCCCGGTGTGTCGTAATGGGTCGAATCGACCACCGTCCAATCATTGGCCGGCGTCCAGCCGCTGGGAACCATATAAGCGGTGCCGCGCAGATCGCGAATCGTCTTGATTGCTTCGCCGGCGGCCAGTCGATGCGTGAGTGCAACGAGTGCCCGTTCGGCATTGCCATACAACAGAAGATCGGCTTTGGAATCGGGCAGCACGGAGCGCCGCACCTTGTCCGACCAATAATCGTAGTGCGCGATACGGCGCAGACTGGCCTCGATGCTGCCGACGATGATATTGGTGTCGGGATAGGCCTCGCGGGCGCGCTGGGCGTATACGACAAGCGCACGATCAGGACGCTTGTTTGGTTCGGCATTCGCGGTATACGCGTCTTCCGACCGGATCTTGCGATCCGACGTGTAGCGATTGATCATCGAATCCATGTTGCCGGCTGTTACGCCGAAGTACAGATTCGGCTTGCCGAGCGCGCGAAACGCGTCGGCGGAATGCCAGTCGGGCTGGCTGATGATGCCAACCCGAAAACCTTGCTTTTCCAGCAGTCGTCCGATCAACGCCATGCCAAAGCTGGGATGATCGATGTAGGCGTCGCCCGTGATCAGAATGACATCGCAGGAATCCCAGCCGAGCGTATCCATCTCAGCCCGAGACATCGGCAGAAAGGGAACCGGATTGGTGTAATCGGGCCGGTAGCGGGGATAGGAAAAGAGGTTCTTGGGAGCGTTCATGGTGGGGCGGATTGTACCGGAAATGCGCTGCCGGACGCCGCGAAACGGTTATGGCGCGCCGGGCCGGCATCTGGTCATTGCATGTGACTGAAAGGAACCAGGCAAGTTCGTGGGCAATCCTGATGCTATGGCAGGATTGGTCCGATTTCTTTTCTCAATGCGCGGCGCCGGGCTGGAACTCCGTTAACCTGCATTTATCAAAACGGGGCTGTTGTTTCTATTCGCAGCGCTTACCGAAAGGAGACATGCCATGATGCGCCAGAACGAACTCCAACAACGCTTCAGCCAGATTGAAAACACGATTCATCAGGCCGCGCAACGCTGTCAGTCGGCGCAAGCTGTTCCGATGGATCTGAAAGACTGCATCCAGCAACTCGATCAGCAGACTACCCAGGCGAGGAACATGCTGCAGTCGCAGGATGAAAACCAGATTCGCCAGTACGTGGACAACCTGGAGCAACTCGGTGACCGGGCCAAGGATGCATGCGAGCATTCTTCCGGAAATGTGGATGGCGAACTGAAGAACGCCATCATGCAAGCGCACCGCGAACTATCGGACCTGAAGCATCAACTCCACTGATCGTTTGATGGCTTGCAATTCTCGCGAAGGAATTCCTTCGCGAGAAGCAGGCTGCCTCATCATTTGCCGGGTACCGCGTCCGGCAGTACCACGTTGACATCCAGCACTTCCAGGTTGCCCTGACGGTCAAGTGAAATCTTGATGTCGTCGGCGTTCACCTTGGCATACTTCGAGATCACTTCGATCAATTCCTTGTGCAGTGCAGGCAGGAAATCAGGGCCGTCGCGTCCATTGCGTTCGCGAGCGATGATGACCTGCAGTCGCTCCTTCGCCGTGCTGGCGCTTTTGGGCTTGTTATTGAACAGGAATGAGAGTAGCGCCATATTACTTGCCCTTGAACAGTCGCTGGAACAGGCCCGGCTTTTCATAAGCGGTGAAGCGCAGCGGCACTTCATTGCCGAGGAAGCGTGCAATCACGTCCTGATACGCTTCCGCGACATCGCTGCCGGCCATGTGGATCGCCGGATTGCCTTGATTGGAGGCATGCAGCACCGATTCGGATTCCGGGATGATACCAATCAGCGGGATGCGGAGGATTTCCTGTACGTCAGTGTAGGACAGCATCTCGCCCGCATCGACGCGCTTGGGAACATAGCGCGTGATCAGCAGGTGTTCCTTGACCGGGGTGTCGCCCTTGAGCGCACGGCGCGACTTGGCCTGGATAATGCCGAGGATGCGATCCGAGTCGCGCACCGACGACACTTCCGGATTGGTGACGACGATGGCTTCATCGGCGAAGGTCAGCGCCATCACCGCGCCGTGTTCGATGCCGGCGGGCGAGTCGCAGATGATGTACTCGAAATCCATCTTGGCCAGATCGTTCAGCACGCGCTCGACGCCTTCTTCGGTCAGCGCATCCTTGTCGCGCGTCTGCGATGCCGGCAGCACGAACAGATTGTCGCAATGCTTGTCCTTGATGAGGGCCTGGTTGAGGGTCGCTTCATTGTTGATGACATTGATGAAGTCATAGACGACGCGACGCTCGCATCCCATGATGAGGTCGAGGTTGCGCAGACCGACGTCGAAATCGATGACGACCGTCTTGTGCCCGCGCAGCGCCAGCCCCGATGAAAAGCTGGCGCTGGAGGTGGTCTTGCCGACGCCCCCTTTGCCGGACGTTACAACAATGATCTTGGCCACAAACAAACTCCTTTCAGAAAAGTCGAATAACTAAGCGCGAATGGATATCACATCTATCCGGTCGCCAGCAAGACGGACCTGCGCAGGTTTTTTCGCCAGATCCTGGGATAAGCCGCTCTCAAAGGTGCGGTAAATGCCGGCAATCGAAACCAGCTCGGCTTCCATGCTCAGCGAAAAAATGCGTGCTTCGGCGTTGCCGCTGGCGCCGGCCAGTGCCCGTCCGCGCAGGGGCGCGTAGACATGGATGCTGCCGTCGGCGATCAATTCGGCGCCGCTATTGACGATGGCCGTCACGATCAAATCGCTGCCGCGCGCGTAGATCCGCTGGCCGGCCCGCACGGGCGTATCGACGATCATGGCCGCCGGCGCAGCGATTGGTGCTGCCGGTGCCGGCGGAACGGGGGCAGGGGCCTGTGCGGCAGGCTGCTCTTCCGGTGCCTCCTGGCGCGGTTTGACCAAGGTGTCGATGCTCAGGCCGCTGGCGACGATCTCCGGCTCCATCTCGGCCGGTGCGCCGCGTACGGCGACCGGATTCAGGCTGTAGGACTTGAGCAAGGCGATCAGCGCCGGCCAGTCGACGCTGCCGGTGAAATCGCAGCCGGCAACGTCGATGACGGCAAATTCATGATCGAAATAGTCGGATGCGCCGCCCGTCATCTCTTGCATTGCCTTGTCCAGCGTCGCCAGATCGGATATGCGCAGGATGGCGGAAACGGCAACGACAGTTGAAATCTTGATTTCTATCGGTTTGCTGCTTTGGGTCTTTGACATAAATGCTAATCGTGGTTACCGCTGCCTGAAGTGCTGTTCGAGAGGGGCAAGCTGCGTGCCTCGTCCGGAAAAGCGCTCTCTGGTGAGCAAAAAACTATGCGCCGGCCGCCAAATGAATCGGGCCGCGGTAGGCGGCCCGAACATGCTCGGAAATGAAAATTCGTTACAGCGCATTGAATAATTGCTCACCACTCGCTCTGTGCTTCAAGAATATTATACCTGTTGCCGTCGCGCCATCTCCTTGATTACGCGTTCTATTTGCGGGAACGTTGCGGGAAAGCGCCGCTCAGAGCGCGGTGCGCAACGCGAACAGCTCGGGAAACAGCACGACGTCGAGCATTTTTCTCAGGTAGCTGACACCGGCTGTTCCGCCCGTGCCGGTCTTGAAGCCGATGATGCGCTCGACGGTGGTCACATGGCGGAAACGCCAATAGCGGAACGCCGTCTCCAGGTCGACCAGTTTTTCGGCAAGCTCATACAAGGCCCAATGCCGTGCCGGATCCTGATAAACCGCGAGCCAGGCAGCCTTCACCGATTCGTCGGCAGTTGTCGCCTGCGTCCAGTCCGCATTCAGGCGAGCCGTGTCGATCGCAAATCCCTGCCTGGCCATCAGCAGGATCGCCTCATCGTATAGCGAGGGCTGATGCAATGCAGCGTCCAGTCGCGCGTGGTGCTCCGGCGTTGCGGCATGAACGGCGAGAAGCGATGCATTCTTGTTTCCGAGGACGAATTCGAGCTCCCTGTACTGGCAGGACTGAAAACCGGACGACTGCCCGAGATAGGGCCGGATCGCGCTGTATTCGGTCGGCGTCATCGTCGCCAGCACATCCCATGCATGCACCAGCTGATCCATGATGCGCGCCACGCGTGCCAGCATCTTGAATGCCGGCGGCAAGTCGTCGAGATGCATTTGTCGGCGCGCTGCATGCAATTCGTGCAACATCAGTTTCAGCCACAATTCGCTGGTTTGATGCTGCACGATAAACAACATTTCATTGTGGTCCGGCGAGCGCGGATGTTGCGCCGACAGCACCTGGTCGAGTGCCAGGTAGTCGCCGTAGCTCATCGCCTGGCTGAAGTCCATCCTGGCGCCATGCCAGGATGCAGACGGGTTTTGCGATTCCATGATTTGCCTCGCTTGTTCAGGTCACCGCATCGCGCGGCGCTGCGACGTCGTATTTCTTGTTGTCCAGGATATCCGCCAGGATTTCCATTGCATCCCACACGTCGATAAAGCGCGTGTACAAGGGCGTCAACCCGAAACGCATGATTGCCGGTTCGCGATAGTCGCCGATTACCCCACGCCCGATCAGCGCCTGCATCACTGCGTAGCCATGCGGGTGCGCGAAGCTGACCTGGCTCCCGCGCCGCGCGTGTTCGCGGGGCGTGACGAGCGATAAGGGATGCTTGGCGCAGCGATCCTCGACCAGCCGGATGAACAGATCGGTCAAGGCCAGCGACTTCGCACGAATGGCGTCCATGCTGGTTTGCGCAAAGAGATCAAGTCCGCATTCCACCATTGCCAGCGACACGATCGGCTGCGTGCCGCAAAGTGCGCGACGGATGCCGTCGATTGGCCGGAATTCGGCTTGCATGGCAAATGGCGCTGCGTGGCCCCACCATCCCGACAGCGGTTGCTGAAAACCCGCCTGATGCCGCGCCGCGACCCAGATGAAGGCAGGCGCGCCGGGGCCGCCATTGAGATACTTGTAGGTGCATCCGACCGCAAAGTCGGCCTTGTCTGCATTCAGATCGACCGGCACCGCGCCGGCGGAATGCGCCAGGTCCCAGACGGTGAGCGCACCGCAGGAATGGGCGCGTGCAGTGAGCGCTTTCATGTCGTGCATGTAGCCGGTGCGATAGTTCACGTGGGTCAGCATGACAACCGCAGTTTGCGCATCGATTGCGGCAGGCAGATCTTCGGGAGAATCAACAAGGCGTATTTCAACCCCGCGCGCGAGCCAGGAGGACAGGCCCTGCGCAATATAGACATCGGTCGGAAAATTGGCGCGCTCGGTCACGATGCGCTTGCGGCCCGCACTTGACGGGCTGCCGGCCTGAATGTGAAGGGCGGCAGCCAGGGCCTTGAACAGGTTGATCGATGTGGTATCCGTCACGACCGTTTCGTTTTTCGCGGCGCCGATCAATGGAGCGAGCTTGTCGCCCAGGCGGGAGGGCAGGTCAAACCAGCCGGCCTGGTTCCAACTGCGAATCAAGTCATCACCCCATTCCCGAGCAATGACTTCCTGCGCGCGCGCGAGTGCTGCCTTGGGGCGAGCGCCGAGGGAGTTGCCGTCGAGGTAAATCACGCCTTCCGGCAGGGCGAACTGGTCGCGCAGACCGGCCAGAGCATCCGCGGCATCCATTGCCAGGCAATCTGAACGCGTCGTCATCGTGCGTTTCCTCCCAGGGATCGCAGCACCGCGCGTACCGGGCTGGCATCCATTGCGTGCAGTTTCAAGGGCAGGGCGATCAGTTCGTAATCCCCTGCCGGGATTTCGTTCAGGACAATCCCTTCAAGGATAGCCATCCGATGCTTTCGCACGGCATGATGCGCGTCCATTGTTTTTGATTCCTGTGGATCGAGCGATGGGGTGTCGATGCCAATCAGCGCGACACCATGGTCAGCGAGCAGCGCGATGGTATCGGCTGCAACGCTGGCAAACGAAGGGTCCCAGGAGCCTTGCGGCGCGGCGATGTAAGTGCGCAACAGTACGCGCGGCGGAACATCATTTAGCGCATGCGCGACATGGCGCGGCTCGACACGGCCGATGCCGATGCAGTCGATGACGCGACACGGACCGAGATAGGCGTCGAGCGCCACCGCATCGATCGACGCGCCGCCCGCATCGTAATGTGACGGCGCGTCGCAGTGCGCGCCGGTATGGGTCGACATACTGATGCGGCTGACCGCGACCGGGCAGCCATCACTCATCTGCCATGTGGGCTCTGCATGAAATGCCGTATCGCCTGGCCAGACTGGCGTGGCGGACGAGATGACGGGACTGATATCCCAGAGGGTTTTCGAATCGGGCATGCGCGTTTCCTGCAAACGTGATGAGTAAGTGTAAGACGAAAGCCCTGAATTTTTGTTGCCGATTCCTCCTGAAAATTCGCCGGAATTCGAATACAGTACGAGAAAACCCTCCGAATCTGAACAATCATTCGAAATGAAACTTGACACCACCGACTTGAAGATTTTGACGCTGCTGCAGGAAGACGGCCGGATGAGTAACCTCAATCTCGCCGAGAAGCTTTTCTTGTCGCCGTCTTCCTGTCTGCGACGGGTCAAGCTGCTGGAAGAGAGCGGGATTATCAGCCGTTATAGCGCAGTGCTGAATACCGAGAAGCTCGGCCTTGAGGTCGATGCCTTCGTGCAGGTGACGATGCGGCGCGATGTGCAGCATTGGCACGAAAACTTCAGCGTTGCGCTCAAGGGCTGGCCCGAAGTCATCGGCGCGCACATCATCACCGGCGACGCCAACTATCTGCTGCGAGTGAGGGCGCACAATCTCAAGCACTATTCGGCTTTCATCCTCGAGAAACTGTACAAGACCGAAGGCGTGCTCGACATCCGTTCCAATGTGGTGCTCGAGACTATCGTCGATACCCAAACCATTCCGGCCTCGCTGCTGGATCGATGAGGCTGCAAGGGAGCGTTCGCCGCATCGGCCTCGCCGGGCCGCCGCTGCCGGACTCAGTGAGCCGGCACCTTTTCGCATAAGCGCCAGTACTTGCGCAGGAATTGCACGATATTGATATCAAGCCCCGGCGTCATAAACGTCCAGACGCCGTCTTGCCTCACCATGCGAAGCAAGCGCCTGGCCTTGACGTTGACCTCCTGCACGGGCAATGCTTGCGTGCGGTAGGCTGACTCATCCGCTTCGATATCGCCGTCGCTCTTGAAGAACAGCCACTCTTCAACGAAGCGCGATTGAGCGCGCTCCAGTTCATGCCCTACCGACTCGGGCACCGGGCAACGAATCTCGTCCCGGGTAGGTGGATAGTCGATGGTCCATGGGCCGTATACATCGTCCTGCACGCTGCGATAGAGGTGTGGCGTGCGGTTCGCATAGAAATGTTCGGCCATGAGGAAGGCTGCCGAGAAATACAGACCTCTCGCTTCGATATGCCAGCCATAGATGTCATCACCGGACTCGAAATAAAACAACGCAAAGACAGAGCCCAGTTTTCCTGGCGAATATGAAATGTATATCTTGGGCTGCATTCATTCATGGCCTAAGCAAGCTGACGGGAACCGGCTGTCACCGTTGGCGGCGATTCTGTCTTGCAGTCCTGTCGAAGCGCAAGAATCCAATGGATGCTAAATGCGAAACAGGTCGCGCACTCTCATAGACAAGCCTTGGTTCGGCTGGTTCGCCTTGATGGATGTGCGGCGCGCTGCCGGCCTTCACTGAGCTGAAATTTCCAGTGTGGAATACGCCGCGCAAATTGCGAATGTGAGTGAAGAAGAGTGGCTTTTGATCAAATTGCCCTTCGATTTAATTGGCTATTCTCTGAACCGATTTGCCTGGCTGGGTAATTCGGACTGGAAAGCGATGGATCGAAGCGCCCCTTGTTTCTGTTCACGGATTTTGCAGCGTCGGCAGATATTACTTGGACATAACGCGAGAGGAAATCATGAACACACAACGAGTAGCGCTGGTCACAGGAGGCATGGGCGGCCTGGGGGAAGCAATAAGCAGAAAACTTTTCACCGCCGGATATCGCGTGGCTACGACCTACTCTCCCCACAACGATCACGCCGAGACGTGGCTCAATGAACAAAAAGCGCAGGGCTTCGATTTTTCAGCATACAAGGTAGATGTCTCCGACTTCAGCTCATGCGAGGCGGGCGTGATGAAGGTCGTCAGTGATCTGGGTCGGATCGACATCCTGATTAACAACGCAGGCATCACACGCGACACGACACTCAGGAAAATGTCACTGGAGGATTGGCATGAAGTACTGACGACCAACCTTGACAGCGTATTCAACATGAGCAAACCCGTGCTTCACGGCATGCTGGAAAACCAGTGGGGACGTATCGTCAACATCTCCTCGGTCAATGGGCAGAAAGGTGCCTTCGGGCAGGCAAACTATTCCGCTGCGAAAGCTGGCGTGCATGGCTTCACCAAGGCACTGGCGCTGGAGGTTGCGAGCAAGGGCATTACCGTGAATACGGTTTCTCCCGGCTACCTGCGGACGAAAATGGTCATGAAAGTGCCCAAAGAAGTTCTCGAGGCAAAAATTCTTCCGGAAATCCCGGTGGGCAGACTGGGCGAGCCCGACGAAGTTGCCGGCCTCGTTGCCTATCTTTGCTCCGAGCAGGCAGGGTTTCTGACCGGAGCAAATATCGCCATCAATGGCGGTCAGCATATGTATTGAACGAAGCCTCGGCGGTCGGGCTGCGGCCGTCATTTCAGGTTCGATGGCAGCACTCACTCGAACCTGGACCAGGTGCCTCAATTGGCGCCGTTGGACATTCCGCATCGATGAAACGTATTCCAATCGGGATGGTGCTTGATTTGTCTCAAGCGCGGTTGGAAGCGGGTGGAAGACGGTCCTGAATGCGCACAGAATATACACGGTTCATCTCACTACATCCCATTATTAATTCTCTTTGCAGCCCGCCCTGCAGACAGAATCGCAGGCGGCGTGGATTGCAAGAGTTGCGCGCGTAACCGGCGCGTTGGACACGATGGGATCTGCTTCATTGGCCGCAAGACTGGTACAGCGGGAATCATCGAAATGCCGACTAATGTCGGAAACGGGAATGTATTGAACTTCTTATTTTTCTCTTCTCATCTTTCCTAGGAGAGCAATCATGCAGAATTTTTTGAATCCATTGGTCACGATGTATCAGACGCAATTGGAAGCATCGCGCCGCTTTGCTGACGCTTTGTTTTCCGGCACGGAAAAAATAGATCGTGTGGTCATCGGCGCATCGCATCGTGCCTTCAACGAACAGCTGAATTTTGTCCAGGCGATGACGGCCGCGCGTGATCCTCGCAGCGTGGGGACCACATTGCAATCCGGTTTCTTGTCGCGCAATCCCGACGAGGCGATGAACTACCAGAAGGAAATAATGCGGATTTTCGCCGAAATGCAGAATGAAATCGGTCGCTCGATGCAGGATTATCTTGAACAGGTCGGTTCGCATGCGACCAGCACTGCCACGGCACCGCTCGAGACCGCGCAGGACCAAGCGAACGATGCCGCGTTCAACCCGATGACAAGCATGTTTTCCGTGTGGGAGTCCGCATTCAAGGAAGTTGCCGACCTCGCCAAGAAGAATATGATGGCGGCGCGGTCTACTGCCGAGAACGCGGCACGGCGGACGATGCAGAGCGCGGGTAATTACGCGAACGTGGCCAATGTCGCGGCCGGTTCCGCGCAGGACGCAGCGACCAGCGCTGTCGATAGCGCTGCCAGTATCTCGGCGCAGGCAGCAAGGCAGACGGCGACAGTTGCGGAAGAAGGCAGCGACGAAAAAAGAGGAGTTCCTCCCGGTGGGGGGAAACGCAAATAGATCAAATACACGTCCAAAAACATGCCCAAAAAAATAAGCCGACGCTGGTCGGCTTATTTTCTATCAGACGCACTGGCGGGAGGTTTATCCCCGCAGCGCCTGTAGCCGACGTCACGCCGTTGCGAATTGTCCCCAGTCGGTGTCCGGCTGCTCCGGAGATTGCGGCGCTAAACGTGCTTTCTTGGCGGCGACCTGCTTTGCACGCGAGCTGGATGGGGGCAGGCGACGCAAGGTCTTCAGTGCCTCGGGATCCTTGATGCCGATTGAACGCTGGTCGACGGTAATCAAGCCGATTTCATTGAATGCAGACAAGGTGCGGCTGACCGTTTCCAGTGTCAGGCCAAGGTAACTGCCGATTTCATGACGTGTCATGCGCAGATTGAACAGCTTGCTGGAGTAACCCATTTCCGCATAACGCTCCGACAAATTGACCAGGAAGCGCGCCACGCGTGCCTCCGCGCTGAGAGCACCGAGCATGCTGACCATGGCTTGTTCGCGGACCAGTTCACGGCTCATCACGCTGTACATGGCATGTTCGAATTCCACATGCGCACGGCCGAGTGCGGTGAGTTTCTTGAACGGAAGCAAAATGAGGTCGCAGTTCGACAGGGCAACCGCTTCTGACGCATAGCGCTTGGTATGAATGCCATCCACGCCGAACAGATCACCTTTCATCGGGAAGCTGAGCACTTGCTCGTTACCGAACTCGTCGATCAAGACGGTTTTCAGAAAACCGGAATGAACGATATACAAGGTATCGAAAGGCTGTCCGATTGTATGGATGCGCTGGCCCGTCTTGAACTGGACATGCTGGAATAGCAGCTCTTCGTCGGTATGGATCGCTGCCGAAGGAATGCGCAGGACGTCACACAATTCCTTCAGGTTCGACCAGAGTTTTCCCTGACGTTGCCATCCCGCTTCCAGAGAAGATGAATGCAGAGCAGAAGCTGATGAATCGGAACGGATTTCAGGCATTTGCGAGGACAACATGGTCATCTCCTAATTCAGATAATTCGACACATTCATCGCGCGTCAGCTCAACCTGCTCGCACGAACGTTAAATTCGACTCCGCCGATGTGTGGAAACGCCTCCTTGGGCGTTTAAAACATGTTCAGGGTAAATAAAGAGTTGCTTGCCTGGCATGCATCATGCGAAGTGCTCAGTATCGCAATCGCAACAAGCAATTGCTATCGGTGCGGGCTGAATTGGAATGTAGGGGACAGTCAGTCGCTGTAGGATTATTCCTACAACGCGCTGTTGAATTTTCCGAATGGCAGCGTTTCCAACTGGAAATTAGCAAGGCTGGGTATCGCGTTTTTGATGCACAGCCCAAGAGTCTCTCGGCGAGGATTTCGAGAGCTCATCATGGGAGAAAGTGAGGGAAAGAAAACGCTGAATTCAGTTCTTCATCGGTCCGAGCAGGCGATGCTGGACCGCGTATTGCACCATTTCTGCCAGCGAATTCATATTCATCTTGGTAAGAATGCGCGTTTTGTGCGTACTGACGGTTTTGGCGCTCAAATGAAGAAAGTCGGCGATTTCGGTGATCGATTTTCCGCTGACCAGGAGCGTGAACACTTCAAATTCTCGGTTGGATAGCTGTTTGTGGGGCAAATCCTCATTGGCCGGCATGACATCCATCGCAAGCTGCTCGGCAACTTCAAGGCTGATATAAGGCCGCCCGGAAGCGACCTTGCGGATCGCACTGACCAGCTGCGTTCCGGCGCTTTCCTTGGTGAGGTAGCCGCGCGCCCCGGCACGAATGGCCCGTACGGCGTACTGCTCTTCTTCATGCATGGTCAGAATCAGGATCGGGAGCTTCGGCACCTCGTCCTTGATCTGGCGGATCAGTTCCACGCCACTGCGCCCCGGCATCGACAGGTCGAGCATCAGGAGATCGAATCCGCCCTTGCGTACATGGGCGAGCGCCTCGAAGCCGTCGACGGCTTCGCCGACGACCTCAATGTCATCGGCACCATCGAGAATGCGCTTCAAACCTTCGCGCATAATAGTGTGATCGTCAGCGATTACGATACGGATCATAGGCGTTTCGTTGGCGTATGCGAAATAGGTTCAGAATAAGAAATCGGTTCTATCGGAATGGTGGCATGAATGGCGACCCCGTGCGGCTCAAGATTCCGGATGCTGATTGTACCGCCTAACATGAAAATCCGTTCCTGCATTGCAATCAGGCCATAACACCCCGATTTACCCTCGCAGCCCCTTGCCATGCCGATTCCATCATCCTGAATCATAACATCGACCTGATCGTCGCTCCGGACAAATGCGATACGGGCGTGAGTGGCGTGCGCATGGCGCTCAATGTTCGACAGTCCTTCCTGAATGACGCGGAAGATCGCCGACTCGATCGGATCACCAAGCTTTGCCATCATACCGTGCGTTTCAACCGAGCATTTGATCTGCGTCTTTTTCTGAAAATTCTCGGCCATCCACTCGACGGCGGGCAGCAGCCCGAAGTCATCCAGCAAGGGAGGCCGCAATGCGGATGCCATGTTTTTCGTCATGGTGATCACATTGTCGAGCAGGCCTTGCATCTGTGCCAGACGGGCAGGCAAGCCTTCGTCGGTGTTCGGCAGACTGTTCTCAAGCCAGTCGAGATCCAGTTTCAGAACGCTCAGGCGCTGGCCAATGTCATCGTAAAGTTTTTTCGAGAACCGTCTTTTCTCCACCTCAGTTGCCTGCTGTGAAGAAACCGCCCATTGGCGCAGTTCGGAAGGCCTGATGGAACGCCGGCTGCCTTCGCTCGAGGCTTCGGGGTGCAGTCTTGAATCATGCAGGATCAGGGCGAGAAACAACTCGCCATGCACGGTGATGCGGGAAATGCTGGCGTTGAGGGACAAGTGCGCTCCGTTGGAATGCACCCCTTTCAGCTCGAGCTTGCTTCGCCGGCCGTGCATCCGTATCGCTGCCAGTCGATCCATTCGACGCTTTTGATCGTTGCTGATACGAGGAGGCATGAGGACGTCGAGCGACTGTTCCAGCAACTGCTTGGCGGGATAACCGAACATCCGCTCCACCTTTTGATTCACCAGTACGATCTGTCGCGCCGCGTCCACGATGATGACTCCGTCCATTGCGGATTGAATGATCGACAGCAATGACGGCCCGACTTTGCTGGCAGGGAAGCGGGACAGCGTGGTGATGAAGTTCGGCAGCTTGCCGGTGCTGTATTCCAATTGGATGGTCATCACAATTCTCTATTGCCAGAGCCTGTTTGACGGTTACTCGTAAGCGCCCCCGGGCGCGATTCGATCGCAAGATGCGGAAGGAAAATCCGCCTTTGCAGACAGCTCCACGGTGCTGTGCCGACACCTGATACAAGAGGGACGCTCATATACGTGGTTTGCCGCATCGCTTAAAACAGTATTCGCATCATCTTCGTGTCCCGCCTGCACGAATCCGCTGCTGTTGCGGTCGCCGGCGCTACCTTGCTGCGCTAGCCGTGAGGAATGCCGGCGCTGCCCTGAGTCGTTTGAAAATGATCGTTATTTTCGATCGTACTGGCCGCTGTAATGGTTCGCTTTGCGCTAACCGATATCCGACGGCTTTTGCCGGTGAACATATGGGGCCGGCTGCCGGTATTGCGAATATGCACTCTTCCGAATCCCAAAATTCATATCGAAACATCTGATAGAAGTTCATGCATACCTGCCTATGACCGTCGCAAATTCAAATTAACAGACAAAATCGAAAGCAGATTGAGAAATCACAATCGCGCACTTGCTGAAAGCCAAGTAACGGACTCGGCCGGAGCGCGCTGCCTAACTCCATATGCACACGGCACGCAGCGCCGATCCGGGTCAAGCGATCAGCAAAAGCGATGCATCAACAGGTCGGTGCAGCCTGGGCGCGGAGGGGAATAACAATCTTGATGGTCGTCCCGTGGTCGCCTCCGCTCTCGATTTTCATTTCTCCGCCGAGTGCGCTCGCCCGTTCCTGCATACCGATCAGCCCGAATGAACCAGGCTTGTGCAGGCACGCCTTCTGCAGGCCTCTTCCGTCGTCACGTACCGTCAGTGCGATGGACGTCGTGTCGCAATCGATCCGCAGCCAAACCAATGTCGCGCATGCATGCTTGGCGACGTTATTGAGTGCTTCCTGCGCCATGCGAAAAAGTGCGGTCGCGACTTTCGGATCCAGCTCCGGCTCCAATCCTGAAAACTCGAGATCGCAGGCGAGTTGATGGCGTTTCTCGAAATTCCTGGCCATGGCCCGCAAGGCATTGAACAGGCCAAGATCATCGACCATCTTCGGCGGAAGATCGGCGAGGATGCGCCGCACCGAGGTCACCATCGCATCGACAAGGTCGTTGATGCTGCCGAGATATTTGACGGCTTCGGAATCCTGGCTGGACAAATGCTGCTTCAGGGTGCACAGGTCCAGCTTCATTGCTGCCAGCAATTGCCCGAAATCGTCATGCATTTCATGAGCCAGCCTTCGCTGCTCTTCGACGCGCAAGGTATCGAGCGCCGTGATCAGTTCTTGCAGTTCGCCATGTGATCGCTCCAATTCTTCCTGCGCCTGCTTGCGCTCGGTGATATCGATGATGGCCCCTTGCAGAAAGAGTGGCTTGCCATCATCGTCCACGATCACGCGTCCCTCGTCATGAAACCAGCGCATGCCGTCGTCGCGCCTGAATATGCGATAGTCGATCAGGTAGCTGTTCCTGGTTTCGATGGCGTGCCGAATAGCCTGGAGAACCTTTTCTCGGTCCGCTGGGTGCAATTGCCTGATGCGAAGATCCGGGTTGGAGCACCATTGCTGCGGGCTGAAGCCAAGCAGTTCTTCAATGCGAGGGCTGACGTATATGTTTCCGTCGGCATTATTCAGTTGTGCGATGTAAGGCATGCCGGGGAGCTGTTCGACGAATGACTGCAGTCGCGCTACGGACTTGGCACGATTCAGTTCCGCCTGTCGGCGTCCGCTGCTCCTTCGCCTGCGCTCTGTAATGTCGTGCACGACACCGGAAAATGTCCGTCGTTGATTGTCGTTCGACATGGACTCGATATAGTCGTACAGATAACCCACGGCATTCCCGCGCGTGGTGTGGCGTGGCTCGGTGTTTTTGATGTTCTTTTCGAGAATCGATTTTTGTATTTCAGCACGGATATGCGTCTGGTCGTCCGGGTCGATGACGGCACTTGCATACCCTTCCCGGATTTTTGCCTTGGCATGCCTGTTTTTCTTGTCGTCGCATGGCTCCTTTTCCGATGGCTTTGAAAGAATGACCGTCTTGCAGCGCGGAAGATGTTGCGAGAGGTAGTCAAACAACCGGCGCCGGCCATCCTGGTCGGGTGCGGGATTGAGCAGGAGCAGGTCCGGCTTGAGTTCGGCCAGGCTTTGCGGTGACACGGATTTGTTGCTCGTTACGCCGACAAGTTCGACAACGGGAATTTCGTCGAACATGCGCAACAAGCTCCGCCTGACAGGGCCTGAGCTGGCCACGACGAAAACCCTGACAGTGTTTCTTGGAACTTCCATAGCTGGATGCGCTGCGTTTTGCCCGGATGCGCGGCAATTCAGTCGCGGCAAGAATGGTGCATGAGTCGCATAACCCTGTATCAATATGGCCGCAGAAAATGAATTCGATTCCGCTAACTGTCAAAAGTTTAAGCCAGCTCAAATTGCGAGCTTTTGCTGAAGGATTTTCAGCCTGATTCCACAGAATGCTGAATATCGACCGGAAGCCGGATATGTAGCTTGGTGCCGTCGCCTGCTTGGCTCTCAATGCGGACTTCGCCTTTCAGTGTGGCTGCGCGCTCGCGAATCCCAATCAGGCCGAATGACCCGTTTTTCTGCTGCGCACTCGGCGTCATGCCTTTTCCATTATCCGCAATGCACAATCCAATGCTTTCGTTTTGCAGTTCAATGCTCACCGCGACCTGTGTCGCGTCGGCATGCTTCGCCACGTTATTGAGCGCCTCCTGGACCATCCGGTATATCGCGGTCGCAATTCTTTGTTCGATAGCGAGCTCCTGCTCGGGCAAATCAAGATGGCAGCCAATCTTGTATCGTTTCTGGAAGTTGGACGCCAGCACTCGAATCGCGTTGATCAGACCGAGATCCTCGAGGATCTTGGGAGGCAGATCCGAAATAATACGACGTACCGATGTGACCATCGTATTGACCAGATCGTTGATGCCCTCCAGTCTCTGAATCACCTTGACGTTGTTTTGCGGCAGGTATTGCTGCAAGTCCGACAAGTCCATCTTCATTGCTGCCAGCAGTTGCCCCAAGTCGTCATGCATTTCCCTCGCCAATCGCTTTTGCTCTTCTTCTCTCAATTCATCGAGGGCAGAAACCAGTTTTTTCAGTTCGCAATGAGAGCGCTCCAGATCCTGTTGCGCCAGCTTGCGTTCCGTGATGTCGAACATGACACCTTGCAGAAACAGCGGCTCTCCATCGGAATCCGCCACAATACGCGCTTCGTCGTGAAACCAGCGCAGGGAACCATCTTTTGCATAAATGCGATAGTCGATGCTCAGTGGCTCCCGACCCGCAATCTGAGTCGCCAGCGTTGAAAGGACCTCGGCTCTATCGTCTTCATGCAACTGGCGAATGCGTAACTCGGGGTCGGCACACCATTCCTCTGACGTGAAGCCGAGAAGACGCTCGACCCGGTCGCTGATGTAGACGTTGGTGGCCTGCTCATCAAGTCTGCTGATGTACTGCATGCCTCCCAATTGCTCGATAAAAGTCTTATATCTTGCCGTGGACTCCAGCCTCTCGTATTCAATCAGTTTGCGTTCGGTTATATCGAATGCCTGTCCGAGGAATATCTTTTCACCGCCCGTCGTGGACGCGAACTCAAGATAGTCGTAGATGTGCTTGATGTCGCCGTCGGAGGAGCGGATGCGGTATTCGGAGACCGTGCTTTCGCAGTCGCGCAGGGCCTTGCGCACAAGTGTCCGGACATTTTCCTGGTCGTCGGGATGCACATAGAGTTCGATGTATTCGTCCATCGGTAACGATCCGGATTCCGGGTCCCGGCCGACTATCCGAAACATTTCCTGGGACCATCGTGTAGATTCATGGGGAGTATTCATCGCCACATGGATTTCATAGGTTCCGAATTGGGCGAGGACCTGCGCCCGATCAAACCAGGCGGCGCTGACATGCGGCGGGGACGCTGCGCCATTTTTCGTGCGGGGCCGGCGTTTGCCCAAGGCTGTGCGAACAATTTCGCATAAGGCGACGCCGAACAGTACGCCTGCGGCCAGCGCGAGCTGCAACTCGAGAGGGCTTCGCTTGCCTTCGTTCTGTCGGCCAAGCGCGAAATGAAAGAGAAACGCTGCGGCGATCAATGTCAGGATGATCGCCCCGGATGCGGCAACGGAGGTCAGTCTTGATCGGGGCAAAGCAGGAGCCGGAAGCCGCGTCTGTCTCATAAAAACCTTCCCCTACGCAAAAGCACCGATCGGTGCTGAACAAATTCATTATTAGGTGGCTTTGCTTGGTAAGCGTTAAGCTGTCGCTGCGCTGTTTTGCTGCGCTGCGATGAAGAGATAATATTGAATATCAGATAACGAGGCAAGGGGCGAGGGCTGCGGAAAAACGGTCGGACGGGTATAAGTTCCCCTATGAAAATGAACATGAATAATGGTTTTCGCAGGCAGAGCCGCGTGCAGGCATCAATCTGTATTTAAACTGAACAAGTTCTGCATTGCCCGATTACAATCCCTTCGTTCTGTCAACACAAATCGCCATAATCATGGATATTCAGCTCGGAGACATCAGCCACATTATTCAGCTTGCCATCGCCCCGGTTTTTCTTCTGACCGGCGTCGGCACCAATCTGACCGTGCTGACCAATCGACTTGCGCGGATCATCGACCGTTCGCGCATACTGGAAGACCGCATCGCCACAACGACGGGCGCGGACCATTCGGAGGCGTATCAAGAGCTCGCTACGCTCTATCGCCGAGCGCATCTGATCAATCACGCCATTACCCTCAGTACCTCCTGCGCGCTATTGGTTTGCATCGTTATTGCGGCGCTCTTCATCGGTGACGCGCTGAATCTGGAACTCGCAAAAGTCATTGCGCTGTGCTTTGTGCTTGGAATGTTCGCATTAATCGGCAGTTTCGTCTTTCTGCTGCGCGAGATCTTCGTTGCCACGAGAAATCTCTCGATGCGTCATATCGTCGCGCCGAAACGAAATGCGTCGACAGCCGAGTGAGATGGCAAACGTTCCGACCGCGCCGCGGTCAACGGTCAAGATTCAGATGACACCTTGTCGAGTTCATTGATCCAGGAAGATCTCACTGAATAACGGCAAGGGTCATCGAGGCAATCGTCGATAGCTGCGCGCCACACACGTACCGTTTGTGCGAGCTCGATCGGATTGCGCGACGGCGTTTCAATATGAATCGCGTGAACTCCGACTGCCGCCAGCATCGGCAAACCCTTTAGCATTGCGGTGTTCGAAGTTCGCGGTGCTTGATAGCATCGGTCGTTGGCCGCATCCTCATTGCCGACGCATTGTTCCAGCGGAGAGGGCGGGCGATCCTTCGCCCAGACTATGATGCGCTCCTTCTCGCGTTGTTCGCCGATTGCGCGGCAGATTGTCGAGCCGGGGATTCCGAGCTCCAGGTTTGCGCATTCCGAAAGTTGCATCACTAGTCGCTTTATCGCGGACAAGGGTGGAGTTTCCCGCAGGACGATACGCGAAATGCCGAAACGGGCGCGAAGTAGATCGATGGCGCGTTTGTCCTGAACCGGATCAAATGCGACATAGTGCCTGGGTATTGCCGGATATCGGGCGGCTGCATATAGCACCAGAGAGGCATCAGCGAGGAGTATTGCGTCAATCCCCGATTGGGCAGCGCATTCAAGCGTACCGGACACGCAACGCCAATCCGGCCCGTGCGATCGGGTATCAAGTTGAAGAATCGCCTTGCATCCATGGTCGTGGGCGTATCGAACTCCATTGTGAATATGGGCTGTCAGCAAGGGCGTAAGCGATTTGCTGTGATATGAAATACAGACGCAATCTGTGCCGCTGTCGACGGCTGCGCGGAGGGCGACAAGCGTAGCGACCGGGGAAGCCAGTTCCAGCCATGGCGAAATCGGAGCGGGAATTACACTGAATGAGGAGGCATCAGCGAAGGCCTTGTCCATATTCATTCCACTGACATATTTCATTTCCGGCATTGACGAAACAGGCTGTTGGAAAGAAATGCAGATGCTTCTCCGACGGCTTTCGGTTGCAGCTCGCAGTGTGCGGAATCAGTCGGCGTTTGGTGTTACATGCCTGCACGGCCGCAAATGCGGAGGGCGCGGCCTGACGCACACGGTACCTCTTATTTCTCGTTCGCAATGACTTTGACTCTAGAGAGTGTTATGAACTAAGGGATCGGAAAGAAGTCTGGCGAGCATGAATGCTCGCAAATCTTACCCAAGCGACGTGAGTGATGAAGAATGGGAATTCGTCGCGCCCTACCTTTCCTTGTTGCCATTGGATGCCAAGCAGCGTGACCATGATTTGCGCGAGGTTTT
>NZ_DATFAF010000019.1:0-109001 GCF_035254865.1 Noviherbaspirillum sp.
GTGAACTGGTCACCCAGCATGGAAATGATCGCGCCGGCCGCCAGCCAGCGAAAGTTGCGGTCCTGAAAGAGCTTCTTGTCTTGATCGTCGTTTGCGGGTTTACCCATGGGAAGTTCCTGTTCTTCTGTGTGGTTGTCTGACAAGATGTCCGATGCCCTCTTCCAGGAAGGCAATCATCTCTTTGCTGACCCCGGTGCCGATCAGCAGATCCGGCTCTTTCTCGTGGGCCAGCCGGATTTTTTCATGGAAGGCGGGATTGTCTCCCCATACCGCGACACCGACCGCCAGCCATTCGGCGCACAAGCGCTGCCCGGCCGGATCGCGCGGCACGACGCCCTGATCCAGCATGTCGCGCAGCTCGGCAGAGAGTTCAAGCCAGCGCGGCCGGCATTTTGCAAACTGCTCCAGCGATGGCTGCATCGGGATATCACCCAGGTACTTGCGATAAATGCCCATGCGATACGTCATCGATGCGGTCGCCATGTAGTCGATCATCGCACCATCGACCCCGCTCAGCGCCTGCACCGCCGATTCATTGCGATGCATCGCATCGAGCTTCCTGATCAGGCGCGGATCGCCGCCCATGCGTTCATGCACCAGTGCCATCCACGGCAGCGACAAGGCTTGCACTTCCGCGCTGTCGGGCGGGACGTTGCGATCCATCAGGCCGCGGATCTTCGCGATCAGCGCTTTCGATTGCGATGTCACTTCCTTGTTGGCGGCGTCGCGCAGAACACGCAAGGTCGCGAGCTCGTCCCTGGTGAAGTACTTGTCGTACATCGACATCATTTCCAGCGTCACCAGCCAGTCCGACAGGTCGGGCTCGACATTGCCGGCCACGTGTTTCAGCAAGCCCTGCAACCGGTCGCGCAAGGCGATGGTGCGGCGTGCCTGCAAATCGAGCAGCGCGATCTGCTGTTCGATCACGGTCTGCAAGTCGGTACTGTCGCCTTCCAGCAGCGAGGCGATGTCGGCCAGCGACAGGTCGAGCCGGCGCAAGGCCTGGATTCGATGCAGGCGCTCGATGTCGTGGCGGTCGTACAAGCGGTAACCGGACTCGGAACGCCCCGACGGACACAGCAGCTTGATGGCATCGTAATGATGCAGCGTACGCACCGTCAGCCCGGTGCGTTTGGCCAGCTCGCCTATTTTCAGCAGCATGCGTTTTCTCTCCTTGACGACAGCATAAAGTCTCACGCCACGTGAGGGTCAAGCGTCTTCGTCGTGTCGCACCAGTATAGCGACGACGGCCGGGGGGAAGCGCAAGGAGGCGAACTTGTAACAGTCTGTGCGCCGTTTGCCGCGCCGTTGAGTGTTATCAAAGGAGGCGTGTTGCCTGTCAGCGATGATGGCTCAAAGCACAAGAAATCAGGGAGCTTTTCTTTTTCTTGAGGTGGTCTGTGTTGCATGCAAATCTACGAAGCCGAATCAGCGCAGTTCTAATTTCTGTTTTTCTTGCCGCCTGTGGCGGCGGTAGTGGTGGGAGCGGGATCGATACCGCACAATCCGCCAGCCAAACAACATCACCGCAGCAGAGTCCCACCCCCGCGCCCGTCGTCGGCGGCGTTTCTGAAACCAAGCCGGCTGCAGGCAGCGCCGCCAATGAACCCGCCGCCGGCAGCAACACTACCAATACTTCCACCAGCCAGGCCGACGCGACCAAAGCGCGCTTCAATCATCCGGTCGGCATCGCAAGCGACAGCAACGGCAATCTGTATGTCGCCGATTCCGGCAATTACACCATCCGCAAGATCGCCTCTTCAGGCGTGGTCACGACGCTCGCCGGTTCCCCCGGCATCAGCGGCGATGCGGACGGCACGGGACCCGCGGCGCGCTTCGGCAATTTGAAGGGCCTTGCAGTCGATGCGGCCGGCAATGTCTACGTGGTCGACAGCAACGCGATTCGCAAAATCACGCCAAGCGGCGCGGTAAGCACCGTGGCGGGCACGCCCGCCGCAAGCGGTGACGCTGACGGCAGCGGTGCCGCGGCGCGCTTCAACCAGCCATGGGGAATCGCCTCGGATGCGGCCGGTAATCTGTATGTGGCCGACGGCGGCAACTATCTGATTCGCAAGATCACGCCCGCCGGCGTGGTGACGACGTACGCCGGCAGGCGCGGCATGCGCGGAACCGCCAACGGCATGCGCGACGCCGCGACCTTCCTCGGCCCGCAAGGCATCGCGATCGATCCGGCCGGCAGCCTGTATGTCACCGATTGGTACGGCCCGCCCGCACCGAACATCCCGCAAGGCAGCACCTTCATCCGCAAGATCGCGGCAAGCGGCCAGGTCAGCACCATGGCCGGCAACTTCAACGGCGAAGCCGGACCAGCATTGTTCCTCGATACCTTCGCCATTACCGCGGATGCCTCCGGCAACGTCTATCTCGCCGCCGGGCGCAGCGTGCGCAAGGTGAGTTCTTCCGGTGCGGCCAGCACCATCGCAGGCCCCACAGACCAGTTCGATTCGTTGTACGGCATCATGATCGGCGGCGCGGGGAACCTGTTCGTCGCGGACACCTCGGCCAATGCGATCGACAAGGTGACGCCGGACGGCAGCATCACGCTGGTCGCCGGAAAGCCGGGCGAGGCCGGCAGCGCTGACGTGCCGTAAGCCACGCCTTCTGCCTGTCCGCTGCATAAAAAAAGGCCGGCTATCAAAGCCGGCCACAAGTAATGCACCAAGGATGGTGGGGAACTACTCGTATTTTCCGTGTGCAAGCAGGTTCATCAGCTTGTCGACCTCGCTGCGATCCTGCATTTGAAAACTGTTGATGAATTTCTGATACGCCTGCGGATCGGATTTGCTGCGCTCGGCGAACTCGTCGACGGACATCGGTTGCGGAGCGGGTTGGGTGACGACCGTGACCGGCGTTTGTGCGGCGCCCGCAAGTCCGATGGCATGCATGATGTCGGGACTGCGCCATGCAAGGCCGCAAATCGCCACAAGCAACATGAAGAGCAGCTTCTTCACCCTATCCTCCGAAACCGGCATCAAAACAGGTTCAAAAGTTACCACACGCTCACCCTACGATACATACCATGAACATGTGAATCCCGACATCGCGCAAGCAATTGCGCGAGGCGTTACACTTCCCTGCGCATGAACAACAGCTGTCAAGGAAGAACATGAAGATTGCGATCTATGGTGCTGGCGCCATCGGCGGCCTGATCGGCGCACGACTGGCAGTTGCCGGCTGCGAGGTGAGCGCCGTCGCGCGCGGTGAAACGCTGGCCGCACTTAAGGCCCATGGCATGCGCATCCAGGCACAGGGCACCATCAGCAGCGTGCCGCTGCGCGCGCATGCCGATCCTTCAGCGCTCGGCGTGCAGGATGTGGTCGTCATTGCGGTCAAGGCCACCGCATTGCAGGAAGTGGCAGCACGCATCGCGCCGCTGCTGGGGCCGGACACCCTGGTCGTCACCGCGATGAACGGCGTTCCCTGGTGGTTCTTTGCCGGCGACGAACTTCCCTACGGCGGCACGCAGCTGCAATCGCTCGATCCGGGCGGCGCATTGCTGCGTGCCATCCCCTTCCGGCAAGTCATCGGCTGCGTGGTACACCTGTCGAGCTCCTGTCCGCAACCGGGACTGGTTCGGCTGGGCTTCGGCAATCGCCTGATTCTCGGCGAACCGGCGGGCGGCCGCTCGACGCGTGTCGATACGCTGGCCGCGCTGCTGCAGCGCGCCGGTTTCGAGACCGAGGCGAGCGCCGATATCCGTACCGATATCTGGTACAAGCTGTGGGGCAACATGACGATGAATCCAGTCTCGGCACTGACCGGCGCGACCTGCGACAGGATTCTCGACGATCCGCTGATCCACGATTTCTGCCTGTCGGCGATGGCGGAAGCGGCACGGATCGGCGCGAAGATCGGTTGCCCGATCAGCCAGAGCGGCGCGGACCGCATGGAAGTCACGCGCAAGCTCGGCACATTCAAGACCTCGATGCTGCAGGACGCGGAAGCGGGCAAGTCATTGGAAATCGACGCACTGGTCACCGTGGTGCACGAGATCGGCAAGCTGGTCGGTGTGCCGACACCTTCGGTCGATGCCTTGCTCGGCCTGGTGCGCCTGTACGGCAAGGTGCATGGCTTGTATCCGGGCTAGGGCTGTCCACGGAAGGCACGGAAAAAAACCCTGGGATTCTTACCTTTTTGTGGGGCACACCGAGTGTCTTTTGCATCTATTAGAACAAAGGCTTCTGCGCTATGACAGGCAAATTAGGGCGGTTCGCAAAAGACAAAATAGGGTTTCTTTCCCTGATTTCCGTGAACAGCCATAGCGCTCTCGGCGCATCTGCTCAAATCGTCTGGACGCCCTACTAACGCAACATTCAGAAGCACTGTATCCAGTTGCCGTTGCTCTGACATGGACGGCCGTTCTTGTCGAGGAAGGTGCCGCCGGTCCCGCCTTCGTAACGGCGGCCGTCGCTCCAGCATCCGCCCGGGTCGCAGCTGATCACGGGGGCCGGAGCACCCGGCGCGACCGGTGCATTGTTCGGCATGGCGGGCGGCGGGATGCGCGGCGTGGACACTTGCGGCAAGGGCACATGGCCCGGCAGGCGGGTCAAGGGCGGCCGCGGCGCTGGGGGCGGCGCGGTAGGCCGGTCAGGAAAGGTCGCCACATCGCGCGGTGTGTGCGACGGGATCTGCACCGAGGTGCATCCGGCAAACAGGATCGCCAGTGCAGAGAGAGCAGGACGGACAGAACGCGCGGACATGCGTGAGGACCAGTTCAGAAATCGTTTCCCGTGTAGACCACACCCGTGGTCGATCTATCCGTGACCGCGCAACTCGCGCTCCAGAAAATCCGGCACCTTGGCAGCACTCAGCGCGCCCACCTTCGCCAGCAGCCGCGTGTCGATGCTCGCTACCCCGTAGGTGCGGCGCAGATGTTCGCCGATGTGGAGCAGCACATTCGCGCTCACCTCCGCGTCCGCCTCCGCGCGGTGGGCCGTGCCCCTGAAGCGGATACCGAGCGAGGACGACAGGGTGCCGAGCTTGTAACTCGGCAAGCCGGGAAACACGCGCCGCGACAGTTTCAGCGAACAGATCAGGCTGCGGTGTTCCGGCTCCAGGCCGAGGTCGCGGCTTTCTGCCCGCAGGAACTTTTCGTCGAAGCTCGCGTTATGCGCCGACAGCGCGTCGGTGCCGATGAAGCGCAGCAACTCCGGCATCACGCGCGACACGCACGGCGCGGAATCGACCATCTGCTGCGTGATGCCGGTCAGGCTGGTGATGAAGGACGGCACGCGCACATGGCAGTTCACCAGCGAGACGAAACGGTCGACGATGCGCCCGCCTTCGATGCGCAAGGCAGCCACTTCCGTGATGCGTGCGCCGGCGGCCGGACTGAGGCCGGTCGTTTCGAAGTCGAGCATGATGATGGGGTCTTGATACATAAACGGCTCTGCGATGAAGCAGGAAATTCTTCCGGCTGCGAGCGCCGAAAGAATTTCCTGCGTGAATATTATTTCCCGAACAAGCCTTTCAGCAATTTGACCGGATTGGGCAGATTCGGTGCCTGCTGCTCCTCTTCGCCGGCGCTGGCGGCGTCGCTCGCGCCCTGCCTTCCTGCGCGCGGCTGACGACCGCCGTCCTCCATGCCGAGCATGGTCATGCCGGTCGACTTGATGCGCACCCGCGCGGTCCACTCCGGCTGCCAGTCCGCCGGCGCCTTGGCCGGCCGTGCCGGATAGGACAGATTCAGTTCCGGTCCGTAGGCAATCATGTTCAGCATCGCGCCCTCGGCCTTGTCGAAAATGCCCTTCGGCACGGTGCAATTGACGGTCGACGGCGCAAGGATGACTTTCTGCTGCAGCAGCTTTGCGATCTGCGCCGGCGCCTGATAGGCCATCAGGCTCCAGCCGTTCTCCGGCTTCTCGCTCGAACTCCAGAAGATCATGTCCTGCGCGCCGTCCGGTCCCGATACCGCGCCCTGCGCCTGCAGGAAATAGCCCTTCGCATTGTCCATCGCATTCCATGCCACCTGCACGCCATCGCTCGGCATGCCTTGGGTACTGAGCTGCGCCCTGGGCAGGAAGTCATGCGCGGCGCCGACATTGAATCTGAGGCTGGCCGGCACGCCATCGCCGCTCACTGTGTGCTCGCCCACCAGCGAGGCATTGTCCGGCACACGCTTGCTGTCGCGCTCGTTCGGCCACAGCGAATGCCCCGGTCTGCCCTGCACGCCCTTGCTCGGCGCGCCATGGCTGGAGAAGAACTGTGCGAACTCCGCATAATCCTGCTTGCCCAGATCAAGCACCTTCGGCTGGCCGGGACGGATCGTGTTGCCGCAACCCCAGTACAGCAGGATGCGTCCTTTCGGTTTCTCGGCTTCGCCCGGCCCGTCGCTGCGCATACCCTGCGCCTCCTGCTTCGGCCGGTACGGCATCAGCAACAGCGAGGAACCCATGTTCATGCCGCCGGGGATCGCATGCGTGCCTTCGATGCCCGACGGATGCGCGCGCACATACAACTCGGCATCCAGCAGCTTGCCGCGCTCGCCCATGCCCGTCGACCGGCCGAAACTATTGCCCATCAGCCCGCCCAGCATGCCGCCCATGCCGCCCTCTTCCGGCATGCCGGGAATCGACATGTTGCTGGTGGACAGATCGACCCAGTATTGCGCAGCGGGGCCGCGCGTTTGCGCTTGCGCCGCGACGGCGAACATGGTCAGACAAAGGGTGAAACCGAGACGGGCTGTGGACATTGTTGTTCTCCCTGGTTTGCTGAGGTGTGTTGCCACTTTTCCGGACGCAGGCAGGTGCTCAGCGTGCGCGGACCACGGCGAATTCTGACAGAAAAGCCGCACGCGGAATGGAATCGGCCTGCAATATTTTCCGCGCGGGAGCAGGAAACATCTTGCCCGGGAACAAAGGAGGAGACGGCAATTTGACGCGGCGATTTGGCCCCTCCGCCCTTTCTGGTGATGGCGATCTCCTGCGCTGACCGGTCAGTGGCGGGCGACCAGGCGAGTGCGCTACCGTAAGGACCATCAACTGCTTTGAATATCGGGCAGTCTTCATGGCTTGCCTCATGGACTTTTTATCATCCGTCGGAGAACGAAAATGGTCAGCAACAACACGATTTGTCTCTGGTTCAACGGCACTGCCGCAGAAGCCGCGCAGCTCTACGCCGAGACGTTTCCGGGCAGCGCGCGGCGACCTGGCGCGCTTTCGAGGCGATGATGCAGGCGGGGAAGATCGATATCGCTGCGATCGAAGCGGCTCGGCGCGGTTGACGCTCCTTGATCGTCGTATCCCGCTGGCAGACAACGGCTGGGTTGGATGGGGTGCGCCATTCAGCAATTGGCCAGAAATCCCGGGCAAGGCATTCATGCCGGCCACTCACTGAATTTGATGCAATTTTTGCGCCGGCCAATTCCAGACGCTGAAATAGCGCCGCTTCGTCGACAGCTTTCGTCGAAACCGGTCATTCGGTCTTGAAAGCGGCCATCAGCTCTCCATCGAGACCCGGGGCCTGCTGGCAATGAATAGAAGACCTTTACACCTCACCGTCAAACCACCGATTCTCCCGCGTCGAACTGTTCGATGACCTCACCTAGAGCATGCATCGCATGCTGCAGATCATCAAGCAAGGGCAGGACTACTTCCGTATGGCCGTTACGAAGCGCCGCATCGGCTGCTCTCGCCAAGCTGGCAAGCCTTGGCGCCTGGAGAATACTGGCAAGGCCGCATAAGCCGTGCAGGAGCTGTCCGGCCTCATGCAAATCCTTGGCACTAAAACGGCGGCGTGCTTCATCGACATCCTTGTGATGGGCTGTAAAGAACGCGCGCAACAGTTCGCCGCATTTTCCCCTGTCTCCGCCGAAGGTTTTCAACGCGCTGGCGACATCCAGGACGGGCAGGCCGCTCGCCGGAATTGCGCTTTCAATGAAGCGCCGACGCGGTGCGCCTGGTCGACTTGGCGGGCCACTCTCGCCGACGATAATATCGAGCAGATCGTCGACATCGATCGGTTTTATCAAATGTCCTGCCATACCAACGGCCCGCGATTCTTCGCGGTCCTCGGCCAGAACGCGGGCGGTGACGGCGATAATGGGAAGATCAACCCAGCCCATCTCGTTGCGGATAATCCGTGTGGCCATGTAGCCGTCCATGACCGGCATCTGAATGTCCATCAGAACCGCGTCAAATGGCGCACCGGGCGAGCGCAGCAGCTCGACTGCGGCGAGTCCATTCGCAACGATCACCACCTCGGCCCCGGCACGAATCAGGAGTTGCTCGGTGATCTCCTGGTTGATCGCATTGTCTTCGGCGACGAGCAGACGCAGGCCGGCAAGGCGTCGGTCTGTTTTCTCCGCTGGCGGGAGAATGTCTGTGAAGTCGCCTGCGTGCGTTCTCCTCACCGCCTGCAGCAAAGCTTCCGGGGTCATGGGCTTGGCAAGGATTCCATCGAGATAGAGATCATCACTGGCGGCGGCGGCTTGCGCCAGCTCCCAGATGGACGGCATCAGGATCACCTGCGGCAGACCGATGTCAGGGGAGCCACAAGCCTGCCTGAGCATCTCGATGCCATCCATGCCCGGCATGCGCCAGTCGATCAGCATCAGATCGTAATCGCGGCCTTCGGCTGCACTGTGCCGCAGCTCGTCCAATCCGGCCGGGCCGGAGTCGAGCGCAGTCGTATGCCAGCCGAAGGCGGTACAGGCACGTTGCAGGATATCTCGGGTCAGAGGATGGTCATCGACGATCAGGATGTTCAAGCCGGACGGGATATTTTCCGGCACCCCCACAGCTTCGCCGCCCGCAAGCTCCAGCTCGACGGCGAAGTGAAACTCGCTGCCCCGGCCCGGTATGCTATCGACGCCAATTTCTCCGCCCATCAGTTTGGCGAGACATGTGCTGATCGCCAATCCGAGCCCGGTACCGCCGTACTGACGGGTCGTTGAGCTATCCGCTTGTGTAAACACGTCAAAAATCGGAACCAATTGTTCAGGCGGAATGCCAATCCCCGTGTCGCGGACGGCGAATTTCAGTGTCAGCGAGCCAGCTTGGCGGGCGAGACAGTGCACCGAGACGACTATTTCGCCCGCCTCGGTAAATTTGACAGCATTGTTGATGAGATTCAACAGTATCTGCTGAAGGCGCAGGCGGTCGCCGATCAGGAAGTCCGGTATGTCTTGCGCCAGATCGAACAACGCCTCGACAGGTTTGTCGCGAATCCCGGCTGAGAGGATCGCGCCTGCCGTGCGCAGGACCGCATTCAGAGAAAATGGCGCTCGCTCCAACCGAAGCGCACCGGCCTCGATCTTGGAGAAATCCAGGATGTCGTCGACGAGCGCACGCAGTGCTTGCGCAGATAACTGGAGCTTGTCCGCATACTCACGCTGACGGCGGTCCAGCGCGGAGTCGACCAGGAGCCCGGACAAGCCGACCACGGCGTTGAGCGGAGTGCGAATCTCGTGGCTCATGGTGGCAAGGAAGGCGCTCTTGGCGCCATTGGCCGCTTCAGCGTCCAATGCCTTTGCCACGAGCAGGCCATTGAGTGCGGCGATTCTCTTTGTCCGCTCCTCGACATACTGTTCCAGTTGAAGTCGAGTCTCCTCCAGTGCGCTGCGGCCGCGCAGCGATCTCAGGCCGCGGCTCAGGTTGCCGGCCAATTCTTTCAGCAGTCGCATTTCTTCCGCGTCGAATGAATCTGGTTCTGCTGAATGGAGCATCAGCACTCCCCGAGCCTGATCGTCAATAGTGAAAGGTAATGCGGCGCTCGCCTGACAACCTTTCCGGGCGGCAGCCGTACGCAATGACGCGATCATCGGATGGTTCGGGCGGTCGTGGCTGACCTGGGGCGTCCCGGTCCTGATCGCCCTTTCCGCCAGCCGACGGTCTGGATCCTGCCCGCCATCCGATGGAAGCACGATGCCTTGCATGCATTCTTCGGGTGAGCCGCATTGCGCAACGGGAGTGACATTCTTCCCGCTGTCCTGCCCTTCCACTCCGACCCAGGCCATTCTGTACATGCCGGATTCGACCGCCAGGCGGCAGAGTTCGTCAAACAGGTCGTTCTCATCCGCGGCGCAGACCATGGCCATGTTGCAGTCGCTGAGCAGGCGGGCCTTGCGATGAAGCCGCTTCTGCCTATTGCGCAGCTTGCCGAGATAACCGCCCATTATTGCCACCCAGGCGAGCGTGCATGCGATCGCGATCGACTGCAATAGCTCCATGCGAAGGTTCAGCGACTGTGGCTTGAAGCGCCAGAGCAGGCCGGTCAGCACGCAGTAGGCCGTCAGCATTCCTGCGGCATGCATCAGCAGAGCCCGCATGGAAAGCCGTGGCACGCCGAACAGAAGAATCATCGGCAGGATCGCCAGCAAGGCCGCTCGCCCCTCTTCGGCCGCGTACATGGTGTACAGGACAACCAAGCTTGCATTCAGCATTTGCAGGTCGGTCAGACTCGGGTCGATGAAACGACGATTGAGCCCGGAACGAAAGACAAGGTAGAAAGCAAGATAGGACAGCACGACGAGAGCGGCGCTCTGGCGGAATGCGGTATCTGACAGGATACCGAGCGCAAAGCAGGCAATCAGCAGCGCAATCGCCAGAAGAAATGAGCCGGCCGCGATGAGACGATTTTGCGCGCGCGTCGTTTCGCGGTCGCCGTCCGGATAAATCGAACGCATGCGGCATGTTCTCCTTCGAAGCAAACTCGACCTCGATTTCTGATGTGAGAAACTTGGCAGGGGTAGATGCGGCCCGGAACGCCAAGATGCTGGCGCCATTTGTTGTGAATGTGCACTGTACTACGAAACCACGCCGTATCCGGCTTGTTTACGATCGAAGTGCGCACCGGCATCTGCGCGGGATCAACTCGAACCTTGCCGCACGGAATATAATCAATCGCCGATGCATCCTGCTATCGAATTGCTCGCCACAATTGGCCGATCAGGCTGGAATCAGGGGAAATGGTATTAGGCCAACGACTTGGCGCCATATCGATCATAATAGCTAGCCCCGAGCGAACGGGATTCTTGTTGGTTTTAGCGGCTCGTGCCACACCCTAGTGTTAAGTCTCTCCAATGGATAAAACCGACGCGCGGCGTAAACAGATTGCTGACATCATTGCCGCCCTGCCCGACACCGATGGCACAGGCGTTGTCGAACATCTTTTTGAACCTCTCAGGATCGAGCTGACCTCGCTTATCAGCGACGAGGGCTTTCGTTCCATTTTTGAGCGTAGTGCTTTTCTTGCCGGTCGCAAATTTGCATGGTTGAGTGTGGAGCAGCCTTTATCAGGCGCATCGCCGCTTGACGATCTAAAAACCAGGCTGGCACAACAAGAGTCCACGGAAGCGAGAGCGGCATGCACGGCGTTACTGCTGCATATCAGTGACCTGATGGCGTCCCTGATCGGTGAGCTTCTTACAATCGATATTTTGCGTTCAGCCTGGGGTAAGGATGCTTTGGGTTCATTGGGCGAGGAGTTTCAAGCATGAGTAACAATGTACACATCACGCGCCTTGTCACGGGCATTCCGGGCCTGGATTCCTTGTTTGGCGGCGGCATTCCGGAGTTCTCCTTCAATCTGATTGCAGGGACGCCCGGATCCGGAAAAACGACATTGGCGCATCAGATGATGTTTGCGCTGACAAGCGCAGAATCCCGCTCCCTGTTCTTCACCGTGCTGGGAGAACCGTCATTGAAAATGTTGCGGTACCAGCAGCAGTTTTCTTTCTTTGATTTTAAAAAGTACAGCGAGTCGATCCGCTTCGTGAACCTGGCGGACGACATTCTGGATGGCGATTACGATCGGGTGCTGGCGCGTATTCTGGCCGAGGTGAAAGCGTATTCGCCCAGCTTCGTATTCGTGGATTCGTTCAGATCGATCGTGCAAGCGGCCGATTATCAGCCTAAAGGCCCGACCGACCTTCAGCATTTCGTTCAACGCCTTTCGATGCAAATGACGAACTGGCAGGCAACCAGCTTCCTCATCGGCGAATACATGGATGACGAAGCGCAGGCAAGCCCCGTCTATACCATCGCGGACGGCATCATCTGGTTATCGCAGAACAAGAACAGAAATTCGATTGTTCGCAAAATCCAGATAGTAAAAATGCGCGGGCAGGCGAACAGCCAGGGGTCCCATACGTTTCGCATCGACGGTGATGGGATACACGTCTTCCCGCGTGCCATGGTTGAACCAAACGAGATCAAGCGCCAGACGGCGAGGATACCTGCGGCAAGCAAGCGATTGTCAACCGGCGTGGCGGAGCTCGACAGCATGCTGGGCGGCGGAATTCCGGCGGGTTACTCGACGTTATTGGTCGGCCCATCCGGCTCCGGGAAGACTGTATTGGCAACGGAATTCCTTGCCGAGGGCGTGCGTGTCGGCGAGGCCGGGGTGATCGCGGCGTTTGAAAAGAGCCCCAATCAGCTATTGAGCCACAAGCTCGATGACCTGATACGGACCGGGCATGTGGGCCTGATTGATACACATGCGCTTGATTTGTCGATCGATGAAACCCTGCATGAGCTCGTCTCGACCATTCGCCGGCTCAATGCGAAGCGCGTGGTGATCGACTCCTTGTCCGGTTTCGAACTTGCACTGGCGCCCGCTTTTCAGGAAGACTTCCGGGAGTCGCTTTATCGACTGGTTGCCGTCCTGACGGGAATGGGCGTCACGGTATTGATGACAACGGAACTCGAAGACCGGTATAGCGATCTACGGTTCAGCCCTTATGGTAATGCTTTCCTTGCGGACGCCATCATCTTGCAGCGCTATATCGAACTGGAGGGCGAGTTCAAACGCGTGATTTCGGTGATCAAGGTGCGTGGCAGCAAGCACAGCAAAGCCCTTCGACTGTTCGATATCGAAGAGGATGCCGTTGTTATTGGCAGCCCGCTATCCGAATACGAAGGCATTCTGTCCGGAAAGCCGACAAGTCTGTTGCGGGGAGATCGGACAACGGACTGAGGTGCAAAAATGCGCAAGGACGGTAGTAAGCACCGCGACTCTGGCGCCGATCAGACTCCGTTAATTCCGGAGCCGCAAAAAATGGATCCGGCAAGTGACGTTGCTCAAGCGTCGCCAAGCCCCTCATCGCCGGCCCTGTCTCAGGGAAGTGATCTCGCATCCAGGGAAGTATCCGCGGAAGCGCGCGAATCTGCCGTCAAGATGCGAGAGCGCACAGCGGACATGCGCGAATTCGCCGCGAAGGTCAGGGAGGCTGAAGCGAGCTCCCGCGAAAGTGCTTCAAGCGCGCGTGAAAAAATCAATGCAGATAAAGAAGACTTGCAGAACGCGCTGGAGGAACACGTTACCCGCTTGCGGGATGTCAACAAGCGTCTCGTCATTGCAAATGTCAATGCACAGATCCTGACGGATCAGCTGCAACAAGCCAAGACGCAAATGGCGCATCTCGCGCATCACGATTACCTGACAAATTTACCCAATCGAATTCAGCTTGAAGACAACCTCACGCAAGCGATCAAGTTTGCGAAACGCCATGGCACCAAACTGGCCCTGCTGTTCATGGATCTGGATCGTTTCAAGGTCGTCAACGATTCGCTGGGCCATGATATCGGCGACCAGCTGCTTCAGGCCGTCGCTCAACGCCTGCGCACAAGTGTGCGTGACTCCGATACGGTTAGCCGTCAGGGTGGAGATGAATTCATTGTCGTGCTGACAGATGTTGGTCGCCTGGATGAGCTGGTCACAAGCGTCAAAAAAATCCATCACATCGTTACTGAACCCTACGTTATTGCGCAGCATGTCCTTCACATTGGGGCAAGTATCGGGATCAGCCTCTACCCCGACGATGGCGCTGACGACGAGACATTACTCCGACATGCCGATGCCGCCATGTATGCCGCCAAGGAAGGCGGGCGCGACAATTATGCGTTCTTCGAAAATGCGATGAACGAACGTGCGGTAGCGCGCCGGCAGATGGAAGCGAGTCTGCGCGAAGCGATTGCCCGGAACGAGTTTGTCCTCCATTACCAAGCTCAACACGACCTTAAGACTGGCATTATTACAGGCGCCGAAGCGTTAATAAGATGGCGCCATCCAGTCGACGGCCTGCTTTACCCTGCAGGCTTCTTGCCATTCGCACAGGAATGCGGCGCGATGCTGCCAATCGGTCGCTGGGTACTGCGGAATGCCTGCGAGCAGACTCGCAGATGGGAAGACGAGGGCCTGACAATCGACGTCATTGCGGTGAACCTTTCGGCGCCAGAGTTCGAATCCAATGATTTTCTTCAATACCTCCTGACAGTGCTTCATGAAACCGGCATGGCGCCACATCGCCTTGAGCTGGAACTCACTGAAAGCGTCTTGATGCGGGATTGCGAAGCGACAGTCCAAAAACTCAATACCCTGAGGTCGTTGGGGGTTCGCGTCGCCGTTGATGATTTTGGCACCGGCTATTCCAGCCTGAGCTATTTGAAACGGTTTTCGATCGATACCTTGAAAATCGATCGATCATTTGTGAGCGATGCCCGCTCCGGGATAGACGAAATTTTGGTGGATGCCGTCATCACTATCGGAAACCGGATGCAGCATCAGGTGATTGCCGAAGGGATCGAAACAGCAGAGCAGCTTGAATACCTTCGAGCGCATCAATGTACGACCGGACAGGGATTCCATCTTGGCGAGCCAGTCAATGCCGACGACTTTACTCGCATGCTGAAAACCCATTCCCAGGATCAGCGGCGTGCGCCGTTGATCTAAATGGCAGGTCTCGCAGGCGAACAAGTGGCAGCTGAAAACCATGGGGCCTCTTGCAAAACTATTGTTGACAAATGCTGTCCCATATTCATGAAATATGCGATTGAAAACGAATACATGCGCGCATGTTGATGACCTTGCTCGTTTGAGTGGCCAGGCGGGTCGAGGATTGGGGTGTTGCAACACATTGCCGAAAAGCGGGGTTGCATTTGGCAGGAACGACAGGCGCTCGACACAGTCGCAGTGCCGATCGGATCAGGGATGGCTGCTTTGAGTTCGAGTGTCATCGACCATATAAAAAATGGAGGATACTGAAGCTTCTGCGCTTTTCAGTCTCGATCTCCTCGCCCGGATTGCGGAGTCTCAACCAGCTATTTGTCACGGCCGGCCTGGTTAGTCGCGAGCAATTCCGCGTCTTTGTGCAGCCTTTGAGCGCATTACCGGTTATTCCTCCACCGAAGTGCTGGGCCGCAGCCTGAGTGTCTTGAAGAGCCATTACCGCGACCAGCAAAATACTCAGGTAACCCGCGCCGTGCTGCGCGAGAAGCGTGAAGACCATGCGGTGCTGCGCACCTACCGCAAGGATGGCATCATGTACTGGAATGAAATGCACATTTCACCGGTCAGGAACGACGCCGGCGAGGTCAGTCATTTCGTGGCGGCGCAATACGATATAACGGAGGCCAAGCGCCACGAGGCGTAACTTGCGTTCCAGGCCACCCACGACATGCTGACGGGATTGGCCAACTGCAATCTGCTGCGCGACCGGCTCAATCTGGCCATCGCCGATTCAGAGCATGCATGTTGACTCCAGCTTGCGTCGCTCACCTCGCTGAGCAAGCGGACGCAAGCATGCCTTGTTGTAGTCTGCGCTATCTTCCCAGCTCGCCGGCAGTCTTGCCGCCAATCCCGAAGTGCTCCTTCGGCATTTCGGTCAGGATCACGCGCACGCTCTCGGGCTTGGCGCCGATGGCTTCGTACATGGCTTCGGTGATCTTCTGGATCAGCAGGCGTTTCTGCTCGACGGTGCGGCCTTCGAGCAGGTGAATTTGGCAGATTGGCATGTGAAGTCTCCTTAAACGAATCGCATGTTGACGCTTCCCAGGTCCTGGATGCGCAGCGTGACATTGTCGCCCGCATTGACGGCCACCGCTTCGGTGATGCCGCCGGACAGGATCAGCGTTCCGGCCGGGATTTCCTCGCCGCGCTCGCCGAGCAGGTTGGCGAGCATCGCGATGGCCGCTGCGGGATGGCCGAGCACGGCAGCGCCGGCGCCGAGCGATACCACCTGCCCGTTCTTTTCCATCACCACGCCGAGCGTGCGCAGGTCGAGGTTGTCGACCGGGGCCATGCGGCCTCCGACCACGAAGCGCGAGGACGAGCAATTGTCGGCCACCACGCTCTTCAAATCGAACTTGAAGTCGCGGTAGCGCGAGTCGATCACTTCGATCGCCGGCATCACGAAGTCGGTTGCCGCCAGCACGGAGCCGATGTGGCAGCCCGGCCCTTTCAATGGCGCCTTGGTGACGAAGGCGATTTCCGGTTCGACCTTGGGATGGATCAGCTCGGACATCTTCGCTTCGCCGCCTTCCGGCACCGCGAAGTAATCGGCGAGGAAGCCGAACACCGGCGTTTCCACGCCCATCTGTTTCATCTTCGCGTGCGACGTCAGGCCGGCTTTCAGGCCGACGATGCGCGCGCCGCGCGCGATCTTGCGGCGCTTGATCTCATCCTGGATTGCATAGGCGTCGTCCCAGTCCATCTCGGGATATTCGTCGGTGATCTTCAGCGTGTCGCGCGCTTCCAGCTCGCAGGCTTCGAGGTGCGCGGCGAGGGTTTGTATCGTGCTCTTGTCGAGTTTCATTGCCTTTTCCTTTACATCAAGCCGCGTTCGCGTGCCATCGTCAGCGCGGTGTCTTCGATCATGTCTTCCTGTCCGCCGACCATGCCGCGCCGGCCCATTTCGACCAGGATGTCGCGTGCCGGCACCTTGTATTTCTTCTCGGCGCGCTTGGCGAACAAGAGGAAGGAGCCGTACACGCCGGCATAGCCGAGCGTGAGCGCATCGCGGTCGATGCGGATCGGGAAATCCATCATCGGCACGACGAGATCTTCGGCCACGTCCTGGATCTTGTAGACATCGACACCGGTCTCGATGCCCATGCGCGTACAGACTGCGATCAGCACTTCCATTGGCGTGTTGCCCGCGCCGGCACCCAGACCCGCCGCCGCCGCGTCGATGCGGTTGGCGCCGTATTCGATGGCGGTGACCGAATTGGCGACGCCCATCGCCAGGTTGTGGTGGCCGTGGAAGCCGAGCTCGGTTTCCGGCTTCAGTTTTTCACGCAGCAGGCCGATGCGCGCTTTCACGTCTTCCGGCAGCATGTAGCCGGCGGAGTCGGTGCAGTAGATGCAGTTGGCGCCGTAGCTTTCCATCAGCCTGGCTTGCTCGAGGATCTTCTCGGGCGACGCCATGTGGCTCATCATCAGGAAGCCGACGGTATCCATGTTCAGCTTGCGCGCCATGCCGATGTGCTGCTCGGACACGTCCGCTTCGGTGCAATGCGTGGCGACACGGATGGTGTTGACGCCAAGCTCGCGCGCCATCTTCAAATGGTCGACGGTGCCGATGCCCGGCAGCAGCAGGGCCGAGACCTTGGCCTGCTTCATCAGCGGAATCACCGCGCCGAGGTATTCCTCGTCGGTGTGTGCCGGAAAACCGTAGTTCACCGACGAGCCGCCCAGGCCGTCGCCGTGCGTGACTTCGATCAGCGGGACGCCCGCATGGTCGAGCCCCTGCGCGATGCTTTTCATCTGTTCCAGTGTCATCTGGTGGCGCTTCGGATGCATGCCGTCGCGCAGCGTCATGTCATGGACGGTGATTTTCTTGCCTTTGAGTGTCATGTTTTTTCCTTACGCGGCGATGGCTTGCAGGACCAGCTTGCCGCTGATGATTTCTTCGGCGAACATCTCCGCGGTGCGCGCGGCGGCGGCGGTCATGATGTCGAGGTTGCCCGCATACTTCGGCAGGTAATCGCCGAGGCCTTCGACTTCCATGAAGATGGACACGCGATTGCCGTCGAACACCGGGCCGTTGACCAGCTTGTAGCCGGGCACGTACTTCTGCACTTCCTTGATCATCATGTGCACCGACGCGGTGATCGAGTCGCGATCCGGCTCCTTCTCGGTCAGGCAGTGGATGGTGTCGCGCATGATCAGCGGCGGCTCGGCCGGGTTGATCACGATGATGGCCTTGCCCTTCTTCGCACCGCCGACCTTCTCGACCGCACCGGAGGTGGTGCGGGTGAACTCGTCGATGTTCTTGCGGGTGCCGGGGCCGACCGAACGCGATGAGACCGTGGCGACGATTTCGCCGTAGGCGACCGGCTGCACGCGCGACACCGCCGCAACCATGGGGATGGTGGCCTGGCCGCCGCAGGTAACCATGTTGACGTTCATCTCGCGCTTGCCGACGTGTTCGAGCAAGTTGACCGGCGGTACGCAGTAGGGGCCGATAGCGGCCGGCGTGAGGTCGATCATCATCACGCCGAGTTCATTCAGCTTGCGCGAATTCTCTGCATGCACATAGGCGGAGGTCGCATCGAAGGCAATCTGGATTTCATCCTTGAGCACGTGCGGCAGCAGTCCGTCAACGCCATCGGACGTGATCTTCAGGCCCATGTCGGCGGCGCGCTTGAGACCTTCGGATGTCGGATCGATGCCGACCATCCAGACCGGCTCCAGCACCGGGCTGCGTTGCAACTTGTAAAGCAGATCGGTGCCGATATTGCCGGGGCCGATCAATGCACATTTGATTTTTTTCATCTGTGTTCTTTCCAATAGATTCTTTATCGGGAACTGGCTACTGGCTCCTTCCCCCTTGCAGGCGGAAGGTCGGGATGGGGGTAGAGTGCACGATTGATTGCATGCGCGTACTCAACCTCACTACCCCCACCCTGGCCCTCCCCCTGCAAGGGGGAGGGAACCAGTCGTTGAAGCATTAATAAAACCGCACCGAGCAACCGCCGATGCCGCCGATGGTCACGCGCAGGTTGTCTCCCGCCTTCACCGGCAGCATGGCCGCCAGCGAGCCGGACAGCACCACCTCGCCGGCCTGGAGCGGAATGCCGAGCTTGCCCAGCGTGTTGGCCAGCCAGGCGATCGCGTTGACCGGGCTGCCGAGTGCGGCCGCGCCGGCGCCGGTAGCGGCGATCTCGCCGTTCTTTTCCAGCACCATGCCGCAGGTCGAGAGATCGACCTTGCGCGGATCGACCGCGCGGTCGCCCAGCACGAACACGCCGCAGGACGCGTTGTCGGCCACCGTGTCCTGGATCCTGATCTTCCAGTCGCGGATGCGCGAATCGACGATCTCGAAGCAGGGCATCACGCATTCGGTCGCGCGCAACACATCGGCATTGGAAATGCCCGGTCCCATCAGATCGTGCTTCAACACGAAAGCGATCTCGCCTTCCGCCTTGGGCTGGATCAGCGTATTCATCGGAATCGCTTCGCCTTCGTTGTAGATCATGGTGTCGAGCAGATAACCGAAGTCGGGTTGATGCACATTGAGCATGTCCATCACCACCTTGCTGGTGACGCCGATCTTCTTGCCGACGACGCGCGCGCCCTTTTCCATGCGGCGCGCGATCATGCGCTGCTGGATGTGGTACGCATCCTCGATGCTGATGTCGGCATGGCGTTCTGTCAGCGGTGTAAGTACTTCGCGGCTGCACAGCGCGTTGTAGAGCTCGTCGCCGAGCGTGTTGATAAGTGCGTTTTCCATGTTTTATCCGTATGAGTAAATTCAGGATTGCTGTTCGGTCAGGAAATCGCCGACCAGTTTCGCGAAGCGCTGCGCGTGCTCGATCTGCGTCCAGTGTCCGCAGCGGCCGAAGACATGCAGTTGCGAGCGATCGATCCATTGCGCCAGCGTGAGCGAAGTCGACAGCGGAATCACCTTGTCCTCGCGCCCGTGGATCACCAGCGTCTCATGCGGCAGAGCACGGATGTCTTGCTCGCGGCTGGCCATCGCATTCACCCAGCGCTGACGCGGTGCCGGAAACATCGCGGAAAACGATTCCTGGAAGCCGGGGCGAATGCTGGCCTGGTAGCGCAGTTCCGCAAGCTCGTCGGTAACCAGCGAGCGGTCGTAGGCGAAAATGTCGAGCAGCTTGCGCATGTTCTCGATCGATGGCTCGTAACCCCATGCTGCATCGAGCCCCGGCGTGATTTCGAAAGGCACGCCGACACTGCCCATCAGCACCAGGCGCCGCACGCGCTTCGGATGCCGGATCGCCATCGCCAGTGCGAGTGCGCCGCCGAAGGAATTGCCGACCACATCGGCCTGCGCGATGTCGAGCGCGTCCAGCAGACCCACCGCCTGCGCTACCCAGGTGTCGAGGTTGTAGGCGATGCCTTGCGGGCGCTCGGTGAAACCGAAACCGGCCATGTCGGGTGCGATCACGCGGCTGCGCTTCGCCAGTTCCGGCATGGTCAGGCGCCAGTTGGCCCAGGCGGAAACACCCGGTCCCGAGCCGTGGATCAGCAGTACGGGAAAGCCGCTGCCGCTGTCGTGATAGTTGGTCAGGATGCCGTTGGCGCGGACGCCGTGGGCGATTTCCGGATTGGTATTCATGTCGCTTCCGATCAAAGCTTGATGCAGACGTTCTTCAGCTCGGTGTAGAACTCGAGCGAATGCACACCGCCTTCACGGCCGATGCCCGACTGCTTGGCGCCACCGAAGGGTGTGCGCAGGTCGCGCAGGAACCAGCTGTTGACCCACACCAGTCCGGCTTCGATCTTCGCCGCCACGCGATGGCCGCGCTGCAGGTTGGTGGTCCAGACCGATGCGGCGAGGCCGTAGGTGGTGTCGTTGGCGCGGCGGATCACTTCTTCTTCCGAATCAAACGGGAAGATGTGGCAGCACGGCCCGAAGATTTCCTCGCGGCAGACCGCCGCATCGTCGGACAGGCCGGTCCAGATGGTCGGCTGCACCCATGCGCCCTCGGCCAGATCGCCCGGCATGTTCGGCACACCGCCGCCGGTGACCACGGTCGCGCCTTCCTCGACTGCCTTCTTGTAGTAGGACAACACCTTGGCCTTGTGCTCCTGGCTGATCAGCGGGCCCATGCCGGTGGCCGGATCGTTCGGCACGCCGATCTTCATCGCTTCGGCGCCGATCTTCATGGCGGACACGAACTTGTCGAAGATCGGGCGCTCGACGTACACGCGCTCGGTGCCGAGGCAGACCTGGCCGCAATTGGCAAAGGCGGAACGCAGCGTGCCTTCGATGGCCGCTTCGAAATTGCAGTCGGCGAACACGATGGCCGGGTTCTTGCCGCCCATCTCCAGCGACACCGGACGCGCACCCTCGGCGGCAGCTCGCATGATCGCCGCGCCGGTGCGGGTTTCGCCGGTGAAGGTGATCGCGTTCACGCCCTGGTGCGTGGTGAGGAATTCGCCGGCCGAGTTGGGACCGAAACCATGCACCACGTTGTACACGCCCTTGGGCATGCCGACGGCGTTCATCACTTCGCCCAGCAGCGTGGCAGTCTGCGGCGTTTCTTCCGAAGGCTTGACGACAACCGTGTTGCCGCAGGCGAGCGCGGGGCCGACCTTCCACGTCATCAGGAGCAGCGGCAGGTTCCACGGGCAGATCACGCCGACCACGCCGACCGGCGAGCGGGTGGCGTAGTTGAGCGCGCCTGCGCCGTCGGGCGTGGCCATCTCGAAGAATTCGGTCGGCACGTTCTTGATCACGTCGGCGAAGATCTTGAAGTTGGCCGCGCCGCGCGGAATGTCGATGTGGCTCGCGAGACTGCGCGGCTTGCCGGTATCGGCGCATTCGGCGTCGAGGAATTCGTCGAAGCGCCGGTTGATTTCATTCGCAACGGCATACAGCAATTCAACCCGGTCGGCGACGGCCATCTTGCCCCACGGCCCGACGAGCGCGCGGCGCGCCGCAGCGACCGCGGCATCGACCTCGGCCTTGCCGGCTTCGGCGACTTTGGCGATCACCGCGTTGTTGAGCGGCGAGCGCTTGTCGAACAGCTTCGCGGTCGTGACGAATTCGCCGTTGATAAAATTGTTGATCTGCTTCATTTACACTTTCTCCGTTACGTTTCCAACACCGGTACGGTGCGCGAGCCGCACCCTGCGTTCTTCCTATGGGCGCAGCCCGATTGCATCGAGTCCGACACGTGCGCACTCTTCGTCCTGCGCCTCAGACGCACCGGACACGCCGATGCCACCTATCCATTCATCGCCTTCCATGCGCATCGGCAATCCGCCGCCGAACACGATCAGCCGGTGCTGCGCCGAGAAGCCGAATTTCATGCCGTCGTCATGGCCGACGGCCGCCATCCAGTCCTTGGTCGGAAAGCCGAAGCTCGCCGCCGTATAAGCCTTGTCGATCGCGATGTCGATCGAGTGCAGGAATGCGCCCGGCATGCGTAGGAAGGCCATCAGACTGCCGCCGCGGGTGACCACGGCGACATTGATGCGCCAGCCGTTCGCCTCCGCGTGCCGCACCGCCGCTTGTGCGGCGGCGCTGGCTGCTTCCCAGGTGATGCCCGGGCTTGCAATCGCGACTTGCATCTCAGGTCACCACGGTCAGGAAGCGCTCGTTCAGCTTGCGGTCGTGGTAGAACACGCCGGCGCCCACTTCATCCCAGGTCCAGGTGATCGGCTGCATGTCCGGGTAGAAGTCGTAGCCGCCGCAGAAGGTTTCGAGCCGGTTGCCCGAGGGATCGAAGAAGTAGATCGTGGTGCCGCGCGTGACGCCGTGACGCGTCGGACCGGCATCGATCGAGACGCGGTGCATCGACATCAGGTCGGCCGCGCGCAGTACCTGCTCCCAGCTTTCGAGGCGGAACGAGAGGTGATGCAGCTTGTCGTCTTCGGCATGGCGCACCATCGCGATGTCGTGCGCCTTGGCCGAGCAGGTCAGCCAGGTGGCGAGATCGGTGCTGCCGTCTTCCAGCTTGATACGCTCCACCAGCGAGAAGCCGAGCACTTTTTCGAACAGGTCCTTGTTGCCGTCGATGTCGCCGCCGTAGATCAGGCAGTGGTCCATGCGCACCGGCGCGATGCCGGGAATGTTCGGCACCCAGGCTTCCGGATTGGTGTAGCTCATGCCGTTGCCGACATCCTTCTTCTCGGCGTACAACTCGATGGTGTGGCCGGTCGGGATCTTGAAGCGCACGCGTTCGCCCGTGTTGAGCATTTCGCCGGCCGGAATGCGCTCGGTCTTGACGCCGTATTCCCTCAGGTCGCCCTCGAGCTTGTCGAGCGTAGCCTTGTCGAGCACCTTGAAGGCAAAGTGATCGAGACCAGCGCGGTCGGCCTGCCGCAGCACCACACTGTGATGGTCGCGCTCATCCCAGCACTTGAAATACACGCGCCCGGAATCGTCGCGTCCCACTTCGAGCAAGCCCATCACTTCCGTGTAGAACTTGACCGATTCCTCCATGTCCAGCACGCGCAACTGCGCATGTCCCGGACGCAAAACTCCTGTCATTGCCATGGTGATCTCCTCCAATACAGCTTTGATTAAACAAAACGAATCACGATTCGGATGCCTGTTCTCGGCACACGTTCTTCTTCATCTTCCCTACCACTTTCAATGTCACATCGCTCACCGGCGTCACCCGGCAGGCGAGCAGGCGTCCTTCTGCCTCGTCTTCCTCGCTCACGTGCTCGCGGCTCATGGCACGCTTGCGGTAATCCCCGGCGGTGACTTCAATCTTGCATACGCCGCAGCCGCCGCCGCGGCATCCGACGGGAATGCCTTTCTTGCCCAGCGCTTCCATGCCCACCAGCAGCGATTGCCTGTCCGAACAGCGGAAAGTCTCGCCGGTATCCTCGATGGTGATGGTGAAGTGCGCCATGTCAGATCTTCTTGAACAAGGGGCTTCTGACCTGCTGCGCGTCCGCCGCCGAAAAGAACTTCTCGGTGTAGATGTCGCGTTCGAACAAGCGTCCCTGCATCAGGGTCGTGATGCAGGCGTCGATCATCACCGGCGGCCCGCACAGATACGCCTTGTGGCCGCGGAAATCGTTGTCGAAATGATTCTTCGCCGCGTCGTGCACGAAGCCGCGGAAACCCTTCCACGCACTGTCTGCCGGTTCGTTCGACAAGGCCGGCACGTAAGTGAAGTTCGCATGCCTGGCGGCGAGCGCTTCGAACTCGTCGTGGTAATACAATTCGTCGCGGGTGCGAGCCCCATACACCAGCGTGATCGGCTGGTTCGATCCCTGCTCCAGCAGATCGAGGATCATCGAACGCGGGCTCGACAGGCCGGAACCGCCAGCGAGGAAAATCGACGGCAGTTGCGCCGACTTGCGCACGAAGAAGCGGCCGTACGGTCCGGTCAGCGTGAGCTGCTCGCCTTCGCGCAGCGTCTCATGGATCCAGGTCGTCGCCTTGCCGCCCGGGACGATGCGGATGTTCAGCTCGATCTCGCCATCTTTCGAGGGCGGGCTGGCGAGCGAAAATGCGCGCGACATGCTCTCGCCCGGAATCTGCAGGTTGATGTACTGGCCCGCCTGGAAGCGAATGCTTTCCTCCGCGTCGAGCTTGATCCAGATGCCCTTGATGGTCGGCGTCAGGTTCTCGATGCGGCTGACCGTGCCGTGGAAATCCTTCACCGGCAGGTTCTGCGCATCGGGATCGACGTCGATCTCGGCCTCGACCACCGCGTCGGATTGCAGGGTGGCGCAACAGGCGAGGGTCTTGCCTTCTTCGCGTTCGTAATCCATCAGCGCGAAGTTGGATGCCTCGCCATGGTCGATCTCGCCGTCCGTCACCTCGATCTTGCAGGTGGCGCACAGGCCGTGACAGCAGGCGTGCGGCAGATAGATGCCGGCACGCAGGCTGGCATCGAGAATGGTCTGCCCCTCTTCGACGTCGATGGTCTGGCCGAGCGGTTCAATGGTCAACTGGTAGCTCATGTCACTTCTTTCCTTCGCAGGATGCGCGCGGCGCGGCCTGCGTTCAACTTAACTGCAGGATCCCTTGATGCCGGTCAGTCCGGGCGTGCGGAAGCGGATCACGTCCTTGTGTTTCAAGCCATTCTCGGCGAGCGACTTGTCGGCGTCCGGTTTCCACGGCTGGCCGGACTTGAACCACTCGGCCTTGCTCCAGTCGATCCTCGCGAATTCGGGATGCTCGCCGAACGCGCCGGGAAACGCGTGCTCGACGACGTCGCTGAAGCGCATGGTTGGCGCGAAGGGAAAGGCGAAGGGCGCGCAGAACATCAGGTGGTCCTCCCAGCCGACATACAAGAGCTGGGCGCCGTGGAACTTGTCGACGCTGTCCTTGACCTCGCCGATGTAGGGTTTGACTGCTACTACTGACATGGTGTGTCTCCTTGATTGGTACGATGCATTGCGCGATGGTGGCCTAATGGTGGCGCGATGGTGGCGCGATGGTGGCGTGAAGGCGGCTTGATGCCGCCCGGCGCCGATCTAGGTGTTCTTGGTCGCCATCTGCCGCCACTGTGCAAAATTCTTCTGGTCCTCCGAGCCCTCGAAGTCGAGGTTGTCACGGCCAAAGTTCAGGTGATACCAGCGCAGCACTTCCATCAGCGGATCGAAGCCTTCCTTGCTCGGATCGACGTCCGGTTCGAAGCAGTTGCCCTGGTAGATCTGGTGCACCGGCAGCCATGCCTGCACGTACTTCTCCGGCTCGTGGTCGAAGATGTCCTTGCAGCCGTCGGAGCAGAAGTGATACTTCTCGCCCTTGTAGTCGGACTCGCGGTAGCAGATCTTGGTCGGGTCGCTCGGCTCGGTGAACAGCATCGGGATCTGGCAGCACTGGCACAGCATCGGCAGCGTCTTGTTGTAAAAGCGCTTGCCCTCCTTTGCCTGCTGCGCCCAGTGCTCGAAGCGCGGACGGTAGTACTTGTCGAAGGTATTCGGGTATTTCGCTGACAGCCAGTCCATTTCTTCAGCTGTCGGCATCCAGGTATGGAAGTCGGCCGCCGCGCCGTACTGGTAGAAGGTGGCCCATGCCTGGTGCGAGATGTGTTCCTTGTCGACGGTGGCCTGCTCGACGCACTTCGGCACGGTGATGCCGTAGCGGGCGAGGTCCTTGAACAGCGCGCCGCCGGATTCCTCGAAATACACTTCCCAGGCTTCCTTCCAGCTCATCACGCGCTTGGGCAGCATGTAGTCCATCATCATGCCGACCAGGGTCAGCATGCGCACACCGCGCCAGGTCCACTTGTCGATCCAGCGCTGCACGATCGGCAGGTTGTCCGGATCCTGTTCGAGGATGAACTTGATCATTTCCAGACCCAGCGTCATGTGGCGCGCTTCATCCGACTGCGCGGAGAAGCCGAAGGCCATCGCGCCCATGTCGCCGTTGTAGGCCGCGCCGGAAATGAAGGGCACGAACAGCAGGTTGGTCAGCACATATTCGAAGGAGAAGCCGATCGCCACCATGAATTCGAACGGTCCGGCGCTCATCGCGTCGTCGAAGAAGGACTTCGGTACCGACAGATACCAGACGCGGTCATGCATGTGACGCCAGTCGTGGAAGCCGTTGTAGTGCTTGTTGTAGTTCGACAGCGAATGCACCTGCGTCTGGAAGTGGCGGATCTCGTCCAGCGACTGCATCTGGCAGGCGACGCGCGCACCGGCGCCGCGGAACTGGCGGCCGACATGCGCGAAGCCGCGATGCGCCGCGTATTCCGCCGGTGAAATGCCGGTCATGAACAGCTTGAGCGCATTGATGTAGCGTGCATCGGTGACGCCAAGGTGGCCGTTGCTCTGGTTGAAGGCATCGAGAATCGCGTACAGCTTGCGCTCCTTCTCGGACTGGTATTTCCAGTAGGCGTCCATGGTCAGGCGGAACGGATCTTCCCACTTGTCCCAGTCGTGGATCTTGATGCCTTCGAACTTGTCATACGGATAAACCGCATCCATCGGCTGATAGCTGGTTTCCCAGTCGAGGCCGCGCGTCATCGCCGCGTAGCGCTCCTTCAGGCCGAGCTTCTTGGTCGCTTTCATGTCCATTGTCTTGTCTCCTTGTTGGGGCCGGCTCAGTGCTTCCAGCTCAGCGTGAATTCGTCGTCGGTCTCGTTGATGTGGCCGGACAGCGTGATCAGGTGCACATGCAGCTCCTGCAGGTCGAAGTCGCGTCCGAGCTTGTCTTCCACCGTGCCGCGCCTGATGGTGAGGCTGCCGGGCGCGTCGATCTTCACCATGGCCGGCTGCTCGTTGATGATGGCGTTCGGGTTGTCTTCCGCGATCGCGTCGATGATGCTGCGCGTCTCTTCGTTGGTCTGAAATGCGATGAATACGTTGGACATCATGTCTCCTTACAGCGCCAGTCCGGCCTTGCCGGCGCGGAGCTTGAATTCTTCGGTCAGCTCGGCCATCACGGCCTCGGCTTGTTCGCCGAGTGCGTGTCTGGCGAGCGGGGTCAGCGCGGCCACGGCCTTGTCGCTGTACTCTGTTGTCCATTGCGACAGCAGCGCCTTGTTCTCTGCGGATTCGGCGGCAGCGGTCTTGATGCTGGCGTCCACCCACTTGCGCGTCTCGGCGAACCACTCGCTCTGGAAGCGGGTGAGCATCGACACGGTCGGACCGGCCTGCGCGGAGATCGCGTTGTCGATGTGCTGATACACCAGCGGATACAACAGGCCGTCGAGCACGAGGTTCTGTGCAACGAACAATTCGAACCAGTCCTTCAGCACAAAGCTGTCTTCCACATAGCGACGCAGTTGCTGCCACTTGCCGTCCTTCAGCCACGCTTCCTTGGCGGCGTCGAGCGCGGTTTCATCGTCCAGCAGCAGACCGATGCGCGTCAGATACTGGGCGATGCCGAGGTGGTCCATCGCCTGATAGATGCAGGGTTGCGTGATCGCGGTGCCGTAGCCGTAGGCGCAGATGAAGGAATTGTTCATGTTGGCGCCCCACTCCAGGTGGCGCAGCGGCAGCAGCACGTCGAGCGCGAGCTTGCGGGTCACTTCCGGCAGGGCTGCCGCGAGGCCGCGCGATTCGACGAACTCGAAATCGCCCTCGGCGGTTTCCTGCATGCGGGCGCGGGCCAGCGTGTAGGTGCCGTAGTAGAGCTGGCGCGGGTCCTTGAACGCATACCAGTCCGCCATCTTCACCCTGGTGCGGGTGACGTCGAACAGTTCGTGATCCGGGTCCCACAAGGGGCGATAGTGGAAGTTGGCGTCGGCCTGCGCGCCCAGCGTGCCTTCCTGGTAGCGCGAGGCCGGCTTGTCGCCGCCGATGCGCCGGGCGACGTGGTCGAATGTCTGGCGCAAGGGTTTGATGCTGACAGTACGTAGATCAATATGCATTGCTGACTCCTCCTGTTTTAATTGCCGGCCCCGTGCATGGCGCCGGTTGAATCTCTGCTACTTGAAGCGCTGGTGCGTGGCCTGCCGCAGGTTCCAGTCCCACTGCGATGGTTCGTCCTCGACCGGAGCCGCCCTGTCATCCAGCACGGTCACCGCATTGGCCTGGCAGAATTCGGCGAAGGCCGGGCCGGGCAGCAGCAGTTCCACGAACAATCCCGGTTCGCCGATGGCGAATTCGAACTCGACCATGCCGTTTTCCCGGGTCTCGATGACGCGTACAAACTTGCGGGTCGTATCAAAGCTTGAGCTGTTCATTTTTTCCGCTGTCCGTGTTGGCCAGGAAGGACATAGCAACCGGCGTGCCAAAATGTCGGAAATAAATAAAAAATCTCGAGATTATGAGTTTTGTACGCAGTGCCGCATTCCGAATTTTCGTAGGCTTTAGCTTTAGAACTAGACGGAAAATTCCGAAAATCCGACTTCTTTATGCTGCATCGCAGCGCAAAAAAATTGCCTTTTGTCTACTCACCAAATGATGAAGCGGCCCGTTTCGGCTTGATGAAATGATCGATAACTTCCGATATTCAAGTAGAATCTCGAGATTATTAGGGCTGCACAAATTCTGCGATCCGATCGCACCCGATCACTTTCCCGTTGGCAGGCACCCCATGATCAATTACCCGAAGGACCTCGATCTGCGCAGGCTGGTGCGCTTTTCCGCCGAGGACGGCACCATCTGGCTGGCGGAACACCGCATGCTCTTGCTGCATACCGCCGCGCTGGCCGGATTGCGCAAGGAATTGCTGAACACGGTCGGCCTCGAGCATGCGCGCCGCGTGCTCACCCGCATGGGCTATGCGTCCGGCGTGCGCGATGCCGAGCTGGCGAAGAAGCTGCGCGCCGAGCAGAGCGTGGTCGATGCCTTCGTCGTCGGACCGCAGCTGCACATGCTCGAAGGCAGCGTGAAGGTCAAGCCGATCAGCATCGACATGGATGTCGCGACCGGCCGCTTCCATGGCGAATTCCAGTGGGACAACTCGTGGGAAGCGGAAACGCACGTCAAGGAATTCGGCCCGCAGAAAGATCCGGTGTGCTGGATGCTGCTCGGCTATGCGTCCGGCTACACCACCACCTTCATGGGCAAGTTCATCCTGTTCAAGGAAGTCGAATGCGTTGCCTGCGGCGCGCAGCATTGCCGGATCATCGGCAAGCCGGCGGAGGAATGGCCGGATGCCGCGGAACACATGGTGTATTACGAAGCCGATTCCATCGTCTCGCGCCTGCTCGAACTGAAGACGCAAGTCGATGCGCTGCGTTCCTCGCTCGAACAGCAGCGCCAGGTCGAGAACATGATCGGCAGCTCGCCGGCTTTCCAGCGCGCCTACGACCTGGTGCTCAAGGCCGCAAAAACCAATGTGACAGTGCTGCTGACCGGCGAAACCGGGGTCGGCAAGGAACGCTTCGCGCGCGCCCTGCACGACATGAGCAAGCGCGCCGAACGGCCCTTCGTCGCCGTCAACTGCGCGGCGCTGCCGCACGACCTGATCGAATCGGAATTGTTCGGCGTGGAGAAAGGCGCCTTCACCGGCGCGCATGCAACGCGTGTCGGCAAGTTCGAGCGCGCCGAGGGCGGCACGCTCTTCCTCGATGAAATCGGCGAACTGCCGCTCGCGGCGCAGGCGAAGATCCTGCGCGTGCTGCAGGAAGGCGAGATCGAACGGCTGGGCGACGACCAGACGCGCAAGGTCAACGTGCGCATCGTCGCCGCCACCAACGTCGAGCTGCAGCAGGCGGTCAAGGACGGTCGTTTCCGCGCCGACCTGTTCTATCGCCTGAACGTCTACCCGATCGAGATCCCGCCCCTGCGCGAGCGTGCGCTCGACATCCCGCCGCTGGCCAATGCGATGGTCGACAAATTCAATGCGGTGCACGGCAAGCGCGTGGCCGGCATCACCGACAAGGCGATGAAAACGCTCAAGGCCTATCAATGGCCGGGCAATGTGCGCGAACTGGAAAACATGATCGAACGCGGCATCATTCTTGCGCCGGCCGACGGCTGGATCGAACTCGATCATCTCTTCCCCAGCCTGAGCGAATCCGAGATGCACGACATCGGCATCAGCGAGCAAGGCGCGCTCACGGAAAACCGGCCGCTGGAGCAGGAGCGTTTATGCGAAGCCTTCATCACCAGCGGCATGTCGCTCGACGAGATCGAAAGCATGCTGTTGCGCGAGGCGGTCGAGCGCGCTTCCGGCAACCTCGCCGGCGCGGCACGCATGCTCGGCCTCACCCGCCCGCAACTCACTTATCGCCTCAAGCGCAACCAGGACAACACTCCGGACAGGGAGTAGGAACATCATGCTGCACACGCAAAAATTCAATACCGCGTTCCGCGAAGCGGACACCGCACCCAGCACCTTGACCGAAGGCACCTATCTACAACTGCGCCGCGATATCATCGAAGGGCGGCTGCCGCCCGGCGAGAAGCTGCGCGTGGAACATCTGAAGGAGCGCTACAACGCCGGCGCCGGCACGCTGCGCGAGGCGCTCTCCCTGCTGCTGTCGGACGCGCTCGTGGTCAGCGAAGGACAGCGCGGCTTTCACGTCGCGCCGATCTCGCTGACCGACCTCGAAGACATCACGCGCACGCGGGTGCTGGTCGAGGGCGAAGCCTTGCGCCAGTCGATACTCGCCGGCGACGATGAATGGGAAGCGCGGCTGGTCGCCGCATTCCACAAGCTGACCAAGACCGAGGAAAAACTCGGAGCACGCGAACAAACCAGGGTGCGCGAATGGGAAATGCGCAACCGCGAGTTTCATGAAGCATTGATCGCCGGCTGCGATTCACGCTGGCTGCGTTATCTGATCGGCCTGCTCTATCGCCAGTCAGAGCGCTATCGCCATCTCGCGATCTCGCATCACTCGATGCCGCGCGACGTGCATGCCGAACACGCCGCGATTTTCGATGCCGCGCTCGCGCGCGATGTCGACAAGGCGCTGACGGCCATTGAAACGCATATCCAGCTCACCTTTGAAGCGATACGCCGGCTCATGCCGGACATCGAGGCGGCGACTGGCGATTAGCAGACGGTCAGGTCATGTGCCGGTCCGCCGTCACGCTGGCGCTGCGGACTTCACCCGGGTGAGCGCCGAGGCTCATCGGGATGGAAAGAAAGGTCGTGAGAATCACCGGCACCAGCGCGGCGCACACGACATAGAGGTATTGACGAACGAAAAGCGCAAGGACGGGATGCATGGCAGTTCCTTTCTGATGGGTTAGTGCCTGCATCGTGAACGCGACAGCTTAAGGGAATCTGAGGAGCCGCGCCGTGGCGATTGCGTGAACCCCCGCTCTGTCCACGGAAAACACGGAAGACACGGAAAAATACAACACCTGCTCTTTCCGTGTTTTCCGTGGACTATCGATTGTTTTTTCTGCTCAACGCCACGCACTGCAATCCAATCTCGGGCTGCGCAGTAGCATTGCGATAGGTGTTCTTAAGAATGCCTTAAGGTCCGCTTCCGATCATGGGAACACCGAATGAAAGGAGTTTCCATGAACCTGTTGTCTTCTCATCGCATATTGTCAGCTTGTGTCACCGCAGGCATCGGACTGGCCGCAGCCGCGCTGCTTCCGGCGGCACAGGCGGCCACGCCGGCGGAGCTGCTGTCCGGCTACACCGCGCAGGCCGGCGCACCTGCCTCGCCTGCCCGCGGCCAGCAATTCTTTACCTCCCGCCACGGCCATGAATGGAGCTGTTCCTCGTGCCACGGCAATGTGCCTACCCAGGCCGGCAAGCACGCTTCGACTGGCAAGGCGATTCAGGCGATGGCACCGGCGTTCAATCCGGAACGCTTCACCGATGCCGCCAAGGCGGAGAAATGGTTCCGCCGCAACTGCAACGACGTGCTGGGCCGCGAATGCAGCGCCGCCGAAAAGGCCGACGTGCTGAGCTGGCTGCTCACGCTCAAGCCGTAAGCATTCACACCCACTATCCGGAGAACCCGACATGACGTTTCCCATTCATTTCCCGGTGCGACGCAGCCTGATCGGCCTGGGCGCGCTGCTGTGCTTCAACGTCGCCGCGACGGCCGGCGATCATGGCCGCACACGCGTTCCGCTGCTGCCCGCATATCAGCAGGAATGCGGTGCCTGCCACGTCGCCTATCCGCCCGGCCTGCTTCCCGCCGCATCCTGGCAAAGGCTGATGAACAATCTGCCGCGCCATTTCGGCACCGATGCATCGCTCGATGCCGCCACCGAAAAACAGCTCGGCACCTGGCTCGTCGCCAACGCCGGCAGCGGCAAGCGCGGCAGCGAAGAGCCGCCGCAAGACCGCATCACCCGTTCGCGCTGGTTCACGCGCGAGCACGACGAAATATCGGCTTCGACCTGGAAACTGCCAGCCGTCAAGAGCACCGCCAACTGTATTGCCTGCCATGTCCATGCGGACAAAGGAGAATTCAATGAGCACGATGTACGAATCCCGCGCTGATGCGGCCGCCACCGGGTCGGCAACCCGGCAGGTCCTGGTCTGGGACGTTCCGGTCCGGGTCTTCCACTGGCTGATGGTGCTGAGTTTCGCCGGTGCCTATCTCACTGCGGAAAGCGAACGCTGGCGCTTGCTGCACGTCACGCTCGGCTACACCATGGCGGGCCTGGTCGGCTTTCGCATCCTCTGGGGACTTGTGGGCACGCGCTATGCACGCTTCTCGAGTTTCGTGCGCGGTCCGAAAGCCGTGGCGCACTATCTCGGCTCGCTGGTGCACGGCAAGCCGGAACACCATACCGGCCACAATCCGGCCGGCGCGCTCGCCATCCTCGCCCTGCTCGGACTGACGCTGGCGGTGGCCGCATCCGGCTGGGCCACCTACAACGAACTCGGCGGCGACTGGCTGGAAGAGGCGCACGAAGCGATCGCCAACATCATGCTGGCCATCGTCGGCCTGCACGTCGCCGCGGTGGTGCTGAGCAGCTGGCTGCATGGCGAGAACCTGGTGCGTGCCATGTTCACCGGACGCAAGCCGGGCCGGCCGGAAGAAGGCATTCGCAGCGCATGGCGCACCGTCGCCGCCCTGATGCTGGTGGCAGTGCTGGGCTTCTGGTGGCTGCAATGGCAAGGGGCGCCGTCGGGTGGCGACCTGAGCGGCGGCACCACGGTGTCGGCCAAGGCCGGGCATGACGACGACGACTGAAGCGTCTCGCTCCCGGCGCATCGCGATGCCGGAAACGAAAAACCCGCATGCCTGCGCATGCGGGTTTTTTCATTCAGCACCTGGACTGCGATCATGCATCAATCATCGTCGTCGTGATGGTGATGATGACGATGCTTCCAATGGCCGTACCGATACGGCGGGCCGTCGCGCTCGACGTAATAGACACGTTGCTCGATGACCGGCACCATCGGTTGTTGAATCACCTCGACACGCTGGCGCACGATCGGAACCTGGACATAGTCGACCACCGTACGGCAGCGCTGCACCGTCTGGTATGAAGGGTACGCAGGCGACGAGCGCGACGACATGCGATCGCCCACCACCGCGCCGGTCATGGCGCCAACCGCCGTGGCGACCGTCCTTCCATTGCCGCGGCCGACCTGGTTGCCGATGATGCCGCCCGCGATGCCGCCGACGATCGCGCCGCCGTAATCTTGTCCGCGCGCCTGCACCGGAACCTGCTCGTTCCAGCACTCCTGGCGCGGACGTTCGACGGTCTGGTATTCCGTTGCCGATGCTGCCAGCGGCAATGCGATTGCAAACAGGATGCAACTTGCTTTGCTTAACATGATGGTTTCATTCGTGTTGTTCTTCATGGAGGCCCTTTTTCATTGTCGACCACGCCGGGTGCCTCCGGACGGCGGTCAATACGATGCGATCTTACTGGTTCTTCTTGGCGATTTCGTTGCCGACATAACCGCCGCCGATCGCGCCGGCGATGGTTGCAAGAGTGCGTCCGTTGCCGCGACCAACCTGGTTGCCGAGCAGGCCGCCGACCACCGCACCGACGCCGATGCCGACCGGGCTGTTTTGTGCCACCGGCTGCGGCGCTGGTGCAGGCGCCGGCGGAGCGTAGGTGACCGGCTGTGCGGAAGCAGTCGTGGTGTGATGCACAACATGCGTGCGGTGCACGGTGCGCGCGGGCTGCTGGTAGCTGGGCGGCGGCGCATACTGCGCAACAGCCGGAGCCGGCGTCTGCGCCTGGACCGGAGCCGTTGTCGTCTTGTTATCGGCCGTTGCCGCAACCGGCTGCACGCTTGCGGCAGGAGCGGTCGTGCCCTGCGACGAAGGCAGGATGCCCGTCATCGCAGCGGTGCCGACCAGGCTGACCAGCATGACCGACGCGGCCGCGCCGGCCATCAAGGGGTGAATACGTTTCGAGGATTGATTCGCTTCCATGTTGGCTCTCTCTGAAAAAAATGAATCGTGCTGACATGCATGTTAACGCTCGAGATTCGCCGCAAGATTTCAGCGCGGTGTATCAAGAGTAAGCGAATGTAACTTCGCACAAGGACGCGGGCTTAGGACCTCGCGCGGCGATTTCGCCGCATCGAGTTGCAACAATTTGTAAGGATCGTCAGCGCTGTCCGGACAGTGTTCGTTATTCAGGCACACAAGGGAATTTTCTCCTTTGTCTTCAACGTGAAAGAGAGCACTCCATGAAAAAGATCGTCATCGTCGCCGCCTTGTTCGCCATTGCCGGTATTGCCAGCCTCGCCAACGCTCAGAACGCACCCGCTTCGGCTGCTGCCGCTGCGCCGTCCGCCAGTGCAGAAGCGCCGGCACCGGCAAAGGCACACAAGAAGCACGTCAAGCATGTTGCAAAGAAGGTTCATGTCAAAAAGGCCAGCGCCGCCGCGGCAAAATAATCAGCAGCCGCTGGAATGAAAAAGCCCGCATTGCGGGCTTTTCTGCTTTTGGAAGCGGTTCATTTCAGGTTCTTCCAGCATGCTCCCTTGAAGCTTGAACTCCGAGACCATGTGAGTCGCAGACCGTGCGGAAAAAAGTCGCCGCTAGGTATTGCGCAGGTAAAAGCGGAAATTGTCCTTGGTGCTGTGCTTGACCGCATACATGGCAGCGTCCGCATGCTTGAGGAGCGCATCTTCATCCTGACCGTCATCCGGGAAGACGCACAGCCCGGCGCTTGCGGTGACATAGTGGATCTGGCCGGCGAGCATCACCGGCGTGCGGAGCGCCGCGACGAGCTTGCCCGCGATGGCGCTCAACTGTTCGGGGTCGCCGACCTCCTCGACGATGACGACGAATTCGTCGCCTGCCAGGCGCGCGACGAAATCGCTGGCCCGCACGTTCTCGCTGAGACGCTTGGCGGTCTCCTTCAGCAGCACGTCGCCTGCGTCGTGGCCGGATGTATCGTTGACGGCCTTGAAGTGATCGAGGTCGATGAACATCAGCGCGAACTTGCGGTTGTAGCGCCGCGCCTGCTGCACCTGATGGCTGAGCATCTGGTTGAACATCATCCGGTTCGGCAAGCCGGTCAGGATGTCGTGGCTGGCGAGATGGCGGATGCGTTCTTCCGCCAGCTTTCTTTCGGTGATGTCCTTTCCGGTGCCACGATAGCCCGCGAGACGACCCTCGGCATCGCGGATCGGCAGGCCGCTGACACTGAGATAGCGTGATCCCGCTTCCGCGGCCTGCGTCTTCAGCACCAGTTCGTAGAATGGCCGGCCTTCGGCGAGCTGGCTCTGATGTTCCAGCCATTGCTCCAGCGAGATGTGATCGAAAGGCAGTTCCCACAGCGTCTTGCCCAGATAATCCTCCGCCGCCATGCCGGTCTTGGCCAGCACGTCGCCATTGATCTGGACGAAGCGATAGCGGATGTCCTGTTCCCAGTACCAGTCGGAGGACAGCTCGGTCAGATCGCGGAAGCGTTCTTCGCTGGCGCGCAGCGCCGCTTCCATCTCCCGTCGCGCGGTGACATCGCGCAGCATGCCGCGAAAGCCGACCGGTTCTCCTTCGTCATTCCTGATCAGCAGGACGGAACCTTCGCACAGCAGAGTATCGCCGTTCTTGTGCAGCAGCACCCAGTCGATGCCTTTTTTCGGGATGCCGGTACGAAAGACATCGTTGAAGTTGGCGAAGACATAGGCCACGTCTTCCGGCTTGTGATACTGCGAATAATTCAGGCCGAGGATTTCATTCATGGCGTAGCCGAACATGCGGCAGAACGCGTCGTTGCACAGCAACAGCGTGCCGGTCAGATCGACCTCGTAATAGGCTTCCTCGATGCTTTCCAGGATGGAGCGGTATTTCTCTTCGCTGGCGCGCAGCGCTTGCTCGGCCTCATAGCGCGCGGTGATGTCGCGGCAAATGCCGCGAAATCCGACCGGCTGTCCGCGGGCATCGGCGATGAGCTGCGTCGAGGCCTGGGCGATGCCCGTCGTGCCGTCCTGTCGCAGGAGGCGGTACTCGGCGAGTTCCCCCGGCTGGCCGCTGCGGAACACCGCATTGAAAACGCGGTAGAGCGAGGCCGCTCCCTGCGCATCGGTGTAATCGCGATAGTTCTGGCGCAGCAAATCCTCCTTGCTCGCCCTGTGCATGCGGCACAGCGCATCGTTGACCACCGCGTAGTTGCCCTGCAGGTCGACCTCGAAGTAGCCGTCATTCATGTTTTCCAGAATGCTGCGGTATTTTTCTTCGCTGGCGCGCAAGGCGTCGATGGCTTTTTGACGTTCCGTCTCGCGCTCGAAGTTGTCGAGCGTAAACACGATATCCTGCGCGATGCGCTCCAGCAGCTGGACAATCTCGTCGTCGAACGCATCCCTATGCCTGGAATAGAGCAGCAGCACGCCGACCGACTGCCCTTTCCGGATCAGCGGAAAGGCGGCGCCGGCGGCGGCCTGCTCCTTGCCGGCCGCCTCGCGCCACGGGCCGGAACGCGGGTCGTTCAAGAAGTCGTTGATGACGCAGGCTTTCTGGCTGCGAAATGCGGTGCCGACCAGGCCGTGACCTTCCGGCCTGTTCTGGTCGAAGGAAATATGCAGCGCGCGCAAGGTGTCGGCGCCGATGCCGGCCACCGCGACCAGCTTCGCCCAGTCCAAGTCGGTGTCGGGCAGCAGGATCGACGCATTGACGATCTGTCCTCCGCGCACTGCCACCTCGCACACCTGCTGGTACAGCTCTTCCGGACTCTGCGCATGCAGAATGACTTCATTGGTGCCGCTGATCGCCGCGTACATCTGTCCGAGCCGTACCGCTGCCCGCTCGGCGCGCTTGCGGCGGGTGATGTCGCGGCCGATGCTGGTGATGATCCAGCGGTCTTCGAAGCGGATCGCCTTGCGCTGGATTTCGAACAGAAACAACTCTCCCGCGCGGTTGCGCGCTGTGCCTTCGGTGGTCCTGCCGATACCGCCCGCGGCGATCATTTCGTCGTAGTCGGCCTCGATGGTCTGGCGATCGGCCAGCAGCACATCCGCCGGTCCCATGCCCAGCAACTCGTCGCGCGTGTAGCCGGTCAGTTTGCACGCGGTGTCGTTCATGTCGATGAAACGCATGGTCTCGCGATCGACGAGCACGATCGGATCGCCCGAGACATCGATCGCTGCACGAAAACGGCGCAGCTCCGTTTCGCGCTGCTTTTCGATGGTGGTGTCGTGCATGACGCCGCGATAACCGGTGAACAGTCCCGCGTCGTCGAACACCGGCTCGCCGGACAGCATGAGAAAGCAGGTTCCGGTCTTCCCGCCTTGCCATGACCATGCGGCCTCGCGGAAGGACTGGCGGCGTGCGAAGCAATCCTGCCAATCCTTCCAGCTGGCGGATTCATGGGCGATGCCGGCGATATCCCAGGGTGCCTTGCCGAGCGCGGACTGGATGGCATCCGCCCCAAGACCCAGGCGCGTGCTGGTGCACTGGATCAGCGTGAAGCGGCATTCCGCATCCTGCTCCCAGTAAGCGTCCGCACAGAGCGCAATCAAGCTATTCATGGTCGGGTCTCCAGCTTACCGGCGCACCGCGCATCCGGACGCGGGAATAAGCAAATCTTTTCATTCCTCTTTGTTCTGTCAGTGCATCGCCAACAACGACAGGCGGAACGCGATACACCCTCCCGCTCAAGGGGACTTGTGCCGCGTTCCGCCAGAAACAGCGATTCCGCATTCAAGTTGCCACAAGGAAATTTAAAAAGCAATCGTCCCATCGGACGATGTTGCTTTGACGAAAATATGCAAGGGCGTGCGCCCCCACCCTAATGGGGGCGCATCAGGCTGGCGAGCCTTCTTTTCCATTCGGTCAGCGCACGCTTGTCGCCCGCGACGCGCTGCTGCAGGCAATAGCGGAACCAGCCATCCAGCATCAGGTACACGCTCAGCGGATCGGCGGGAGAAAATATCCCGCCGCCGCCCAGCGCCTCGACTTTCTCGACAAAGCGGCCGACGATGGCGGTGAGCTGTTCTTCGAGGTCATTGACCACCGGGCGGAAGGCTTCGTCGAACAGGGCCTGGGCGCGGATGTCGTACCACAGCCGATGGGTGTGAGCATCCTCGTCGACGGAGCGCACCAGCGCATCGGAAAACTGTTCGAGCAGGTCATCGAGCGTGTTGGCCGAGTCGATGCGGTCGGCGAGGCGGCCGATGAAATCGTCCTTGTACAGGCGGACGCAATAGGACAGCAGTTCGGTCTTGTCGTCGAAGTAATAATGAATCGTGCCCAGCGACACCCCGGAGCGGGCCGCGATGTCACGCAGGTTGATGCGAGCAAAGCCGACTTCCGCCAGCGCGGACAAGGTGTGCAGCGCCAGTTCGCGCTTCTTTTCGTTCTGTTTGTCGGAGCCGGCGCGCCGCGCCGGCTGAAGTGTTGCAATGTTAGCTGCCTTGGAAGTCATCAGTCTCAATGCGCCGCGCGCAAGGTAGATGGAAGCGGATGCGCCATTCTACCTTGGCCGAATTCATCCCAGCAGGGCGTGGAAGAAAATGCGCGGTAGCTTGGCGAAGCTCGGCCGGTACTGGAACTCGGTGAGCAGCCGGCCGATCCTGTCGGCGCGCCGGTTGGTCACGAACCATGGCGGACGCGGCAGCATGGCGAAGGACAATCGCAGCAAGCCGCGCGGGAAAGGCTGGAACGGCGCTTCGATCACGGTGCGCTGGGGCTTGTCGAACAGCAGCGTGTTGTGCACGGAACCGATACCGCTTTGCACATCGTCCAGCGTATGGCCGGGGAAAGCTCCCCACGGCGTCGGCGCGGAGAGGAAGCCAAGTCCGGTCCAGGCATTGACCGCGATGCAGCCGTAGTGCAGGTCCGCAATGATCTCGTCGAAGCGCTTGCGCCCGATTTCGCGGATGGTGGCCGGATGAATCAGGATGTTCGCGCCCAGCGTGCCGTACAAATGCTTGTTGGCATAGTCGATAGCGGCGATGAGGAAGCTTTCCGCATCCTGTGCCGGCAATTCGGTCACGGCCAGTGCCGGGCCGAACACTTCATCGCGTTCGGTCGGGCAGCTGACCGAGGGCGAGAAAGCGGTGATCACGCATTGGTCGGCGCTGGACGGCACCGCGCCCTTGTTGCCGACGGCGCGCAGAAAACCGGCGAGGCGATTCTGGACACCCGGGTAGTACAGCTTGCGCGGCGCCGTCGCGGCGATGGTCTTCCTGACTTTCAGCAGGAAATCCGATTTGAGCATCCAGTTCTGCGGCAGCACCAACACCTGGCAGGCGATGCAGTTGAAACCGGAGTTGTGCAGCTTTTGCGTGGCCACGTGTTCGGCCTGGAAGGCGATGTCGGCCTTCGACCACGGGCCGGGGACCACGATGGTCGGGCACACCGCGCCGAGCTCGGACGTGATGCGGCGCTTGTTCTTTGGCGTGCCGGCGCGCTTGTTGGCCGCCCCTTCTTCTCCGCTGCCCCACACGATCTGGTCATGCGCGGCGCCGGAGCCGGTGATGTGGATCTCTTCCACCAGCGGATGGTTGCACAAGTACTGGCCGACGCTGACGTCGCCATGCACGATGCGCAGGAAGCCGCGGCTGATGAGCGGCATCAGCGCGGGGATGAGGAACTCGGTCAGGTATTCGTTGACCGGATTCATCTTGATGATGGCTACCTGGTTTTCCGCGAACAGCTTGTGCAGGCCGTCGAGCGGCGCGATGGCCGCGATATTGCCGGCGCCCAGAATCAGCGCCAGCTTGCCCTCGTGCCGGCTGCCCGGCGTGTAGATCGAGGCCGTGTTCTGCGCGAGGTTGGCGCGCGTGACGCCCGGCTCCATCCAGACGTCGGCATGGACGCCGCTCAGCAGGAGGCGGTCCCACAGGGAATGCGGAACGACCCTGGCTGCCAGTTGCCCGTTGGGCAGCTCGCGCAAGGGCACGCTCGCCAGATGCATTTTCCCTTCCACCTTCGACAAGGTCTGCATCAGCGCATTGCAGTAGGCCATCACGGCGTAGGGACCGGAGATCCATTCCTCGCCAGCCACCGGCGAGCCCTCGGGAATGCCCTTCTTGCGCGCCGCGGTTTGCGCCCACGCGGCCGCCACCGGCATCAGGCATTCCTTAATTTCCGCCAGCAGCGCGATGCGCTCGGCGACGGACACCTTGGGCCAGACATGCTTCTTCTCATGCAGGGTCTTGACGGCCTGTTCGATTTCGACAGGAACAAGATTGATTTTTTCATCGAGAGCCATGGCGAGTTTTCCTTATTGTCGTGCAGCGGGTTGAGGACAGAGGATGGATGCAGGCAGGCGATACCAGGACTGCCGCGAATGAACGAGGGCTTGACGCTTCTCGGCCGGAATGGCGAGTGGATGAAGGTGTCGCGGGGACGGCTTTGCAGCCCGCGCCGGGATGGTGAAATTGGATCGCATGTCTCCTCCTTTTTGGATGATTTTTTCGCCATCCTAGGTTAAATCTGGACACTTGTCCAAATTTTTTTGAAGAAGACAACTTTGTCCTTGCGCAAACGCCTGCAGCCTTTCCCGGACCGACAGATGACGAATTGATAAGCTTGTCGGCCATTCACTTCGCAGCTCTTCGCGGGTCCGAGGCATCGACAGGAACTGACCGCGGTTGTCGCATGCCGATCACAAGGTACGTAGGGTGCGTAGGGTGCGCGCCTTCGAACAGACACTGCTCGACACGCTTGCGCAGGTTACGGGCGGATAATGAACATATCGCAGGTGCAGCAAAAATCGACACGGAGACATCGCTTCCAATTGCACATGCAGAATGCACAAATGGGATAACATTTCTCTTTTTGCACCGCAACATGTTTAAAGGGGTCTGTTTTGACTTCGCATTCTCGTCCTGAAAAAAGCAGTCTGGCCGCCCTTACCCTCGCCGCCATCGGCATCGTGTACGGCGATATCGGCACCAGCCCTCTTTATACGATGAAAGAAGTGTTTTCCGAGGTGCATGGCCTGCCGCTGAATCCGGCCAACATACTTGGCGTGGTATCCCTGATTTTCTGGGCACTCACCATCATCGTGTCGTTGAAATATGTCACGCTGATCCTGCGTGCCGACAACCGGGGCGAAGGCGGCATCATGGCGCTGGTGGCGCTGGCCTTGTCCTCGATTCCTGCCAGGTCCCGCTGGTTTACGCCTCTCATGATGGTCGGCGTGATCGGTGCGGCGCTGTTTTATGGCGACGGCGTCATTACCCCGGCAATTTCGGTGCTGTCAGCCATCGAAGGGCTGGAAGTGGCAACGCCGGCGTTCAAGGCGTATGTGGTGCCATTGACAATCATTGTGCTGGTTGCGCTGTACGCGCTGCAGAGCACGGGCACGGCAGGCATCGGAAAATGGTTCGGGCCGGTCATGCTGGTGTGGTTCGCATTGCTGGCAGGCATGGGAATTGTCAATATCCTCCATACCCCGGCGATCCTGGCTGCGCTCAATCCTTTGCATGCCTTCCATTTTCTTGCGCAGAACGGCTGGCTGGCTTTCGTCGCCCTCGGCGCGATCGTGCTCGCGGTCACCGGGGCCGAGGCACTGTATGCGGACATGGGGCATTTCGGCAAGTCGCCGATCCAGACCGCGTGGTTCGCCGTGGTGTTTCCCGGTCTGGCGCTGAACTATTTCGGCCAGGGAGCAATACTCCTGTCCAATCCGGAGGCCGTGTCGAATCCGTTTTACCAGCAGTTGGGCGCATGGAGCGTTTATCCGCTGGTCGTCCTGTCGACGATCGCAACCGTGATCGCCTCGCAGGCAACCATCTCCGGCACTTTTTCGATCACGCAGCAGGCCATCGCGCTCGGCTTCCTGCCGCGCATGAAGGTGGTGTACACGTCCGAGCGCGAGATGGGGCAAATCTATATTCCGCTGGTGAACTGGATGCAATTAACGGCAGTGGTACTCGCTGTCGCCGGCTTTGGCTCTTCTTCCGGCCTGGCCTCTGCTTACGGTATCGCAGTGACGGCGACCATGATGATGACAACTGTTCTGACCTTCTTTGTAATCCGCTACGGCTGGCATTACAACTTGTTGCTATCCCTTGCCGCCACAGGTTTCTTCCTCGCCATCGATATCACCCTGTTCTCCGCCAACACCTTGAAGATCATGCACGGCGGCTGGTTCCCGCTCGCGCTGGGCGCGATCGCCGTGACCGTGATGCTGACCTGGCGCGACGGACGGCAATTGGTATACGAGAATCTGAAAAGGCATCTGGTGCCGATCGACGATTTCCTGCAATCCCTGTTCATCAGCCCGCCGGCGCGCGTGGAGGGCACGGCAGTCTTCTTCCGCGCGGAAGGCGACGGGGTGCCGCACGCAATGTTGCACAATCTCTCTCATAACAAGGTGCTGCATGAAAGAACGGTGTTCCTGACCGTGTTCAATGCCGACATTCCCACCATTCCGCCGAAGGAGCGCGTGAAGGTGCGGCCACTCGATCATCAGTGTTACCAGGTGGATGTGCATTACGGCTTCAAGGACGACCGCGACATCCCGGCCGCGCTGGCATTGTGCAAGGAGGCCGGGCTGGATTTCGACATGATGTCCACCTCCTACTTCATCGCCCGCCAGACCGTGATTCCGCGCGTGGGCAGCGGCATGGCCTTCTGGCGCGAGTCGCTGTTCGCGACCATGTCGCGTAATGCGCGCGACGCGGCGGATTACTACCGCGTGCCCGCCAACCGTGTGATCGAGCTGGGCACGCAGGTCGAAATATGAGCATGACGGTGCGCAATCGCAACACAGAAAGCATTTCCAAAACGCAATGACTTCGACTAAGCTTGTAGGGCCTCGGGCTGGATTGATTTTCTGACAGCGCGTCCCGCCCCTCTCACGGCGTCGGGCATCGCATGAATTGCGCTCCTTGCTCGCGCTTGTCTGGCGCAGCAGTGCATAAAGCGGCTTCTCCGTTCAAATGGGCGACATGGAAAACACCGAAAAGACTTCAGGGACGGCTGTGTCACCGGCATGGCGCCGGCGGCTTTCCCTGAAGACCAAGCTGATCCTGATCACGGTGGGACTGTTCGCCTGCTTCATCTGGCTGCTCACCTTCTTTTCCGTCACGGTCCTGAAAGGCCAGCTCGAAGAAGTGCTGCGCGATGAGCAGCTCGCCTCCACCCGTCGTCTTGCCGCCGAACTGGACATCAAGCTCAACGAACGCGTCGACAGCCTGGCCAAGATTGCCGCAAAATTGCCACCGGATTTGAGCGAGCAGGCGCTGGATGCCGTTCTGCCGCGATTCGGCGCCTTGCATATCGTGTTCTCCGGCGGCATCGCGGTGATCGGCCTGGACGGCAAGACTATTGCCGATTTTCCGGTGGCGCCCGGGCGGCGCGGCACCTGGTTCGGCGACCGCGACTACTTCCGGCAGGTGGTGCAAACCGGGCATCCCTATATCGACAAGCCGATCATGGGTCGTGCGCTGAAGCGCCCGGTGCTCGCGATGGCGGTTCCGATCTTCGACAGCGCAGGCAAGCTGCGCGGCATCATGGCCGGCATCACCGACCTGACGGCGCCCAACTTTCTCGGCATGATGTCCGAGCCCTCGATGGCGGGTAAAGGCGAGCTTTTCGTCTTTTCTCCCAAGGACAAGCTGATCATTGCCGCCAGCGATCGCCGGCGCGCGATGACCGAGTCCTCCCCGCGCGGGGCGAACCTCATGCTCGACCGCTTTGTCGACGGCTTCGAAGGCTCAGGCATCGCCACCAACTCGCAAGGCATCGCCAAACTGTATTCCGCCGTGCGGGTGCCCGCCGCCGGCTGGATCGTGATGGCGGCCCTGCCGACCGACATCGCGTTCGGCCCGGTGAAAACCATGCAAACCTGGCTGTACGCACTGGCCGGCATCATGAGCCTGCTGGCCGTCTTGCTGCTGCGCCGGACCACGCGAAGCCTGCTGGCACCGCTGGACGATCTGGGCCATGCCATACGGCACATGATCGGCGGCCAGGCCCCGATGATGCCGATGCCGGTGGCGCGCGCCGATGAAGTCGGCGAACTGATCAGCAACTTCAACCTGCTGGTCGAGGATCGCGGGCGCTATGAAACCGCGCTGGGCGAGAGCGAGCGCCGCTTGCGCAAACTGGTCGAGAGCGCCCCGGACGCGATCATCGTGCAGACGCAGGGCCGCTTTGCGTACGTGAACCCGGCAGCCCTGCGCCTGTTCGGCGCGACGTCGCGCGAACAGTTGCTGGGTCGCCCGATTGCCGAGCGCACGCACCCCGACAGCAGCCAGTCGATGGAAGAACGCATCCGCCTGCTCAACCAGGAAAGAAAGACCGTACGACCGCGCGACGAACAGCTGCTGCGTCTCGACGGCGCGCAGATCGACGTGGAAGTGTCGGCCGTGCCCTTCCTGTACGAGGACGAACATGGCGCGCTGATGTTCGTGCGCGACATCACCGAGCGCAAGCGCGCCGAACAGACCCAGAAAAAACTCAATCGCGCCCTGCGCCTGCTGAGCGACTGCAACATGGCGCTGGTGCATGCGGAGCGCGAGCAAAGCCTGCTGGATGAAGTCTGCCGCCTGATCGTCACCAAGGGCGGCTACCTGATGGCCTGGGTCGGCTACCCGGACCAGGATGCGCAAAAGTCGGTGCGCCCGATGAGCCATTTCGGCCTGAACGAAGGCTACATCGAAAGCGCGAACATCTCCTGGGCCGATACGGAACGCGGACAAGGCACGACCGGAACCTGCATGCGGACCGGAAAAATACAGGTGAACCCGGATTACTACAACAATCCGACCATGGCGCTGTGGCGCGATGCTGCCATGGCACACGGCTTCCGTTCGAACATCGCGCTGCCGCTGATCGGCGCGCATGGCATCTTCGGCACGCTCTCCATCTATTCGTCCGATGCCGGTTCCTTTGCGGAAGACGAGGTACGCCTGCTGGAAGAGCTGGCTACCGACCTTGCATTCGGCATCACGACCTTGCGCGAACGCAGTCAGCGCGAAGCGGCCGAGGAGAGGCTGGCTTTCCTCGCACACTACGATCCGCTCACCCATCTTCCCAATCGGGTGCTGCTGCGCGACCGCTTCGAGCGCGCGTCGAGCGCCGCCGCGCGCTCCATGCGCAGTGTCGCGATGCTGGTGCTCGATCTGGACAACTTCAAGCGCGTCAACGACAGCCTCGGCCATGAAGTCGGCGACCAATTGCTGCTGCGCGTAGTCGACCGCCTGCAGCACTGCATCGGCGAACGCGACACCATCAGCCGCCAGAGCGGCGACGAGTTCGTGATCCTGCTGCAGGATCTCGCCGATACCGGCGCGGTCGGCCGCATCGCGCAATCCCTCCTCGACGCGGTGACCGAACCCTTCGAAATCGGCCAGCACACGATCACCACCTCGTTCAGCATCGGCATCAGCATGTACCCGAGCGACGGCCGCGATTTCGACACGCTGCTCAAGCATGCCGACACCGCGCTCTATCATGCCAAGGACAACGGACGCGACACCTATCACTTCTTCGCCAACACGATGAACATCGACGCGCTGGCGCGCATGCAATTGCACAGCAACCTGCGCAAGGCGGTGAAGAACCAGGAATTCCTGCTGCATTACCAGCCGCAGATCGATATCCCGAGCGGCGCGATCGTCGGCGCCGAGGCGCTGGTGCGCTGGCGCAGCGGCGAGGAAGGCCTGATCGCGCCGGGGCGCTTCATCCCGCTGGCGGAAGAAAGCGGGATGATCGTGCAGATCGGCGAATGGGTGCTCAACGAGGCATGCCGCCAGACCATGGAATGGATCAATGGCGGCATGGCGCCGCTGGTGATTGCGGTCAATCTCTCGGCGCAGCAGTTCCGGCGCGGCGATATCGTCGATACGGTGCAGCGCGCGCTGGCGCAATCCGGCTTGCCGCCGTCATTGCTGGAACTGGAGCTGACCGAATCGATCCTGCTGCAGGAAACATCCATCGTGATGGAGACGCTGTACAGGCTGAAGGAACTCGGCGTGCACCTCTCGATCGACGACTTCGGCACCGGCTATTCCAGTCTCGCCTATCTGAAGAAGCTGGCGGTCGACAAACTGAAGATCGACCAGAGCTTCGTGCGCGACGTGGCCGACAACCCGGACGGCGAGGCTATCGTCAAGGCCGTCATCCAGCTCGGCCATGCGCTGCAGTTGTGCGTGGTTGCGGAAGGCGTCGAGACCGATATCCAGCTCGATTTCCTGCGCGCGCATGAATGCGATCAGGCGCAGGGGTACCTGATCGCACGCCCTGTCCCGGCGCGGGAATTTGCGGAGTTCGCGGCGACGCGCAAGTAACAGGCCGCTGAAAAAGGCGGCGAGCGGGCCGACGCTAATGCAGCCCCTTGTTTCCCACCATCTCCCGCAGATTGGGGATCCGGTTGATCCGCGACAGGCTTCCGTCCATGATCATCGCCTCGAACTGCGCGGCGGGAAGCGGTGGACTGAAAATGAAGCCTTGCGCACTGGTGCAATTGCGCGCCTTCAGATAGGCCAGTTGCTCCGCCGTCTCGACGCCGCCCGCGCTCACGCCGATGCCGAGGTCGTGCGCCAGACTGATGATGGCCGAGGTGATCGCCGAGTCCTCGCGCCGGTGCGGCAGATGCTGCACGAAGGCCTTGTCGATCTTCAGCACGTCGATCCGGAAATCCTTGAAGTCGATCAGCGCGACCGTACCGGTGCCGAAGTTGTCGATCACCAGCCGGATGCCGAGCGCGCGCAGTTCCGTGAGTTGCTCCTTGATTTCCGGATGCTGCCCGAGCATCGCTTCAGGCACTTCGAGCTCGAGGTGGGCCGGCGCGATGCCGGCGTCGCGCAGTATGGACGGAATCAGCGCGACGAACTGCGGATCGTTGAATTGCCGCGCCGAGCAATTGATCGACAGGCGCAGGTCCGACAGCCCCCTCGCCTGCCACTGCCGCACCTGGTGGCAGGCTTCGCGCAAGGCCCATTCGCCGACTTCGATGATCAGGCCGCTCTGTTCGATGATCTCGAGGAATTCGCCCGGCAGCACGGTTTCCAGCTCGGAGGCATTCCAGCGCAGCAAGGCTTCCACCGAGGAGATGTTCCATTTTGCCAGATCGATCAGCGGCTGATAGTAGAGCTCGAACTGATGGTTCTTCAGCGCGCCGCGCAGGGCTGTTTCACGGTCGCGCTTCCAGGTCTGCTGCGATACCATGTCGGTCGTGTAGAACTGATAGGTGTGCCGCCCCGCTTCCTTGGCGCGATACAGTGCCAGGTCGGCACGCTTGAGCAGTTCGACCGAATTCTTTCCATCCGTCGGACAGATGCAGATGCCGATGCTGGCTCCGCTGATGATTTCGTGCGAATCGAGCCGATAAGGACGGCCGAGTTCGAGAATGAGTTTGCGCGCCAGCGTGTCGGCGGCATCCGGCTGCGAGGTGTCGGCCTGAATGACCACGAATTCGTCGCCGCCGAGACGGGCAACGAAATCGGTTTCGCGCAAGGTCGAACTGAGACGCAGTGCCACTTCCTTGAGCAGCAGGTCGCCGGCGTGGTGGCCGAAGGTGTCGTTGACCTGCTTGAAGCGGTCGAGATCGAGCAGCAGCAGCGCCAGCGGCACATCGTTGCGGCGCGACAGGGCGATCGACTGATGCAGTTGATTGCTGAAGTTGATGCGATTGGGCAGTCCGGTCAGGGCGTCGTGATTGGCAAGGAAATAGGTTTGTTCCGCCGCCAGCCGTTGCTCTGTCTGGTCGCGCATGATCTTGACGAAACCGCGCAGGCTGCCGTCGGGATTGTGCAGCGGCGTCACCACGCCGGTCGCCCAGAAGCGGGTGCCGTTCTGCCGCAAATGCCAGCGGTCGTCTTCCGAGCGGCCGGCGACGCGCGCCTCGTCCAGTTCGCGCATGGGCTCGCCCATGTCGCGGTCCTCCGCGGTGAACAGACTGGCGATGGGAATGCCGATCGCCTCGGTGGCCGACAGGCCGAGTATTCTTTCCGCGCCGGTGTTCCAGCTCATGATGGTGCCTGCCGGGTCCGTCGTCATGATCGCATAATCGGTGGACGCCTCCACCAGCAGGCGGAAGTCCTGCTGCGACCGCTTCAGCGCGCGTTCGGTTTCGACCTGGTGGGTGATGTCGGTATTGTTTTCAAGGTAGCGATACGGCTGTCCCTGGTGAAAGTCCAGCGCCCACTGGCTGAACACGATCAGTTCACGGCCGTCGCGGGCGGTGTGAATCACTTCACCTTCCCAGTAATGCTGCTGCCGCACGATGGCGAGGATCTCGTCGAGCGCTTGAGGAAAGCGCGTCTTGAGCAAGTCATGGCTGACCTGTCCGATCGCTTCGGCGCGCTTGTACTGATACAGCTTCTCGGCGCTGCGGTTCCAGTAGGTGATGACGTCGTCGGTGGTGCGCGCGAGGATGGCGTCGTGCGCAAGGTCGAGCAGGCTGGCCTGTTCCTGCAGTTGTCGCGCCTGCGATGCCAGCGCCTGTTCGCGCTGGCGCTGCTCGGTGATGTCGTGCAGGACGACGACGCCTCCCGCGAGAACGCCCTGACGGTCGAGCAAGGGACGGGCATTGATGCTCAGCCACACACCGTCCCGCGCAGGCCCGCCGCCGGGCAGGAAGGCGATCACGTCGTCCACATGTTCGCCCGCCAAGGCGCGCGCAGCCGGCATTTGCTCGGGCAGATAGGGCGTCTTGCCGTCCGGCTGCAGCAATACAAGGTCATAGAACGACAGCGGATTGTCGGGCCCGAGCGGTTCCATGTTGAGCAAGCGCTGCCCGGCCGGATTGACCATGATGAGACGCCCGGACAAGTCCGCGACGGCCACCGCTGCGGCCATGCTGTTCAAAATCGATGTCGTCAGGTAGGCCTGACGGTGCACTTCTTCTTCCAGCGCCTTGCGTTGCGAGATATCGCGCAAGGAAGCGAAGAAAATCGTCCTGTCGGGCGCGACGATGGGCGTTACCGTCAATTCCACCGGAATTTCGCGACCGTCCTTGCATCGCATCGGCAATTCGACCTGGCTGCCGCGCAGCTCGCCGTCTCCCGATTCAAGATAATGCTGCAGCCCGCGCTCATGCGCGGCACGATGGTGCGGCGGAATGAGGGTGTCGGTCAGGGAAGACCCGGCTACCTCCTGCCGCGACCAGCCGAAGATGCGTTCCGCCTGCGTGCTCCACTCGATGATCCTGTTGCCCTGGTCGGTTGCGATGAAAGCGTCCATCGCATTGTCGATAATCAGTCGATACAGTTGCTCGGCCTGGCTTGCCTCTTGGAACAGAAGTTTCATTGAACTTGATCTACCGTATCGAAATATTGGTGTGACATCACAATGCGGCCGGGGTTTCGACGGCGGGTTTTCTGAAGCAAGATGCGGACGCCGACTCGCCGTGCCGGTGTTGCTGACGATCCTCGATCCGACGGCCCGATTCCCGTCCGCATCTCGTTATTGCTTGACCCTGGTCAAGCCTGAAACAGGCTTCGGTTCCTAACATGGGAAGAAGGGTGGTGCATTGCAACAGCGAGCCTGAAACTTGTGCCGCAGCGGCAAACCTTCTCCGCCGTTTCGTGTCCATAGAGAGCTTGATGGCCGAGTTTTCGATGCAGTTCGCCCGGCCCTTCGCGTCCGATCGCTTTGCGGCGACGCACATACCAGCGTATCGGACGTGTTCTGACTTCTTGGAGAATCACATGGACAGACCGCGATCGAACCTGGAACAAGCCTTGCGGGTGCACGACCCGAAGGAAGCACACCTTCCCGCCCAGCCGTGGACCGTGAGCGACGTCGAACCGCCGGCGACGATCGACCGCCTGATCCATGCAAGCATGGGCCGCGCCACCGGCAGCATCTCCCCGGTCAGCCTGGCGCTGGCGTATCTCGACTGGGCACTGCATCTCGCCGAATCGCCGGGCAAGTGGCAGAAGCTCGGGGAAAAAGCGATGCGCAAGGCGGCGCGCTTTGCGATGTACTCGGTGCACGCGCAAACCGACCGGGATTGCGATCTCTGCATCGAGCCGCTGCCGCAGGATCGCCGCTTCCGCGGCGAAGCCTGGCGCCGCTGGCCGTTCAATCTGATTCACCAGAGCTTTCTGCTGAACCAGCAGTGGTGGCACAACGTGACGACCGGCATCGGCGGCGTATCGGCGCATCACGAACAGGTGGTCTCTTTTATCGCCCGGCAGTTGCTCGACACCATCTCGCCGGTCAACTACATCGCCACCAATCCCGAGGTGCTCGACACCACCGTGCGCGAAGGCGGTGTGAATCTGCTGCGCGGCGCGATGAACTTCCTTGAAGACTATGAACGCACGGTGGCCGGCAAGCCGCCGGCGGGCTTTGAAGATTTCATGCCGGGGAAACATGTCGCGATCACGCCCGGCAAGGTGGTCTACCGCAACCGCCTGATAGAACTGATCCAGTACGCCCCGACCACGAAGGAAGTGCATGCCGAACCGATCCTGATCATCCCGGCCTGGATCATGAAGTACTACATCCTCGACCTGTCGCCGCACAACTCGCTGGTGCGCTATCTGGTCAGCCGCGGCCATACGGTCTTCATAGCGTCCTGGCACAACCCGACCGCACAGGACCGTGACCTCGACATGGAAGACTATCTGCGCCTGGGCGTACTCGAAGCGCTCAACGCGGTCCAGGCCATCGTGCCGCAGCGCAAGATCAATACCGTCGGTTATTGCCTGGGCGGCACCCTGCTGGCGATGGCGGCCGCATACCTGGCGCAGATCGGCGACGAGCGCGTCAACTCCATAACGCTGCTGGCGGCGCAAACGGACTTCACGGAAGCGGGCGAGCTGACCCTGTTCATCGACGACAGCCAGCTCAACTTCCTCGACGACATCATGTGGAACCAGGGTTTCCTCGACAACCGGCAGATGGCGGGAGCCTTCCAGCTATTGCGCTCGCATGACCTGATCTGGTCGCTGGTGGTGCAGCAATACCTGCTCGGCGGACGCCAGACGGTCACCGACCTGATGGCATGGAACGCCGATGCGACGCGCATGCCGGCCCGCATGCACAGCGAATACCTGCACCGGCTGTTCCTGAAGAACGATCTGTTCGCCGGACGCTACAAGATCAACGGCCGGCCGATCTCGCTCGGCGACATCCGCGTGCCGCTGTTCGCGGTGGCGACCGAGACCGACCATGTCGCCCCGTGGACCTCGGTCTACAAGATCAATCTGATCGCCGACCCCGACATTACCTTCCTGCTCACCAACGGCGGGCACAATGCCGGCATCGTCAGCGAGCCGGGACACAAGGGCCGCCACTATCGCATGGCGCACAGTCCGTCCGGCACCAATTACATCGACGCGGAAAACTGGTTCCTGTCCAATGCCCCGGTCGAAGGCTCCTGGTGGCCGGCCTGGGCCGGCTGGGTGGAAAAGCATGCCAGCGGCATGACGCCGCCGCCGGAGATGGGTGCGCGCAGGAACGGTTATGCGGCACTGGGCGACGCGCCGGGCAGCTATGTGATGGAAAGGTAGGCTGAAGCGCGTCTTATGAATTGATGGATGAAGGCGTTTGTCCACGGAAGGCTCGGAAAACACGGAAGACAAACGTGTTTCAGGTTTGCCTTGCTCCCGGCGGAAGCTTGCGTGTTTTCCGTGGCCCTCCGCATCACTTGCCCTTCTCGCCCAGCTTCAATTCCGCCACCCGCACGAAGACATAGGCCACCAGCGCAAACACGAAGAACACCAGCAGCATCCAGGCGATTCCCTGCAAGGTCTCGATCACGGTGCGGTAGATCTCCAGCACCCAGCGCTCGAAGCTCAGCTCCATGATCTTCGGGTCCTTCTCCCAGCGCATCGGCGTTATGTATTTTTCAAGCTGATAGACGCGCACGCCGGCCGAGATGCCGACCACCAGGATGGCGAACTTCATGTACTTCAGCCAGGCGGCGCTGATCTCGTCGGCGATGATGCGCTTGAGGATGGCATCGAGCGGCCCGGCAAAGGCTTTCGCCACCGCGTAGGACACGCCGGACGCGACCAGCAGGGTTACCAGGAGCAGCAGCAAGAACATGAGTACCTCCCCAGGGAAAGAAAATCCGACTGCCATTGTAGCGGCTGGCTATGTTGCGATTCATGGGCCGAGTGCGCCGCTGGCCGCGCGGCGCCCGCTTTTTGGCTTGCCGGGCCATGGCAGAAATACGACAGCCTTCTAAAGTCGCATCGATTCGGGATAGAATAGCTGCAAGATCGCCTTCAACATAACCAGAAGGATCGATGCTGTTTCACTGTGCACTGCAACAAGCCGCGCCGCAACAGCCAGCCCGATCACACCGACTTGAGACATTTTTCTTCCATGCTGATCCACGTTCGCGCACGCCCTCTGCTGCACCTGGCTCACATTGCTAACGCGAACGGGCCGGAATTCTGATTATGGAAGCATTGCTCAAGCACCTGGTGGACATGACTTGCCAGCGTGATCACGTCCTGCTCGATACCTCGGTGGTCACCGCCTTGCACGAACTGGTCGGCGCGCAGCAGGTCCGGGTGCACGAGATTTTCCGCTTCCGCCACGAGCTGTTCCTGCGTCCGCGCGTCTGGATCAAGGACGACAAGGTGATTTCGGCGGAAGAGACGCTGGACATGGAAACCAGCGGCGAGCCGATCAACACCTATCCCTTCCTGGTGGACGGCATCAAGCAGCGCAAGAACTGCATCGAGCAAACGGCTGATGACGGCTCGCAGACCTTGTGGCTGCCGGTCTGGCTGAACGACAAGGTCAGCACCTGCATCGAGGTCAGCAGCCCGACCCCGTACAACAGCGACACGCTGCACATGATCGACGGCATCCTCAGCGTCTATCGCAATTATCAGAACATTCTCGACTACAGCGAACGCGACTCGCTGACCGGCCTGCTCAACCGCAAGACTTTCGACGAGAAATTTTCCAAGCTCCTGTCCTGCGCAATGCTGGAAGGCACGCCCAAGGACCAGCAGGAGCGCCGCCATCCGCATGACGGCGACATCAAGCAGTGGCTGGCGGTGGTCGACATCGACCATTTCAAGCGCGTCAACGACCAGTTCGGCCATCTGTACGGCGACGAGGTGCTGATCCTGGTGGCGAACCTGCTGCGCTCCTCGTTCCGCTCGCAGGATCGGGTGTTCCGCTTCGGCGGCGAGGAATTCGTGGTGCTCCTGCGCTCGACCACGCTGGACGATGCGCGCAAGATCTTCGACCGCTTCCGCGCCAACGTCGAGCAGCATGAATTCCCCCAGGTCGGCAAGGTCACGGTCAGCGTCGGCTTTGCCAGCATTTCCACCGAATCGCCGGTAGTCATTCTCGGACACGCCGACCAGGCTTTGTACTACGCCAAGGCGAACGGCCGCAATCGCGTCTGCTATTACGACGAACTGGTCAGCAGCGGCGAGCTGCACTCCGAAGTCTCGAACGTCACCGTCGAATTCTTTTAAGCGCCAGCGGCAGCACGCACGCTGTTCATTGCGTGGACGTGTTCGCCCTCAGCGACCTGCCGGCCGGCTTCGGCGCGGCCCGGGCGGTGGTCAGCAGCAGCACGCTGCCGAGAATGATCGCCATGGCCACCGTTTCGCGCGCGCCTAGCGATTCATCCGCCAGCCATACACCCAGCACCACGGCAATCACCGGATTGACATACGCATAGCTCGACGCCAGCGCGGGCGACACCTTGGACAACAGATACATGTAAGCCGAGAAGCCGGCCAGTGAACCGGCCGTGACCAGGTAAGCCCACGCGAACAGCGCGCGCTCGTCGAGCGTGACGATCGCTTCGCCCCGCAGCAAGCCGACGCACAGCAGGAAGCTTCCACCAACCAGCATTTCGCTGGCAAATCCCATCGCGCCCGGCGCGAGCGCCAGTTTCCGTTGCGACAGCACGGAGCCGAAGGTCCAGCATGCGACAGCGCCGGCCAGCGCAAGCGCGCCTATCGGCTGCGCGGCAAAGTCGCCGCTCCCGGCAAGCAGGACTGCCCCGGCAAAACCGGCCAGGATGCCGGTCCACTCGCGTCCGCTCGGCCAGTCGCCGAACAAGCCCGACCATAGCGCGAACATGAGTGGCGAGCTTGCGATGAATACCGCGGTCATGCCGGATGAGACGTATTGCTGCGCTACTGCGGTGAGGCCCATGCCGCAACCGAGCAGGAGGACGCCGACGATCCCTGCATCGCGCCATTGCCTGAAGCTGGGAAACGCCGCGCCGCGCAGCTTGAGCCACGCGAACAGCACCACGCCCGCCGCCAGGAAGCGCGTTCCCATCAACAGGAACGGAGGAAAGGAATGCAAGGCGAAGTGAATCGCCAGGTAGGTCGAGCCCCAGACCAGGTAGACGGTGATCAGGGCCAGCAGCACGAATTTGGGGAGGGTTCGCATATTGTTTTTCGAAGAAGTATGCGAACAGTGTATGCGCCAAAATGCTCGTTTTGAATAGATAATGCAAGGCAAAACCGCTCCACAACCTTGCCTTTCATCGAAATGAATGGACTTGACCATGAAAATCGAATTTGACGCGATGGACGTCAAGATCCTCGACATCCTGCAGGGCGATGCGCGGACCACGCTGGCAGAAATCGGCCGCCGCATCCACATGAGCCAACCTGCCGTTGCGGAGCGGGTCAAGCGCATGGAAGCCGCCGGCGTCATCACCGGCTACCATGCGCGCGTCAATCCGGCGGCGCTCGGTTACGGCATCACCGCCTTCATCCGCGTCTCCAGGCGCAGCCATGAAACGCCGGTCGAGGTGGTCGCGGCGCAAGTACCTCAGATTGTTGAATGCCATTCGATCACCGGCGATGACTGCAGCATCGTCAAGGTGGTGGCCTCCTCGGTCGGCGAACTCGAAAAAGTGATTGTCGAACTGACACGCTGCGGGGTGACCTCGACCTCGCTGATCCTGTCTTCCTGTATCGACCGCAAGGCGATCAAGCCGGTCGGCTAAGGCTGGCTGATAGTCGGTTGGCAGGCTGTTTCCGCGCGCTTTGACCTAGCGCAACGAAATCGGTAGCAGGCCGGACTACTTTCCGCATTACAAAGAAATCGTCATTCCCTCGCTGCGCCCCGAAAGGACTGAAATGCTTAACAGGATTTCCCTCAGATACGGCATGTATATCGGAGTCTTTGTCGCGGTGGCGCCGCTGATCCTGGTGCTCTTCTTCCAGATCTTTTTCAGCAGCAGCCTGCAGCAGCGGGTAGACCACGCGCTCGGCACCTACGATGTCGGATTGCAGGCGTCCGCACGTTACAAGGATTTCCTCAACGGCGTGTATCGTGACGCAAGCGCCGGCAAGCTTGGCGACGACACCCTGAAAGCCTTGAACGATGCAACGCTGAAGGCGGACGAACTGGCAAAGCTCGCGCCGGGTTCCACTGCCGGAGCGGCGAGCGAGAAGCTCGGCAAGCTGCGCTCGGCACTGGCTGCGAGCAACACGCCGGAATCCGTCACGGCGCTCAAGCCCGATGCTGCGGGTGCCGACGCGGCGCTGGCGAGCGCGGTAAGCGACATCAAGACGCAGCTGTCGGCCCTGGTCAGCGACGACAACAAGGCTGCGCGCACCAGGAGTTACATCCTGCTCGGCGTGGTCGGCATGACACTGGTGCTGCTCGCCTTCGTGATTCACCAAATGGTCACCGCGGTCACCAGGCCGCTCGCGCTGGCGGTGGAAGCAGCCAAACGCGTCGCGCAAGGCGACCTGTCGCACGACATCGAAGTCGATCGCCACAATGAAATCGGCGTCTTGCAGCAAGCCCTGTGCGACATGAACCATGCGCTCATCGCGATTGTCGGCGACGTGCGCCGCGCATCGCAGGAAATCGCGCGCGGCACCGAGGAAATCGCCAACGGCAACAACGACTTGTCGCGCCGCACCGAGCAGCAGAGCGCCAGCCTGGAAGAAACGACGTCCAGCATGGCGCAACTGACCGTGGCCGTCGGCCATAACGCCGACAATTCGCGCCAGGCGAACGAACTCGCGCAAAAGGCATCGCAAGTCGCTCTCAAGGGTGGCGAGGTGGTCGAACAAGTGGTCGGCACCATGGGTTCGATCAACGACAGCTCGCGCAAGATCGTCGAGATCATCGGCGTCATCGAAGGCATCGCGTTCCAGACCAATATCCTCGCCCTGAATGCCGCGGTCGAGGCAGCGCGCGCGGGCGAACAGGGCCGCGGCTTCGCCGTGGTTGCCAGCGAAGTGCGCAACCTGGCGCAACGCTCCGCCGCCGCCGCGAAGGAAATCAAGGACATGATCGGCAGCTCGGTCGACAAGGTCACCGACGGCACCCGGCTGGTCGAACAAGCGGGCAACACCATGCGCGAAATCGTCGGCGCGGTGAAGCATGTCACCGAAATGATGGCGGAAATCCAGGCGGAGTCCGCCGAACAGAAATCGGGCATCGAACAGGTGAATCAGGCGATGCGGCAGATGGATGAAATGACGCAGCAAAACGCCAGCCTGGTGGAAGAAGCGACGGCGGCAGCCGAAACCGTGCGCGAGCAGACCGGCAAGCTTGCGGCGGCCGTCGGCAGATTCACGCTGGGCGACGACCGGATGCTTGCCGGTCCGGCGCAAACCACGCCTCGACTTGCTTCGGGCGCCCATCTGAGACTTGCGTCGAACTGAAGCCTGGCACAGTCTGCCGGCCGGAGCAATCCGGGCCGGCAGCAAACATTGTCTTTGTTTCAATTATCCGGCCCAAGGGTTGGCGAGGCGTCTTTTTTTCTCCTGATTCACATTCCGCATTTGCCTAAGCACGCGGCTCCGGCTTACACTTCCATACATGGCAATTTCGCTACGCGATTTTGCCGGTACGACCGCCACAACGGTCCTGCAATCTGACAACCAAGCGCCTTACCCGGCGTGCCCGTTGCCAGACGCTATCCGAAAAACAATTTTGGAGACAGTTCATGCTCACCGATACAGCATCCCCTGCCGGGGTGTCTGACGGCGCCTCGCGCGCCGCCACCACCCTCGCGCCCGTCAAGCTCGACGACAAGTACACCAGCACCAGCGGCAAGATTTTCATTTCCGGCATCCAGGCTTTGGTGCGCCTGCCGATGATGCAACGCCAGCGCGATCTCGCCGCCGGGCTGCATACCGCTGGCTTCATTTCCGGCTATCGCGGCTCGCCCCTGGGCGGTCTCGACGAAAGCCTGTGGAAGGCGCAGAAGCTGCTGGAAGAGAGCCACATCAAATTCGTGCCCGGCGTCAATGAAGAACTGGCCGCCACCGCCGTGTGGGGCACGCAGACGGTCGACCTGATCGGACCGGCGAAATACGACGGCGTGTTCGCCCTGTGGTACGGCAAGGGCCCCGGTGTGGACCGCTGCGGCGACGTGTTCAAACACATGAACCACGCTGGTTCCGCCAAGCACGGCGGCGTGCTGCTGGTGGCCGGCGACGATCACGCCGCGTACTCCTCGACGCTGCCGAACCAGTCCGACCACATCTTCTCGGCCTGCATGATCCCGATGCTGTATCCCTGCAATGTGCAGGAATACCTCGACCTCGGATTGCATGCCTGGGCGATGTCGCGCTACGCGGGCTGCGCGGTCGGCTTCAAGGCGCTGGCCGATACCGTCGAGTCGACTGCCTCGGTCGATGCCGATCCGTTCCGCCTGCAGATCGCCTACCCGACCGACTTCATCATGCCCGAAGGCGGCCTGAACACGCGCCTGTCGACCGACACGCTGGGCGTGCAGGCGCGCAAGCAGGAAGCGCTGATGCAGGATTACAAGATCTATGCTGCGCTGGCCTATGCGCGTGCCAACAAGTTGAACCACACCACCATCGACAGCCCGACGGCACGGCTGGGCATCATCGCTTCCGGCAAGTCCTACCTCGACGTGCTGGAAGCGATGGAAGAACTCGGCATCGACGAGAAGATGGCCGCCGACATCGGCATCCGCGTCTTCAAGGTCTCGATGCCGTGGCCGCTGGAGCCGGACAGCGTGCGCGAGTTCGCGCAGGGCCTCGATGAAATCCTGGTCGTCGAGGAGAAGCGCCAGATCGTCGAATACCAGTTGAAGGAGCAGCTCTACAACTGGCGCGACGATGTGCGTCCGCGCGTGATCGGCAAGTTCGACGAGAAAGGCGAATGGGTGCATCCGCGCGGCGAATGGCTGCTGTCGCCGAAGGCCGATTTTTCAATTGCACAGGTGGCGCGCGTGATCGCGCAGCGCATCGCGCGCTTCCACACCAGCGATTTGATCAAGGCGCGCCTGAGCTTCCTGGAAGCGAAGGACCAGGTGCTGTCCAAGGCGGTCAACACGCCGCCGCGCCCGGCCTGGTACTGCTCCGGCTGCCCGCACAATACCTCGACCAGGGTGCCGGACGGCAGTCTCGCGCTGGCCGGCATCGGCTGCCATGTGATGGCGACCGCGATCTATCCCGAGCACAACAAGCTCACCACGCACATGGGCGGCGAAGGCGCGCCCTGGATCGGGCAGGCGGCCTTCTCCAAGCTGCCGCACGTGTTCCAGAACCTCGGCGATGGCACCTATTTCCACTCGGGCTATCTCGCGATCCGCGCGGCGGTGGCGGCGAATGTGAACATCACCTACAAGATTCTCTACAACGACGCGGTGGCCATGACCGGCGGCCAGCCGGTGGACGGCATCACCTCGGTGCCGATGATCGCGCAGCAGATGGCAGCCGAGGGCGTCAAGCGCATCGCGCTGGTGACCGAAGACCTGTCGCGTTACGCCGACCGTTCTTCGTTGCCGCAGAGCGTGACCCTGCACGACCGCAAGGAGCTCGATGCGGTGCAGCGCGAACTGCGCGAAGTGCCGGGCGTGTCGGTGCTGATCTACGACCAGACCTGCGCCGCCGAGAAACGCCGCCGGCGCAAGAAGAATGAATATCCGGATCCGCCCAAGCGTCTGTTCATCAACGACGCGGTGTGCGAAGGCTGCGGCGATTGCGGCGTGGCCTCGAATTGCACCTCGCTGATGCCGCTGGAAACCGAGTTCGGGCGCAAGCGCACCATCGACCAGTCCTCCTGCAACAAGGATTATTCCTGCGTGAAGGGCTTCTGCCCGAGCTTCGTCACGGTCGAGGGCGGCACGGTCAGGAAGTCGACCACTGGCAAGGCCAAGCAGGATGATTTCGGCCCGCTGCCCGATCCCGTGCTGCCGGCCTGCGATGCGTCCTTCAACATCCTGCTCAACGGCATCGGCGGCACCGGCGTGATCACCATCGGCGCGCTGATCGGCATGGCCGCCCATCTCGAAGGCAAGGGCGTGTCGGTACTGGACATGACCGGCATGTCGCAGAAGAACGGTTCGGTCACTTCGCACATCCGCATCAGCAAGACGCCCGGCGCGATCCGCGCACAGCGCATCGCCACCGGCGAAGCGGATCTGGTGCTGGGTTGCGACATGCTCACCGCCGGCGCGCAGGATGCGATTGCGAAGATGCGTCCGGGCCGCACGCGGGCGGTGGTCAACACGCACCAGCAGCCGACCGGCCATTTCACGAAGAACCCCGACTGGGCCTTCCCACTGGGCGAGGTGCAGGCGCTGGTCAACGAGTCGGTCGCCAACCGGGCCGATTACATCGATGCGACGAAGCTCGCCACGGCCTTGATGGGCGATGCGATCGCGACCAACCTGTTCATGCTCGGCTTCGCCTGGCAGAAGGGAGCGCTGCCGGTGTCCGAGGCGGCGCTGCTGCGCGCGATCGAACTGAACGGCGTGGCGGTCGATTCCAACAAGACGAGTTTCCTGTGGGGCCGGCGCGCGGCCGTCGATCTGGCCCGCGTCGAGCGCATCGCCCTGCCCGGCAAGCCGGTCACGCTGCACTTTGCGGAAAGCCTGAGCGGACTGGTTCAGCGGCGCGTCGCCTTCCTCACCGATTACCAGGATGCGGACTACGCGGCGCGTTACGAGGCCCTCGTCAATACGGTGCGCAAGGCCGAAGAAGGGCTCGGCAAGGGCGACAAGCTCGCTCGCGCGGTGGCGAAGGCGTATTTCAAGCTGATGGCGTACAAGGATGAGTATGAAGTTGCGCGGCTATATACGAACGGCGAATTTGTCGAGAAGCTGAAGCAGCAGTTCGACGGCGAGTTCAGCCTGAAATTCAATCTCGCGCCACCCTTGTTCGCGAAGAAAGACGGCAACGGGCATCTGGTCAAGGCGGAATACGGCTCGTGGATGTGGCAGGGCTTTAGGCTGCTGGCAAAGATGAAGACGCTGCGCGGCACGAAGCTGGACGTATTCGGCTACACGGCCGAACGCCGGATGGAACGCGCGCTGATCGAGGAGTATCGCCGCACGGTGCTGTCGCTGCTGGATCGCCTCGGGGGCAACAACTATACGTTGGCGGTGCAGATCGCCGCGCTGCCGGAGAAGATCCGCGGGTTCGGGCATGTAAAGGCGAAGGCGCTTGCGCAGTTCCGCGAAGAGCAAGACAGGTTGTTGAAGCAGTTCTCTGCGGGGCAATCGGGGCTGTCGCACGCTGCCTGACGTGATGCGCATCCCGGCGCACCCTCGCGTGTGCCGGGATGGCCTTATTTGTCGAACGACATGCTGTCCACAGCATGCCGCCCGCAATAGTCGCGTGCGAATTGCAGCGCCACGCGACCGCTGCGCGAGCCGCGCTGCAAGGCCCAGCCGAGCGCCTCATCCTGTACCGCCTGCGAAAACACGATGCCGGGATTCAGGCGGCTTAACCAGTGCCGCGCGATCTGCAGGTATTCCTCCTGCGCGAACGGATAGAAATGCACCCAGACGCCGAAGCGTTCGGAAAGCGAGATTTTCTCGTCCACCGAATCGTTCTGGTGGATTTCGCCGTTGACCACATCCATCTGCGTGTTCTCCCGCATGTACTCGGGGACCAGGTGGCGCCGGTTGGAAGTCGCATAGATGAGAACCCGTTCGACTGCGGAGGTAACGGAACCGTCGAGCATCACCTTGAGCGCCTTGTAGCCGGGCTCCTCGGCTTCGAACGAGAGATCGTCGCAAAAGATGATGAAGCGCTCGGGGCGATGCCTGATGGCGTCGACTATCGCGGGAAGGTCGGTGAGCAGGCTCTTCTCCACTTCAATCAGACGCAGCCCCTGGCTTGCATATTTTTTCAGCAGCGCCTTCACGATCGACGACTTGCCGGTGCCGCGCGCGCCGGTCAGCAGCACATTGTTGGCCGGCAGTCCGCGTACAAATTGCCGCGTGTTGAGCTCGACCCGGTCGAACTTGTCGCGGTTGCCCTGCAAGTCGCTGATATCGATGAGTTGTGGATGACGCACCGGTTCCAGGTAGCCCGCGTCGCGCTGGCGCCGCCAGGTGAAGGCGACGGTATCTTCCCATGCGATGGGTGGCGGCGACGGCGGCATCATCAGGCGCACTTCGTCGATCAGGCGGTTGGCGTTGGCGAGGAATTCTTCAAGCTTGTTCATGCTGTGCGGTGCGAATGGAAAATCGGTCACGCGGGGCGGCGAGCGGCGCGCACTATTTGCGTCTGCCGACCATCTTCGGCTGCGGCGGCTCATGCGTGAATTCGCCGGGAATATGCGCGAGCAATTCGAGGAAGTCTTTGCTCGATCCGGAAATGTGCGCAAGCATGTGTTCATGCGCCTCGGCGGCATTGCCGGCAACGATGGCATCGACGATGCGCGCGTGCTCGGCATAGGAAGTCCTGATCCGGCCGGGCTCCTGGAACACCGTGCGCCGATAGACTTTGGTCCGGCGCCGGATCGACAGGATCAGGTCGGACAGATAGGCATTCAGCGATGCCGCGTAAATCAGGCCGTGCAATTCCTGGTTGTAGCGGTCATAGGCCGCCGCATCCTCCTTGTCGGCAACGCCCTTGGCGGCGGCGTGCAATTCCTTGAGTTTCTGGCGGTCCTCGGCGCTCATCCGGCGCGCGGCGAGCTTGGCGCAGGACGCTTCCATCTCTGCCAGCACCTCCAGCATCGACAGCAGATCCTGGGCCGACATGCGTGCAACATAGGTTCCCGAACGGGGCAGGATGGTGATCAGGCCATGCGACGCCAGTTGCAGGATGGCGGTCCGCACCGGTGTGCGCGACACCTTGAAGCGCTCCATCAGCTCGGCCTCGTCCAGCGGCTCGCCGGGCGCACGGATGCCGTTATTGATTTCCGCCTCAAGTTCACGGCGCACCGTCTCGGCAGCGCTTTCTCTTGTTGACCCCATGTCGTCCCCTCGTTCGTGCAGTTTCCGGATGCGCGGAATGATACCGGATTCGCCCTCCTAAATATATCAGGTTTTCGATGAAAAATTTTAATAACACAAACTGAAATTTCAGTTAATATGAGAGAAATTCAAGAGCGTGATGCTGCCGTTCTTCATGAGATCGGCAGCATCGCAACAAGATTCCGGAGACATTTCATGAGCTTACCCTTAGCCGGTATCCGCGTCGTCGACCTCACCCGCGCGCTGTCCGGCCCCTTCTGCTCGATGATCCTGGCCGATCTGGGCGCGGATGTCATCAAGGTCGAGCCGATGTCCACGGGCGACATGATCCGCACCTGGGGGCCATTCGACAAAGGCATCAGCGCCTACTACCTCTCCACCAATCGCAACAAGCGCGGCATCGCGGTCAACTTCCGCGACGCACGCGGCCTGGACCTTATCCGGGGCATGTGCGAGAAGGCCGACGTGGTGGTGGAGAACTTCAAATCCGGCGTGATGAGCGACATGGGGCTTGATTATCCACGCTTGTCCGCCGCCAATCCCGGGCTGGTGTTCGGCAGCATCACCGGTTTCGGCAGTGACGGCCCGATGGGCAGCTGGCCGGGATTCGACCAGATCGCGCAAGGCTATTCCGGCCTGATGAGCCTGACCGGGCAGCCCGAGTCGGGGCCCACCCGTGTCGGCACCGCCATCGGCGACCTCACCTCCGGCATGTGGACCGCGATCGGCATCGTATCCGCGCTGTTCAGGCGTCAGCAAAACGGCCGCGGCCAGCACGTGGAAACCTCGCTGCTGGCCAGCCTGATCGGCTTGCTGAGCGTGCAGGGACAACGTTATCTGAGCCTGGGCGAAGTGCCCGGCCCGACCGGCAACGTGCACCCCGTCATCGCGCCCTACGGCGTATTCGAAACAAAGGACGGTCCGCTCAACCTCGCACCGGCCACGCCGGACATGTGGGTCAAGTTGTGCAAACTGCTCGAACTGGAAGCCTTGCTCGACGATCCGCGCTTCATCGACAATGCGGCGCGCATGCAGCATCGCAATGCCTTGAAAGAAATCATCGACGCTCGCCTGAAGCTGCGCACGAAAATGGAATGGACCGAAGCCATGATCCCGCTCGGGATTCCCGCCGGCCCCATCAATACCTTGTCCGATGTCTTCGACGATCCGCAGGTGCGGCATTGCCGGCTGGTCGAGGAAGTCGAGCATCCGCTGCTGGGCGCGCTCAAGCAGGTCGCCAACCCGATCAAGCTCGACGCCTTCAAGGACGGCTCGGTGCGCATGCCGCCGCCGCTGCTGGGCGAACACACATTCGAAGTGCTGGGCGAGTTCGGCCACACCCGCGATGGCTTGCAACAACTCTCGAACGAGGGCGTGATCGCTCAGTACAAGGAGTCCGTACCCGCATCCTGATTTCCGAATCGCTTTCAGTCAAGACCAATAAAGGAGACAGACCATGAACATCAGATTCAAGCACTTCGCAGTCGCAACCGCTGTTCTTTTCTGCAGCGCGGTAGGCAGCGTCCAGGCCCAGGAATTCAAGCTGACCCACCAATGGAAGCAAGGCGCCGACAGCCGCGACGTCGCGGCGCGCCAGTTCGTCAAGGAGGTGAGCAGCAAGGACCCGTCGCTCAAGTTCCGTATCTATCCCGGCGCCTCGCTGATCAGCAATCCGCTCAAGCAGGTCGACGCGCTGCAGGATGGCACCGTCGAGATGTCGATCATTCCGCTCATCTATGCAGCCGGCAAGATTCCGGAGTTTTCCGTGACGATCCTGCCCGGCGCTGTCAGCAGCGCAGCCGATGCGATGACGCTGCGCAATTCGCCGTATGCGAAGAAGCTGCAGGAAGTGGCGGAAGCCAACGGCCTGCACCTGCTTACTTGGTGGTGGACCGAAGGCGGATTTGTGAATCGCGCACGCCCGCTGGGCAAGCCGGATGACGTCAAGGGACTGAAGTTCCGCGGCGCGGACCGCACCATCGACTCCGCCCTGAAAGAAGCCGGCGCATCGGTGTATTCCATGCCCTCCACCGAACTGTACAACGCGATGCAGTCCGGCGTACTGGACGGCCTGCTGTCTTCCTATGACAGTCTGATGAGCATGCGCCTGTATGAACAGAGCAAGTACGCGACCATTGGCGGCGACTACACGATCTTCGTGCTGCTGCAGCCCCTGGTCATTTCGAAGAAGGCCTGGGACAAACTGACGCCGGCGCAGAAGAAGATCTTTGAAGACGCGGCGCAGAAAACCGATCAGACCTTCAACGCCGAGCAGGACGAGGTTGCCAAGACAGCAGTGAAAAAATTCGAAAGCGCCGGCGTGCAGGTGCGGCAGATGACGAAGCCGGAATTCGAAGACTGGCTGGCGCTGGCCAAACGGACCTCGTGGCAGGATTTTGCGAAGACCAGCCCGAAAGCCAAAGAGCTGCTGGACGCGTTGCATCAGTCGCGCGGAAAATAAGACAGGCCGGGACGAACCGCGGAGGAGCAATCAATGGAACGACTCAACAACGCTGTGGAGCGCCTCAGCCTCGCCTGCGCCTATGTTGCGGCCGGGCTGCTGCTCGCCTCCATCCTGATCGTCACATGGATGGTGATCTATCGCACCAGCGGGCACCAGAATTCATGGGAGCTGGAAACCAGCATCATGATGATGGTCGGTGCGGCCTTTCTCGGTTCGCCCTACACCCTGCGCACCAAGGGTCATGTCGGCATGGAGTTGCTGGATACGGTGCTGTCCGACCGGTCGCGCATGAAGCTCGCTCTGCTCGGTCATGCGGTCGGCTTTGTCGTCTGCGTCTATCTCGCCTGGCTCGGCCTGCACATGACCATCGACGCCTTTCTGGCCAATGAGCGCACCCTCGGATTGTGGACGGCGCCCGAGTGGCCGAAGTACGCGGCGATGCCGATCGGCATGGGACTGACCGCTTTGCAATATCTCGTGGAAATGCAGAAATCGCTGCATCCCCAAGCCCGTTAGAGTAATGAGAGACCGCCAAGACCATGAGTGAACTGCAAATTGCATCGCTGCTGTTTATCGTCACCTTTGCCGTGCTGTTCTCCGGCGTGCCGATTGCGTTCGGCCTGGTCGCCGTCGCCGTCGCCTTTCTTGCCATCTTCGGCGGCGCCGGGGCGCTGGCGGCCGTCCCGAAAAGCTTCGTCGGCGAACTGTCCAGCTTCGCGCTGCTGACGCTGCCGATGTTCGTGGTGCTGGGCGCGGCCATCGGCATGTCGCGCGCCGGCAAGGACATTTACGAATCGCTGCACCGCTGGTTGCATCGCGTACCGGGCGGCCTGGTGATCGCCAATATCTTTGCCTGCGGCCTGTTCTCCGCCATGTGCGGCTCCAGCCCTGCGACCGCGGCGGCCATCGGCAAGGCGGGGATTCCGGAAATGATCAAGCGCGGCGTGCCGAAGCGGCTGGCGACGGGCGCCATCGCGGCCGGCGGCAGCCTCGGCATCCTGATTCCGCCGTCGATCACCTTCATCATCTACGGCATCGTCACCGAAACGTCCATCGGCCGCCTGTTCCTGGCGGGCGTAGTGCCCGGGATCCTGCTGGTGCTGCTGTTCTCGTTCTACTCGTGGACCGTCAGCATGCGCGCCATCGACCGCGATGCCCCGCTTGAGCACTACACGTTCGCCGAGAAAGTCTCCGGCCTGGCGCGCACACTGCCTTTCCTGATGATCATCGTGGCCGTCACGGCCGTGATGTACGGCGGATTCGCGACGCCGTCCGAAGTCGCGGCGATCGCGGCCTTTTTCGCACTGGTGCTGGTGATGGTCATCTACCGCGGCCGCCTGTCCGACCTGTGGCCGATCATGCGCGATGCGACACGCGAATCGTCGATGATCCTGATGATCGTCGCAGCGGCGGCGCTGTACTCGTACATGATGTCCTATCTGTACGTGACGCAAAGCGTGGCGGATTGGATGTTCGGCTGGAACCTCGGCAAGTGGGAACTGATCCTGGTGCTGAACCTGTTCCTGCTGATGGCCGGATTTTTCATGCCGGCGGTCGCCATCATCCTGATGAGCATGCCCTTCATCCTGCCGGTGTTGAATCAGAATCACATCGACCTCGTCTGGTTCGGCGTGGTGCTCACCATCAATCTGGAAATCGGCCTGATCCACCCACCCGTCGGCCTCAACCTGTTCGTGATCCGCGGCATCGCGCCGGAAGTGCCGCTGCGCGATGTGATGTGGGGCGTGGTTCCTTTCATCATCATGATGCTGTCCTTCATCGTGGTGCTGACGGTGTTCCCGCAGATCGTCACCTGGCTGCCGGACATGCTGATGGGCACGGCGAAATAGGAGAACACACCATGCACCAGGACATGCCCGATCAGGCGCCCGGCCTCGAATACGCAGGCGCGACCGCCATCATCCGCCTGCGCCGTCCGCGCGAGCACAATCGCATCGATCCCGACGACATCGCGGTGCTGTGCGCGCATCTTGCCGAGATTCAGCAACGTGACGGCGTGCGCGCGGTCGTGTTCACCGGCCTTGGCGAGAAGACCTTCAGCTCGGGCTATACCATCCAGGCGATCGTCGAGAAACTCGACAGCAGTTTTGAAAACCTGCTCGATACCGTCGAGCAGTTCCCGCTGCCGACCATCTGCGCGCTGAACGGCAGCGTGTATGGCGGCGCAACCGACCTGGCGCTGTGCTGCGACTTCCGCATCGGCGTGCAGGGCTCGCGCATGTTCATGCCGGCAGCGAAGTTCGGCCTGCACTATTATCCGGGCGGCCTGCGGCGCTATGTGACACAACTGGGCGTAATGCAGGCGAAGCGCCTGTTCCTCACCGCGCAGCCGATTGACGCAGAAGAAATGAAGCGTATCGGCTTCCTCACGGAACTTGTGGAGCCGAACGCCTTGTGGACCAAGGTCGTCGAATATACGGACGCGCTCGGTGCCTGCGAACCGCTCTCCGTGGCGACCATGAAGCGCCAGCTCAATGCAATTGCGGCAAGCGCACCCGGCGCCGCCACCGCGCGCGACGACTACGAAAGGGCCTTGCGTTCGGACGAACTCAAGCGTCGTATCGCGGCGGCAAGCAAACGCGCTTGACGCGGGCATTCGTGGCGGCCGGTGTTGCGCCTTGGCACCGGCCCCGCCGGCATTTCGGCGCGCCATCAAAAGCCCTTGGCACAGGGGAAACATTGTCATCCGAAAGACGGCGCACCTGATTGACGTCATGTTAGATTGACGTTAACGTAAACGTAATTATCAGCACAGGCCGTCCTGCGGCTTCCGCCATAACAAAGAGACAAGCAATGACCGACCTCTCCGTAGCCCAGAAACTCACCGAATACAAACCCGCCAACAAGGTGCGCTTCGTCACCGCGGCCTCGCTGTTCGACGGCCACGACGCCTCGATCAACATCATGCGGCGCATCCTGATGGCCAACGGCGCGGAAGTGATCCACCTCGGCCACAACCGCTCGGTCGACGAGATCGTCACCGCCGCGCTGCAGGAAGACGCGCAAGGCATTGCCATCTCCAGCTACCAGGGCGGCCACGTCGAATACTTCAAGTACATGATCGACCTGCTCAAGCAGCGCGGCGGCGCACATATCAAGGTGTTCGGCGGCGGCGGCGGCGTGATCGTGCCGAGCGAGATCGACGAGCTGCATGCCTACGGCGTGGCACGCATCTTCAGCCCGGAAGACGGCCAGCGCATGGGCCTCGTCGGCATGATCCTCTCGATGATCCAGGCTTGCGACGTCGACCTGTCGTCCTACGCACCGACCAGGCTGGAAGCGCTGACCAAGGGCGACATGGTCGAGCGCCAGCGTCCGCTCGCGCAACTGATCACCGCGCTGGAAAACGACAAGGTCGCCGCCAGGCTCAAGACCGAATTGCACAAGGCCGCCGACACCATCAAGACCCCGGTGTTCGGCATCACCGGCACCGGCGGCGCGGGCAAGTCCTCGCTGACCGACGAGCTGATCCGCCGCATCCGTCTCGACCAGGACGACGCGCTCAACATCGCCGTGGTGTCGATCGACCCGTCGCGCCGCAAATCGGGTGGCGCCTTGCTCGGCGACCGCATCCGCATGAATGCGATCAATCCGTGGAATGGCCAGTCGCGGGTATTCATGCGCTCGCTCGCCACGCGCGAAGCCGGCTCCGAAATCTCGCAGGCGCTGCCCGACGTGATCGCCGCCTGCAAGGTGGCCGGCTTCGACCTCGTGATCGTGGAGACCTCCGGCATCGGCCAGGGCGACGCCGCTATCGTGCCGCATGTGGGACTGTCGATGTACGTGATGACGCCGGAATTCGGCGCCGCCTCGCAACTGGAAAAGATCGACATGCTCGACTTCGCCGATTTCGTGGCGATCAACAAGTTCGACCGCAAGGGCGCGCAGGATGCGCTGCGCGACGTGGCCAAGCAATACCAGCGCAATCGCGAGCTGTTCGGCAAGAAGCCGGAAGAGATGCCGGTGTACGGCACGCAAGCCTCGCGCTTCAATGACGACGGCGTGACCGCGCTGTACCAGGGCCTGCTGTCGAGGCTGACGGAGCTGGGACTGAAGGCCAAGCCCGGCAAGCTCGCGCCCGTGAACGTGCGCAGCTCCTCCGGCAAGAATGCGATCCTGCCGCCGGCCCGCACACGCTACCTCGCCGAAATTGCCGACACGGTACGCGACTACCACAAGAACACGGCCAGGCAAGTCAAGCTGGCCCGCGAGCGCCAGCAATTGCAGGAAGCCAAGCGCATGGCCGCTGCCTGCAGCAAGACCGCCGACCTCGACGACCTGATTGCCGAACGCGACAACAGCCTGGACGCCAGCGCGAAGAAACTGCTCGCGATGTGGCCCGACATGAAGGCCGCGTATGCGGGCGACGACTATGTGGTGAAGATCCGCGACAAGGAAATCCGTACGCGCCTGGTGCAGAAGACCCTGTCAGGCACCACGATCCGCAAGGTGCAGTTGCCGAAGTTCGAAGACCACGGCGAAATCCTGCGCTTCCTGATGGCGGAGAACGTGCCCGGCTCCTTCCCCTACACCGCCGGCGTGTTCGCCTTCAAGCGCGAGAACGAAGACCCGACCCGCATGTTCGCCGGCGAAGGCGATGCCTTCCGCACCAACCGCCGCTTCAAGCTGGTGTCCGAAGGCATGGACGCCAAGCGCCTGTCGACCGCCTTCGACTCGGTCACGCTGTATGGCGCCGATCCGGCACCGCGTCCCGACATCTACGGCAAGATCGGCAACTCCGGCGTATCGATCGCCACGCTGGACGACATGAAAGTGCTGTACGACGGCTTCGACCTGTGCGCGCCGAATACCTCGGTGTCGATGACCATCAACGGCCCGGCGCCGACGATCCTAGCGATGTTCATGAATACCGCGATCGACCAGCAGATGGCCAAGTTCCGCGCCGACAACAAGCGCGAACCGACCGACGACGAAGCGGCCAAGATCCGCGAGTGGGTGCTGGAGAACGTGCGCGGCACCGTGCAGGCCGACATCCTGAAGGAAGACCAGGGCCAGAATACCTGCATCTTCTCGACCGAGTTCAGCCTGAAGGTGATGGGCGACATCCAGGAATTCTTCGTGCACAACCGGGTGCGCAATTTCTACTCGGTGTCGATCTCCGGCTACCACATCGCCGAAGCCGGCGCGAACCCGATCTCGCAACTCGCCTTCACGCTGTCGAACGGCTTCACCTTCGTGGAAGCCTATCTCGCGCGCGGCATGCACATCGACGATTTCGCGCCCAACCTGTCCTTCTTCTTCAGCAACGGCATGGACCCGGAATACACGGTGCTGGGCCGCGTCGCACGCCGCATCTGGGCCGTCGCGATGCGCGACAAGTACGGCGCCAACGAGCGTTCGCAAAAACTGAAGTACCACATCCAGACTTCCGGACGCTCCCTGCATGCGCAGGAAATCGACTTCAACGATATCCGCACCACGCTGCAGGCCTTGATCGCGATCTACGACAACTGCAATTCGCTGCACACCAATGCGTACGACGAGGCGATCACCACGCCGACCGACGAATCGGTGCGGCGCGCGTTAGCCATTCAATTGATCATCAACCGCGAATGGGGCTTGGCGAAGAACGAAAACCCGAACCAGGGCTCCTTCATCATCGAGGAACTGACCGACCTGGTGGAAGAAGCGGTACTGCAGGAGTTCGAGCGCATCGCCGAGCGCGGCGGCGTGCTGGGCGCGATGGAAACCGGCTACCAGCGCGGCAAGATCCAGGAAGAGTCAATGGTTTACGAGCACCTGAAGCATGACGGCACCCTGCCCATCATCGGCGTCAACACCTTCCGCAACCCGAAGGGCGATGCCACGCCGCAAACGCTGGAACTGGCGCGCTCCACCGACGACGAAAAGCAGTCGCAACTGAAGCGTCTTGCGGAGTTCCAGGTACGTCACGCCGACAAGGCGCCGGCCATGCTGCAGAAACTGCAGAAAGCGGTGATCGACAACGAGAACGTGTTCGCCGTGCTGATGGACGCGGTGCGTTACTGCTCACTGGGGCAGATCAGCAACGCCTTGTTCGAGGTGGGCGGGCAGTATCGGCGCAACATGTAGCGAACCCTTGTCCACGGAAAGCACGGAAAGAACAAAGAATTTCCGTGTATTCCGTGGACCCGAACCGGGACAGTCATCCTTGCGCGCCCTTGTCGCCTCGTTTTCCGTCGCGCTGCTCCTCAACGGGGACCGTCATTGACGGCTCGAAGAAGCGGAAAGTGCTCTTTCCCGCATCTTTCGCCGCATACATCGCGCTGTCGGCATGCTTGAGCAGTTCAACCGGCGTTCGTCCGTCGGAAGGATAAATCGCAATGCCGATAGACGTTCCTACCTGAACCGTATTGCCGCGAAGTTCCATCGGCTCATTGATGACGGCGACAATGCGTCTGGCGATATGCGCGACCTCGTCCTTGTTCACCGGATTGTTGAGCTTGATGACGAACTCGTCGCCGCCCAGGCGGGCCACGGTGTCCGACTGCCGCACCAGTGCCAGCAGTCTCTGCGCGACCTCCCGCAGCAACTCGTCGCCGACGTCGTGGCCGTAGGTGTCGTTGATGAATTTAAAACGATCAAGATCGAGGAACAATAGCGCCAAGCCAACGTGCGTACGCTTGGCCATCGAGATGCGATGGTTCAGCCGTTCCATCAGCAAGGAGCGATTCGGCAGATCGGTCAGGGCATCGTGAAAGGCCAGATGTTTCAGGTATTCGTCCTTGCGCCAGAGGTCGGTGATGTCGCTGAACACCGACACATAGCGCACGGGATTGCCGGCCGAGTCGCGGATCATGGTGATGGTGATCCGTTCGAGATAGACTTCGCCGTCCTTGCGGCGATTCCATATGTCGCCTTTCCAGCGGCCGTTGGTCAGAATGTCGTGCCACATGGCGACATAGAACGCGTGGTCGTGCCGGTTGGACCGGAGAATGCGCGGCGTCTGCCCTATCGCTTCCTCGGCGGTATAGCCGGTAATCGCGGTGAACGCGGGATTCACCGAAAGGAAAATCCCCTGTGCATTGGTGACAGCGATACCTTCAACCGTGTTTTCAAAAACGCTGGCGGCAAGTTCGAGCTGCGATTGCGCTTCCTTCAACTCGGTCACGTCGCTGGCCAGGATGAAGATTCCGTTCACCGCACCGTCGACATCGATATCGGGAATGTAGTTGGCCAGGATGTAGCCTGCACTGCCGTCGGCCTTGGTCAGGGTCCGCTGGAAACGCTGCGTTTCACCGGCAAGGGCTCGACGAATATGCGGTTCGTTCAGGGCATACAGGCGCTCTCCCATCAAATCCCGGATGGAGGTGCCGATGATGTCCTCAGGAGGTTTGCCCCACCACTCCATATAGGCATTGTTGGCAAGGCCGAAGCGCAAATCCTTGTCCCAGTAGCCGATCATGTTGGGCATCGCTTCGATGGCGGACTTCATGAACCGCTCGCTCCTGGCAGCCGCCAGGGCGGCCGATTCAGCCTGCTTTTGCGCTTCGGTCGCGCGCACATTGGCGCGGCGCATGGTTTCGATGACATAGCAGACCGCCATGCAGGTGAGCGCGAAAACGCCCATGCCCAGAAGGTCGATGGGGCTCGCAATGAAAGGCCGGGCAACGAGAAACGGCCATAGAAACGCAACCGTGAGACAAGCCAGCACCATTGCCAGCAGAGCCGCAGAAAGCCCGCCGTAGATTGCAACGCCGATCACGGCCAGATAGAACGTCAGCCAGGCGAGGCCGGACTCAAGCGGCTGCAGCGGCCAGACCCTCAACGCCGCGGCAACCGATACGACGACGAAGGCGAAGAGGCCGCGTCCCCAACAGGTTTGAAGCATCTGCCTCGTGTTCACGCCTTCTCGGGACATAGGTGCGCAATGAAATGAAAAACGATAACGCTCTCGTGATGCGTCAGGGGCGAACTTATGCGTCGGCCCTTTGGTTCATCAATAACATGGAATTCCTTCCGTCGACAGGTTTTCGACCGAAATGACGCGCTCGGCCGGGACCGGTTCATTGTACTGCAGGCTTGATGGAATCTCGTGCGCAGACTTCTGAAGCATCTCCGAATTGTTGCAGTTCATATTTTGTTAAAAAATCATCAACACAGAGATCGACGGAGCTCGCTTGAGGACCTGATTCTGCCTGGCAGCACAGCCCCGCGGTTCTGCAAGTGGGTGCGGCTTGAATCATGGCTGCGCCAAATGACTGAATCGCCTGCGCGCGGACATCGTCAAACGGCACTTGTCCGCACACGAAAACTATTCCAGATACTGCGCATTCCAGCGCGCATACAGTGCATACGCCGCTGCCTTCATCGCATACTTGTCCGCATAATCCGCCGGATCGAGCGCGTCATACACGTAGTAATTGGCGCGATTGTTCACCGTCTTCATCATGTGCAGGATCTTGTCGGGCAGCGTGTAGGGCGGCTGCCACTCGAAATCGTCCTGCGCTTCGTAATGCAGGAACACCGGCAGGATGGGAACGCCGGTGCGCTGCGACACTTCAAACGCGCCCGACTTGAATTCTTCAAACAGACGGCGTCCCTTGCATCCGCCCTCCGGATAAAGCGCGATGTTGCGGCCGCCCTTCACCGCCTCCACCATCGCCTGAATCGCCTGCTGACGCGAGGCGGGATCGTCACGGTCCACGTATAGCGTACCGGCTGCCTTCGTGATGCGGCCGACGAGAAACCAGTCCTGCACCTGCACCTTGGCCAGCGACACCACGTCGAACAAGGCGGGAATGCCGATGTCTTCCAGCGCGGAGGGATGATTGGCGATCAGGATGAAGCGCGCGGGCAGGCGGCGGCGATTTTTCTGGTGCAGGCGCAAGTCGATATCGAGCGCGCGCACGAATGCGCGGCACCAGGCGTGAAACAGGCGCGCGACGGGGTGCGTGCCGCGCCATGGCAAACATGACAACAGGTAGAGCAGCGCGGTGAACAGGATGAAGTCCGTCCAGGCGATCAGTTTCCGCATCCAACGCAGCAGCAACAGCATACGCTTGACTCCCTGCCCATGCACGGATTCATTATTGCCTTGACCCATGCGTTGAGCAAGTGTGCCGTCGCACTTGCCGATCGGCGCGCAACATATTCTGCGGAAGATCAGCCGGAAAACTTCGCAAGCTGCTGCAGGATCTCCTTGTCGATGGCATTCAAGGCCACGGTTTTCTCGACCGCGCCGCGCTTCACCGCTTCCTTGGGCATGCCGTACACGACGCAGCTCGCCTCGTCCTGCGCGACGGTGCGCGCCCCGGCCTTGCGCATCTCCAGCAGGCCGGCCGCGCCGTCGTCTCCCATGCCGGTCATGATGACGCCGAGCGCATTGGCGCCGGCCGCCTTGGCCACGGAGCGAAACAAGACATCGACGGAGGGGCGGTGACGGTTGACCAGCGGGCCGTCGACGACTTCCACGAAGTATTGAGCGCCGTTGCGCCGCAACAGCATGTGCTTGCCGCCCGGCGCGATCAAGGCGCGGCCCGGCACGACGCGGTCATTGTTCTGCGCTTCCTTGACCGCTATCCGGCAGATGCCGTTGAGGCGTGCCGCAAACGCGGCGGTGAATTTTTCCGGCATGTGCTGCACGATCACGATACCGGGCGACACGCGCGGCAAGGCGGTCAGCACTTCTTCCAGCGCCTGCGTGCCGCCGGTGGAGGTGCCGATGGCGACAACCCGTTCGGTGGTCTGCGCCAGGGCATTCCCTTCGGCGGGCGCGACGATCACGTCGGCGGTGTACTTCGCCGTGACCGGCGGTGCGGCATGCTGCGGCACCAGCCGCCTGACGTTGGCGCGCACCGCTGTCCTGACCGCCGTGATCAGTTCGTCGGAACTGTCTTTCAGGTATTGCTTGAGGCCCAGCCTGGGCTTGGTGATGATCGCGACCGCGCCGGCGGCCAGCGCCTCCATCGTGGTTTGCGCGCCCTTCTCGGTCAGCGTCGAACAGATGACGACTGGCGTCGGCCGTTCGCTCATGATCTTGCGCAGAAAAGTAATACCGTCCATGCGCGGCATTTCCACATCGAGCACGATCACGTCCGGCCATTGCATTTTCATGCGTTCCATCGCCAGGATGGGATCGGCGACCGCATACGTGACCTGGATGCCGGGCACGTTCTCCAGCAAGCCGGTCAACACCTGGCGCACGACCGCTGAATCATCCACTATCAATACCTTGATGCGTTCCATGGGCGTCTTCTCGTTGCTATTGAATATCAGCCGGCTTGACCTGGCGCGACCAGACATGCCCGCTGCTGATATCGAAAATCATTTGCCGGTGGCCGACGCCGAACAGGCTTTCGGACACCAGCGGAATGCCGTGCGCGCGCAGCAGTTCGCGCGCTGTTTCGCCATTGCGCTTGCCGACATGGATGCCGGCCGTACGCGTGTGGACCGGGAACATGTCGCCGCCGCCGAAGATCTTGCCCTGACATTCGGACGCCGCGACGCCGGCGGCACGGAGCTCGCGCAGCATGAGCCACATGACTTCCTCGCCGTAGCGCCCGTCCGGCTCGCGCGATGCGCCTGCGGGGCGACTGGCGAGCATGAAGTGCGACATGGCGCCGATGCGCAGGCGAGGATGCCAGAGCGTGATGGAGACGCAGGAGCCGAGCAGCGTCCGGATCCGGTAATCCGCGTTGCCGACGAAGTATTCGCCGGGCTGCAGGAAAATCTCGATGAAGGTCTTCTTGCCCGGCATGGCATCACGCCGTCTTGCGGTACACCGAGGGCATGACCGCCTGCACCCGGTCGGTCACGCCATGCAGGCTTTCCGAATGCCCTATGAAGAAACAGCCGTTCGGCTTCAACCGCGACAGCACGCGCGCAACCACCTGCTGCTTGGTGTCGCCATTGAAGTAGATCATCACATTGCGCAGGAAGATCACGTCAAAGGTGCCGAGCTGCGGCAGCGTGCCGTTCAGGTTCACCTGCAGGAACTGCACGCGCTGGCGCAGGCTGCGCTCGATCAGCAGGGTGCCCTGCTGGGTGCCGGTGCCCTTCAGGCAGTAGCGTTTCAGGTAGTCGGGCGGAATATGCGTGGTGCGCTCCAGCGGATAATGGCCGGTCCGGGCGCGCGCCAGCACCCGGGTACTGATGTCCGACCCCACCACTTCCCATGGCGCATCGCCCAGCGTATCGGCGAGCACCATGGCGATGCTGTAGGCCTCTTCGCCGCTCGAACTCGCCGCGCTCCACACGCGAAACGTCTGCCCGTTCCTGCGCAGCTTGCAGGCGGCTTCGCGCAACTGTTCGAAATGCTTCTGTTCCCGGAAGAAGTAGGTCTCGTTGGTCGTCAGCAGGTCGATGGCCGTCTGCACTTCGGCGGCATCATTCCCGCCGGCCAACAAGCGGAAATACTCGCCGTAGTTGTTCAGGCGGCACTGCTGCACGCGCTTGGCAAGGCGCCCGCTGACCAGCGCCTTCTTGGCGGGCGACATGCTGATGCCCGCCGTCTCGTAGATGAACTGCTGGAACTGGAGAAACTCCTGGTCCGTAATCGTGATGAAATTTCCCACAACGGCTCACTCATTCATGATTTTCTTCCCGGGCGGACCGGCCCGCCCGGATTGCCATGTACACGCCGACTCCAGCGCCACATCCGTCAGCGCGCCCAGGTCCTCGGTCGACAGCACGTTGTCGACGTTGAGCAGGATGACGAACCTGCCGTTGACCTTGCCCATGCCCGCGATGAAATCGGTGCGGATCCTGGCGCCGAAGCTCGGCGCCGGTTCGATCTCGGAGTGCGGTATCTCCAGCACGGCGTTCACCGCATCGACCACCACGCCGACCACCTGCTGGGCGTCGCCGTTGTCGACTTCGACGATCACGATGCAGGTGCGCTTGGTCACTGCGGTGACCGCCTTGCCGAAACGCGCGGACAGGTCCATGACCGGCACCACCGCGCCGCGCAGGTTGATCACGCCGCGTATGCATTCCGGCATCATCGGCACCTCGGTCAGTCCACCGTACTCGATGATCTCCTTGATCGCGAGGATGCCGATGGCGAACATTTCTCCACCCAGCATGAAGGTCAGGTACTGCGCATGGTCGTGGTTGGCCTGCAATTGCCCTGGGCCGGGTTTGACTTCCATCAGCGAACTCATTCACACCTCCTAGAATTTCGTGAAATGCGTCTCGTCCGGCTCGTGTGCCGCCGCGAACGCGTGGTCCGGCAGCTTTTTCACGCCGTTCTGCTTCATCGCCGTGGCCTTCGGCGCGGGCTTGCGCGGTGCGGCGGCGGTCGATGCCTGCGCATGCTTGAGCTTGAAGAAGGACATCGTCTGCTGCAGTTGCTCGGCCTGGCCGCTCATCTCCTCCGCCGTGGCGGCCAGCTCTTCCGAGCTCGATGCATTCTGCTGAGTGGTCTGGCTCAACTGTCCCACCGCCACATTGATCTGCCCGACACCCGAGGACTGCTCTTCCGATGCCGCCGTGATTTCCTGCACCAGGTCCGAAGTTTTCTTGATATTCGGCACCATCTCGTCGAGCAGCTTGCCGGCCTTCTCGGCAAGGCCGACGCTGTTGGTCGCCACTTCGCCGATCTCCTGCGCCGCCACCTGGCTGCGCTCGGCCAGCTTGCGCACTTCGGCCGCCACTACCGCGAAACCCTTGCCATGCTCGCCCGCACGCGCAGCTTCGATCGCCGCGTTCAATGCCAGCAAATTGGTCTGGTACGCAATGTCATCGATGATGCCGATCTTCTTGGCGATCTGGTTCATGGCGGTGACCGTTTCCCGTACGGCCTCGCCGCCCTCCATGGCTTCCTGCGCCGCCTTGGTCGCCATGCCGTCGGTGACTTTCGCGTTCTCGGTATTCTGTGAGATCGAGGCCGTCATCTGTTCGATCGATGCGCTGGTTTCCTCCACGCCGGCCGACTGTTCGCTCGCTGCCTGCGACAGGGATTGCGCGGTGGCGCTGACCTCCTCGGAGGCGCTGGCCAGCGCATCGGCGGCGCTGTTGACCTCGGCCACTACCAGCGAGAGCTTGTCGACCATGTTGTTCGAGTACTCCTTGAGCTTGCCGAATGCGCCCTCATAGGACTTGTCGATTCTCGCGTTCAGATCGCCTTCCGACATCGCGCCCATCACCCGCACCACGTCGTCGATGCTCGCGCCCGTGGTCGTCATCAGCTGGTTCAGTCCGTCCGCCATCCCCGCCTGGAATCCGCGCAGGCCCGCCGTGTCGAGACGCGTGTCGAAGTTGCCGCGATTGGCAGCTTCGATTGCCTGGCGCTGGCCGTCGATCACCTGGCCCAGCTTGGCCACCATGGTCTGCATCGCATGCAGGAGCTGGCCGGTTTCATCCTTGCTGATCGCATTGATCTTGATATCGAGATCACCGTCCCTGAGCTGGTTGGCGGCCTGTACTGCCTGGCCGAGCGGACGCGTGATGCTCAGCGTGATCCAGAACGCGGTCAGCGCGGACAGGAGCACGGCAAGGCCGCCCATGATGAGCATCAGCGTACGCGCGCTTTGGAACTCGTCGGAGGCATCCTTGCCGGAATCCTCCATTAGTTGCCCCTGGTGCTTGATCAGCGCCTCCAGCGCCTCCATGTAGGCAAGCTGTGCAGGCCGCAGTTGCGTCAGCAGCAGGCCTTTCGCTTCGTCCCTCTTTCCTTCATTGATAAACCTGACGAACTGCTCCTCCTGGACGAGGTATTTTTCTGCGGCGCCAACTATGCCGTTCAGCAGTTCCTTTCCTTTTGGCGATGCGATCGCCTTGTCCAGCCTGGTGATGTTCTCTTTGATGCCTGCCTTGGCGGTCTCAACCGTGCCAAGCTCTTTCCTTATCGTTTCCGGATCGGTAAAGATGATCGTGTTTCGCATCGAGCGCGCGATCTGGTTCACTTCACCGATCATCTCGTAGGACCACACCACCTTCGGATAGCGATCATGGACAATGATCTCCGTCCCGGCATTCAGGTTGCCCAGGCGGGAAATCCCGAGCAACAGTACGGCAATCAGGACCAGGCAGACCAGTCCGAATGACATCCCCAGGCGAGTGCCGATTTTCATGTTTTTCAGCATTGCGTTCCCTCTTCAACCAAGTATTTATCTCTGCTCGGGATGGCATGTGTATCCCGAGGCCCGCTTCCATACAAATAAGTTCTGGCTGGCTTATTCACCTCTGTGCCATGCCCGGGTGCGTTTAATGAAAACCTCGAAAGTGCGTGAATTGCTCCTCCTCCAACTTCGCCGATCCTGCCCTCGATAGTGGCACCGATGTCGCTATCGTCCCGGCCCTGGCGCTGTGGCCGGCGGCCCCGATGCGGCTTCCGCCAGGGCATCGAGTTCGTCGAGCGACACAATCTGGTTGATGTTGAGCAGGATCACGAACTTGCCGTTGACCTTGCCCATTCCTTCGATGAAATCGGTGCGGATCTTCGCGCCAAAGCTGGGTGGCGCCTCGATCTCGGAGGCTGCGATATCCTGCACCGCATTGACCGCATCGACCACTACGCCGACCACTTGCTGGGCGTCGCCGTTGTCGACTTCCACGATCACGATGCAGGTGCGCTTGGTCACCGCGGTGACCGCCTTGCCGAAGCGCGCGGACAGGTCCATGACCGGCACCACCGCGCCGCGCAGGTTGATCACGCCGCGTATGCATTCCGGCATCATCGGCACCTCGGTCAGGCCGCCGTATTCGATGATTTCCTTGACCGCGAGGATGCCGATGGCAAACGCCTCCCCGCCCAGCATGAAGGTCAGGTATTGCCCGCAATCCGAGATGGTTTGCCCCTGCGGCGCCTTGGGACCGGCTTCAACAAGTGCGCTCATCCTCGCCTCCTAGAACTTGGTGAAATTCGCTTCGTCCAGGGCCGCATCGGTCGCCAGCGCCAGATTGCCCGCAACAGTCTTGCCCGTGAATCCGCGCCTGGATGAAGCCGGTTCGACGGGCTTGCGCATCGGACGGACGACCTTCGCCTGGTCACCGGCATCGAGCTTGAAGAAGGACATCAATTGCTGCAATTGCTCGGCCTGGCTGCTCATTTCTTCGGCAGTGGCGGCCAGCTCTTCCGAGCTCGATGCATTCTGCTGCGTGGTCTGGCTCAGCTGCCCCACCGCCGCATTGATCTGTCCCACGCCCGAGGATTGTTCCTCCGACGCGGCCGTGATTTCCTGCACCAGATCGGAGGTTTTCTTGATGTTCGGCACCATCTCGTCCAGCAGCTTGCCGGCCTTCTCCGCCAGCTCCACGCTGCTGGTCGCGACTTCGCCGATCTCCTGCGCCGCCACCTGGCTGCGCTCGGCCAGCTTGCGCACTTCGGCTGCGACCACCGCAAAGCCCTTGCCGTGTTCACCCGCACGCGCGGCTTCGATCGCCGCGTTCAATGCGAGCAAATTGGTCTGGTACGCAATGTCGTCAATGATGCCGATCTTCTTGGCGATCTGATTCATGGCCGAGACGGTCGCCTTCACCGCCTCGCCGCCTTCCATGGCTTCCTGCGCGGCCTTGGTGGCCATGCCGTCGGTGACCTTGGCGTTCTCGGTATTCTGCGAGATCGAGGCCGTCATCTGCTCGATCGATGCGCTGGTTTCTTCCACGCCGGCGGCCTGCTCGCTGGCCGATTGCGACAGGGACTGCGCGGTCGCGCTGACTTCCTCGGAGGCGCTGGCCAATGCATGTGCTCCGCTGTTGACTTCGGTGACGACGTGCGAGAGTTTGGTCACCATGGTTTTCATCGCATACAGGAGACTGGATTCGTCCTTGGACTTGGTCTTGATCTCCAGCGACAGATTGCCGGCCGCGACTTCGCGCGCGATTTCCGTCGCGTACGCCGGCTCGCCGCCCAGCTGTCGCAGCAAGCCTGCCACGACCCAGGTTGCGAGCACGACCGCCAAGGCGGTGGCAAGTCCCGCCATCATGATGATGGTATTGCGTGCGTCATGGTAGGTAGCATCCGACTCGCGCCCGGCTTCCTGCATCAACTCTCCCTGATAGTTGATCAATGCATCCACTGCGTCGATGTAGGCGAGCTGGGTGGGGCGCAGCTGCGTCAGCAACAGTCCTTTTGCTTCATCTTTCTTTCCGCTGCCGACGAGGGCAATGAACTCCTCCTGGTGCACCTTGTACTTGCCGCGTGCATCGAGCACAGCCTTCAACTGCTCCTTGCCCTTTGGCGTGGTGATGTTTTTTTCCAGCTTGTCGATTTGCTGGGCAATATTCGACTTCGCGGTTTCGATCCTCGCCAGCTCCTTGCGAACGGTATCGTGATCGTTAAAGATGAGCGTGTTGCGCATGGAGCGTGCGATCTGGTTGAGCTCGCCGATCATCTCGTAACCGTCCACCACCTTGGGATAGCGGTCGTCGACAATTTTTTTCGTGCTCTCGTCCAGGTGGCCGAGGCGGGAGATTCCCAGGAAGGCTGTTGCAAGCAACAGCAGGATCACTGCGCCGAAGCACAAGCCCAAGCGCGTTCCGATTTTCATATTGTTTAACATGTTGCACCTTTCGGTAATAGGCCTTTGTTGTTCGCACCCAGCATGTCATCGATCACATTCCGATGGTGGCCGTGCGTGCTTTTTTTTCGCTGATTGCTGTTATTGCTTTCTCATGCCGCCAGTTTCGGCTTCTCCCTGCCATCGATGACATTCAACAAGGCCGGCACATCGAGGATGAGCGCGACCTCGCCGCTGCCCAGAATGCTGGACCCGCTGATGCACTTGACCTGGTTGAACATCTTTCCCATCGGCTTGATGACCGTCTGGAATTCGCCGTGCAAGGCATCGACCACGAGGCCGGCCTTCTTGCCCGCATACTTGATGACGACGATGCTTTCGCGTCGCGCCGCGGCGCCTTCGAGGTCGAACAGTTCGCGCAGACGAATGAAGGGCAGCACTTCGCCGCGCAGGTTGGTGTAGTCGTGGCCCGGTTCGCAGGAGAATTCGACGCACTCTTCGATCATGTCGAGCGGGACCACGAACATCGTCTTGCCGAGTCCCACCATGAAGCCGTCAATGATCGCCAGCGTCAGCGGCAGGCGCACGGTTACCGTGGTGCCTACGCCTTCCTCGCTGTTGATATTGACGCTGCCGCGCAGGGCGACGATGTTGCGCTTGACCACATCCATGCCGACCCCGCGCCCGGAGAGATTGGTGACCTGCTCGGCGGTGGAGAAGCCCGGCTCGAAAATCAGCGCATAGATTTCGCTGTCGGTGAGCACGCGCCCCGCCTCCACCAGGCCGCGCTCGACGGCCTTCGCCAGGACCTTGTCGCGCTTGAGTCCGCCGCCGTCGTCGCTGACTTCGATGACGATGCTGCCGGAGTCGTGATACGCGTTGAGCCTGACGCTGCCGTTGGCCGGCTTTCCGGCGGCAGTGCGTACTTCGGCGGATTCGATGCCGTGATCGATCGCATTGCGCACCAGGTGCATCAGGGGATCGGCAATTTTTTCCACCACGGTCTTGTCGAGCTCGGTGTCTTCGCCGCTGACGACCAGGCCGATGTCCTTGCCGAGTTCGCGCGATACATCGTGCACCACGCGCTGGAATCGATTGAAGGTGGCGCCGATCTTGACCATGCGCAGTTGCAGCGCGCTGTCGCGCACTTCCTCGACCAGGCCGGACAGGGTGGATGTGCATTCCTGCAGTTCCGCGATCTGCGCGCGCCGCGCGATCAGGTTGGCGGAGGCTCCCGCAATGATCAGCTCGCCGATCAGGTTGATCAGGTGGTCGAGCTTGTCGGCGTCCACGCGGATCGAGCGGCTCTCCTGCGTCTTGGAATCGCTGATCTTCTTCTGCTTGGCCAGCGCGGCCTCGACCACGTCGCGCTGCACCGCGCGCTGTTCGACGAGGATGGCGCCGATAGGCGGCGCGGTGGGCGCGGCGTCCTGTTGCGCATTGAGCGCGGCGTCGAGCTCGTGCGCGGTGACGCTGCCGCAGCGCACGAGGATTTCGCCGAGACGCGCGGTTTCCTCCGGCAGTTCCTGGATCAGGCGGACGTATTCCGAAATGCGGCTGTGCGGCGGCAGAATACTGATGCGGCAATCGTCGCGCACGAATTCGAATACGTTGTCGATCGCCGTCTTGTCCGCCTCGCTCTCGAACGCGATCTCGAAGCCGAGACAGCAGGATTCCGGGTCGAGCTGATCGAGAGGGGGAACGCCGTCGGTCAGGGTGAAGATGGCGACAATGCGCCCGAGCTTGCCGAGGTAGCGCAGGAAAGACAGCGGATCCATGCCGTTGCGCAGCACGTCGGGACCGAAGCGCAGCGAGATGTGCCACTGGTTGTTGCCGCCGTTCAGTCCCTCGATGCGCTCGAATGCGTCGTCGCTCTGCTCGACAACGGCAAGCGCGCGTGCCGCTGTCGGCCCTGGCGCGGCGAGGTAAGTGCGCAATTGCTCTGCCAGGGGCGTGCCGCGTTGCGCGCTGGCTTCGTCGCCGCCGGTCTGCCCGGCCTCCACGCCATCGATCAGGTCGCCGATATGGTCGCAGCTGGTCAGCAGCAGGGTGACCAGCTTGTCGTCGATGCCGAGTTTGCCGTCGCGCACCCGATCGAGCACGCTCTCCAGCACATGCGTGAAGGCGACGATATGGTCGAGGCTGAACAATCCGGCCGAGCCCTTGATGGTATGCGCGGTGCGAAAGATCGCGTGGATCATCTCACCGTCGGCCTCCTCGCCCGCAAAGGCGAGCAGCGTGGTTTCCATGTCCTCCAGCAGTTCGCGGCTTTCGGCGATGAAGGTCTGCAGTGCGTCGTCAAGATTCATGTCATGCCTCGCTATGTCATGGGTCGTTATGCGGTGACGACCATCGGGTCGCCGAAGAAAGCGCTCATGTCAAGCAGCTCGAAGGCTTCCGTCACGGCGGCGCTACGCGCAGCGAGCCGGATGTCCTTCTGCGCTGCCAGCGCCGCCTTCTTGGCGGCGATCAGGAGCTGCACGCCGGCAGCGTCGATTTCGGTGATGGCGGACAGGTCGATCTCGAGCACCTGACACTGCTCCAGCGAAGTCAGCAGCTGCTGCTTCAGCTCGGCCGCCTGGTAGATGGTCATCTCGCCTTCGAGGGATAGCGAAAGTGCGGGACGAGCGCCGTCCTGACGCTTGTTGTCAGCGTTCATGGTGTACTCCGAGAATGGTTTAGATGCGGATCTGTAGCTGCGCTATGGCAGTACCAGTTTTTGCACCGCGCTTAACAGCAGCTCGGGCTTGAACGGCTTGACCACCCAGGCTTTGGCACCCGCTGCCTGGCCCTGTCGCTTTTTCGATTCTTCGGACTCGGTAGTCAGCATGATGACCGGCGTGAACTTGTACGCCGGGTGCTGCTTGACCGCAGTCAGGAAAGTGATCCCGTCCATCCTCGGCATGTTGACGTCGCTGATGATGAGATGCACCTTTTGCCCCGTCAGCTTGGACAAGGCGTCGGTGCCGTCGCTGCCTTCGAGCACATCGTAGCCGGCGCCCTTGAGCGCAATGCCGACCACTTGTCTCAGCGACGCCGAGTCATCCACGATCATGATTGTCTTGGCCATTGTCACTCCTAGAAGAAAGTGATTTCGTCGTCTTGTTTTTTTGCGAGCTGCCGGCCGCCGTGCACGGCGCGTTCTTCGGCCATCGCATAGGAACCGGCAAGATCGGCTAGCAGCGCTTGGGAATCGAGCGGCTGCAGCATGCCCTCCAGTTCAAACTGCCGGCGGTGCTCGTCGAGGAATTCGGGAAGGCGGTCGATACTCTGCCGTACATGGCTCATGATCTGGCTGACGCGGTCCTGGAACTGCAACTGCACCAGCGCCTCGCTCACTTCCGATTTGATGCCGATGCTCTCGTCCTTGAGCAGGCTGGAGGAACGCACCAGCGCGTCGGTGACATTGCGGAAATCGGACAGCACCGCGCCGATGGTCGCCTCCGATGCCGACATCGAGCTTTCCTCCTGCTGCATCGACTGCCCGGCAGCCTCGCAGGTAGCAATGATGGCGTCGCTGATGAGGCCGACTTTCTCGGTGATGCGGCGACCGGTTTCGCCGGACAGGTTGGATAGCATGCGCACTTCCTTGGCGACGACGGCAAAGCCGCGTCCACGCTCGCCTGCGCGCGCCGCTTCGATGGCGGCATTCAGGGCAAGCAGATTGGTCTGGGCGGCGATCTGCGCGACTTCGTCGGCCATGTTCTTCAGTTCGGCGATGAAGTGCGCGAGGCCCTGGATTTTTTCCAGCATGGCGGCCTTGCTGGCGGTGGCCGACTTCAGCGATTCGATGACCGCGCCGAGTTCCTTCTCGCTGGAAGAGAACACGGCGACCAGGCCGGAATGGCGGTCTTCGACGGATTCGGTGGCGCTGCTCGATGCCTGCACGGCCTGTTCGAGCTTGTCGACGATGCCGGAAAAGCGCTGGGCCAGCGCCGACACGGCGTCGTCCATTTGCGTGATCGATGAGGCAATCTGGGCGGACCAGACCGGCGCCAGCGATTCGCCGAATTGCTGGCGGCTGGCAATGTAGTCTTCGATGGGTTTGCGGAACTGGTCACGTCCCGCGGCACTGCGCAGGCCGATGACGATGCCCGCGATGGCGAGCGCGGCGGCGCTCAGGATGCTGCTCAACTCCCAACGGCCAAATGCCATGGCGGCCACGCCGCCGGCAACTCCCAATGCGACGGGGGCAAGCGCGTGGGGCCAGGATGTTGCGGGGAGCTTCATACTCGACGCGCGAAAGCGCCCGTGTCGACTGTCGTCACCGCAAACCGGACGCAAAGCGGTCCCGCTTGTCTTGCAGCCATCGTCCCTTCCCCCATCGATAAGCCGGTACTTTTTTGTCAATAAAAGCGGCTGACACCCCCGGAAAAACAGGGCTCGTTCTATTGCCTTTAGGAAATTATCCTATCAGTTTTCTTAATTGCTTCGATAAATTATTTTGATAACTTGTCGCAAATCAATCACACTGTGATGTAATTTTTTGTCCTGGATCAATGACAGCATTTTCCCCAAAGTGTTAACCCAAAAAGGGAATGGACCGGCCGCCGTTGACGCCGTCGGGACGTACCGCCATCATCGTGGCGCGCTCGCGCCGCCAATCAACTCACTTTCACCGCCATGGACAATATGACAATGCCGCAAGTCCTCGTTTCCTGGAGCGGCGGCAAGGATTCCTGCCTCGCGATGTGGCGCGCCCGACAATCCGGCATGGCGATTCGCCGCCTGATCACGGCGCTCGACGAAACCGGCGAAAGTTCGCGCTCGCACGGCGTGCCGCCCGCACTGATCGCGGCACAGGCCGCAGCGCTTGGCGCCGAGATGCGCTTCTACGCAACCTCATGGAAGAACTACGAAGAACGCTTCATCGCGACGCTCAATGCCGCGCACGCCGACGGCATGACGCACGCGGTGTTCGGCGACATCGACCTCGTGCCGCACCGCGAATGGGAAGAAAAAGTCTGCGCCAGGGCCGGGATCGCGCCGGTCCTGCCCTTGTGGGATGAGCCGCGCCGCAAGCTGGTCGATGAATTCCTGTCGCTGGGATTCAAGGCGGTCGTGGTGTGCGTGAATGGCAACCATCTGGGGGAAGAGTTCGTCGGACGTGAGTTCGACGACGCGTTTCTGGCCGACCTGCCGGCCAGCGTGGATGCCTGCGGCGAAAACGGCGAATTCCACACCTTCGTCTACGACGGTCCCGGCTTCGCGCACCCGGTCGCCTTCCGGCACGACGGCAAGCAAAGCTATGCGTCGCCGCCCGAACTCGGGACGGCGACCTATTACTTCCAGCGGCTGGTCGCCGCCTGACAAGAAGCTAACGCATCATTGATTGCGGCAGCCAGGTGACCAGGTCCGGGACAAAGTAGACCAGAGCCACCGCGGCCACCATCAGGAAGAACATCGGCAGCGCCGCCCTGGCGATCCAGGGCACCTGTTTTTTTGTCATGCCCTGCAAGACGAACAGGTTGAAGCCGACCGGCGGCGTGATCTGCGCCATCTCGACCACCAGCACGATGAAGATGCCGAACCAGATCAAGTCGATGCCGGCCTTCTCGATCGTCGGCAGGATCACGCCCATGGTCAGCACCACCATGGAAATGCCGTCGAGGAAGCAGCCCAGGATGATGAAAAACACCATCAGCGCCATGATCAGCATGAAGTTCGACAGTCCGAGCGAGCCTATCCATTCCGCCAAGTGGCGCGGCAGTCCGAGGTAGCCCATCGAGATGGTGAGGAATTGCGCGCCCGCCAGGATCAGCACGATCATGCAGTACAGGCGCGTCGCGCCCATCAGGCTGTCGGCGAAGGTGCGGCGGTTGAGCGAGCCTTGCACGGCGGAGAGGATCAGCGCGCCGATCACGCCGACGGCGGCGGCTTCGGTCGGCGTCACCCAGGGCGAATAGACTGCGCCCAGCACCAGCGCAATCAGCAGCACCACCGGCAACAGGTGGCGCGACGCATACAGCTTTTGCGCGAAGGTGGTGGTTTCGGTGGCGCGCGGCAAGGCGTTCGGATTGAGCAGGGCCCAGATGGCGATATAGCCGGAGAACAGGCCGGCGAGCAGAATCCCGGGGATGACGCCGGCGATGAACAGCTTGGCGATCGAGACGTTGGCCATCACGCCGTACACGATCATGATGATGGACGGCGGGATCAGCAGGCCGAGCGTGCCGGCGCCGGCCAGCGTGCCGATGATCTTGTCTTCCGGATAGCCGCGCGCGGTCAGCTCGGGTACCGTCATCTTGCCGATGGTCGCGCAGGTCGCGGCGGAGGAACCCGACACCGCGGCGAAGATCGCGCAGCCGATCACATTGGTATGCAGCAGCCGGCCCGGGACCCGCTCCAGCCAGGGTGCGAGTCCCTTGAACATGTCTTCCGACAGCTTGGTGCGGAACAGGATTTCGCCCATCCAGATGAACAGCGGCAGCGCCGTCAGCGTCCATGAGGAAGCCGCGCCCCAGATCGTCACCGCCATCGCATCGCCCGCCGGACGCGCGGAGAAGAGTTCCATGCCGAGCCATGCGACGCCGGACAGCGCGAGTCCGACCCAGACGCCGGAACCGAGGATGGCGAACAGGGCAACTATCAGCAATATCGTAGTCAAGAGTTCCATCGTCCCGCCTTATTCGCTATGCACCGATTCGGTCGATTCAGTGACGACGCGCTTGCCGCGGATTTCCAGCACGAGGTCATCAAGCAGCGCAATGAACAGCACGAGCGCGCCGACTGCCATCGGGATCTGCGGGATCCACAGCGGCGTCGCATCATTGCCGGTGGAGATGTCATGAAAATCCCAGGACTGCCAGGCAAGCCGGCTCGCATAGAACGCAAAGGCTCCCGATAGCACGCAGCCTGCCAGCAGCGACCAGATTTCCAGCGCGCGCCGCGCCTTGCCCGACACCGCATGCAGCAGCAGCGAGACGCGGATATGTTCACCGCGTTTCAAGGTATGCGCGAGCGCCAGAAAGCCGGTGGCCGCCATGCTGTAGCCGGCGTACATGTCGGTGCCGCGCCAGCCCAGTCCGAACATGCGGTCGGCGATGCCGGCCACCACCATCAGCAAGGTGCCGACCATGAAAAACGCCGCGGCATAACCCGCAGCGTCGTAGAGTTTGTCGAGAAATGCGCGCATGTGATCCTTTCCTGGCGCCCGTCGTGATGCACCACTCCTCCCGGCGCCATGCCGGAAGGAGCGTCGTTCAGCTTTACTTGCTGTAGGCGTCGATCACTGCCTTGCCTTCCGGGCCGGCCTTCTTCAGCCAGTCGGCCAGCATGGTGTTGCCGATCTGCTTGAAGTCGGCCTGCATCTTCGCCGATGGCGTGTGGACGGTCATGCCCTTTTTCTTCAGCTCGGTCAGGTACCAGTCGTTCTTGGTGCTGGACATGGTCCATCCGCGCGTCTCGGCATCGGCGGCGGCTTTCAGCACGGCGCCTTGCGTGGTCTTGTCGAGTGCGTCGAAGGCCTTCTTGTTGACGATGATGGCGTTCTTCGGCAGCCAGGCCTGGATGTCGTAGAAGTGGCTGAGCTGTTCGTAGACCTTGGAGTCGTAACCGGTCGAGCCGGAGGTCATGAAGGCCTCGACCACGCCGGTCGCCAGCGCCTGCGACAGCTCGGAAGCCTGCACCGTGACCGGCTGCGCGCCGACCAGTTCCGCGATGCGGCTGGTGGCCGGGCTGTAGGCGCGCCACTTCATGCCGCGCAGATCGGAAGCCGACTCGATCGGCTTCTTGGTGTAAATGCCTTGCGGTGGCCATGCGACCGTGAACAGCATCATCATGCCCTGCTTGCCCAGCAGATCATCCATCGTCTTCTTCGATGCCTTGTAGAGTTTTTGCGCCTGCTGATAGGACGTCGCAAGGAAGGGAATGCCGTCCAGGCCGTACAGCGGGTTTTCGTTCTCGAAGTTGACCAGCAGGATCTCGCCCGCCTGCACCTGGCCGCCCTGCACCGCGCGCTTGATTTCCGGCGCCTTGAACAGCGAAGCGTTGGCGTGCACCGTGATCTTGAGTTTGCCGCCGGTGGCCTTGTCCACTTCGTTGGCGAACTGCTGGATGTTTTCAGTGTGGAAGTTATTGGCAGGATAAGCGGTCGCCATGTCCCATTTGGTCTGCGCATGGGCGGCGAGTGCCAGGGTGAACGCGGATAGTGCAACTGCCAGTCGATTCAAACGCATGATAGTCCTCTCCATAGTTGGTCTTCTATTGCCATGCATTGGCACGGCACGCACTCCAAAACTATTTCCGGTGGCCGAGCGGCGGCTTTCATTATGACAACAAATCGGCTCGTTCGTGTTGTGCCGCTAGCCCGACATCAGGACGATTGCATGACGGCATGCGCTGAACAAAACAAACCATTGTCCACGGAAGGCACGGAAAACAAGGAAAGAACTGATGTTGCATTTTTCCGTGTTTTCCGTGGACAGAGGAGTTGCTTCATGCATCGCCCTGCGCCCGACCTGTCCAAACCTTGTTCCAGAACCGGAATCTTGCGCCATTCATACATTTCATCAACAAAACGTTAACGAAATGTTGACTAATGCTAGTAAACTTGTCGCTATAATGTCAAGCGACATCTTTCGTGGGGTAGCTTTTATTCCAATTCGGGGGCGCACATGCAACGTTGGCAATTCTGGATCGACCGCGGCGGCACCTTTACCGACATCGTTGCCAGACGGCCGGACGGCGCGCTGATCACGCACAAGCTGCTGTCGGAGAATCCGGAGCAGTACAAGGATGCAGCGGTGGCTGGCATCCGCCGCGTGCTCGGCCTCGCAGCGGATGCCCGGATCGGCGCCGACCAGGTCGAGGCCGTCAAAATGGGCACCACCGTCGCCACCAACGCGCTGCTGGAGCGCAAGGGCGACCCGACCGTGCTCGCCATTACCCGCGGCTTTCGCGACGCCTTGCGCATCGCCTACCAGAACCGGCCGCGACTGTTCGACCGCCACATCGTGCTGCCCGAACTGCTGTACCAGGAAGTAATCGAGATCGACGAACGCATCGGCGCGCACGGCGAAGTCGTCACGCCGCTCAACCGGGACGCCGCACGCATCGCGCTGCAACAGGCCTACGACAAGGGCATACGCTCGGTGGCGATCGTGTTTATGCACGGCTACCGCCATACGCAGCACGAGGCGATGGTCGAGGACATCGCGCGCGCCATCGGTTTCACCCAGATCTCGGTATCGCACAAGGTCAGTCCACTGATGAAACTGGTGTCGCGCGGCGACACCACCGTGGTCGATGCCTACCTGTCGCCGATCCTGCGCCGCTATGTCGATCAGGTTGCGCAGGACATGCCCGGCGTGAACCTGCAATTCATGCAGAGCAATGGCGGCCTGGCGGACGCGCACCGATTCTTCGGCAAGGACTCCATCCTCTCCGGCCCCGCCGGCGGCATCGTCGGCATGGTGCGCACCAGCCAGTTGGCCGGCTTCGACAAAGTGATCGGTTTCGACATGGGCGGCACCTCCACCGACGTGTCGCATTTCGCCGGCGAATTCGAGCGTGCGTTTGAAACACAGGTGGCCGGCGTGCGCATGCGCGCGCCGATGATGAGCATCCACACCGTCGCCGCTGGCGGCGGCTCCATCCTGCATTTCGACGGCGCGCGCTACCGCGTCGGCCCCGACAGCGCCGGGGCCAATCCCGGTCCGGCCAGCTATCGCCGTGGCGGTCCGCTGACCGTCACTGATTGCAACGTCATTCTCGGCAAGATACAACCGGCGCATTTTCCGGCAGTATTCGGCCCGCAAGCGAACCAGCCGCTCGATGCGCAAGCCGCCGAAAGGAAATTCCGCGACATGGCGCAGGACATCGGGCGCGCCACCGGGCGCATCCCGGCGATCGAGGAAGTGGCCGAAGGCTTCATCGAAATTGCGGTCGGCAACATGGCCAACGCGATCAAGCAGATTTCCGTGCAGCGCGGGCATGACGTGACCGAATACGTGCTCACCACTTTCGGCGGCGCCGGCGGCCAGCACGCCTGCCTGGTGGCGGATGCGCTCGGCATGACGACCGTCTTCGCGCATCCGCTTGGCGGCGTGCTGTCGGCTTACGGCATGGGACTCGCCGATCAGAACGTGATGCGCGAATCGGCAGTGGAAGCCGCGCTGAATCAGGATGCCGTGCCGGCACTGCAGACCCGACTCGAACGACTTGCCGACGAAGCGCGCAAGGACCTGCTGTCGCAGGGCGTCGCGCCAGAGCGCATCCAGACCATACGGCGCGTGCATCTGCGCTATGAAGGCACCGACTCCGCGCTGACCGTCCTGTTCGACAGCGTCGACGGCATGCTCGCGCAATTCGAAGCCGCCTACAAGAAACAGTTCTCCTTCCTCATGCCCGGCAAGGCGCTGATTGTGGAAGCGGTGTCGGTCGAGGTCATCGGCAAGTCAGCCGAGGCGCAGGAAAGCGCGCCTGCGCTGCCGCCACGCGCCGGCGACTTGCACGCCGCGGAAACGGTGTGCCTGTATTCCGCCGGCCACTGGCACGATGCCCTGCTCTACAAGCGTGAAGACACGCGCCCCGGCGACATCATCAAGGGTCCCGCCATCATCGCGGAAGCGAATGCGACCACGGTCGTCGAGCCCGGCTGGCAGGCGCAGGTCACGCCGCTCTACCATCTCGTGCTGACGCGCGTGGAAGCGCGCCCAGAGCGGCGCGCGATCGGCACCGACGCCGACCCGGTGATGCTGGAAGTGTTCAACAACCTGTTCATGTCGATCGCCGAACAGATGGGCCTGCGGCTGCAGAACACCGCCTATTCGGTGAACATCAAGGAGCGCCTCGATTTTTCCTGTGCGATCTTTGATGCCGACGGCAACCTGATCGCGAATGCGCCGCACATGCCGGTTCACCTCGGCTCCATGGGCGAAAGCATCAAGACCGTGATCCGCGAGAATGCGCACTCGATGCGGCCGGGCGACGTCTTCATGCTGAACGACCCGTATCATGGCGGCACGCACTTGCCGGATGTTACCGTCATCACGCCGGTGTTCGACGAGAACGATGCGACAGTGCTGTTCTACGTCGGGTCGCGCGGCCATCACGCCGACATCGGCGGCACCACGCCGGGATCGATGCCGCCGGACTCCACCGTGGTCGAAGAAGAAGGCGTATTAATCGACAACTTCAAACTGGTCGACGCCGGCCGCCTGCGCGACCAGGAAACGCTGGCCTTGCTGCGCGGCGCCCGCTACCCCGCGCGCAATCCGGAACAGAACCTGGCCGACTTCCGCGCGCAGATCGCAGCCAATCAAAAAGGCGCGGAAGAACTGCGCAAGATGGTCGCGCACTTCGGACTCGATGTCGTGCGCGCCTACATGCAGCATGTGCAGGACAACGCGGAAGAAGCGGTGCGCCGCGTCATCACCGCACTGAAAGACGGCGCGTATGAATACGTGCTCGACAACGGCGCAGTGATCCGCGTCGCGATCCGCGTGAACCAGGCCGAGCGCTCCGCCGAGATCGATTTCTCCGGCACCTCACCGCAACTGCCGAACAACTTCAACGCACCGTCCGCGGTGTGCATGGCGGCCGTGCTGTACGTGTTTCGCACCCTGGTCGATGACGACATCCCCTTGAACGCCGGCTGCCTGAAGCCCTTGCACGTCATCATTCCCGAAGGCTCGATGCTCAATCCGCATTACCCCGCCTCCGTCGTGTCCGGCAATGTCGAAACCTCGACCTGCATCACCAACGCGCTGTACGGCGCGCTCGGCGTGATGGCGGCCTCGCAAGGCACGATGAACAACTTCACCTTCGGCAACGACAAGTACCAGTACTACGAAACCATCTCCGGCGGTTCCGGTGCGGGCGAGGGCTTCGACGGCACCGACGTCGTGCAGACCAACATGACCAACTCGCGCCTGACCGATCCCGAAGTGCTCGAATGGCGCTTCCCAGTGCGGCTGGAGAGCTACGAGATTCGCCATGGTTCCGGCGGCAAGGGTAAATGGCAAGGCGGCAATGGCGGCGTGCGCAAGGTGCGCTTCCTGGAAAACATGACCGCGTCCATCTTGTCGAACAATCGCTTGCATGGCGCGTTCGGCATGGCCGGCGGCAAAGCTGGTGAACCGGGGCGGAATATCGTTGTGCGTCGCGACGGCGGCGTGGAGGAGCTGGCGCATGTGGCGCGCACCGAGATGCAGGCGGGCGATGTGTTTGTGATTGAGACGCCGGGCGGCGGGGGGTATGGAGCAACGCAAGGGCGATCCACAAGTTAAAGGCAGCCGATGAGTCATGCCTCTTTCATTTCAGAAACGTATGAACGTGTCGGCACCGGCGTCAGCACATCCTACGCTGGCCGATTGCACAACATTTTCATGGGCGCCCTTATTTCAATGCGTTCATCAACGCCCCGCCGGGGCGGCATCCCCGCTTGACGTCAGGAGCAAAGTGTATATACTCAGCTTCAATTGCTCCAAACACGCAAGCACACATGAACAAGTTCTGCATTCTCTCGAATGGCAATTGTTCATCCCTGAACGAGGGAGGTGTGTGTATGCCTGCACTCTTCGGTTCCGCACGCACTCTTCATTCCTCGCTGTGCGGATATTCCGCATCGCGCGCCCTCGGCACGCCGCTCTCCGTCCGAGTTCCCGCCTTCCTCTCTTAGGCTCGGTGAGCGCCTAAGAGAGCCACCCGGCCTTCTCAGCACTCCCGAGCCCCCACACGAAATCCTGAAGGTTTATTGACGCCATCGGTGCGTCTTGCATCGTGCATTTCTATTGTCGGCCATGCGTCGTGCGCAATGGCCGCAGGGATCTTTTTGCCATGAATAATCAACGTTTCTTGTCACAAGACGACGCCAGCACCCTCAGCACCCTGGCCGAGCACATGCTGCGCACGCAGGACGCCAGAATGAATTTTGCCGAGGATCTCGTCGAGCTCGTTTCGACATCAATCCTTCTTCCGGAGAACGCGCGGCGGAATGACTGCGTCGCGCTCTACACGGCAGTGACCTATCGCGTAGTCGGTTCGGGCGAACTGCATTCCATCCATATCGTCAGTCCGCATGACCACAACGCTGCGCTCGCACGCATTTCGATTCTTGCTCCGCTCGCGATGTCGCTGGTCGGGCGCCCTGTCGGCAGCATCGTCGAAGTCAGTCTCCCGTTTGACAAGCAACAGCGCGTCGAAATCGTCGCAATCGAACCTCGGCTAAGCGTAGCGAACGAGCCGAATGCCCGTCCTGCCGGAGGACAGGAAACTCGCTCGTCCGGCATGCAGAGCAAACGCGGCATGCGCGGTTGACGCGACACCCGGGATCAATCATTCGAAGAGAAAATGATGCGAGATATGAACACGACGCCAAACAGCAATCCGGACACGGCCGATACAACGCAAGATAGCGATCGTGATGTAGCCAGACAGAGAATGGCGGTCCGGTTGGCGGAAATCGAAATGCGTTCCGAGGAATTACAGCGCGCAATACGAAATGCACTCGGCGAGAGCGAGTATGCACGACACCGCGCAGAATCGGATCTCGCCCATGCATACAAGTTCGCTATCGAAATCTTTGCGAAGGCGTTGCTGCCATTCAAGGACACGCTCGAGTCGGCCCTCAAGATCGACACATCGGATGCAAATGCCCTGAAGGCGGGCCTTGCTCTCAGTCTCAAGCAGCTGGACAACGCATTCCAGCGGAACGGCTTGCTCGAGATATGTCCGCAGCCCGGCGAGAGATTCGATGCCGAAAGGCACAGACCTGCCTCGGTCGACAGCCAAATCGGCGAGAGAGAAACGATTGCCTCGACGGAACGCAAGGGGTATGAACTCAATGGCCGCGTCATTCGACCGGCAGCGGTGATGCTGCGCCGAGAAAAATAACGGGAACGCCTGTCGTTGAGAAAAGGACCAGATGCCGAGCTTGGCGGAACTTGTTGTGGGCAAGGTGAGAAAGATTCTCGACGACGCATCAAGATGCAATACGCAATCCGCCATCGGGCATCACTGATATTCAAGTCGATTGAATGAGCACTGCAATGGAATGCCAGGCAAGCACTACGCTCCTGCCCGCGTCAATCGTGGTCACCCGGCCAATTGGGCAGGCGCAATCGCTATCCGATCGAATCGCCGCGATGGGACTGGCGACCACAGTCTTTCCGCTTCTTGACATCCTCCCTGCTCCGGATGAACTTGAAATCGATTCGGCAGCGAGCAGACTGCATGACTACGCGATGGTCGTTTTCGTCAGCACGAACGCGGTTGACGCATTTGTTCCGCGCGTTGCTCACTGGCCGGATCGGGTGGCGTGCGCGGTAGTCGGCGACGGCACCCGCATGCGGCTCGCACAATTCGGATTGGACGAGGACAGAATCAAGATCGTCAGCCCATGGCCGGGTCAGTCACAAGACTCGAAGTCGCTTTTTGCACGCCTGGATCTCGCAACGCTCCGTCATCGACGGGTACTCATCGTCAGAGCGGAGTCGGGCCGCGATTATCTCGCCAGGGCGCTGACAAAGAACCAGGTCTGGGTCGACTGCATCGCGGCATATCGAAGAATTGCCCCGGAGATGGACGCAACAAGAATCGCGAGATTAAGTGCCTTGCTCGAACAGCGTCACTGCTGGGTGATGACGAGCGGCGAATCAGTCGCCGTGCTGCTGGAGATGGCGAAGACGATTCATGGGTTGCGTGGAGCAAGGGATGCGCGTGAACAGCATCTGCTGGTGTCGCATCACAGGATCGCGGCAAGTGCCAGATCGTTGGGCTTTGCCCGCATTATCACTTGCGGAACCGGAGACGATGCCATTGTGGCTTGCCTCCGGTCTCTTCTTGAGCGCAAGTAATCTGGGGCGGCGAGCCGTCAAACGCGATTCAAATCATGGAGGACCCCATGCAACAAGAGCTGAGTCATTCAAGTGCCGTGGTGATATCCGCGGTCGATCAGCGTCGTCTTCGGAAGCTGCTGGCATCCGAAAAGCCGGAACAATCACATGCGTCGACTTTGCTTCATCAAAAACTTGCACTGGCCCGTATCCTCGCGCCGGAGGCGATGCCGCCGGATGTCGTGACGATGAACTCTCGCGTGCTGATGCTGGAGATCGATAGCCAGGCCGAATATGGATTTACGCTTTCGTATCCGTGGCTCGCAACCGATCCAGGCAATATTTCGGTCCTTGCCCCGGTCGGCGCCGCAGTACTTGGGCTTGCGCGCGGACAGGAAATCTATTGGCGAGGACGTAGCGGCCGTCGGACTGGCATGCGGGTGCTGACTATCCTCTATCAACCGGAAGCCTATGGCGATTTTGACCTTTGATGGCGGTGCAATTGATGACAGGCATCGCCTGCGACAAACCATTCCCTTGTTCCATCACAGCGTGAAGCAGGAGATCACACGATGACTCGAATAATCGAAGGAACCCCCTATGCAATCGGGGAAGCGCTTGGACGATTGGGCAAGCATGCCATCAACGGACTGATCGAGTGCGAGGACTGGCAACGCCTGCAAAAGTGGCGCGGAGGCCGCGTGCTTTGCAGGCTGATCGACCGGACGAAAAAAACCTTTCCCGCATATTGGGACGAAATTTGCGGCATGGGCGCAGGACTGGGAATGGATCCCACGGACGTGTTCTTGTGGAATTGTCGATGTGACCTTCTTGCCGCGACCATCACCGCCAGCAGCTCGATCGCGATCAATCGATTGGGAGCCGGACTGGTTGCGCAAAACTTGTGCGACCATCCCAACCTCGCCAGCGCCAGCGAACTCCTCGACATCCGGCCGGAAGGAAAACCCGGTTTTCTGGCCCTGTCCATGCCCGGCTGCCTTCCGGGTTTTGGGTGCGCCGCGAATCGCGCCGGAATTGTTCAGATTGTCGACAATATCGAGGGCGGAGAATTCAGCTTCGGAATCCCGAGCGCCGTCATCGCGCGCGCCGTGCTCGATACCAGTTCGCTCGGAGATGCGATCGAGCTGGCCATGGAGATCGAGCGCGTCGGCTCGTGTCACCACATCCTTGCCGCCGCCGGAGAATTCGTGATGGTCGGCATTGAAGCGGATCCCTTCGATTCCGCCCTTGTGCCGATTGCGAATAAATACTGGCACACTAACCATCCGCTGAGAGCAGACACTGCGGGCCACGCACATCCACGCCATGCCTCCGTCGATCGGCACAAGAAGCTGGGAATGCTGTTCAACCAGATGCCGTCACACCCCATGCCGGAAGACATTCTGTCCCTCCTGGATTCATCCACCAGCGGGCCATCCGATCGGTCTGGCGGCAGGGAAGTCTTGATCCCGGCCGAAGGGAATGCCGGGACCGCTTTCTTCAAGATTACGCAAGAGCAGATACACGTCTCGCTGCTTCGTCCATGTGACACTGATGTCACGAATCACCTGATCGAAGTGGAAGACCGCGTGCGGCTGCAATGAGCAAGCAGTGCCGCGGTGGGGCGCGGCACTGCTTGTACACGCTGTCTCGTTGACCCTTCGAGCATTGCCACCAACTGCGCCTCGGTTTTCACGTCTCTGGCCGGCGCAACATATCCGCCGCCAGGCGTCTCGATGACGAACACATCTCCCGGCCGCACTTCGGTACTCGACACAAAGTTTAATTCCTCTTCACGGCCAGCGGCCCGGATCACATGATTCCGCCCGCACTTGCCGCCTTCACCACCCGCCGACCCACATGCGCGACGGCAGCGCGGAGGAGCCGACGCACGCTGCGCGCACGAAGATGCAGGCGGGGGATGTATTTGTGATTGAGACGCCGGGAGGTGGTGGGTACCGGGGTGACGTAGGAGCCTCCAGCACTTGACCTTCCCAACCCGGCATCATGCCTGAGTGGGTGACCGGGTTGGGGGAAAATTGGATATCTGGTGACCGACATCGGGTGGCGGAAGCCGGGCCAAAAGCAGATACAGTTGGAACTTGATAAACGCCGGACAGTAGGCGTTCACGGTTTTACGCTTTGAGCAGCGTTCATGTCAGTGTAGAGGTGGCGTTTGGGCCAATCCCGCACTGATATGGATACCGCTCCTGGCATCTGGCTCCACGAAAAACCCGTTTCGTCACATCTCCCTTCAAAAACCGACGCAAGGTCGGATAAGGTGGCGATCCTCCTGCCTTATCCAAGGATAAACACATCATGGTGCTTCGCATCGTCGCCAATACCCCGGCCTGGGTCTGGTTCCTGCTCCTGGCCCTCGTCATCCTCGGCGTCACCCAGAGCCGTCCGCGAACCATGGGCTTGCGTCGCGCCCTGATACTGCCGGCGGTGATGGCCGGTTTGTCGATCGCGGGCACGGTATCGAGCTTCGGCGTAACGCCGTCGGCATTGCTCGCATGGCCTGTCGCCGCCGGCGCGGCCACATGGCTGGTGAGCCGGCACCCCGTAGCGGTGCGGACCAAATACGATCCGGGCACCGGCCTTTTCCACCTGCCCGGCAGCATAATTCCACTGCTTCTGATTCTCGGAATTTTCCTGGTCAAATATATCGTCAGCGCCATGCTCGCGATGCAGTCGGCGCTGACAGAGAACGCAGGTTTCGTCACTCTGATCGCTGCCCTGTACGGCGCAATGAGCGGCGTCTTCGTCGGCCGTGCGGCGCGCCTGTGGCAACTCAGCCAGTATCCGTAATTCGCCTTCGCGCTGCCGCCTGAAGCCTCGGACAAGGCAACCATGACTTATTCCTACTGCCTGCAACTGGGTTTCCGGCCGCATGCCGACTACCTGGGCGACGTGCGTGCCATTACCCGACCGATCCTGGTAATGGTCGGCGCCGCCGACGAAATGTTCGTCGTGGGTCAGTACGCGCCGCTGCTGGAACCGGCACAAGAGAAATTGCGCGTCAAGGTATTGCCGGACGTCTCTCACATCGGCATCGCGGTCCAGCCCCAGGCGCTTCGCAGCGATTGTCGCGGAACTTTGATCTGGTCAAGCAGGACCGGCAAAAATCCGGGCCCAGCCGCTACCGCGTACTGAATTGCACAGCACATTCGCCACCTCGGCCGATCGTCCGCATTCTGCACGGCTGTCCGGCGGCGAAGGGGTGACTGCACCAGCTCGCAGCCCATCGGTGGCCGTCTGAAACACAGCCTATGTCCGCCGGGATATGGTGATCAGGCTCGGCGCGGCCACAACGGGACGGCCGCCAAGTTCTCCCGATACTCACAGAGGTGTCCTGCAAGCAGAATCCGAAAATGCGACGCGGAAAGGACAGCATCAAGGTCATTCAATGATTGATGCAGATTCTTCCTTGTCAGCATTATCATGGCGGCTTTGTGCGCAATTTATCCAGCGCCAGGCAAGTCCATCCTGTTCACAGGCACCAAACGTAAAAGGAATTTCTGATGAGGGCATCAAAATCACCAAAACTGCATTTCGCCATCATGCTCATGATCGTCCTTGTCTGGCTAATGGCCTATCCCATCGCAAGGAGCCTCGTGCCAGACACCACTTTCAGCGAGCCATTTGACAAGATATATAACGGACTCAATGTCCTGTTCACAGCGCTAGCCTTTGGCGGTGTGGTCAGCACCCTGTTGTTTCAGGTCGAGGAATCGAAAGTCGCCCGGCGCGAGGAGATTGAACGCTCCATTTTCGAACTGTTTCAGACCTTTACCAGCCTGGATTTCCAGCACGTCAAGGATTGTTCTTTTCGTACACTTCTGGCGGCAGTCAAAAATCGCGAATACGCCGAATTCCTGGCGAGCCGCCTGTTTGTCGTTGAGCAGCTGCCGTTCCCTGTTGCCAGCACCGCCACCCTGTGCGAACTGGACGAAGCGAAGAAGAACAAAAGCGAAGAGGACATCGTTCATGCTGACCGCGCCGATCGCCTCATGCTAGACAACATGCTCAATTTCTTTGCCATGCTTGCACAGCGCGAGTCCTCCGCAACTGTCATCAAACACTGTGACTTCGCCTACGACTGGTGGCGGCCGGTACTTTGGCTCATCGGTCAATTACAGCAGGAGCGCTACGACTCATCGGAAGTGATCCGCAAGTACTGCAAGAATCAGCTTATCGTCGTTACCCTGAAATCGCTGGACAGCATCTACGGGCATGGCCCGCTCAAGACCCGTGAGGAAATCTGGGAGTACATCACCCACCATCCAAAGTTAATCGCATTCGGACTGGATCACCGTTTCCAGGCGCTTACTGACTGCAAGGCCGGCTAAGTCGCGATCAGCGAAAATAGACGGCCCGAATTTGAGGCTGGCGTTGGCATCTGTTTCGTTGGTTCATCTGGTTGGATGATCGTTTTCTGACGAAATTTGTTTCCGCCAAGGGGCGATTGGCGTCGATCAAGACATCATCAGGCATAAGCGCTTTCCTTTTCGTTCCTGCTGGTCGACTGATAGCTGGAGCGACGGGAATTGTGCCGTCGCTCCAGCAGCCATCAACGCCCAGCGTCATGCAAAGACATCAGCGTCCGACTTTTCCTCCCTCCCTTCGTCCGTCAGCATATCGACCACCGCGCCGTATCCCCCGCCGCCGGGCGTCTCGATAACAAACACATCCCCCGGCTGCATTTCCGTGCTCGACACGAAACCCAACTCCTCCACGCGTCCATCGGCACGAATCACATAATTCCGCCCGCACTTGCCGTCTTCACCGCCCGCCGCGCCAAACGGCGCAACAACGCGATTGTTCGACAAGATCGACGCCGTCATCTTCTGCAGGAAGCGTATCTTGCGCACGCCGCCGTTGCCGCCCTGCCAGCGGCCGCGACCGCCCGATCCCTCGCGGATTTCATAGCTGTCGAGCCGTACCGGATAACGCCATTCAAGCACTTCGGGATCGGTCAGGCGCGAGTTGGTCATGTGCGTCTGCACCACGTCCGTGCCCTTGAAGCCTTCGCCCGCGCCGGAGCCGCCGGAGATGGTTTCGTAATACTGGTACTCCTCATTGCCGAAGGTGAAGTTGTTCATGGTGCCGGGTGCGCCGGCCAGCACGCCCAGCGCGCCGTACAGCGCATTGGTCACGCAGCTTGAGGTCTCGACGTTGCCGGACACGACCGCCGCCGGGTAGCGCGGATTGAGCATCGAGCCTTCGGGAATGATCACGTTCAGCGGTTTCAGGCAGCCGGCGTTGAGCGGGATTTCGTCGTCGACCAGGGTGCGGAACACGTACAGCACGGCGGCCATGCTGATCGCGCTGGGCGCGTTGAAGTTGTTCGGCAGTTGCGGCGAGGTGCCGCTGAAGTCGATGTCGGCGGTGCGCTTGGCGCGATCGACGCGGATGGCGACCTGGATCACCGCGCCATTGTCGAGGCGGTAGGTGTAGCTGCTGTCCTTCAAGGCGCTGATCACGCGGCGCACCGCTTCTTCCGCGTTGTCCTGCACGTGCTGCATGTAGGCCTGCACCACGTCGAGGCCGAAGTGGTCGACCATCTTCAGCAGTTCTTCCACGCCTTTCTGGTTGGCGGCGATCTGCGCCTGCAGATCGGCGAGGTTCTGCCGGATGTTGCGCGCGGGGTATTTGCCGGACGACAGCAGCGCGATTGTTTCCTCTTCAAGGAAGCGTCCGCCCCTGACCAGTTGGAAGTTGTTGATCAGCACGCCCTCTTCTTCCACCACCTTGCTGTCGGCCGGCATCGATCCCGGCGTGATGCCCCCGATGTCGGCATGGTGGCCGCGCGAGGCGGCATAGAACAGGACCTTGGTGCCGCTGCGGTCGAAGGCGGGCGTGATGACGGTGACGTCGGGCAGGTGCGTGCCGCCGTGATAGGGATCGTTCAGCATGAAGACGTCGCCCGGCTGCATCTTGCCTGCGTTCTCGCGGATCACGGTCTTGATGCTCTCACCCATGGAGCCGAGGTGCACCGGGATATGCGGCGCGTTCGCGATCAGGTTGCCGTCGGCGTCGAACAGCGCGCACGAGAAGTCGAGACGCTCCTTGATGTTCACCGAATAGGCGGTGTTCTGCAGCCGCAGGCCCATCTGCTCGGCGATCGACATGAACAGGTTGTTGAACACTTCCAGCATCACCGGATCGGCGTCGGTGCCGATGGCCTTGCGCTGCTGGCGTGCCTCGACGCGAGTGAACACCAGGTGATTCAGGCGCGTGACTTCCGCGCGCCAGCCGGGTTCGATGATATTGGTCGCGTTCTTTTCCGCGATGATGGCTGGACCGTGGATGATGTCGCCGGGACGGGTGTCTTCGCGCCGGTAGAGCGCGGTGTCGTGCCATTTGCCGCCGGAAAACAGTTGCACGATTTCCGCCGGGCGCAATGCGCCGCAGCGCGGTTCCAGTTCTTCCGCATGCGCGGACGCTTCTTCGGCAAGGCCGATGGCTTCCACCGAGACGGCCTCGATCACCAGCGCCTTGTCCGGCATGAGGAAGGAATAGCGCTTCTTGTACGCCGCCTCGAACTGCTCGATCATGCGCTCCATCGTATCGAACTGCACCACGATCACCGAATCCGTCCCGTCGTAGCGCAGATGCGCGCGCTCGACGGTACGGATGCGCGCCGCATCCACGCCTTGCGCGATCAGGTCGTCGCGGCCCTCGCCGGCCAGGCGCTGCAATGCAGCTTCGACGCTCGCAAGCGCCGATGCTGACAGAACTGTTTCGATGGCCTGCTCGCGCATCGCGGTCTGGTCGGCCAGCCCCATGCCGTAAGCCGACAGCACGCCGGCAAACGGATGTGCGAACACGCGCGTCATGCCGAGCGCATCCGCCACCAGGCAGGCGTGCTGGCCACCGGCGCCGCCGAAGGTCGTCAAGGTGTAGTCGGTCACGTCATGGCCGCGCTGCACCGAAATGAATTTGATCGCATTCGCCATGTTGCCGACCGCGATTTCGATGAAGCCTTCGGCCACTTCTTCCGGCGTGCGGCGCTTGCCGGTGGCGCGGTAGATCTCATCCGCCATCTCGGTGAATTTCCGCACCACCGCGTCGCGATCCAGCGTCTGATCGGCGTTCGGGCCGAACACGGCCGGGAAATATTTCGGCTGGATCTTGCCGAGCATGACATTGCAATCGGTGACCGCCAGCTTGCCGCCGCGGCGATAGCTGGCCGGACCGGGATTGGCCCCGGCGCTGTCGGGGCCGACGCGGTAGCGCGCGCCGTCGAAATGCAGGATGGAGCCGCCGCCGGCCGCGACGGTGTGGATGCTCATCATCGGTGCGCGCATGCGCACGCCGGCCACCTGCGTCTCGAATTCGCGCTCGAACTCGCCGGCGTAGTGCGACACGTCGGTGGAGGTGCCGCCCATGTCGAAACCGATGATTTTCTCGAAGCCCGCCGTCTTCGCGGTACGCGCCATGCCGACGATGCCGCCGGCGGGACCGGAGAGGATCGAGTCCTTGCCCTGGAAGCGATGGGCGTCGGTCAATCCGCCGTTGCTCTGCATGAACAAGAGGCGCACGCCCTCCATCTGGCACGCGACCTGATCGACATAGCGACGCAGGATGGGCGACAGGTAGGCATCGACCACGGTGGTGTCGCCGCGCGACACCAGTTTCATCAGCGGGCTGACCTTGTGCGACACCGAGATCTGGGTGAAGCCGATCTCGCCGGCGATGCGCTCGATCGCCTCTTCATGCAGGGTGAAGCGATAGCCGTGCATGAGCACGATGGCGACCGCGCGAAATCCCCTGGCGTACAGCGCGCTCAGTTCGCGCCGGACCTGGAGCGGATCGAGCGACGCGAGGACTTCGCCATGCGCGCCGATGCGCTCGTCGATCTCGACCACTTCCTGGTAGAGCAGTTCGGGCAGCACGATGTGGCGGTCGAACAGGCGCGGCCGGTTCTGGTAGGCGATGCGCAAGGCATCGCGAAAACCCCTGGTGATCAGCAGCGCGGTCGGATCGCCCTTGCGCTCCAGCAGCGCATTGGTGGCGACGGTGGTGCCCATCTTCACCGCTTCGACCAGTTCCGGCGAAATGGGCTCGGCCGGCCGCAGGCCGAGCAGATGCTTGATGCCGGCCACCGCCGCGTCCTTGTACTGCTCCGGATTCTCCGACAGCAGCTTATGCGTGATCAGCGTGCCGTCCGGCCGGCGGGCAACGATGTCGGTAAAGGTGCCGCCGCGGTCGATCCAGAACTGCCAGCGTTTGTCCTGTTCCGTATGTCCTGTCTGTGCTTGATGCATGGTGTCGCCTTTCTAAAAGGAAGAGGCCGCGCGCGCGGCATGAACATTGAGTCCGGACAGCTCGCGCAATGGCGCGAGTTCCTTCAGGGTGGTCTGCATTGCATGGATTGCGGGCGGCCGGCGACCGCTGAAAGCGCTCCGCGCCGGATTGCCGACCGAATGGAGCCTGCTGCGGCAGGCCTGGTCTTTTGCCATTTCTTCTGTCTCCTTGTGCGCCGCCGATGGACCGGCGACTCCTTGATTAATTTAATTTATCGATGACACATCTTCTTTTCATCGACGTTTTATTTATAATTTGTTGACATATTACAGATTCAAATACTAAGATTCAAGAAAAAAGAGCAGGAACACATCAAAGGAGACAGGCATGAAAACGATACAAAGGGTGATGTGCCGGCTGGGAAAAGCGTTCTTTTTCACTCTGGCAATGCCGATGGGACTGGCGCAAGCCGGTGCGGTGCACGTCGAGCTGGCCACGGCTTATGGCGCAGACAACTTCCACACGCGCAACCTGCAGCAATTCGCCGATGACGCAAGAAAGCTGACCAACGGACAAGTCGATTTCACTATCCACGCCGGCGGCAGCCTGCTGAAGCCGACCGACATCTATGCCGGCGTGCGCGCGGGGAAAGCCGGCGCCGGTGAAGTGATCATGTCCAGCCTGTCGAAGGAACATGTCCTGTTCGGCATCGATGCCCTGCCCTTCATCGTGTCCGGCTATGAGGATGCGCGCCGACTGTGGGCGGCATCGCGCCCTGCCATGGAAAAGCTGCTGCATGAGCAAGGCCTGCAACTCTTGTACGCCGTGCCCTGGCCGCCGCAGAACCTGTATGCGCGGCGCGAAATCGGCACGATGAAGGACTTCAAGGGGCTGAGCATGCGCAGTTACGGCCCGACCACCGAACGCATCGCGGAACTGATCGGCGCCAGGTCGGTGACCATCCAGGCGGTCGACCTGGAAAAGGCGATCGCGGAAGAGAAGCTGGACCTGATGCTCACCTCCAGCAGCACCGGGGTCGACACCAGGGCATGGACCTCGCTCAAGCACTACTACAAGGTCAGCGCCTGGATTCCCAAGAACATGGTCTTCATCGACCGCAAGCTGTACGACGGTCTCGACACAGGCACGCGCGACAAGCTGATCGAGGCCGCGCGTGCGGCCGAAGAGCGCGGCTGGCGCCTCAGCCAGGAAAGCAATCAGAGCGCGGAGAGCCAGCTCGCCGCCAACAAGGTCAGCGTCTCGACCATCGATTTCATCATCAGAAGTTATCTCGACCGGCTCGGCGAATCGCTCGCACGCGAGTGGCTGAAAAAAGCCGGCAACGATGAATTGAGCGTGCTGCTGAAGTACACCACCGAGCGCTCCGCACGGTGACCCTCCATCAGGCACATATTCGCAACAAGCTTCATTCCAATTTCAAGGAGACTTTCATGAAACCGCTACGCCAATTTCTCGTCATCGCCGCACTAGCGGCCGCATCGCACGCGGCAACTGCCGAGAACAAATGGGACTTCCCGACCGCCTATCCGCCGAGCAGCTTCCATACCGAGAACATCCAGCAGTTCGCCAACGAGATCGACAAGGCCACCGGCGGCAAGCTCAAGATGACGATCCATTCCAACGGATCGCTGTACAAGGCCAATGAAATCAAGCGCGCGGTGCAGACCGGCCAGGCGCAGATCGGCGAGATCCTGCTGTCCGGTGCGGCCAATGAAAACCCGCTGTACGGCGTGGACTCGATTCCCTTCCTCGCCACCAGCTATGCGGAAGCGAAGAAGCTGGCAAGCGCCGCGCGCCCGGCCACCGAAAAACTGCTCGCCGCGCAAGGCATGAAGCTGCTCTTCGTCTCGCCCTGGCCGCCGCAGGGACTGTTCTCGATCAAGCCGGTCAATTCGCTGGCCGATCTGCGCAGCACCAAGATGCGCGCCTACAACCCGGCCACCAATCGCATCGCGCAACTGGCGAAGGCGCAGCCGACCACCATCCAGTTGTCCGAACTGGGCCAGGCGCTGGCCACCGGCGCGGTCGACAACTTCCTGACCTCGACCGCCAGCGGCATCGAGAACAAGCTGTACGAGCAGACCAAATACTTCTACGACATCAATGCCTGGGTGCCGAAAAATGCCGTGATCGTCAGCCAGAAATCCTTCGACGCGCTCGACAAGGCGTCGCAGGAAGCGGTGCTGAGAGCGGCGCTGGCTGCCGAGGCGCGCGCATGGAAGATCAGCGAGGAAAAAGACCAGGAGTACGCGAAGCAGCTCGCCGCCAACGGCATGAAAGTCGCAAGCCCGAATGCGCAGTTCAAGGCGGAACTGCAAACCATAGGCGCAACCATGAGTGCCGAATGGATGAAGTCGGCCAGCGCCGAAGCGCGCCAGGTCATCGATACCTACAAGCAGAAATAAGCGCAGGTCCAGGGCCGGGTGCTGACGCCACGGCCCGCCATTATTCAAGGAGACAAACATGACGCGTCTACTCGACGGTTTCTATCGGTCGCTGCTGTATCTTGCGGCCCTCTTCATGATCGCGACGCTGGCCGTGATCCTGCTCGGCGTGGCCGGGCGGCAGTTCAATTTTGATGTGCCGGGGCTGGATGCCTATGCCGGCTACTCGATCGCCGCCGCACTGTTTCTCGCGATGCCGGCGACGCTGCGCAACGGCGACCATATCCGCGTGACACTGATCCTCAACAAGCTCGAAGGCAATGCACGCAAGCTCGCTGACTACTGGTGCCTGGTTGCCGCATCCGGCCTGGCCCTGTATCTGGCCTACTTCTCGCTGCGCCTGATGTGGCTCTCGTATGTCACGCACGACGTATCGCCCGGCAGCGATGCCACGCCGCTGTGGATTCCGCAGATCGCGATGGCGCTCGGCAGTGTCGGACTGGCACTCGCCTTCATCGAAGACCTGGCGCTCAAGCTGCTGGACCAGGAACGCATCCTGATGCCGGGCGCCGAGATGGCCCGCACCGAATAACCCGAACGGAGAACACCATGGAAATCTTCATTGCCGTACTGCTGATCGGCGTCATGCTGGCGGTCCTAGGCTCCGGCCTGTGGATCGGGCTGTCGCTGCTAGGCGTCGCCGTCTTCGGGATGGAACTGCTCACCAGCCGTCCCGCCGGCGACAGCATGGCGCTGACCATCTGGGGCTCGACCTCGAGCTGGACACTGACTGCGCTGCCCTTGTTCCTGTGGATGGGCGAAATCCTGTTCCGCAGCAAGCTGTCCGAAGACATGTTCAAGGGCCTTGCGCCGTGGCTGGAGCGCCTGCCCGGGCGCCTGCTACATGTGAATATCATCGGCTGCACCATCTTCGCCGCGGTGTCCGGCTCGTCCGCCGCGACCTGCGCGACCATCGGCAAGATCGCATTGCCGGAACTGAAGAAACGCGGCTATCCGGAAGACATCACGCTCGGCACGCTGGCCGGAGCCGGCACGCTCGGGCTGCTGATTCCGCCGTCCATCATCATGATCGTCTACGGCGTGGCGGCCAATGTGTCGATTGCCGACCTGTTCATCGCCGGGGTGTTGCCGGGCCTGTTGCTGGCGGTGCTGTTCATGGGCTATGTGATGTTGTGGGCCTTGCGACATCCGGACGCCATCCCGGCCGCCGGCGCGTCAACCAGCTTCGCCGAGAAGATCTATGCGTCGCGCCATCTGATCCCGGTCGTGACCCTGATCGTCGCGGTGCTGGGTTCGATTTATTCGGGCGTGGCCACCGCGACCGAAGCGGCGGCGTTCGGCGTGGCCGGTGCACTGATCCTGGCGCGCGTGGAAGGCTCACTGACCTGGGCCGCCTTCGTCGACGGTCTGATCGGCGCCACCCGGGTCTATTGCATGATCGGCCTGATCCTGGCCGGTGCCGCCTTCCTCACCTTGTCGATGGGCTTCATCGGCTTGCCGCGCCACCTGGCGGAATTCGTCGGCACGCTCAATCTGTCGCCCTTCATGCTGATCCTGGTATTGATGGTGCTGTTCGTCGTGCTGGGCTGCTTCCTCGACGGCATTTCTATCGTGGTGCTGACCATCTCGGTGCTGCTGCCGACCGTGCAGAAAGCGGGCATCGACCTGATCTGGTTCGGCATCTTCATCGTGCTGGTGGTCGAGATGGCGCAGATCACGCCGCCGGTGGGCTTCAACCTGTTCGTGCTGCAAGGCCTCACCAAACGCGACCTGACCTGGATCTCGCGCACCGCGTTGCCGCTGTTCATGGTGATGGTGGCGGCGGTGATGCTCGTCTACTTCGTTCCCGCATTGGTGGTCTGGCTGCCGTCACACATGTGAGGCCAGCATGGACCGCAGGCAATTCAGCGCGTTGTTGTTGGCGTCGGGCCTGGCCCGCGAGAGCGCGGCGGCGGCCCCATGGCGGCTCGCCACCGGCTACCGCGCCGAGTCGTTCCACACCGTCAACCTGCTCGCGATGGCACGCGACGTGGCCGGCTCGACGCAGGGCGAGCTGCGCATCGAGGTCCACCCCAACAACACGCTGGTCAAGCTCAAGGACATGCGCGCGGCGGTCGAGGCCGGCACGGTCGAAGCCGGCGAAACCATCATGTCCGGCCTGGTCGGCGAGATGCCC
>NZ_DATFAF010000020.1:0-14810 GCF_035254865.1 Noviherbaspirillum sp.
TTGCCGAATTCGAAGATCGGCACCATGACCAGCGAGGATTGCACGCTCATCATCGAGCGGTAGCCGGAATCGACGCGTTCGACTTCGCGCGCGATCAGGCCGTAGCTGACGTAGTTCAGGCCGGGGCCGCCGTATTGTTCCGGGATGGTCGGGCCGAGCAGGCCGAGCGCGCCCATTTCGCGGAAGATGGCGGGATCGGTTTTTTCATTGCGGAAGGCTTCCAGCACACGCGATTGCAGCTTGTCCTGGCAGTAGGCATTCGCCGCGTCGCGCACCATGCGCTCTTCATTCGTCAGTTGCTGGTCCAGCAGCAGCGGGTCGTCCCAGTGGAATTGCACTTTGCTTTTCATTGATGGCTCCGGTTTCAGATTCTTTCGAGGACGACTGCCAGACCCTGGCCGACGCCGATACACAGGCTGACCACCGCGTAGCGACCGTTGCGACGTGCGAGTTCGCGGCTTGCCGTCAGGGCGAGACGCGCGCCGGAGGCGCCGAGCGGATGGCCGAGCGCAATCGCGCCGCCATTCGGATTGACGCGCGAGTCGGTGCCGGACACGCCGAGCAGCTTGAGGCAGCTCAGCACCTGGCTGGCAAACGCTTCGTTGATTTCGATGACGTCCATGTCGGTGAGCGACAGGTTGGCGCGTGCGAGCGCCTTGCGGATGGCGTCGACCGGGCCAATGCCCATGATGCGCGGCTCGACACCGGCGACTGCCGCGGACAGGATGCGCACCATCGGTGCCTTGCCGACCTGTTCGCCGGCGGCGCGGCTGCCGATCAGCAGGGCGGCTGCGCCGTCATTGATGCCCGATGCATTGCCTGCGGTGACGACGCCGCCTTCAAACAGCGGCTTGAGCTTTTCCAGGCTGACCGCGGTGGTTTCCGGACGCGGATGTTCATCCTTGTCGACGAGCACCGGCGGCGTCTTGCGTCCGGTCGGCACGCTGACCGGATGAATCTCGCCGGCAAAGAAACCATCCTGCAGCGCGGCGTGATATTTCATTTGCGAGGCGAGTGCAAAGGCGTCTGCTTCCTCGCGGCTGATGCCGAACTGCTTGGCCACGTTGTCGCCGGTTTCCGGCATGGTGTCCGCGCCGTATTCCTTGGTGACCTTCGGATTCGGGAAGCGTGCGCCGATGGTCGAATCGAATACCTTGAAGTCGCGGCCGAACGCAGCTTCCGACTTGGCGACCACGAAAGGTGCGCGGCTCATGCTTTCGACACCGCCGGCGACATAGAGATCGCCCTCGCCGCAGGTAATGGCGCGCGCCGCATCCATGACGGCCGCCAGGCCGCTGGCGCACAGGCGATTGACGGTCTGGCCCGGGACGGAATATGGCAGGCCGGCGGCGAGCAGTGCATTGCGCGCCACGTTGCGCGAGTCTTCGCCCGCCTGGTTGGTATCGCCGAGAATCACGTCCTCGATCTGTTCCGGCTTCCACGGATTGCGCGCGACAAGAGCGCGCATGACTTCCGCGACCAAGTCATCGGGGCGCACCGGCGCCAGCGCGCCGGCGTGGCGGCCGAACGGGGTACGCAAGCCATCGTAGATATAGGCGTCGAGCATGAATCAGATCTCCTTGTGAAGTAGCGACAGGCCGAGCAAGGCGCGACGCTGCAGCCAGGGGCTGGGACGGTAGCGCGGGTCGCCGGTTTGCTGTTCGAGGTTTTTGAGAATGGCAAGTACGGTCGTCGGGCCGAGTGCGTCGCCCCAGGCGAGGGGGCCGAGCGGATAACCGAGGCCGAGTGTGACGGCGCGGTCGATGTCGAGCGGATCGGCAATATCCTGCTGCGCGATTTCGCAGGCGATGTTGATGATGTGCGCCACCACGCGCTGCGTCACCATGCCGGCGCTGTCGCGGATCACGCTGACCGGGACGCCGGTGGCGCCGAACAGGCCGCAGGCCATGGTGAGATAGTCGGCGGTGGTAGCCGGCGTGGTCATGAGCACGCGGCGGCGGCTCGCGTCGAACAGGCTTTCCACACCGACCGTGCGGCGGCCGTCGAGGTCTTCGCGCGCGCAGCAGGTGGTCGCATCCTCGCCCAGCGGCGTGACGAGGCACAGGGCGGAGTCGCTGGGACGGGCGGAGGTTTCGATGGGAATGCCGGCGGCGGAGATCAGCACCGCGACGCGTTCGGCCAGTTCCGGGCGGTCATGGCTGAGCCAGACGCTGGTCGGAAGTTGCGTGGCCTGCGCCGGCTCGGCAATCGCTTCCTTCTTGCCGTCGGCGCCGTAGCGATAAAAGCCGTGGCCGACTTTCTTGCCGAGCGCGCCGGCGGTCAGCATCTGGCGCGTATTCACCTGCGGACGGAAACGCGGCTCTTCGTAATACTGGTGGTAGATCGATTCCATCACCGGATGCGACACATCCAGTCCGGTCAGGTCCAGCAGTTCGCAAGGGCCGAGGCGGAAGCCGGCGGTATCGCGCAGGATGTTGTCCAGCACCGGCACCGATGCGATGCCTTCGGCCAGCACGCGCAAACCTTCCGTGCCGTAGCCGCGACCCGCATGGTTGACGATGAAGCCGGGCGTATCCTTGGCGCGCACGGCGTTGTGGCCCCAATGCCGGCCGAGGGCCAGCAGATAGTCGGTGATTTCCGGCCTGGTCAGGAACCCGCCGATGACCTCGACAATCTTCATCAGCGGAACCGGATTGAAGAAATGGAAGCCGGCGACACGCTCCGGATGCTGAAGGCCGGCCGCAATGGCGGTGACCGGCAGCGACGAAGTATTGGTTGCCAGGATCGCGTCCGGCCCGGCGATGATTTCCAGATTGCTGAAGAGCGCCTTCTTCACGGCAAGGTCTTCCACGATCGCTTCGACGATCACATGGCAGCCGGCCAGGTCTTCCAGCCGGTCACAAACCTGCAAGCGGCCGGCGGCCGCGGTGGCAGCCGTCTGATCCAGCTTGCCTTTTTCGCTCAGTTTGCCAAAGGTTGCCAGCAATTCCTGACGGGCCGTGCCTGCCGCGCCCTCGCGACTGTCGCACAAGCGCACTTGCGCGCCGGCGAGCGCTGCAAGCTGCGCAATGCCTCTTCCCATCACCCCGCATCCGACAAGGCCAACCACCAGTTGCTGCGAGTCGGGCGGGGGGAGAAAGACGGTTTGCATGCGAAGGCTCCTGAGTATTGAGGGAATTTCTACAGTTCTGCAATGCAGAAGAACATCATTTAAAATGGAACTGTATTGCTTTTTGCGTCGGACTGTCAAGATTTCATTTGTTATCTCTGTGGATCATCAAAGATGGCAGCAAGAAGACAGCATCCTTGTGTAAATGCACATTTTGCATTTTTCATAATTGTTCTGCAGTGCAGCATCATATTCTGCAAAAATCGTTGCAATTCCATTTTGAATATGCCAGTATCTGCACCCTGAAGTACCTTTGGAAACATTTCGGGGTCGGCCTGAAACCGGTACGCCGTTTGCGTCCGTCGCCGGACATGCGCAAGCCCGCCCCGATCGAGGCACTTTGCAAATAAGACAAGGAGACGGAATGATCCAAGCAGTGCAACCGGCTGCTACGCCCCGCCGCATTCACGAAGCGTTTGCACCCTGGACCGAAACCTGCGCCGACAAGCTGGCGCTGATTGATGATCGGTCCGCGATTACCTACGGCGCCCTGGGTGGAGCGGTCGAAGCGGCGGCGGAGCGTCTGCGCGACGCCGGCGTGCGCCCGGGCGACAGGGTCTTGCTGGTCGGGGAAAACTGCGTGGCGCTTGCCGTGTGCATCCTGGCCGTCAGCCGGCTCGATGCGTGGTCCGCGACCGTCAATGCGCGCCTCTCCGCGCGTGAAATCGACAACTTCCTGTCCCATTCCGGCGCCCGTCGCGCCTTGTATTTCAGTAGCGTTTCGCCGCAGGCCAAGGCGCACGGCGAGCAGCGCGGCGCGCAGGCGGTCGACTGGCCCGCCATCGGGAGTCTTCTGCTTGGTCCTCTGAACGAGCAAGCCATTCCCGAACCCGTGCAACAGGCAGCCGCCGATCAGGTTGCGGCCATGGTGTATACCTCCGGCACGACCGGCGCGCCCAAGGCGGTGATGCTCTCCCACGCCAACCTTTTGTTTGTCGGCGCCAACAGTTGCCGGATGCGCCGCATCGTTCCCAGCGACGTCATCTACGGCGTGCTGCCGCTGTCGCATGTCTACGGACTGTCATCGCTGCTGGTCGCCGCATTGATCGGTGGCTCGGCATTGCGACTGGTCGCGCGCTACCAACCGGAAGCGCTTGCAGCGGCACTGGCGGAGCAGGGCATCACGGTGATGCACGGCGCGCCGGCCATGTATGCCAAGCTGCTGGAATGGAGCGAAAACACCGGGACGCCTCTGCACGCGCCGCATTTGCGTGTTGCCCAGTCCGGCGGCGCGCCGCTGACCCTGGCGCTCAAGCAGGCGTTTGAAAAAACCTTCGGCATCACGCTGCATAACGGCTACGGCATGACCGAGGCCTCGCCCTCCATCTGCCAGACCCGGCTGGACGATCCTCGCAGCGATTGCTCGGTCGGTCCGGCCATCCCCGGCATCGAAATCCGGATGCACGCCGCCGAGCAAAGCGAAGAGGGCGTCGGCGAGCTGTGGGTGCGCGGACCGAATGTGATGAAGGGCTACTACCGCGCGCCGGAACTGACCGCGCAGACCGTGACGCCGGAAGGCTGGTTGCGCACGGGCGATCTCGCGCGCCGTGAAGCGGACGGCGCGATTACCATCGCCGGCCGCAGCAAGGAATTGATCATCCGTTCCGGTTTCAACGTCTACCCGGTCGAAGTCGAGCAGGTGCTCAACGCCCATCCCGATGTCGTGCAATCGGCGGTGGTCGGACGCGAGGTCGAAGGCAACGAAGAAGTCGTCGCTTTCATCGAAATTTCGCAGACCGGGTCGTTCACGCTCGATGCGTTGCGCGCGCACCTGAAAGCCAATCTTTCCCCCTACAAGATTCCTTCGGAGATCGTCGTTCTCGATCACTTGCCGGCCGCTGCGACCGGCAAGGTTCTGAAGAAAGAGTTGCAGCAACTCGCTGTACAACGCCCGTCCGCCGGGCGTCAGCATTCCTGAAACAAGCGTTTTTCACACGAGAGGAAGAGACATGAAATTTCAATTAAGCAGTGTCGCCAAACTAGGCGTCGCCATCAGCGCCGCCATGCTCGTCGCGACTGCAAGCGCAGAAGAATTCAAGGTCGGCGCGCACATGCCGCTGACCGGCACGCTGGCACGTTCCGGCGCAGGCTTCAACGAAGGCATCGCGGCCGCCGTCGAGATCTTCAACAAGAGCAACGGCAAGCACACCATCAAGATGGTCACCATCGACGATGAGTCGGCACCGGCCAAAGCGGTCGCCGCCGTCGAGAAGCTCGCCTCGGAAGGCGTGGTCGCCGTGATCGGCGGCTATGGCTCCAACATCATCGGACCGGCATCGGACGCCTCCAACCGTCACAACCTGACCTATATCACTGCAGGCGGCGTCAACGACGACCTGACCAAGCGCGGCTACAAAACCTTCTTCCGCATCAACAATACGCGCGGCTACGAAATTGCCATCGAAAACCTGCTCCAGGAAATGAAGGCGAAATCAGTGTCCATCGTCTACTCCACCAAGGAAGCGACCACCGACCTGGCCAAGAGCATCGAAAAGGATCTCGGCGGCAAAGGCTTCAAGGTCACCACGCACGCGTTCGATCCGGCCATCACCGACTTCAAGCCGATCATCAACAAGATCAAGCTGCAGGACAAGCCGGACGTGCTCCTGATGAGCGCTTATGAAAACGACTACGTCGGCATCATCCGCGCCGCCAAGGTGCTCAAGCCGGAAGTGAAATCGGTCGTCGGTGTCTGGTCGCTGGCCACCTCCAAGATGGCATCCGACTTCCCCGACCTGATGCCGAACGTGATCGGCACGGCGCTGCTGCCGTTCCCGGTCGAATACAAGACGCCTGAAGGCAAGCAGTTCGCCGACACCTACAAGAAGATGTTCAACAAGGACGTCGATTACCTGGCGCAGTTCGGCTATGTCAAGGCGTCCCTGCTGTTCGAGGCCATCGCGCGTGCTGCCGACAATGGCAGTCTGAAGAAGGGCGGCTTGTCGGATGAATTGCGCAAGACGAATCGCGAGACGCTGATCGGCAAGGTGACCTTCAATGCCGCCGGCGACAACCCCAACTTCCAGCATCGCATGGGCCAGCATCAGAACGGCAAGATCGCAATCGTGTCGCCGGCATATCAGGCCACCGGTCCGCTGAAGTATCCGGCAGTACCTTGGTAAATCGGTCAGGCGTGCTGAATCAAGCACCTGCCTGGGCACACACCTGATTCACATCGCGCGCATCCCGCTTGCTCCATGGAGAGGGGATGCTCGCGCGACGCGTGACCGGCGCATGCTGCATTGAACGCCTGCGCGCCGGACCCAAACCGTTTTCCAGACAAATCATGTCCGAACTCATCCTGCAATCCCTCTACTCCGGCATGCTGGTCGGCGGCGTCTATGCGCTCATTGCGCTTGGCCTGACGCTCGCCTTCGGCACCATGCGCATCATCAATCTGGCGCATGGCGAACTGGTCCTGCTGGCCGCCTATATCGCCTATACGGTGGAAAGCCGCTTCGGCGTCAATCCGATGCTGTCGCTGCCGCTGGCGCTGGTGATCGTGTGCGCCTGTTCCGCCGTCGTCTACTTCCTGGTATCGCGCATCAAGCGCAACCGCGAACTGAATTCGCTCATGCTGACCTTCGCGCTCGGCATGATCCTCACCAATGCCGTCCTGCTGTTCTGGTCGAGCGACATCCGCTCCACCGGCAACGCGACGATGCAGGACGCGGTGCAGATCGGCAGCCTGTACAGCATGTTCAGCGAGCTGCTGTTCTTCCTCGTCAGCATCGGCGTGGCCGCCGTACTCGGCTGGTGGCTGTCGCGCAGCTGGTACGGCCGCGCGGTGCGCGCCGTGTCATCCAACCGCGACGCGGCCAAGCTGATGGGCATCAATCCATCCAAGGTCGAACTGGCGTCCTTCCTCGTGGCCGGCGTGCTGGCGACGATTGCCGGCATCGCCATCTATTCGAGCAGCGTGATTTCGCCGCCGCTCGGACACTCGCTGACGGTCAAGGCCTTCATCATCACGGTGCTGGCCGGGGTCGGCTCGGTGCCGGGCGTGGTGCTGGCCGCCTTCCTGCTCGGCATCACGGAAGCGATGACGGTCACGCTGTTCAGCTCCGCACTGCAGGAACTGGCGGGCATGCTGCTGTTCCTGATCGTATTGTTCATCATGCCGAACGGCTTGTTCGGCGCCAAGAAGCGGCGGGGATAAAGCAATGGAAAAATCAGTGAAAAAACTCATCTGGGTGGCGATCGCTCTGCTCTATCTGGTCGTGCCGTTCTTCCTGAAGGACAACAGCTATATCCTCAGCCTGACGGTGTCCTCGCTCATCGTGGCCGGCGTCGCGGTGCCCTGGGCCTTGCTCGGCAATCTCGGCGGCATGGTCAGCTTCGGCCATGCGGCCTTCTTCGGCATGGGCGCGTATGCCTCGGCCCTGCTCACTATGAAGGCGGGATTTCCGGTGCTGCTGGCGATTCCGGCCGGCGGCGTGGTTGCATCGATTGCATCGCTGGCCATGCTGCCCGCGCTGCGCCTGTCCGGGCCGTATTTCGCGCTGGCGATTCTTGCCTATGCCCACATCTTCAAGATCCTCGCCACCGAGTTCACGTCGCTCACCGGCGGCTCGGCCGGCATCTCGTCGATTCCGGGGTTGCCGAGCCTGGTGCAGGCCGATTTTCTGACCGGCCTTGGTCCCTACCTGCTGGGCCTGACCATCGTGCTGCTGTTCTGCGTGGTGTACGCCTGGGTGCGCAAGAGCCATTACGGCATTGCCTTGCGCGCCATGCACGACAGCGAGGACGCGACCCGCGTGGTGGGCGTCAACAGCGTGTTGCTGAAGTCCTGGATGCTGCTGCTGTCGGCCTTCATGACCGGCATCATCGGCGCCTTCAACGCGCACATCATCAACTTCCTTGAACCGGACTACGCCTTCAACAGTTCCTGGAGCGTGCTGCCCATCGTCGCCGCGATCTTCGGCGGCTACCGCACCATCACCGGCCCGATGGTCGGCGCGATCGTGATCTACCTGGTCGACCAGTTGTTCTTCAAGGCGGTCCTGTCCTCCGGTCACCAGATCGTGCTGGGCATCGTGCTTGCCGCAATGATCCTGTTCGCACCCGACGGCCTGCTCACGGTATTCAAGAAACGCAATACGGGAGGCCAGCATGCTTAAGCTCGATAAGATCACGATTCAGTTCGGCGGCCTCGTCGCGCTGAAGGATGTGAGCTTCTCCATGGGCTCGGATCAGGTGGTCGGCCTGGTCGGCCCCAACGGCGCCGGCAAGACAACCTTGTTCAATGCCATTTCCGGCCTGGTCAAACCGACTTCCGGCAGCGTCTCTTTCGACGGGACTGAAATCAGCGGGAAGCCGCTGCACACCCGTGCGCGCATCGGTATCGGACGCACCTTCCAGATTCCGCAGCCCATGCACGAACTGACCGTGCGCGAAAACCTGATCGTCGCGCAACGCTTCGGCAACGGCAAGGTGGACCAAAAGCGCATCGACGAAATCCTGGAATTCATGGATCTGTCGGCCCAAGCCGAACGCGATGCCGCCACCAACCTCGCGCTGCAGGAACTCAAGCGCCTGGAAGTGGCGAAAGCGCTGGCAACGGAGCCGAAACTGCTTTTGCTGGATGAAGTGCTGGCCGGCCTGGAAACCACCGGCAAGCGTTATTTCACCGCCAAGCTGGAAGACCTGCACAAGAAATTTAAGATCGGCATCCTGATCATCGAACACGACATCGAAACCGTCTCGACGCTGTGCGACCGGGTGGTGGTGCTCAATTTCGGCAAGGTGATCGCCGACGGCGCGCCGGACGCCGTATTCCGCGACCCCGAAGTCATCAAGAGCTATACAGGAGACGCCCATGCTTGAGATCCGCAACCTGCGCGCCGGTTACGGCGCCATCAACGTGCTGTGGGACGTCAACCTGTCCTTCGCCGAGAAGCAGCTGACGTCCATCGTCGGCCCCAACGGTGCCGGCAAATCGACGCTGCTGAAAACCATCATGGGCCTGGTGACGCCGAGCCAGGGCGACATCACCTTGCGCGGCGCCTCGCTGGCGCAGCATCGCACCTGGGACATGGCGGACCAGGGCGTGGTGCTGGTGCCCGAAGGCCGCCTCGTGTTCCGCGACATGAGCGTCGAGGAAAACCTGATCATGGGCGCCTTCCCGAAGCAGAAGCGGGCCTCGATGTCGAACAACATCGAGCGCGCCTATGCGCTGTTCCCTCGCCTGAAGGAGCGCCGCAAGCAGCTTGCCGGCTCGCTCTCGGGCGGCGAAGCCCAGATGGTCGCGATGGCGCGCGGCATGATGGCCGAACCGCGCGTCTTGCTGATCGACGAACCTTCGCTCGGCCTGGCGCCGGTGATCGTGCAGGAAATCTTCAACATCCTCGCCAGGCTCAAACAGGAAGGCGTGACCATTGTCCTGGTCGAGCAGAATACGCACATGGCGCTGAAGCTGGCCGACCGCGTCTACATGATGCGCAGCGGGCGCGTGGTGATGGACAAGCCGGCGTCGGAAGTCGACGTGGCAAAATTGCATGATCTGTACTTTGCGCTCGAAGGCTAGGATAATGCCGCAGCAATTCGATAAACAGCTCTTGAAACAGCCCTTGAATTTCCTTGTCGCAGCGGACGAGGTCGCACCGGAAGACCAGACAGCCATGGCGGAACAATCGAGCGAAAATCACGTGCCGGCCGAGAAGAAATCCAATGCCAAGGAGGACAGGCACTTCGTCACCGCGCTCGCGCGCGGGCTGGACGTGCTGTCGTCCTTCCGTTCGGGTGAAAAGCTGCTCGGCAACCAAGAACTGGCCGAGCGCACCAAGCTGCCGAAATCGACCGTTTCGCGCCTGACCTACACCCTGACCAAGCTGGGTTACCTGCAATACGTCGACGAGATCGGCAAATACCGCCTCGGCACCGCCAGCCTCGCGCTCGGCAGCGCGATGCTGTCCAAGCTCGACATCCGTCAGTTCGCGCGACCCTATATGCAGGAGCTGGCCGATTTTTCGCACGCCACGGTGTCCATGGGCATGCGCGACCGCCTCAGCATGATCTACGTGGAAAACTGCCGCAGCCAGGCTGCGCTGACGCTGCGTCTCGATGTCGGCGCGCGCATCCCGATCGCGCTGACCGCCATGGGCCGCGCCTACTTGGCGGAAACGTCCAGCGCGGAACGCAATGAGATCCTCGAACGCGCACGCGAATTCGACGAGACCAAGTGGCCCGCCATTCGCGAAGGCGTCATGCGTTCGCTGGAGGAATACAAGACCATCGGTTGCTGCACTTCGTTCGGCGACTGGCAGCCGGACGTGAACGCAATCGCGGTCGCCTTCCGTCCCGCCAACGGATCGTCCATCCTCAGTATCAACTGCGGCGGCCCGGCCTTCACGATTTCGAAGGAATTCCTGCTCAACGAAGTCAAGCCGCGCCTGCTCGACCTGGTCGACCGCCTGAAACGCACCTGACGAATACCTTCGTCCCCCTCGCCATTCCCGAACGCTGCCCCGCCTTGCGCGGATGCGGCCGTCCTGATTGACCCCCTTGTCGCCTGCCGAACATTGATTGGCTCTCTCGCAAATATTCGGTGCTTTGTATTGGCATAGTGCTGTTACAGTGCGCACGCATACGGTTTCCAACAGCCTGCTAACCGTCAACACTCATTGCACGGCAGCCTTCCTCGGGTTCCGGGAGAGAAATCATGAACTTTCGCAGCTTGCGCATCGGCACCCGGCTCGCCATCGGCTTTGGCATCATGCTCGCGATGCTGATCGTGGTGCTCGCCGCCGACAACCTGATCAGCACGCGCAACCGTGAAGCGATGATCGCCGGACTGGAAGTCAGCAATGCCAAGAGCAGTCTGGCGGGAAGCATCAAGAGTGCCTTGCTGGAGGGCGGCATTGCAATGCGCAATATCGGCCTGCAATCCGACATCACGGCCATGCAGCGCGAAGAGGAAAAGGTCAAGACGCTGCGCAAGCGCTTCGCCGAAGCGCGCGACAGGCTGATTGCGCTGGGACTGACCGAAACGGAAAAGAAACTCCTCGCCGACATCGCGCGGCTCGATGTGGAAACCGACGTGCCCTTCAAGGAAGCCATCCGCCTGATCGGCGCATTCAACAGCGAAGATGCCATCAAGCTGATCGCAAGCCGTATCGATCCGCTCAACCAGCAGGCGCTGGCCGACATCAATCAGCTGGTCGACATCCAGCAGGCCGCCGCGCATCATGTGCTCGATGCCACGGTGGAATCCGGCAAGCAGTTGATGAACGTGCTGTTTGCCATTGGCGCGATCGCACTGGCAGCGGGCGGCGTTCTCGCCTGGGCGACGACGCGCAGCATCACTTCTCCCTTGCATGACGCGGTGCAGGTCGCGCGACGCGTCGCCGCCGGCGAGCTGGCAGCGCAAGTCCCTGTCTCCGGCAAGGATGAGGTCAGCCAGCTGCTGCTCGCTCTGCGCGACATGAACGACGGCTTGCACAGGATCGTGCGCGACGTGCGCCTCAGCATCGATTCGATCACCGTCGCATCGCGCGACATCGCCGCAGGCAATGCTGATCTTTCCTCACGCACCGAAACGCAGGCAGGCGCCTTGCAGGAAACGGCCGACTCCATGGCGCAACTGACCGCAGCAGTTAAGCAGAATGCGGCGCATGCGAAAGAGGCGAATAGTCTCGTGGTATCCGCATCCGAAGTCGCGGTGAAAGGCGGCGAAGTGGTCGGTGAAGTCGTCGGCACGATGGGATCAATCAAGGGCAGCTCGCGCAGGATCGTCGACATCATCGGCGTGATCGATGGTATCGCTTTCCAGACCAACATATTGGCGCTCAATGCCGCTGTGGAAGCGGCGCGTGCCGGCGAGCAGGGCAGGGGATTTGCCGTGGTTGCCACGGAAGTGCGCAATCTTGCCCAGCGCTCCGCGAGCGCGGCGAAGGAGATCAAGGACCTGATCCACGATTCGGTCGAGAAAGTCGATGCCGGCGGCAAGCTGGTCGATCAGGCCGGCAAGACCATGGATGACATCGTGAAGTCCGTGATGCACGTCGCCAATATCATGCGCGAGATCACCGCCGCGAGCGCGGAGCAAAGCGCAGACATCGAAGAGGTCAGCCGGTCGATTGCGAAGATGGATGAAATGACGCAGCAGAATGCCGCACTCGTCGAGCAGGCCGCTGCTGCTGCGCACAGCATGCAGGACCAGGCAATGACGCTCGGCAAGGCGGTCGCGATCTTCAAGGTGGAGAACGCTGTACCTGCGCCGAATGCCGTCATCGCATTGCCATCATCGACACCGGCGCGTCCGCAACTCGCACCTGCACGCCTGCATGACAGCGAACATTTGCAAGAGTGCTGACCACACGCCGCGCATCCAACATTCTTCATCTCATTCATGCTCCCGTCATTTTGCACGGGCATATTCTCGTCGTTCCACCGGCATGATTTTCGGATGCCGCGTTGAATCTTGCTATAGTGCGCACAGGGTGCGACGGCGCGCCTGGCTTGGTGTGTACGTACGTTCGTACTTTTATCTCGCCGCCGCGATTGCGTCAGATCAAACGTGATGACAGTGTCGAACGTTATGATAGAAAGCTAATTTTTTCACGGTTCCAGTGCTCGCCGCGAGGCGCCCGGCGAAGTCGCCGCTGGAATCGCCACCGTATTGTTTGTCGTTTTGAGGGAGATTGAAATGAATGATGTCGTAATCGTCGCCGCAGGCCGCACCGCCGTCGGGAAATTCGGCGGCAGCCTGGCCAAGATCGCTGCCTCGGACCTCGGTGCCCATGTGATCAAGACTCTGCTCGCAAAGACCGGCATCGCTCCGGATCAGGTGAGCGAGGTGATCATGGGACAGGTCCTGACCGCTGGCGTGGGCCAGAACCCTGCGCGGCAGGCGGTAATCCGCGCCGGTCTCCCTGACATGGTCCCGGGCATGACGATCAATATGGTGTGCGGCAGCGGCCTGCGCGCAACGCACCTCGCGGCACAGGCGATCAAGAGTGGCGACGCGGAAATCGTCATCGCCGGCGGCCAGGAAAACATGAGCGCGTCGCCGCACGTGCTGAACGGTTCGCGCGACGGCTTCCGCATGGGCGACGCCAAGCTGGTCGACACCATGATCGTCGACGGCTTGTGGGACGTCTACAACCAGTACCACATGGGCATCACCGCCGAGAACGTCGCGAAGAAGTACGGCATCTCGCGCCAGGAACAGGATGAGTTTTCCGTCGCCTCGCAGAACAAGGCGGAAGCCGCGCAGAAGGCCGGCAAGTTCAAGGATGAAATCATTCCCTTCGAGATTGCCTCGAAAAAGGGCACGGTCACCTTCGACACCGATGAATTCATCAAGCCGGGCGTCACGCTCGATTCGCTGGCCAGCCTGCGTCCCGCCTTTGCCAAGGACGGCACCGTCACCGCCGGCAACGCGTCCGGCATCAACGACGGCGCAGCGGCCGTCATCATGATGTCGGCCAGGAAGGCCGACGAGCTTGGCCTGAAGCCGATGGCGCGCATCAAGGCGTATTCCTCCGCCGGCGTCGATCCGAGCATCATGGGCATGGGCCCGGTTCCGGCTACGCAGCTGTGCCTGAAGAAGGCCGGCTGGACGCACCAGGACCTCGAACTCATGGAAATCAACGAGGCGTTCGCCGCGCAGGCGCTTGCCGTCAACAAGGAAATGGGCTGGGATACCAGCAAGATCAACGTGAACGGCGGCGCCATCGCGATCGGCCACCCGATCGGCGCATCGGGCTGCCGCATCCTCGTCACGCTGCTGCACGAAATGATTCGCCGCGACGTCAAGCGCGGCCTTGCCAGCCTGTGCATAGGCGGTGGCATGGGTGTTGCATTGGCTGTGGAGCGTTAAGCGACACGGCGCAAAAAGGGGAGATGCGCACGGTTCGTGGGCAGCATTCGGCGACGTCGTCCGAAGCGCTTCTGGCATGCCGTTTCCCCGATGGTTGGCAGTTTTTTCATCGCATTCGACATAGAGAGAAACGAACATGGCAAGAGTCGCATTGGTCACAGGCGGTATGGGGGGTCTTGGCGAAGCAATCTGTATCAAGATGGCTGCGCTCGGCTACCAGGTTGTCACTACCCATTCACCCGGCAACACCAAGGCCGCGGAGTGGCTGAGCTCGATGGCGCAGCAGGGTTTCAATTTCCGTGCATATCCGTGCGACGTCGCGGACTTTGATTCGGCGCGGGCGTGCATCACGAAAATCACCGAGGAAATCGGCCCGGTCGATGTGCTGGTCAATAATGCCGGCATCACGCGCGACATGACGTTCAAGAAGATGGATAAGGTCAATTGGGATGCGGTGATCAGGACCAACCTCGATTCCGTCTTCAACATGACCAAGCCGGTCTGCGACGGCATGGCGGACCGCGGCTGGGGCCGCATCATCAACATTTCTTCCGTCAACGGCCAGAAGGGCGCGTTCGGCCAGACCAACTACTCGGCAGCGAAAGCCGGCATGCACGGCTTCACCAAGGCGCTGGCACTGGAAGTCGCGCGCAAGGGCGTCACGGTCAACACCATCTCGCCGGGCTATATCGGCACCAAGATGGTGATGGCCATCCCCAAGGAAGTGCTCGACAGCAAAATCATCCCGCAAATCCCGATGGGCCGTCTCGGCAAGCCGGAGGAAGTGGCGGGCCTGGTTGCCTATCTGGCATCCGACGAAGCGGCTTTCCTCACCGGCGCGAATATCGCCATCAACGG
>NZ_DATFAF010000021.1:0-78583 GCF_035254865.1 Noviherbaspirillum sp.
GGTATTGAGCATTGCCGGCACCACGGACAAGATCACCATCGGCGGCTTCTTCTACAGCGACACGCTCGGCAATCCGAACAACCCGATCCAGCAAGTGGTGTTTGCGGATGGGACGAGCTGGGATGTGGCAGCAATCGCAGCGAAGGTGTTTGCAGGAACAGACGCTGTCGACAACATCACCGGAACCGTTGCTGATGATGTCATCAATGGCCAAGCCGGTGCAGACAATCTGTATGGCCGCGACGGCAACGATGTGGTCAGCGGTGGCACGGGCAACGACGCCATTCAGGGCGAGAACGGCAACGACACCCTATACGGTGGAGACGGCAACGATGCACTGTGGGGCGGCAACGGCAACGACACTCTGGACGGCGGTGCCGGCAACGACATGATGAGCGGCAACGCCGGCAACAACACCTACCTGTTTGGCAAAGGCGATGGCCAGGACTCCATCAACGGCGACTATGACATCTCCGCCGCCAAGCTCAATGTGTTGCAGTTCAAGAGTGGGGTGCTGCCGTCGGAGGTGTATGCGGCCCGCTCGGGCAACGACCTGATACTGAGCATCGGAGGCACGACGGATACGGTGAAAGCCAGCTACTTCTTTGGCGACAGCAATCCGGGCAATCCCTACAGCCCGCTGCAGCAAGTCAGGTTCGATGACGGTACGATTTGGGATCTTGCCACCATCACGGCCAAGGCATTTGCCGGGACAGCGGCAGGGGAAGTCGTGAGCGGAACCATCAGTGCCGATGTAATGTATGGCCAGGGTGGCGCTGACACCATGTACGGACTGAACGGCGACGACGTGCTCAGCGGCGGCGCGGACAATGATTATCTGACTGGCGATGGCGGGAACGACACACTTGAGGGAGGTGCAGGTAACGATACCTTGTCTGGCGGCGCGGGTAACGACATCTTCAGGTTTGTCAGTCCTGATCAAGGCGTTGACAGCATTTCAGACTTCACATCGGGGACAGACAAAGTCCAGATTGTGGCTGGTAACTTTGGAATGACCGTCGTGAGTGCGATCGCGCTGCTGTCAGGCTCCACGACACCGATGGCGACCGGAACCGCACCGGAATTCCTTTACAACACGACCACGGGCGCGCTGTATTTCGATCGCGACGGGGCTGATACAGCTTATGCCGCGGTACAAATCCTCACGCTCACGGGGCAGAAAGCACTGACGGCTTCCGACATCGTGGCAGTCGACATGTAGAAGTCCGTGAGAAAGTGCGAATGGAAAGCGAGAACTTTGCAGGAGATATGCTGTAAAAAACGGGATCGTCGATGCGATCCCGTTTTTTCTTCGGCGGCACATATACTGAGAACCCTGCCGAAACATTGGCGCCCCGTTGTCGAGTGTGTATTGGGGGACAAAGCACGATTAGTTGCCGGACTCGAATCTATCCTCATCCGGAAGTTCATCCCGCATACACTAATGCGCGACCCACCCTGCTTCCGCCTGCCTCATTTCTCCCGGACGAGCATCAGCGATGTGGTGGCGATGCGAACCAGGTTCTCCGCCACGCTGCCGACCAGCATGCGTTCGAAGCCGCGCCGGCCGTGCGTGCCGACGACGACCAGGTCGGCGTTCCACTGACCGGCTGCATCGGCGATCATTTCCGCGATCCGGCGCTGATCCGGTTCGATCAGCATGTGCTCGGCCCGGCAACCCGCCGCCGCCGCGCTGGCGACCGCCTGCTCGAGCAGTGCCATGCTGGCCTGGCGCATTTCCAGCTTCATCTTGTCGATGTCGACAAAGGTGCCGATTCCCATCCCGTGCTGCATCAACGGGCCTTCGTCGATGGCCGTCGCAATGCACAGCTCCGCGCCCAGCGCCTTGGCCAGGCGAACCGCTTCATCGAGTGCCTTTTGCGAGGTGCTGCTGTCGTCGATGGCGGCAAAAATACGTTTACTCATTTTTTCTCCTTGTTTATTTGACCATGGCGCTGAAAGGCCAGACATAGGCCTGCAGGGTCACGAACAGGCCGACCAGGGCGGCGAGTGCGATCGAGTGGAAGAACACATAGCGCAGGATGTCGCCTTCGTGGTTGAACCAGCGGGTGGCGGTGGACGCTACGACGATGGATTGCGCATCGATCATCTTGCCCATCACGCCGCCGGAGCTGTTGGCCGCACCCATCAGGTTGGGCGACAGGCCGAGCTGCTCGGCTGCCACGCGCTGCATGCCGCCAAAGAGGACATTCGATGCGGTATCGGAACCGGTCATGCTCACGCCCAGCCATCCCATCAGGGTGCCGAAGAACGGATACAGCACGCCGCTGTTGGCGAACGCCAGGCCGAGCGTGGTGTCGGTGCCGGAGAAGCGCGTCAGCGTGCCCAGCGCCAGCATTAGCACGATGGTGATCAGCGAATAGCGCACCAGCCAGAAGGTGCGCCCGAAAGTGCGTACGATCTCGGTTGGCTTGTATTTCATGACCAGCGCGCCGACGATGGCGGCCAGCAGGATGCCGGTGCCGGTTGCGGACAGCAGGTTGAGCACATACACCGCGGCTTCCGGATGCGCCTTCGGCACCACCGGCGGCATCTTCATGATCAGATTGTGCAGGCCTTCAATGGGAAACTTGGCGACGAACAGCTTGTCCAGGAAGGCCTTCACCGGGGGCAGACCCCAGACGAACACGAAGGCGGTCAGGATGGCCCACGGCGTCCATGCGCGAACCAGTTCGGCGCGCGAGTAGTGCTGGACCGGCTCGGGTACAGGTACAGACACGTGGCCGCCGTCGTCCTCATGGCCCTTCAGGTTGGGCGAGAGCCAGATTTTCTTGGGCTGCCAGACGCGCAGGAACAGGATCAGCGACACCATCGACACGATCGCCGCAATGATGTCGACCAGTTCCGGCCCGATGAAGTTGGACACCAGGTACTGCGGAATCGCGAACGACAGGCCGGTGACCAGCAGCGCCGGCCAGATCTCCATCATCGCCTTGCGGCCGGCAAACGCCCAGATCAGCCAGAACGGCACCAGCAGCGAGAAGAACGGCAGCTGGCGTCCGATCATCGCGGTGACATCCATCAGGTCGTAGCCGTGCACCTTGGCCAGCGTGATGACCGGCGTACCCAGCGCCCCGAAGGCCACCGGCGCGGTATTGGCGATCAGGCTCAGGCCCGAGGCGGCGAGCGGCGAGAAGCCGAGTCCGATCAGGATGCCGGCCGTGACGGCGACCGGCGTGCCGAAACCGGCCGCGCCTTCGAAGAACGCGCCGAAGCAGAAGGCGATGAGCAGCAGTTGCAGGCGGCGGTCATCGGTGATGCCCGACAGCGAGGATTGCAGGACCTTGAAGCTGCCGTTCTGTTCCGACAACTGCTGCAGGAAGATGATGTTGAGCACGATCCAGCCGATCGGCAGCAGGCCGGTGAAGCCGCCGAGCAGGGCTGCCTTGCCTGCCATCGCGGCCGGCATGCCGTACGCAAATACGGCAACGATCAATGCCGCCAGCAGGCCGAGACCAGCGGCCAGATGCGCCTTGATGTGCAGAAAACCCAGCGACACCAGCATCACCACTACCGGTATCGCCGCCAGCATGGTCGAAATGACCATGTTCCCAAATGGGTCGTAAACCTGTTGCCAAACCATGAAGCTCTCCTCCAGCAAATCAATCAATGAATCGGTGCGTGCGGCGTCCTTGCGCGGGTACTTGTTCGAATGGTCTCCGCCGACGATCGCGTCGGCACGGCGGGTGAACCGGGCGGCAAGGCGCAGCGGGAATGGTGGTGTTGCGTGAATCGTCTCCTGTGAGCCTCGATGCGGGGCGTCGAGCGAGGCGTGTCTTTGCGTATTTCTTGTTGTGCCCGCATAATCCCAGCAGGCAGCCGACTCACACAAATTGGTCGGACCAGCCGGCGAACAAGAGGTATTGGAGAAGGCAATGGGCAGCGGGCAGGCGAGCGGACGGGTAGAGGAAGTGATGCGCCGACTGGAGGCGGCGATGCTGGACGGCAGCTTTCCGGCCAATGCACGGCTTCCCTCGGAACGGGAAATGGCGGAGCGCTACGGCGTGTCCCGCAACACCGTGCGCGAGGCCATCCAGCGACTCGCGGCGCGCGGCCTGGTACGCAGCCGGCGCGGCGCCGGCGTATTCGTGTCGGACCAGCTTCGCACCGGTATTGCTTCGCCGTGGGGACAACTGATTACCGATCATCCAGCCGTGCGGGAAGACATGCTCGAATTCCGCCGCGTACTGGAAGGAGCGACCGCTTACTTCGCCGCTTTACGCGGTAGCGCCGAAGACATCGACCGCATCAGCGGCCTGATGCAGGCGCTGGAACAAGCCCGCAGCAGCGACGACAAGGAGACCGAATCCAGCATCGACGTCAGGCTGCATGACGCGATCGCGCTCGCCTCGCACAACAGCATGTTCCTGCACCTGCACAGCAGCATCATGAGCATGCTGCGCGAACACATCACCCTCAACGTCGCCGGCCTGCGCGAGCTCGAAGTATCCGTCCCCGAGCAGTTATTGCAGCAGCATCGCAGCGTGTGCGACGCCATCTGCGCGCGCCGGCCGGAGGAGGCGCGCACGGCCATGCAGGCCCATATCGATTACGTGCGCAGCCGCCTCGGGCCGGATACAGGTGAGGATTGAATTGGTCGGACCAGTGGCGGTGCGCCACCTGTCCGCCGAACGCGAGCCAGAATGGCAAAAATCGCTAGGCCTGTTTCTCCACCGGCGAATATTGGCAGTCGCACGAAAACATTTCCGTACGTAAACAGGCATAATATTTCGGCTGCTACGAGAACACCATGGCCGAACATTATCTGACTGTCCGCTCCGTCTCCTCCTCCTTGCAACGCTTCGCGGTCCGGGCACTGGCCCTGTTTGGCTGGCGCGTGAATTTCGCCCCCCTGCCCGGTCCGCGCGGCGTCGTGATCGTGTATCCGCATACCTCCAATTGGGATTTTGTCATCGGCCTGTTTGCGAAATGGGGTGTCGGCGTGCCGTTCCGCTGGCTCGGCAAGGAAGCTCTGTTTCGTGGCGTGTGCGGCGCGCTGCTCGGCCCCTTGTTCCGCGCATGGGGCGGCGAGCCGATCGAGCGCGGCGCGTCCACCGGCGCCATCGAGCGGCTGGCGGTGCGCATCAAGCAGGCTGACCACTACTGGCTCGCGCTGGCGCCGGAAGGCACGCGCAAGTACCGCGATACCTGGCGCAGCGGTTTTTATCACATCGCCCTGACCGCCGGCGTGCCGCTCGGCATCGCCTGCATCGATTACCAGAAGAAGGAAGTGCGCCTGGTGGATTACATCGCGCTGTCAGGCGATCTGGAGTCCGACCTCGCACGCATCCGCGATGTGTACAGCAGCGTGCGCGGCTTGCGACCTGAATACGCATCGCCCATCAAGTTCGGCCAGCCCGACCCGCGCAAGGGCCGGCGCCAATAAGACCGGCGGACCAGGCATGAAGCCGCAGGGCAATCCTGCCGGCTGTCGTTCGGAACCAGTCTGTCAGGACCATTGATATTTCCCCGAATCCCAGTCGCGCGGGAACGATAGCATTACCGGGCAGCTCGAAGTTTGTCCAGGCAGCAATCGCAAGCGCCGGGAGGCCTGATGCATGTTCTTTGAAATTCCGGACCGGCTGATGCCGGGGCAGGCCTATCCGCTCGGCGCGAGTTATGACGGTGCGGGCGTGAACTTCGCGGTGTTCTCGGCGAGTGCCGAGAAGATAGAGCTGTGCGTGTTCGATGCGGCCGGCCGCAAGGAACTGGCACGGTTGCCCTTGCCCGAGTGCACGGACGAAGTCTGGCATGGCTATCTGCCCGAAGCCAATCCCGGCCTGCTCTACGGCTATCGCGCCCACGGGCCGTACGAACCACAGCGCGGCTATCGCTTCAATCATCACAAGCTGCTGCTCGATCCCTATGCGCGTCTGCTCTCGGGGCCGCTGCGCTGGACCGACGCGCTGTTCGGCTATCGCATCGGTTCTTCGCGTGCCGACCTCAGTTTCGATCGGCGCGACAGCGCGGCGGCGATGCCGAAAGCGGTCGTGGTCGAAGACGTGTTCAACTGGCGCGATGACCGGCGGCCAGTCGTTCCATGGTCGAAGACCGTGATCTACGAGGCGCATGTGCGCGGCATCTCGATGTTGCGCGAGGACTTGCGCGCCGATCTGCGCGGCACCTTCACAGCGCTGGCCAATCCGCGCTTCATCGAGCATCTGCACAAGCTCGGCGTGACGACCCTCGAGCTGATGCCGGTGCAGGCCTTCCTGCAGGATCAATTTCTGCTGGGGCGCGGGTTGCGCAATTACTGGGGCTACAGCCCGCTGTCCTTCTTTGCGCCGGAACCGAGCTATCTGTCCACCGGCGGACTGCGCGACATGCGCTTCGCGATCCGGCGCCTGCATACGGCGGGCATCGAAGTGCTTCTCGACGTGGTCTACAACCACACCGCCAGCGGCAGCGAACTGGGGCCGACCATCTGCTTTCGCGGCCTCGACAACGGCAGCTACTTCCGCCTCGTGCCCGGCAACGAACGCTACTACATCGACGAAACCGGCTGCGGCAACACGCTCAACATCTCGCATCCGCGCGTGCTGCAGATGGTGCTTGATTCATTGCGCTACTGGGCCGATTCATTTCATATCGACGGTTTTCGCTTCGACCTCGGCGCGACGCTCGGGCGCGAAGGCACGGGCTTCGATCCGGGCGCCGGCTTCTTCGACGCGATTCTGCAAGACCCCGTGCTATCGCGCCTGAAGCTGATTTCCGAGCCCTGGGACGTCGGCCTCGGCGGCTATCAGCTCGGCAACCATCCGCCGCGCTTCGCCGAATGGAACGACAAGTTCCGCGACTGCGTCCGGCAGTTCTGGCGCGGCGACGCCGGACAGCGGCCCGAACTCGCCAGGCGCCTAAGCGGCTCGGCCGACATGTTCGACCGGCGCCACCGCAAGCCGTGGGCATCCATCAACTTCGTGACCTCGCATGACGGCTTCACGCTGCAGGATCTGGTCAGCTATGCGCAGAAGCACAACGAAGCCAACGGCGAAGACAACAACGACGGGCATAGCGAAAACCACAGCGCGAACTGGGGCACGGAAGGCGCGAGCGACGATCCCGCAATCCGGGAACTGCGCGACAAGGTGAAGCGCGCCATGCTGGCCACGCTACTGTTCGCGCAAGGCACGCCGATGCTTCTCGCCGGCGACGAATTCGGCCGCACGCAAGGTGGCAACAACAATGCCTATTGCCAGGACAATGAAATTTCCTGGGTGGACTGGAAGGCAGCGACAAGGCCGGAGGGGCAATCGCTGACCGCCTACGTCGGACGCCTCGCGGAGCTGCGCCACTGCTTCGCCCTGCTGCAGTCACGATGCTTCCTGCATGGCCAGGAAGTCGCACCTGGCGTACCGGACATCGCCTGGTTCGACGAACAGGGCCATGGCCTGTCGGAAGAGGCATGGCAGAACTCCGAAGCGCGCGCGCTGTCGGTGCGGCGGGCGGGCGTCGCCGTCGATGGAGAGCTGGAGCTAGTGCTGATGTTCATCAACGGTGGGCCTGAACCGATTCGATTCAGCTTCCCGTCGTCTGACGTCCGTTGGCATCTGCTGATCAATAGCGCGGTACCGGAGGCCGCGACGCATATTGTGGAAGAGCCGACGATCGAGGTGCAGGGGCACAGTGTGGTGTTATTGGCGAATAGGGTGGCGAGTGAGTGAGGTGGGGGTACGGCATTGGTCGCTGTCATCTTGATCATGCTGGCATCGACCCGGTCGAGGATCCGGCATTAACCGGTAAGCCTCAGTTACAGCTTCGGCACCGGATTTTTTCCGGTTTCTAAGGTAAATTTTCCGTTCTCGATCCGATAGATTGCAACTTCATCGATTACCACGGGAAGGTGTTTTTTTCCTGTGCCCCAGGTCATGCCTCTAAAATGCACCGTCATCCGCTCTCCGCTAGGCTTCCATGTGCTTACGAACTCAAAACATGTTTGCTCCGGTTCTGAGTCGACCGTCTCGGTTTTTGATTTATCCGCCGTTGTTTCATCGCACGCCGGATACGACCCCGTGTTCCGAGCGGCTGTGGGGATGCCTTTAGCTAGAATTTTTGCCTGGTCGGGCTTAAGGCCCAGAAGCACAAGCCAGGAGCCGCAGGTTCCCTGCCAGCAGCTTGCCCACTCGGCTGCGAACGCGTAGTTTCGACGGCCGAATTCGACGATCTCAGTCTTGCCGAGATAGCCTTCCAGCCCAACTCGTGCCGCACTATCTTGGCGCGCACTCATGCGCCATCCGGCTCCGTCGCGGGTAAAGAAGTAGGCACCTACATAATTGCTGCACGCATGGCAGACCATCAGTTCACCGCTATCATCAAGAGGTAGACTGTGTGTGAGCATGACGGCATGCTGTTCGTCAAGTTTGACAACATAGATCGGCTCTACACGCGCTTGCACCTTCTGAGCAATTTCATTTCCTGTATCGCTTGGCATCGGCAGCACGACCATCTGTCGCATTTTTTCTTCTACCGGCTGCCATCCTGGAAACGCGACACCCATTAATACCTCTCGCTTCAGGCTTGAAGATTGAGGCGCCGGCTCCTGTTTCTGACATCCATTCAACATTACTGCCGCCAGTAGCGGCACGTAGCCGACGACGGAAGGCAGTAATCGCCGTTGCATTGAATACTTCATTATCGCGATCCTGTGTAAGAAGACGGGCAAGATCTTGCGCGCGCTATTGCGCTCATCCCATTCATCGTGATGGTGCGCGTACATTAGTCAGCAACGACGGTACTCGCTTTATTTAATAAGAAATAATGAGCAGAAATCAGGGCGGGACACGATATTGCTCGACAGAGAGCAGTGTTGTTTATGCCAACTGGAAATCACGGTCTTAGCGGCTTGAGGTCACTCTGTGCGCAGAAGGCCTAGATGGCCTCGCAATATTCCTCCGCCGGAATTGCAGTGAGTGAAAGGGCACGTCATCCTTACTTTGTGATTTCTTTCGGTCGAATGTTGTCGTCGCAAGTGATGTGATCCTGGCCGGAAGGTGTTTTAGCGTGGGGTACAGCTTTGGCCCACCTTCAACAACATTTCCTGCACCTGTCATGCCCTTATGTAGGTCATGGGAAAATGCGTAGATATCATTTCCCAAAAACATTTGATTGCCTTTCAGTGTCACCGTAATGTGTTTGGATTTTTCAAATGCTTCTTTTAGATCGGTACTCAAAAACCATGAACGGAAATAGTCAAATTTTTTTCCTCCATCTAACGAGTAGTGGATGACTAATCGCCATTCTCGATCACTACCACAGCTACCAGCGCCGTCTGCGGGCGAATCTGGAAACATTAAAAAATTTTGACTTCCATCGACGCGATGGATGGAAGTAACAAGCAAATACCCAAGAGCGAAGTAAGTCGTATATGACGAAGATCCTTCATGATTCCTTCAACTTCAGCGCTTTCCCCACGCCGTCACGAAGGCAGGTAAATCATAGGCACTCTTGACAGGTAGTTTTTCTACGGGAGTGGCGCCATCAGTTTCATCATTGATCGGTGGCAGATCTTTAACGCTCCACTCCCCGTTGGTGTCCTTGGAGATCTTGAAATGTCGAACAACTCGGCTGTCGCTGGTACTCCCAGTTACCCTAACATTCCAGCGTATGGTGTATGCGCCATTTTGATACTCGACGGTGGGCTTTCTTGAATAGGTAACTTCATTGGTATAAACCCAATACAAGTTGCGGCTGGCGTAATCGAAGAGATATAGCGTGTGACTCGGCACATTATTCCGATAGCAAACCTCCCGGTAGAGAACAAACTTTGTCGTGACTTTATCTGCTGAAATAGCCGGAGTATCGCAATACACAGCACCGGAGAGGAACCGGTCCGTCAGCTTGTTCTTTTCATGCAGACGGATTTCCAATCTCTTGGTATGTGTCTTCTCGTTGATCGACTCGAAGATGCCGAATCGTTCGCCAGTGGCTTGATGCAGCAGAATGGACTCGTTCAATGTGCCATACAACATTCGATGTGCATCGTCGTAGTCATCAAGCGTTTCTTTTGTTCTGTTTCGCCAATCAAGTTTTTCCTCAATGTCCTTGCGAATTCTTGCTTCTTCAGCGAGTCGCTCTTTTTCCGTGTAAACCTTTTGTGGCTGAGGGTTTTGTGATGAAGCGAATGAGGCTGCTGCACTCAATACAGTGGCCGCGAGAACAAAACAAAATTTCTTGGGAGTGGTGCGCATGATTTCGGTAAACAGTTGTGTTTGTTAATCGCAATGATTTAGAAATGGTTTTGGATCAAAACATTTCCCTTCACCTTTTCTTAGGCTTGAGCTACGACGAGCTTCAAAATGAAGATGCGCCCCATATTTCTCGGCGCGGTAGGGGCCGACGGCAATCATCCCCTTGGCATTTCCGGTGTCACCGCTCTTTCCTATGATCTTCCCCGCGTTGACGATAGCCGGTTGCTTGCCGCTGATTGTCACGCTTAATTCGCTTAAGTGTGCATACATGAAATACACAGTATTGTCTTGCACTTTCGGATTAATGCTTTCGACGTATTGCTTTTGAGGCGGCGGAAGGTCGTTAACGTTCACCTTCAGCAAGATTACGTTTCCGTAGTTTGCGCCAGGGCGAGCATAAATGATCTCGCCGTTGGCAACCGCTTTAACAGGAGTGCCAGGAACTGCACATAAATCAATTCCTGTGTGCCTTCCGCCGCGCCCACCAAACGATGATTTCCTACGAGCGCTCTCCGGATTGCTTTCGCTGTCGCTATACCCGCCTACTCGAATGGCGCATTGATCCAACGGATCGATCCAACAGGGGTTACCGCCTACACCAAGCGTTGGTAAAACTTCTTCGTTTTTTTCGATTTTGTTTTGTGAGGCGGGCGGTTCTGTTTTGGTCGTGCTTTGAAGGCCTGGGGATTTATCAACTGGTTTCTCAATAGTGATGCCTGTAACGGCATGAACGATATCGTAGACAGAGCGTTCTTTAAATCCTGCACGCTTCAGCATGAAATTCTTTGTCTGAACCATTGTTTCAGTATGGTTCGCCAGAAAATAATAATAGGCCTTCACATAGTCGCCGCCAAACCGGTCGGCTAGTGCCTTCGCTTTGGCTGTTCCATCATCTTTTTTTGTCCTGAATTGGCTGATGAGTTTTTCTTGCACGTTATCGGGTTTGGATGATTGAGTTTTTCCCAGTTTCCCCTGCAGGTATAGCAGTCCGTCTCGCGGCCCTTCATGATGCATTATGTAAGCAACCTTGACCTGTTCATCGGGAGGCAAATTGGTAGCATCAATGCCATGCTTCTTGAGGTGGAAAAGATTGTCTTGTGCATATGCACCAATCGCATCGATTGAATATCCTCCGTGATCGCGCCAGCTCAGAATGGTTGTTCGCATCGTCGCGCCGATTTCATTTTTTTTCGAGCCGGCGACCTGATAGAGACTGCCTGCTTCGGCTTCCAATTTGGTTGCCCCGGTTAGTTTCAGTGCCTCGGCGTTGCCCAGCGTTCCGGGCTTTGCGATGTATTGAAACCAGGCAGCAGGCAAGAACTGCCCGAGCCCTCGCGCTGAAGAGCCACCCGCGGCAGATGCTTCCTTCCAGCCTCCACCTGCTCCCTTCGCCGCTTCAGCATGAATAATTGCGGCAAGCGCATGCGGAGTGAAATGGTAGTGTTTGGCCGACTCAATAATTGCCTGCCGAAATTTCTCATTCCCCTTTTGGAGATAAAGGTTTTCGCTCGCGAACAATGGGGCGACGATCGTTGCGGGGACACCGTCGTCCGTGCGCGAATCCATTTTTAGCGGAGCGGCAGGCAGATCCGGTATAGGTCGGGACGACTTGGTTGCTGCAGTAGGCTGGGGCGTTTGCTGTTTGATATCAGCTCCGATACGTTTATCCGGAATGATTGTCGGGCCGGCTTTGCGCGCGGTTCGGTCTTTCAGCAAATCGGTGCCGATATTGATTTGCAGGAGTTTTTCTCCTAATGGAAGGATCTCCGCGTCGAAGATTGATTGCCATTTTCCTTCGATGTTTTCAAATTCAATTTTCAAGCCCTTGGCGTGATCCTGAATGGAGAGTGCGTGCAGGCAGCCTTGCTCGTCTGTTTTCGCTTCAGACGTCTTGCCGTCGTGCGTCAATCGAATTTTGGCGTGCCTTACGGGTTTGCTGCTCAAGCCGATAATCTTTACGTCAAGCCACAAGTCCGGCTCCGGTTTTCCATCCGGCAGATAGATTCTCTGGCCGATGCCGATCAATTTCTTTCGTTTCCCTGTCAAGCCGTTGCGTGCAGCCAACTGTTCGACGCTGTAGCCAAAATGTTTGGCGATTCCCCATAAAGAGTCACCTCGCTTGACGGTGTAGTAGCGGCCTTCCATGTCTGATTCTCCTGGTTATTCGCCATGGCGATCATGGTGTTCGTCTTCGAACACTTCATCGTCGTCTTCGGCGAAATCCTCATGCGTGTCGTAGAAGTGAAAGATACTTTCCTTGAGTCCGATCACTGCGGCGTACTGGTCGGGCGTGTTTTGCTCTGGCATAAGGCGGGAGTGCCCGTTTGGTGCGAGCTCACTCGACCATATCCGAGTTCTTTCGAAGGAATCGAATACGGCGACATGCGCGTCTTCGATTGGTATTCCATCCAGTCCATGGAGCACGAATTTTCTTGTATGAGGCGCATCGCTGACGGGCAACTCGGGAAGTTGCGGATTCATCCTCGCCGGCCCCGCAAAACTCTTGCTCGTCCCCTTGATCGAAATCGTTCCCGGACAGGCGAACGTGATGTTCCCGCCTTCAATCGTCAAGCTCGCGCCACCCTCCGTGCACAGCGTGATGCTCTTGGCGGCGGCGAAATCGACATGGCTGCTCACGCTCGCCAGCGTCACCAGTTCCTTCGCCGCCAGCCTTATCTCGCCACTTTGCGCCTGCAATTCCACATCGCCCTGACTCGCATACAGCTTGATGCCAGTGTTGTCTTCGCCGGCGCTCACCGCGCCGGCCAGCAGCCCGATTGCCTGGCCGCTGTGCAGTGTCAGTGTGTCGCCCACGGCCAACTGCATGTCGCGCCCGCTGGCGAGGTGAGCGACTTCGCCGGATGCGATATGCAAGCCATCCGACGCCGCCACGCCGATGCCTGCCTGCGCGGTAACAACCACGAGTGGTGCGTGCATATGCGGAATCTGCTCGCCGTTTGCGCCGATGCTGCCGTCGCGCGCGTCGACCATGCCGGAGATCTTGTTGAGCATCGCGTCGATCGGCGCCTGCTTGTCGTCCAGTTGACTTTGCGACTTTGCGTCGTTGAGCGCGCCGCCTTTGACGAGGATGAATTGCACCGTCTGATGTGTGGCCGCCGCCTGGTTGAAGGTTTGGGCAAATCCCTGGGCCTGCTTGAGCAGGGCGATGCCGGGCGCGTTGTCGCCGGCCGGTTCCGGCTGGCCGTCGGGTGTGCTGCCGACATAGGTGCTGATCAGGATGCCTTTGCCTGCGCGAATGGCGCCGTAGGCGTCGGTGCGCAGTTCCCAGCCCGTTCCCCGGAAGCTGCCGCGGTAGTTGTCGGCTTGATGAATCAGGTGGCCGAGATTCAGTTGCGTGGCGGCGGTGTCGGTGGCGAATTTCGTTCTCAATCGACCGCTGCTGTCGTCGAAGACGAGCTGGTTGGATTGTCGGCCATAGCCGTCGGCGCCGAGGGCGACCGATTTGAAGCCGGACAGGAAAGCGTCATGCCGGTGGTCGGCGGCGACGCCATGCCAGGCGGGCGAGGCGCCGTTGCCGATCTTGTTGTCCTGCGCGGCAGGCGAGTGGTCACCCGCCTGCGCGAAGGCGCCGGCATCGTCCTGCCCCTGGCCGTTGTAGAGCACGCCGGCGACGATGGGGCGGTCGATGTCGTTGTCGAGGAACTTGACGAGCACTTCCTGGCCGATGCGCGGGATGAACTGGGCGCCGTAACCGGGTCCGGCGGCCATCTGCAGGACGCGCACCCAGCAGCTGTTGCTTTCTTCCTGTTGCCAGTGGAAGCGGATGCGAATGCGGCCGAGGTGGTCGGTATGGACCGTGCCGGCGTTCGCGCAGGAGCCGTCCGGTCCGACCACGATGGCGCTTTGGCTGCCCAGCGCAGTGGGCCTGGGGTTGAGGCGCAGTCCGGTGTCGTCGGCGAGCGCGGGACGCCAGCGGATGTCGGCGCGAATCGCGCTGAAGCGGTTGGCGTAGCCGGTAGCGGCGGCGCTGCGCAGCAAGCCGTCCCAGCCGTCGGAATCATCGTCCGGCTGCGCGTCGAGCGGGTGTTTCATTTCGGCCGGGAGATTGTTGACGCCGGCGTGCCGAATCTCGAGCAGGGTGAAGCGGTGCGGAGCAGTGCTATCCAGTTGGTCCAGCGGCGAGCCGGTCAGGGTGAAGGCGGTGCCGGTGCGGAATGCGCGCACCGCACCGTGGCCGAACCAGGTCTTGAAGCGCGCGTCGGCGGCTTCGCGCAGGAGGCCGGCGTAGTGCTCGGCTTCGTCGTGGTCGGCGAATGCATAGGCACCGGACCAGTCGTAGCTTTCGATGCGGGCGACCTGCTCGTCGGCGAACTGCTGCGCGGTGGGCAGCGCGGTGGCGGTCACACGCTTTGCCTTGTAATCCCAGCTGGCAATGGTGGTGGTGGCCGCCTGCAGCCGGCGTTGCGCGCCGAATGCCTGGATGCTGTCGGCCTGCTCGACGGCGGCGTTGCGGTGAAAGCGGATGCCGCCCTGCGTGGCCGGGTCTTCCTCGAAGGCGGTGGAATCGGCGAACAGGACGAGGCGATGATGCGAGGTGGCGCTGTCGTCGCCGGCTTCCTCGAAGGTGAAGCCGATGCCTTCCTCGGCGAGGATGCGCGACAGGAAAGCATAGTCGGTTTCGCGATACTGGCAGCAGTAGCTGCGCGGGCGCAGGCCGGCGAGCAGGGCGTCGGCATCGGGGGTGAAGCGCCAATTGCCGCGGGGACGGTAGGCGGCCAGCACGTCGTCGATCAGATCGCGCACCGCGATGTCCTGGAACACGCGCGAGCGGCGTTGATATTGCGCCAGCGCCAGCCACGGGACCAGCGTCAGACGGTAGCGCGCCAGCCCGCCGTCGGCGCCAAGCTGGGCGACGGCCGAGACATAGCCGGAGCGCGCGCACTGGCTGCCGTCGGCCAGGCGGGTGTGCAGCACGGCCTGTTTGCCGAGCAGGGACTTGAGTTCGAGGTGCGTATCGGTGGAGAGGCAATCGACCTGGAATTCGTACAATGCGGAAAGTTCTTCCTTGCCGGTGAAGCGTTCCACCAGCAGCGCGTCCTTGCCCAGCGGCGTGTCGATGTCGTACAGGCGGGTGTCGGAAGTGAACGCGGCCAAAGGCGCGTAGAACAGGCTGGCGCCGTGCGACAGGTCGGACATGGAACACCTCGGAGGGCAAGATTCAGAGGCGTTGATTAAAACACAATAATTATCTAAATGGCAACTATATGAGAGGATGCATGCCGCCGGCAGTCTCTGCAATACCGTACGCGGGGTACGGTGCGCATCACAGCCCTTGGCTACTGCTGCTGTTCCTGCCGCAGGCGCGCAACGCGCTCCCTGAGTTCGACGGACGCCTCACCGCGTACACGCTCGGGAAAGAGATCCAGCCGGTTCACCACCGAACTCAGCACCTTGCCATGGTCTCTTTGTGGCAAGGTCCGGGCGGAAAGGTGAATGGTACGCAAGGCTTCCATATGATGGTCCTGGATGGCCGGTACGCTTTCGGCAAGCATCCCCACGATCACCTTGCGGTGTTCAGGCTGCCATTCTGAGGTGACGTCCAGCGCGGCATGCACGGCAGGCAGTTGCAGTTGCCGCTCCGACGACAGCTCGTCCACATGTGTAGTGAAGGCCGGTTCCTGCCAGTCCGCCTGTTATGGAATCTAATTGCCAGAAGGCGTGGCGCCGGCGAGGGAACCTGTAAAGGCAAGCTCGGCCTTTTCATACAGTCCTTTCATCGGTTGAGGTGACGGCAATCGCCTGCGCCACGCCTTCTGCATGCACCAAGGAGCATGAACACGGATGACTGGCTTCAATACGGCGAGATAGCCGGTGAATGGAAACTATGTGGGAAGTGCGGAAGAGCCGGTTCCTTCAACCCCGGCATTTCGTCATGCGGTGTGTGTCGCCGTGCGGCCGCAGGGCGGCGGGGCCGAGGCTAGGGGGCGACTACCGGGGCAGGCGCGCGAATCGATCAATGAGTTCGGCAATTGCTCGGCCGAATCCAGCACACCGCGCATGGCTTCTACCTCGATGCCGCGCAGGTGCGGCACCGGATGACAGTGAGTGTAGGGATGGAAATGTTGGTTCCCGCAAAGGGGAATTGCGACGAGCGCCATGTTCCGCAAGGCTGTTTCGGGCGATCAACTAGGTGCTCCGGCCACCTCCAGGAAACAGAATCCGCACACGCCCAGTGTGACCTGTTGCTTGTGGGTAGTGACGCATTGTCCCGCCAGCGTGCCGGTGAAGACCGGTGCCGGCATCTGCTTCGGCATGACGTCCATGTTGAACAGGCACACCAGTTCGTGTCCTTCATGCTGTCGTGAAAAGGCGAGCACGCCTTCCGGCGCATCGAGCAGACGTATCGTTCCCTGGCTCAATTCCGGGCGCGCGTTGCGCAGCGCGATCATCTGGCGCGCGAAGTTCAGCACCGAACCTGATCGCGCTTCCTGGCTTTCCACGTTCAGTTCGCGATGCACCTCGTCCACCGGCAGCCACGGTTCGACCTGGCTGAAGCCGCCGTGCACGTGGTTGGTCCACGGCATCGGCGTGCGGCAGCCGTCGCGGCCCTTGAACTTGGGCCAGAAGTTCTTGCCGAAGGGGTCCTGCAGGCGCTCGTAGGGCACGTTCGCTTCGGGCAATCCCAGTTCTTCGCCCTGATAGAGGCAGATATCGCCGCGCATCGCGAACAGCATCGCAAGCAATTGCTTGGCGGTCAGCACGCGATCGCGGCCGTTGAGCCAGCGCGTCGCGACGCGCGGCTTGTCATGATTGCTCAGCGCATAGCAGGGCGAGGCCGGCACCTTGATCGAATCCTCCAGCGTCGCAATCACATTGCGCACATACGCGGCGCTGCTTTCCGGGCGCATCATGGCAAAGCTGTAGGCCGAATGCAGGCGCGTCGCGCCGGTGTATTCGCCCATCAGCTTGAGCGCGTCATGCCCGCCCACTTCGGCCAGGCTGAATGCGCCGTATTCATCGAGCAGGCCACGCACCTTTTCGAGGAAGGGCAGCATCTCCGGTTGCGCCTGGTCGTACACATGCACCTGGTAACCATAGGGATGCAGTGCGCCGCTGTTGTCTTCGCGCGGCGGATTGCTGCGCAATTGCAGGTCCTGAAAGATGTGATTGCAGGCATCGAATCGAAAACCCGACACGCCCATCTCCAGCCAGAAGCGCATGTCGGCCAGCACCTGCTTTTGCACATCGGGATGGTGCATGTTCAGGTCGGGCTGGCTCGGCAGGAAGGAGTGAAAGTAATACTGGCGCCGGCCGGCATCCCATTGCCATGCGGGACCACCGAACACGGATACCCAGTTGTTGGGCGGCGTGCCGTCCGGGTTCGGATCGGCCCACAAATACCAGTCCGCCTTGTTGTTTTCCTTCGCGCGGCTTTGCACGAACCACGCGTGTTCTTCCGAGGTGTGCGAGATCACCATGTCGACGATCACGCCGAGGCCGAGCGACCTCGCGCTGTGCAGCAGGCTCTTGAAATCGTTCATGCTGCCGAAGATCGGATCGACTTCGCGGTAATCGGCGACATCGTAGCCGAAGTCCTTCATCGGCGATTTGAAGAAGGGACTGATCCAGATGGCATCGACGCCGAGGCTCTTGATGTAGGAAAGCTTTTTCTCGATGCCTCTGAGATCGCCGATGCCATCGTTGTTCGCATCAAAAAAACTGCGCGGGTAAACCTGATAAATGATCATTGACTGTCTCGCAAAACGAAATCATTTCGACAGGCCGCGCCGCATTTCATGGGCATGCGCGGCTCACCGACACAACGACAGTATTGCTGTTGCCCGAAGGAATTGTGAAGCAAGGTAGACTGGATCAGGGCTTTTTTGTTCCTCGATAGCAACGCACTTGCGAGAACGACAGCACGGCATGCGCGCTCGCAACAGAAAACTTGTGATTTCTGCATATCGTCCTGAGAACAAATTGCCGGTTTGGATGCTCTATTTGGAAAGACGTGGGCGTTTGCCTATAACGATGACGTGCAGCCTCTTTCCAATTTAGCGAACCAGCTCATGACGATTGTTCCATCGACGCTTTTCCTGCCCAGAATCTATTGCCTTCCCTCGCAGCTCGCCGGTTCGGCTTCCGGACTGGAAAAGCATCTGGACCGATGCATGAAGATGGGATTCGACCATCTGCTCGTTCCCATGCATTCCCCGCATCGTCACCCGGGTGACGATCGCGTGCATCTGTCCGATGACGCGATCGCTGCGCTGGCCAGGTTGTGCGTGAAGAAGAAGTTGCGCCTCTTGCTCGATCTCGATATCGCCGCCATCGGCACTGACGATTTCATCATGGAAAGCCATCCTGAATGGTTTTCCAGCGGCGAGTTCGACGACCTGCCCGATCCGCGCCGGGCCGGGCCGCCGCAGCGCGCCGAGGTACTGCGCCTGGCGCAACAGGACATCGCCGAAGCCGTCTCCGCCTATTGGCAACAACGCATGCGGCCGTGGCTGCACGCGGGCGTGACCGGGTTTCGCTGCATGAATGTCGCCGCCGTGCCGCCATCCTTCTGGCAACAGTTCATCGGCAGCGTGAAGACTTCGCAAGTGGCGGCACGCTTTCTCGCATGGACGCCGGGTTGCACGCCGCCGCAACTGCAGGCACTGACGGGTTGCGGCTTCGATGCCACCTTTTCCTCCTCGGCATGGTGGGACTTCCGCTCGCACTGGATGACGGAAGAATATGCGCGCCTCAATCTCGTCGCGCCGCCGATCGCGTTTCCGGACAGCCCGGACGAGCCGGTGATTGCGCGCATCCCGGGCTACGACGAGATGGTCTTGCGGCGCGGTATGCATCTGCGTGCGCTCGGGCTTGCCGCAGCCATCGGCAATGGCATGCTGATGCCGATGGGGTTCGAGTACGGCATGACGTCGCCGGCCGGCGTACCGGGCGACGGTCTGCCCGTGGCGCCGGATCTCGATCCCGCATTCGATCTCAGCGACGAGGTCGCGCGCCTGAATGAGTTCATTGCTGGCGGCATGGGCAGCTTTTACGCGGCATCGCTGCGCATGCTGAGCGGCGAAGGCTCCGGCATTGCGGTGCTCATGCGCAGCGTGACGTCCCGGCGCGACACCGGCGGCAAGGCGCTGCTGATCCTCGCCAATGCCGATGTGTCACACGCGTGTACCGTGAGCGAAAACCAGTTGATGGAACGCGCCGACGGCTTTGTTCCGCATGAGCGCATCTGGCCCGCAAGCGATGCGCCCATGCACACGATCGAACTTGCGCCGGCCGGCTTGCAGTTCTTCAGCACGCGGCGCCTGCCGCCGATCCTGATGCCGCTGCCGGAAGGCGATCAGCCGGTCACTGCCGCAGCGCGTGCGCCGCGCATCGCGATCGAAGCGATCACGCCCGCCGTGGACGAGGGCCGCTTTCCGGTCAAGCGCACGCTCGGCGACGTGGTGCATGTCGAAGCCGATGTCTTCGTCGACGGCCATGAAAAGATCGCGGTCAGCCTCTTGTGGCGCGCGGCCGACGAGGCCGACTGGCACGAGCTGCGAATGCATCCGCTCGGCAACGACCGCTGGTGCGCGACGCTGCCGATGACGCGCATCGGCCGTTATCTGTTTACCGTCGAGGCATGGCGCGATGCCTTCGCCACCTATCGCGACGAACTGGAAAAGAAGAGCACGGCCGGATTGAATGTCGCGCTGGAACTGGAAGAGGGCCGGCTGCTGGTGGAGTCGGCCGCACGCTATGCCGATCGCAAGCGCATCGCGCGTGCGACCGCGCCCTTGAAGGCGCTGGCGAAGATGCTGAAGGAACGCGCGCCCGCCGACAAGGCTGGGAACAACAAGGCAAACGACAAGCCCGGCGAGCACGGCGATGCGCACGGCAATGCGCACGACAGCGAGCGCATCGCCGCGCTGCTGTCGGAGCCGACCGCCGAAGCGATGCGCCTGGCCGATGCGCGGCCGTTCGCGGTGCGCAGGGAGCCGCCCTTGCGCATCGACGTCGATCGCGCTGCCGCGCGCTTTTCCAGCTGGTATGAATTGTTTCCGCGCTCGCAGAGCGGCGATCCGGCGCGGCATGGCAACTTCGACGACGTGATCCGGCGCTTGCCGGCCATCCAGGCCATGGGTTTCGACACGCTGTATTTCACGCCGATTCATCCCATCGGCCGGAAGCATCGCAAGGGCCGCAACAACAGCCTGACGCCGGGACCGGACGATCCCGGCAGTCCGTATGCGATCGGCGCGGCGGAAGGCGGGCATGACGCGATTCATCCGCAGCTCGGCACGCTGGAGGATTTCCGGCGTCTGCGCGAGGAAGCGGCGAAACACGGACTGGAACTGGCGCTGGATTTCGCGATCCAGTGTTCGCCCGACCATCCCTGGCTGAAGGAGCATCCGGAGTGGTTCGCGTGGCGGCCGGACGGCACGATACGCTACGCGGAAAATCCGCCGAAGAAATACCAGGACATCGTCAATGTCGATTTCTATGCGAAGGGCGCGGTGCCCGGCTTGTGGTCGGCGCTGCGCGATGTGGTGCTGTTCTGGGTCAACGAAGGCGTGCGCGTGTTCCGCGTCGATAACCCGCACACCAAGCCGCTGCCCTTCTGGGAGTGGCTGATCGCCGACATACGCGGCCGCCATCCCGACACGATCTTCCTGTCCGAGGCCTTCACGCGGCCGAAGATGATGTACCGCCTGGCCAAGGTCGGCTATGCGCAGTCCTATACCTACTTCACCTGGCGTCACAGCAAGCAGGAATTCACGGACTACCTGACCGAGCTGACGACCACCAAGGTGCGCGAATTCTTCCGTCCGCATTTCTTCGTCAACACGCCGGACATCAATCCCTATTTCCTGCAGCGCTCCGGGCGGCCGGGCTTTTTGATCCGCGCCGCGCTGGCGACCATGCTGTCGGGGCTGTGGGGCATGTACAGCGGCTTCGAGCTGTGCGAGGCGGCGCCGGTGCCGGGCAAGGAAGAGTACCTCGACTCCGAGAAATACGAAATCCGCGCCTGGGACTGGCAGCGCCCCGGCAATATCGTCAGCGAGATCACCGTGCTCAACCGCATCCGCAGCGAGAACCCGGCGCTGCAGTCGCATCTCGGCATCCGCTTTCTGAACGCTTCCGATGACCACATCCTGTACTTCCTCAAGTCGACCGAGCCGGTCGGCAGCGGCCGCCCGCGTCACTTCGGCGACAACATCGTGCTGTTGGCGATTAATCTCGATCCGTTTGCGCCGCATGAAGCCACCATCGAACTGCCGCTCTGGGAGCTCGGCCTGCCGGACGACGGCGCGCTCGAACTCGAGGACCTGGTCAATGGCCGCCGCATGACCTGGCACGGAAAGTTCCAGCAACTCAGGCTGGACCCATTTGTCTGTCCGTACGCGATCTGGCGCGTGCGGCATAAGGGGATGTAAGCATGGACATCGGCAATATCAACATCGAACGGCGCAAGTCGGTCAGGAGCGGCCCGGCCGCCCGCCGGCGCATGCTCTTCAACGAGGATCCGCTGTGGTACAAGGACGCCGTCATCTATCAGGTGCACGTCAAGTCCTTCTACGACGCGAACAACGACGGCATCGGCGACTTTGCCGGCCTGATCGAGAAGCTGGATTACATCGCCAGCCTCGGCGTGAACACCATCTGGCTGCTGCCTTTCTATCCCTCGCCGCGGCGCGATGACGGCTACGACATCGCCGACTATCGCGGCGTGCATCCCGACTACGGCACCATGGCCGATGCCAAGCGCTTCATCGCGGAAGCGCACCAGCGCGGCTTGCGCGTCATCACCGAACTGGTCGTCAACCACACCTCCGATCAGCATCCGTGGTTCCAGCGGGCACGTGCCGCCAAGCCGGGCTCGGCCGCGCGCGATTTCTACGTCTGGTCGAACAATGAAGAAGCCTACGCCGGCACCCGCATCATCTTTTGCGACACCGAGAAATCGAACTGGACCTGGGATCCGGTGGCCAATGCCTTCTACTGGCATCGCTTCTATTCGCACCAGCCCGACCTGAACTTCGACAATCCGCAGGTGCGGCGCTCGGTGCTTTCCATCATGTCCTTCTGGCTCAACATCGGCGTGGACGGGCTGCGGCTGGACGCGGTGCCCTATCTGATCGAGCGCGAGGGAACGACCAACGAGAACCTGCCCGAGACGCACGCCATCCTGAAGGAAATCCGGGCCGAACTCGACCGCGGTTTCCCGGGGCGCATGCTGCTGGCCGAGGCCAACATGTGGCCGGAGGACGTGCAGCCCTACTTCGGCGACAACGACGAATGCCACATGGCCTTCCACTTCCCGCTGATGCCGCGCATGTACATGGCGCTGGCGCAGGAAGACCGTTTTCCGATCACCGACATCCTGCGCCAGACGCCGGAGATTCCCGCCGCCTGCCAATGGGCGATCTTCCTGCGCAACCATGACGAGCTGACGCTGGAAATGGTGACCGACAAGGAGCGCGACTATCTCTGGAACTACTACGCATCGGAAAAGCGCGCGCGCATCAATCTCGGCATCCGCCGCCGCCTGCTGCCGCTGCTGGAGCGCGACCGCCGCCGCGTCGAACTGCTGAACAGTCTGCTGCTGTCGATGCCGGGCACGCCCGTCATCTACTACGGCGACGAGATCGGCATGGGCGACAACATCCATCTCGGCGACCGCGATGGCGTGCGCACGCCGATGCAATGGACGCCGGATCGCAACGGCGGTTTCTCGCGCGCCGATCCGGCCAAGCTGGTGCTGCCGCCCATCATGGACCCGCTGTACGGTTATGAGGCGGTCAACGTGGAAGCGCAGAGCGCCGATCCGTATTCGCTGCTGAACTGGATGCGGCGCATGCTGGTGGTGCGCAAGCAGCATTGCGCCTTCGGCCGCGGCAGCCTGTCGCTGCTGTATCCGACCAACCGCCGCATCCTCGCCTATCTGCGCGAATACCGCTACGCCGAAGGCGAGGACGGCGCCGAGACCATCCTGTGCGTGGCTAACGTGTCGCGCTCGGCGCAGGCGGTCGAGCTCGACCTGTCCTCCTATGCGGAACAGGTCCCGGTCGAGATGATCGGCGGCTCGGCCTTTCCGCCCATCGGCCAGCTGCCCTATCTGCTGACGCTGCCGCCTTACGGTTTCTACTGGTTCCTGCTCGCCTCCAAGTCGCGCATGCCGGGCTGGCATACGCCGGCGCCGGAGCCATTGCCCGAACTGTCGACCGTGGTGCTGCGGCAAGGCCTGCCGGAAATCCTGGAGCCGCCGAGGCGCGGCCTGATCGAGAACGCCTTGCCGGCCTACCTGCCGAAGCGGCGCTGGTACGCCGCCAAGCAGGAGAAGCTCACTGCGGTGCGCATCGCCCATGCGACGGCGCTGCCCGCGTCGCAGGCGCGGCCGCATGTGATGCCGACCATGCTGGTGGAAATCGACACCACGACCGCCAGCGGCAGCGACCGCTATCTGCTGCCGTTCGGCTTCATCCGCGAAGAGGACATCGTCACCGCGCTGCCGCAACAGCTCGCGCTTGCCCGCGTGCGGCGCGGGCGCTACGTCGGCTACCTGACCGATGCCTTCGCGCTGGATTCCTTCGCCTACGTCATCGTGGATCTGCTGCGTGCGCGCACTTCGCTGCCCTCGGACGACGGCGAGGTCCGCTTCATCCCGACCGAGGCGCTGGACGGGATCGAACTGCCGCGCGAACCCGCGATCCGCCGCGTGGCGACCGAGCAGTCGAACAGCTCGCTGGTGATCGAAGACAAGATGGTGCTCAAGCTGATCCGCCGCCTGTCGCCCGGCGTGCATCCGGAAGCGGAAATGGGCCGCTACCTCACCGCACTCGGCTTTGCCAACACGCCGCTCATGCTGGGCGAGGTGACGCGCTTCGCGCAGGACGGCACGCAGGTCACGCTGGCGATCGTGCAGGAGTACATTCACAACCAGGACGATGCCTGGCAATGGACGCTCGATACGCTCACGCGCGCCGTGCAGCAATCGACCGCCCCTGAAGCGCCCGGCACGCCGGAACTGGCCAGCGAAATTTCCGACCCGCAGACCGAACTCAGCGGCCTGGCGACCATGCTCGGCCGCCGCCTCGGCGAGATGCACGCCGCCCTCGCCAGGCCGACCGACAATCCGGACTTCGCGCCCGAAACCGCTACCGAAGAGCACACCCGGCAATGGGCGTCCTGCGCGCGCCAGCAGATCGATGCGGCCTACGAAGTCTTGCGCGCGAAGACGGGCTGGAGCAATGCCGACGAAGAGCGCCGGGTGGCACGCCTGCTCGGCCAGCGCGATCAATTGCTGGAGAAGGTGGACATGCTCGCCGCCGCCGGCCTCGGTGCGCAGCGCATGCGCATCCACGGCGACTTCCATCTCGGCCAGGTGCTGGTGGCGCACGGCGATGTCTACATCGTCGACTTCGAAGGCGAGCCGGTCAAGCCGCTCGAACAGCGGCGCGCCAAGAGCAGCCCGATGCGCGATGTCGCCGGCCTGCTGCGCTCCTTCGATTACGCCGCGGCCTTCGCCAGCAAGGCCGGACCGGCCGACCTGAGCGAGGAAGCCGAGCTGCGCAAGCAACAGATCATCAAGGACTTCGTGCCCAAATCGCAACTGGCCTTCCTTGCGGCCTATCAGGAGGCCGCCTATGGCGGCGCGCTGCCCTCCGCGGAAGAAGCCGAGCGCGCCCTGCTGCAACTGTTCATGCTGGAGAAGGCCGCGTACGAAGTCTGCTACGAGGCAGCCAACCGGCCCGACTGGATTTCGGTGCCGGTCAACGGCATGGCCAAGGTGGCGGATCAGATGCTGGGCACGACGCAAGGAGAATTGCCGAATGACTGAGCGGACGGAAGAACTTCCCGGCATCGAGGCGGCGACGGTCGATGCCCTGCTGCACGGCCGGCTGACCGATCCTTTCGGCCTGCTCGGCCCGCATCGCGTGGGCGACATGGCGGTGGTGCGCACCTTCCAGCCGGGCGCATGGGCGGTGGACGTGATGACGCGCGACAAACGGGGCGACGGCGCCGGCGAGGTGATCGATTCCCTCTACAACCTGCACAACAGCGGTTTGTTTGCCAGCACCGCGCCGCTGCTGCCGCACGGCATGCCCTACCTGCTGCGCATCACCTGGCCGGAAGGCGAAGGCGGCGAGCTTGTGCAGTACACCGAAGACCCGTACGCCTTCGGCCTTCTGCTGGGCGAGCTCGACCTGCATCTGCTGGCCGAGGGAAAACATCGCGAGCTGGGACGCTGCCTCGGCGCCAATCCGATGACCATCAACGGCATTGCCGGCACCCGCTTCGCGGTCTGGGCGCCGAGCGCGCAGCGCGTGTCCGTGGTCGGCGACTTCAACCTGTGGGACGGGCGCAGGCACCCGATGCGCCTGCGGCACGAGGCCGGCGTGTGGGAACTGTTCATTCCGCGCGTCGGCGCCGGGGAGCGCTATCAGTACGAGATCCTCGGCCCCGACGGCAATCTGCTGCCGCTCAAGGCGGACCCGGTGGCGCGCGCCACCGAAGCGCCGCCCTCGACCGTGTCGGTGGTGGCGTCCGATACGCCCTTCGCCTGGAGCGACGAAGCATGGATGGCAAGCCGCGCGAAGCGGCAGCGGCCGGATGCGCCGCTGGCAATCTATGAAGTGCATGCCGGATCCTGGCTGCGCATCATGGAAGAAGGCGGGCGCAGCCTCAACTGGCATGAACTGGGCGACCGCCTCATTCCGTATGCGCAGGGCATGGGCTTCACGCACATCGAATTCCTGCCCATCATGGAGCATCCCTTCGGCGGCTCCTGGGGCTACCAGCCGCTCGGCATGTTCGCGCCCAGCGCGCGCTTCGGCACGCCGGCCGCATTCGCGTCCTTCGTCGACCGCTGCCACGCCGCCGGGCTGGGCGTGATCCTCGACTGGGTGCCGGCGCATTTCCCCTCCGACCAGCACGGCCTGGCGCGCTTCGACGGCACCGCGCTGTACGAGCACCAGGACCCGCGCGAGGGCTATCACCAGGACTGGAATACGCTGATCTACAACCTCGGGCGCAACGAGGTGTCCGGCTTCCTGATCGCCAGCGCGCTGGAATGGCTGGAGCATTTCCATGTCGACGGCTTGCGCGTCGATGCGGTGGCCTCGATGCTGTATCGCGATTACAGCCGCAAGGAAGGCGAATGGATTCCCAACATCTACGGCGGCCGCGAAAACCTGGAAGCGATCGCCTTCCTGCGGCACCTCAACGAGGTGGTGGCAGAACGTTGCCCGGGCGCGATGACGCTGGCCGAGGAATCGACCGCCTGGCCCGGCGTGTCCGCGCCGGTGTCGGAAGGCGGCCTGGGCTTTCACTACAAGTGGAACATGGGCTGGATGCATGACACGCTGCGCTACATCGGCACCGATCCGCTGTTCCGCCAGCACCACCACAATGACCTGACCTTCGGCATGGTGTATGCGTATTCGGAAAAATTCGTGCTGCCGATCTCGCATGACGAAGTGGTGCACGGCAAGGGCTCGCTGCTCGGCAGGATGCCCGGTGATGCCGCCCAGCGCCTGGCCAATCTGCGCGCTTATCTCGGCATGATGTGGACCCATCCGGGCAAGAAGCTGCTGTTCATGGGCTGCGAATTCGGACAGGAATCGGAATGGAACCATGACAGCTCGCCGAGCTGGAACCTGCTCGACAGCCCGGCGCATCGCGGCGTGCAGCGCCTGGTGCGCGACCTCAATCGTCTCTATTGCAGCGAGCCGGCGCTGCATCGCAAGGATTGTTCGCCCGAGGGCTTTTCCTGGCTTATCGGCGACGACAGCGCCAACAGCGTGTTCGCCTGGCTGCGCAAGGGCGACGTGGACGACGCGCCGCTGCTGGTGGTCCTGAACATGACACCGGTGCCGCGCGAAGACTATCGCATCGGCGTGCCGGCGGACGATCCGCAATCGTCCGTGGTGTGGCGGGAAGTGCTCAATACCGATGCCGCCGCGTATGGCGGGAGCGGGCGCGGCAATGCCGGCGCGGTCCACAGCGAGCTGCAGGCCAGCCACGGCATGGCGCAATCGCTCGTGCTCACGCTGCCGCCGCTGTCCGCGCTCGTCCTCAAGCGATGAGCATGGCGAGCGTACAGCTTCCCTTGCCATCCATCCGGCCCGGATCGCCGACCCCACTGGGCGCTACCTACGACGGATTCGGGACCAATTTTGCGGTCTTTTCCGCGCATGCGGTCAAGGTGGAGCTGTGCCTGTTCGATGCGGAAGGGCGTCACGAGATGGCGCGCATTCCGCTGCCGGAATGCAGCAACGAAGTGTGGCATGGCTATCTGCCCGGCGTACATGCCGGCGCGCTGTACGGCTTCCGCGTCTATGGCCCCTACCGGCCCGAGCACGGCCACCGCTTCAATCCCAACAAGCTGCTGCTCGACCCTTATGCCCGGCTGTTGCAGGGCCATGTGCGCTGGACCGATGCGCTGTTCGGCTACCGGCTGCATTCACCCAAAGCCGACCTGTCCTTTGACCGCCGCGACAGCGCCTGGGCCATGCCGAAATCGGTGGTGGTCGATTCCGCCTTCAACTGGCACGGCGACCGCCCGCCGCGCGTGCCATGGGACAAAACCGTCATCTACGAAGCCCATGTGCGCGGCCTGACCATGCTCGCCGAGCGCGTTGCGCCGCGCGAACGCGGAACCTTTGCCGCGCTCGCCAATCCGTTTGTGATCGACTACCTGACCAAGCTCGGCATTACCACGCTGGAATTGCTGCCCGTCTTCGCCTATCTGCAGGATCGCCGGCTTGTGATGAATGGCCTCAGCAATTATTGGGGATACAACACGATGGCCTACTTCGCGCCCGAGCCGCGCTATCTTGCCGATGGTTCACCGGATGAAATACGGCATGCGGTGCGACAACTGCATGCGGCCGGCATCGAGGTGATCCTCGACGTGGTCTACAACCATACCTGCGAAGAAAGCGAACTGGGACCCACCATGTCCTTCCGCGGCCTCGACAATGCCAGCTATTACCGCCTGCAGGCCGGCAACCATCGCCACCTCGTCAACGACACCGGCTGCGGCAACACCCTGAACCTGTCGCATCCGCGCGTGATTCAGCTGGTGATGGATTCCCTGCGTTACTGGGCGCAGGAGTTTCACATCGATGGTTTTCGCTTCGACCTCGGCGCCACGCTGGGGCGCGAACATTACGGCTTCGATCCCGGTTCCGGCTTCTTCGATGCGCTGCTGCAAGACCCGGTGCTGTCACAGCTCAAGCTGATTTCCGAGCCGTGGGACATCGGCCCGGGCGGCTATCAGGTCGGCAACCATCCGGCCGGCATTGCGGAATGGAACGACCGCTTCCGTGACGACGTGCGCAGCTTCTGGCGCGGCGACCCCGGCATGCGCGGCGCGATTGCGGCACGTCTGCTGGGTTCGGCGGACCTGTTCAATCATCATCGCCGGCGCGCATGGTCGTCGATCAACTTCGTCACCGCGCACGACGGCTTCACCTTGCAGGACCTGGTCAGCTACAGCCACAAGCTCAACGACGCCAACGGCGAGGACAACCGCGACGGCAGCAATGAAAACCGCAGCAGCAACTGGGGCGCGGAGGGACCGACCGACGACCCCGGCATCCGCAACACGCGCGAACGCGTCAAGCGCGCGATGCTGATGACCCTGCTGTTTTCCAACGGCACACCGATGGTCCTCGGCGGCGACGAATTCGGCCGCACCCAGAACGGCAACAACAATCCCTACTGCCAGGACAACGAGATCTCCTGGTTCGACTGGGAATTGGCCAAGACCGATGCCGGCAAGGCGCTGATCGAATTCGTGCGGCATTGCATCGCGGTCCGGCATGCACGTCCGAGCCTGCGCAGCACGCGCTTTCTCACCGCCAGTTCGCGCACCCTGCAAGGCGTGCCCGATACCGGCTGGTTTGACGAAACGGGGAGCGAAATGACGCCGGACCGCTGGAATTTTCCGGAAGGCCGGCTGCTCGCGCTGCGCCGCATCGTGGGCGATCGCCATGAGGGCAGATCGGGAACCGTCGCCGCGTCCCTGCTGCTGCTCAATGCCTATTCCGAGGATCGCGAGTTCGTGCTGCCGCAGCCGGCGATGTACTGGCAAACGGTGATCGATGCCGCCGAGACGGAGGGTGGCCGGGCCGGCGCGCTGCCGCATCGGCAGCCGGCTCAGAACAGGATTGTGGTCGCCGCGCACAGCGCGATATTACTGGTGGCCGATCATGTCTCGCTTTGACTATGCATTCGGCGCACGCCTGATCGCGCCGCGTCGCACGCGTTTCCGCTTGTGGGCGCCGGACAGGCGGCAGGTGGCGATCGAGATCGATGGCCGGCCGCCGCTGGCGATGACGCCGCTCGACGGCGGCTGGTTTGCGTGCGAAGCCGATTGCGGCGCCGGTGCGCGCTACCGTTTTCGCGTGAGCGATGACCTTGCCGTGCCCGATCCCGCCTCGCGCGCGCAGGCCGGGGACGTGCACGACGCCAGCATCGTCTGCGATCCGGATGCCTACCGATGGAAAAACACGGACTGGGTTGGACGACCCTGGCACGAGACCGTGCTGTACGAATTGCATGTCGGCGCGCTGGGCGGTTTCTCCGCTGTCGCGCGTCAGTTGCCGGCGCTGGCCGAACTGGGCATCACCGCCATCGAACTGATGCCGGTGGCGGATTTCCCCGGCCCGCGCAACTGGGGCTACGACGGCGTGCTGCCCTATGCGCCCGATGCAGCCTACGGCACGCCGGAGGAGCTCAAGGCCCTCATCGACGATGCGCACGGCTTGAACATGAGCGTCTTCCTCGACGTGGTGTACAACCACTTCGGCCCCGACGGCAATTACCTCGGCAGCTACGCCAGCGCCTTCTTCCGCGACGACATGCACACGCCGTGGGGGCAGGCCATCGACTTCCGCCGGCCGCAGGTGCGCGACTTCTTCACCGAGAACGCGCTGTACTGGCTGACCGAATTCCGCTTTGACGGATTGCGCTTCGACGCGGTGCATGCGATCAGCGAAAAGGACTGGCTGGCGGAAATGGCGCAACGCGTGCGCGCCAGCATCGCGCCGCCGCGCCATGTGCATCTCGTTCTGGAAAACGACGACAATTACGCGCAACTGTTGTCGCAAACGCTGTCGCAAACGCCGCCGCGCCTGTTCGACGCGCAATGGAACGACGACCTGCATCATGCGCTGCACGTGCTCCTGACCGGCGAGCGCGAAGGCTATTACGCGGACTACGTCACGCAGACGGATGAGAAACTGGCGCGCGGGCTGGTGGAAGGTTTCATCTTCCAGGGCGAGCCCTCGCCTTTCCGCGGCGGCGCAGCGCGCGGCGAGCCGAGCGCGCACCTGTCGCCGACTGCCTTCGTGGCCTTCCTGCAGAATCACGACCAGGTCGGCAACCGCGCCTTCGGCGAGCGGCTGAACACGCTGGCCGATCCCGACGCCTTGCGCGCGGCGAGCGCCCTGCTGCTGCTGTCGCCGCAGATTCCCCTGCTGTTCATGGGTGAGGACATCGGCGCAAGCCAGCCCTTCCTGTATTTCACCAGCCACCTGACGTCGCAACTGGCCGATGCCGTGCGCAAGGGGCGCCGGCAGGAGTTCGCGCGCTTTGCGCATTTCTCCGATGCCGCGACGCGCGAGCGCATTCCCGATCCGAACGCCGAGCAAACCTTTCTCGATTCCATTCCGCGCGCCGAGGACGCCACGGCGCAAGCCTGGCGCGCATGGGTCAAGGCTCTGCTGGCGATTCGTCGCGAACACATCGTGCCGCGCCTGCAAGACGCTCGCGCGCTTGGCGCCGACCTCCTCGGCAAGGCCGCCATCAAGGCGCGCTGGCGCATGGGGGATGGCACGGTGCTGATGATCGCCTTCAATCTTCACGAGGTGCCGGTCCCGGTCGCGCTTGACTCCCTGGCCGATGGCTGGGGCGGCCGGATTCTGTTTGAAACCGAAGGCGTGCCGGATGCGCTGCTGCGCGGCGAACTGCCGGGCCATGCCTTCATCGCCGTGCTGGAGCCTGCGATATGAACGACATGGATATTTTCAATCTCGCACGGGCGGCAGGGCTGGCCCGCGAATGGACCAGCGCCAAGGGCGAGCCGATGCAGGTCACGCCGGAGTCTCTGCGCGCGATCCTCGACGCGCTCGACCTGCCTTGCGCCACAGCGGAGCAATGCCGCGACAGCCACCAGCGGCTGGCGTCGATTCAGGGCGAGGATGTGTTGCCGCCGCTGGTCACCGGCGTGGCCGGAAGCGCCTTGCACTTGCCCGGCGCGCAGCAACTCGCCGGAAAGAGCTACCGCATCGAACTGGAGAGCGGCGAACACATCGACGGCCGCTTTCCCGACGAGACGGGCGCGCAGGCGGAACTGCCGCCCATCGATCGCTACGGCTATCACCGCCTGCTGGTGGGCGAGCGCGAAACGACGCTGGCGGTTGCGCCGCCGCGCTGCTTCGGCGTGGCCGACGCCTTGCACGACCGGCAGGCCGACCCGCGCGTGTGGGGACTCGGTGTGCAGTTGTATTCCTTGCGACGGCGCGGCGACGGCGGCATCGGCGATTTCACCGGCTTGTCGCAACTGGCGCGTTCGGCCGCGAGCCACGGCGCGGCCGCACTGGCGATCAGTCCGGTGCACGCCATGTTCAGCGCGGACGTGACCCGCTTCAGCCCGTACAGCCCCTCCAGCCGCCTGCTGCTCAACGTGCTGCATATCGACCCTGCCAATGTGCTCGGGCCCGATGCACTGGCGACGGCCTTGACCACACTCGGCGAAGCCGCCGCCAGCAACATGGCATGCCTGGAGCATGAGGCGCTGATCAACTGGCCGGCGTCCGGCCTGCTGCGACTGCTGCTCTTGCGACGCCTGTACGAACAGTTCAGCGCGGCCGGCGACCAGAGCGAATTCGCCGCCTTCCGCGCGCGCAGCGGAACCGCCTTGCAGGATCATGCGCGCTTCGAAGCCTTGCATGCCTGGCATCTGGCGAAAGGCGAGAGTGGCGACTGGCGCGGCTGGGCGAACGGCTTGCGCGATCCACGCAGCGCCGAGGTAGAGAACTTCGCGCAGGAGCATGCGCAGGAAGTCGCCTTCCATGAATTCCTGCAATGGCAGGCCGCACGCGGCCTCGCCGACGCACAGAGCAGCGCGCGCGAGGCCGGCATGCCGATCGGCCTGATCACCGACCTTGCGGTGGGTGCCGACAATGGCGGCAGCCAGGCATGGAGCCGGCAGGCGGAAATCATCAATGGCCTGTCGGTGGGCGCGCCGCCGGACGTGCTCAACACGCGCGGGCAGAGCTGGGGCCTCGGCGCGTTCTCGCCGCAGGCGATGAAGGCAAGAGGATTCGGCGCCTACATCGAGATGCTGCGCGCGGCCTTCGCCTATGCGGGCGGCGTGCGCATCGACCATGTGCTCGGCCTGAGCCGCCTGTGGCTGGTGCCGCAGGGCGCTTCGCCGACGCAGGGCGCGTATCTGAAATACCCGATGTATGACCTGCTGCATCTGGTCGCGCTGGAGTCGTGGCGGCACCGCGCCATCGTCATCGGCGAGGATCTCGGCACCATCCCGCCGGGCTTTCAAAAAATCCTGGCGCAGCACGGCCTGCTCGGCATCCGTGTGCTGCTGTTCCAGCAACACGACGGCCGCTTCCTCGGTCCCGGCGAATGGACCAGCGAGGCGATCGCCACCACCACCACGCACGACCTGCCGACGGTGGCCGGCTGGTGGCAGGGGCGCGACATCGACTGGGCCGGCCGGCTCGATCTGCTTGAGCCGGGCAAGTCGGAAGCGGACGCGCGGCGGCATCGCGACCATGAGCGCGTTGCGTTGTGGCAGTCGATGAAGGACGCCGGATGCGCCGGCGGCAACGTGCCGGAAAGCCGTGCCGAGGCCGCGCCGCTCGATGCGGTGGTCGGCTTTCTTTCCGCGACCGTCGCGCCGCTGGCCATGCTGCCTATCGAGGACGCGCTCGGGCTGCATGAACAGCCGAACATCCCCGGCACCATCGATACCCATCCGAACTGGCGCCGTCGCCTGCCGGGTCCGGCGGCATCGCTGCTCGATGCGCCATCGGTCGCCCATCGCCTCGCCATCATGAATCGCGGCCGCTCCTGCGGGAATAAATCCTGATGTCCATCCCGCTTGCCACCGTCCGCCTGCAGTTGCACAAGGGCTTCAGCTTCGACGATGCGGCCGGCACCGTGCCGTACTACCAGGCGCTGGGCATCAGCCATGTGTATGCCTCGCCCATCCTCACCGCGCGCAGCGGCTCGACGCACGGCTACGACATTGTCGACCCCACGCACATCAATCCCGAACTCGGCGGCGAGGAAGGTCTGCGCCGCTTCGTCGCGCGCCTGCGTGCGGCCGGCATGGGACTAATCCTCGACATCGTGCCCAACCACATGGGGATCGGCCCGGAGAACCCGTGGTGGCAGCATGTGCTGGAATGGGGCGAGGCAAGCCCCTACGCGCACTGGTTCGACATCGACTGGCACCCCGCGGATGAAACCCTGCAGAGCAAGCTGCTCGCGCCCTTCCTCGGCCAGCCCTATGGCGATGTGCTCGCCTCCGGCGACATCCGGCTGCGCTTCGACGAGACGCGCGGCAAGTTTTTCGTCAGCTATTTCGATCATCGCTTTCCGCTGGCGCCGGCCGATTATGCGCAGGTGCTGCGCGCCGCCGGCTCGCCGCCGCTCGATGCCGCCATCAAGGCGTTTGACGAAGGCGCGGATGCGCAAGGCGGCATCACCCAGCAGCATGCCGACGCCGGCCACGGCCTGCTGCGCACGCTGTTTCGCAGTAGCGAAGGCGCGACAGCCATCCACGCCGCGCTCGCCGCCTTTTCGGCGGAGACGCCGCAAGGTTTCGACGCCCTGCACGGACTGCTTGAGCGCCAGCATTACCGCCTTGCATGGTGGCGCTGCGCGGCCGACGGCATCAATTGGCGGCGCTTCTTCGAAGTCACCGACCTGGCCGGCGTGCGGGTCGAGCAGGACGATGTGTTCGAAGCCACGCACGCGCTCATCTTCCGCCTTTACACCGAGGGAATGATCGACGGCTTGCGCATCGACCATGTGGACGGCCTGGCCGATCCGGGCGCCTACTGCCGCAAACTGCGCCACCGGCTGGAAGCGCTGACCGCGCAGCGCCCGCATGAACTGCCGCCCGCGCCGGCCTATCTCATCGTGGAAAAAATCCTCGCGCCGGACGAGCAGTTGCGCGCCGACTGGCGCATCGACGGCACTAGCGGCTACGACTTCATGGACCGCGTCGGCGCGCTGCTGCATGCTGCTTCGGGCGAAGCGCCGCTGAGCGCGCTCTGGCGCGAGACGACCGGGCAGGAACATGTATTCGCGGAAGAAGTGCGCCAGGCGCGGCACCAGCTGCTGGCGAACAATCTCGCCGGCGAATTCGAGTCGGCCGCGCGTGCCCTGCACGCGGTGGCGCGCACCGACCTGCGCACGCGCGATTTCTCGCTCGCGGCGATCCGGCGCGTGTTTGCGGAATTGCTGGTGCATTTCCCGGTGTACCGCACCTATGCCGACGCCAACGGCCGCGACGAACTCGACCAGCGCGTCATCGATCGCGCGCTGGAGCAGGCAAGCCAAACGGTGGAGCGCACCGAAGTCCCCTTGCTCGATACGGTCGCCCGCTGGCTGGGCGGCGACGCGCCGCGCGATTACGGCAACACCCGGACGCGCCGCTTGCATCAGAGCGCCATCACGCGCTTCCAGCAACTGACGCCGCCGCTCGCGGCGAAGTCGGTCGAGGACACCGCCTTCTACCGCTATGGCAGGCTGCTCTCGCGCAATGAGGTAGGCGCCGACCCGGGCCGGTTTTCCATTCCGACGCAAGAATTCCATGAAGCCAACAGCGTGCGCGCGCTGTGTTTCCCGCATTCGATGCTCGCCACCGCGACCCACGATCACAAGCGCGGCGAAGACGTGCGCGCCCGCCTCGCGGCATTGAGCGAAATGTCCGGGGCGTGGGCCGATGCGGTGCGCGAATGGATGCACTTGAATGCGCCGCTGCGTTCAACCGGCGAGAACGCAGCACCGCAACCGGCCGATGAATTGATGCTGTACCAGATGCTGGCCGGCGCCTGGCCGATCGGACTCGATGCCGGCGACACGCAAGGCATCCGGCGCTTCGCCGATCGCATCGAGCGCTGGCAGACCAAGGCATTGCGTGAAGCGAAACAGGTGAGCGACTGGGTCCTGCCGAATGAAGAATACGAAGCCGCCTGCAGAACATTCCTGTACGCGATCCTGACACCGGGACCGCAAAACAGCTTCCTGCCGGCGTTCCTGGCCTGGATGGACAGGCTGGTTCCGGCCGGCGTGCTCAAGAGCCTCGCGCAATGCGTGTTGCGCATGACTTCACCCGGCGTGCCGGATCTGTACCAGGGCGCGGATCTGTGGGATTTCAGCCTGGTCGATCCCGACAACCGCGGTCCGGTCGATTATGCGCTGCGAATGCAAGCCTTGCAGACGCCGCCGCCTCCGGTGACCGATCTGGACGGATGGAAAAGCGGCCGCCTGAAGCAGCAGATCATCCATCACGGCTTGACGCTGCGTGCGCAACATCCCGAGTTGTTCTCGCGCGGCGAATACCTTCCCCTGGAAATCGACGGATCGCTGGCGCCGCACGCGATCGCATTCCTGCGCCGTCACGAAGAGCATTCGGTGATTGTGATCGCCGCGCATCTTCCCGGCGCGCTGCTTGACGATGTTCTGGCCGATGAGCACACGCCCGCACTTCTTCCTTCGCGATGGGAGGACACGGCAGTGCTGCTTCCCGATACGGCAAGCACGGTGCGAACCGAGCTGTTTACCGGCAGGCGCTTCGCGATCGATGCGGGGCGCGTGCTGCTAAGCGACGTGTTGTCGCTGCTGCCCGTCGCTGTTCTGAGCTAAGGGATCGGCCTGACTGACGGCTTCCTTGTCGCCGTCCGCCTGCGGCGACTGCAGCGATTGCAGGAATTCTCTCTCGATGAAGGAGAAGAAGGTCGAATCACTGTATTTGGCGCGAAACCACCGATACCATCGCGCATCCTTCTGCATCACGGCTTCCGCCTGCTCCAGCGCTTCGATGCGCTTGCGTTTTTCGGCCAGATCAAAGGCCGCCACGTCGCTTGCCAATTTGTACTCGCTCACCTGCCGCAGCAGTCGCGTGTTTTCGTTTTGCAGATGCTCGATCGCGCGCGTTGCCTTATCGACAAGTGCAAGCAGGTCATCCGGCGTGATGTCCTTGCCTTCGGCGGACTGTTCCATGTGTTCCTTTTCTTCAACGATTCCTGGGGGAATCATTAGGTGCGAAAAGTTGCAAACAGTTCCGTTATTGCATCCTTGAATTGCGTTGATTGTTGGCTTGTGAGTTGAGCGCAGCGTTTTGCGTTGACACTGTCTCGGCGTAGCGACACGCGGCAGACATATTTGTAAGCAAAGATCCGATTTGCCCGCAGCGTGCGTTCCGCCAAGTAACATCGTGGCTTTTGCTCTCCTCCGCATCATGACCAAATCCGCACTCGCCGCGCTGCTTGCACTGCTTACGACGGCAACTCTTTCCGGCTGCGGAGTGCTGGCAGCCCCCTGCCGCGTCGCCAGCGCCGCCATCAAGATTGTTCCGGTCGTCGGCCACGCCGCCGCCCTGCCCACCGACGCCTGCGCAGAGGTGATCGATCCCTGATAAGCTTGGCGCCACCTCGTCTTCCCCCTGCCACAACACCGGAGGAATTGCAGATGCGCCTTCTGATTTCGGCAACGGCAGTACTCGCGACAGTCTCGCTGTCGGCCTGCTCGTCGCAGCAACTCTACGGCGCAGGCCAGGGTTGGCAGCGACTCGAGTGCAACAAGATCAACGACGCAGCGGAGCGAAGCCGCTGCATGGCAAGCACCAGCGGCTCATATGAGGACTACAAGCGCCAAAGCGACGCGGTGAAGAGCGCAAAGTAGGACGGTCGCGGGACTTGCGCGATCTTCAACGCGGTGACGTGGCTTTCCCGCCATTTGCGGCAAAACCGTACCGCGGCCGCTCGCGCCGGCCGTGCCGCCCCACCCCACACCATCAAGCGCCGCTCACTCCTCGCGTGCGGCTCGCAGCGCTTCACCCGTTGCGGTGAGCCGGTAGAAGGATCTGCCGGGCACCGGCTCCACCAGGCCGGCGGAAACCAGGTTGTCGATGTCGTATGGATGCGATGGGGTCTTCTCCGTCAGCATCGTGCAAAACACGTTGAAATCAGCAAGAACCTCGGGACGAGGTTTGACCATAATGTTCATGGACGCCTCCTGGGATGTCGTCAAGAATGATGTTAGCCGGACGCGCGGCCAAGGGAAATCCTTTTGGCGCGGTCACTTCTCCCAGATCAAGAAATTTCCATCCGGCAGCGCCGACAAACCTTCCGAACCTGCGGATCCGGCGCAAGTCGAACAGGGATATTCCCAGGACGTTTGCATGTGGGCCTGCGTTGAGCAGACAAAACAATCGATCAATTGATTGTCCACGGAATACACGGAATACACGGAAAAAATGCAACACCAGTTCTTTCCGTGATGTTCGTGTGTTCCGTGGACAGAGCAGTGGTTTCATGTAAGCGCGCTGGAACATTCCCGCCACCTTCGGAAAACGGAGCCATTCATGCACAGACATATCGGCTTGCCGGCGCTTTTCTCGACGCTGCTTTCCCTCACCGCTTGCGCCGATACCGCGAAGCTGCCGGAATCCGCCGGTTTCGGCCCTGCGCCGAGCCTGCCGCCGCCGGTCACATCGGTGCTGCCCACCGTGCATATCGCCCCCGTCAAAGGCTGGAGCAATGGCGAGAAGCCGACCGCCGCACCCGGCTTCGCGGTGAGTGCGTTCGCGACAGGGCTTGATCATCCGCGCTGGCTGGCCGTCCTGCCCAATGGCGACGTCCTGGTGGCGGAAACCAACAAGCCGGCGAAGAAAGGCGATGGCGGCATTCGCGGCTGGGTCATGGGCATGGTGATGAAGCGCGCCGGCGCCGGCGTGCAGAGCGCCGACCGCATCACGCTGCTGCGCGATGCCGATGGCGACGGCGTGGCCGAGACGCGCAGCACTTTTCTCGCCGGCCTGCATTCGCCCTTCGGCATGACGCTGGTCGGTGACAGCCTGTACGTTGCCAATACCGATGCGCTGATGCGCTTCCCCTACCGCAGCGGACAGACGCAGATCACCGCGCCCGGCGTGAAGGTCGCCGACCTGCCGGCCGGCGAGATCAACCATCACTGGACCAAGAACGTCATCGCCAGCCGCGACGGCAAACGGCTGTACGTGACCGTCGGCTCCAACAGCAATGCGGGCGAGAACGGCATCGACAAGGAGGAAGGGCGCGCGGCCATCCACGAGATCGATCCTGCGACCGGCCGCTCGCGCCTGTTCGCCTCCGGCCTGCGCAATCCGGTCGGCCTCGCCTGGCAACCGCAAAGCGGCGCATTGTGGGTCGCCGTCAACGAACGCGACGAGCTCGGCAGCGACCTCGTGCCCGATTACATGACCGCGGTCAAGGAGGGCGCTTTCTACGGCTGGCCGTACAGCTATTACGGCCAGCACGTCGATGCACGGGTGAAGCCGCCCCGCCCCGACATGGTCGCCAAGGCGATCGTCCCCGACTACGCACTCGGCGCACACACCGCCTCGCTGGGCCTGACCTTCTATGAAGGCAACGCGCTGCCGAAACATTATGCCGGCGGCGCCTTCATCGGCCAGCACGGCTCCTGGAATCGCAAACCGCGCAGCGGCTACAAGGTGATCTTCGTGCCCTTCGCCGACGGCAAGCCGGCCGGCATGCCGGAAGAGATCCTCACCGGATTTGTCAATGCGCAGGGCGAGGCGCTGGGCCGGCCGGTCGGCGTCGCGGTCGACGGCAAGGGCGCGCTGCTGGTCGCGGACGACGTGGGCAATGTCGTGTGGCGCGTGACGGCAGCGCACTGATGAAAACGCTGCTGCGCCTGTCGGCCCACATTCACTTCCTGATCACCGCGCTCTTTGTCCTCGCGGCGCTGACGCTGCTCGCCATGGCCGTCAACACCGGGTTTCATGCGGTGCTGACCGACGGGCTGAACAGCGCCGGCGCGCAGGGTGTGATCGAAGCCATCGGACTTACCACGGTCGCGGTCGTCGCACTGCAGATCGCGCAGACCATTGGCGAGGAAGAAGTGATCCGTGAAGTCCACATGAGCGGCCCCACGCGGGCGCGCCGCTTCCTGTCGCGCTTCATGGTCGTGATCGTCGTCGCTGTCGCGATCGAGGGCCTGGTTGCCACGTTCAAGGCGAACCGCGAAGACCTTGCCTTGCTGCCCAACGCCGCCGCAATACTGATCGCGGTCGGTGTCCTGCTGGCCGGCTGGGGTCTGTTCATCCGCTTCAATCGTTACGCGGAGGAGCTTGAGCCGGAAGCGATGAAGCAGGCGAAACAGGAGGACAGCAAGCTGGAGTGATGCGATGGGTTTGACATGGCGCACAGGGCGCGATTGCACAGCCTTGCATGCATGAAACGCATCCTATAATGGATTGGGAGATTGCGCTGCCATGTCAAAGAAACCGTTCCCGCTGGCGAAGGTGTACACGCTGATCGAACCCGGCCCGGTCATCCTGCTGACGACCGCGAACGCCGAACAGATGAACGTGATGACCCTGTCCTGGAAAACCATGCTCGAGTTCGAGCCGCCCCTGATCGGCTGCGTCATCAGCAATCGCAACACCTCCTGCGATATGCTGATGTCGTCGCGCGAATGCGTCATCAACATTCCGACCGTCGATTTCGCAAAGCAGGTCGTCGGCATCGGCAACACGCACGGCGCAAAGATCGACAAGTTCCGGAGATTCAGCCTCACGCCCAGCTCCGCCGAATGCGTGAACGCGCCCTTGATCGACGAGTGCTTCGCGAGCCTGGAGTGCCGCCTTGCCGACAAAAGCATGGTGCCGAAATACGGCTTCTTTGTTCTTGAAGTCGTAAAGGCATGGGTGGATCGCACAGTGAAGAATCCCCGCACCCTGCACCACCGGGGCTACGGCAGTTTCATGATTGCGGGGGAAACCATCAAGTTGCGCTCGAAGATGATGTAAGGATGTAAGGGCGCTTGTGCCGGAATCAGACACAAGCATCCTGCGCAGACATCGACTACGCCACCGCCACCACCTCCACATTGCCTTCCTTGCGGATCACATTCACGCCCACATTGTTCGGATAGCGCTGCAGCAGCAGGTCGACCGTCGCGCCGTTGATCGACAGGTCGTGGATTTCCACCGTCTCCAGGAAGGGCGGCAGTTGCGGATGGCGGAAACGGATTTCCGGCTTGTGCGGGTCGAAGGACAGTCCGAGGCAGGCTTGCAGCAGCGAGAACACGCTGGCCGCCGCCCAGGCTTGCGGCGAGCAGGCCACCGGGTAGAGAGTGGGCCCTTCGTCCGGACGCTTTTCAAAGCCGCAGAACAGTTCCGGCATGCGGTTCTGATCCATGTACAAGCTGGCCGAGCGCAAGCCGGTGAAGACTGCCATCGCCTTCGCGGTGAAGCCGTAGCGCGCCATGCCTTCGGCGATGAGCGCGTTGTCATGCGGCCAGACCGAGCCGTTGTGGTAGGCCATCGGGTTGTAGCGCACTTCCTTCGTCGGAATCGTGCGGATGCCCCAGCCGCAGAAGAATTCCTCGCTCAGCAACTGGTCCGCGATGCGCGCCGCGTATTCCGGCGTGGCGATGCCGCTCCACAAGGTGTGGCCGGCGTTGGAGGAGGCCACTTCGCATTGCTGCTTCTCGCCGTCGAGCGCGAGCGCGTAGGTGCCGATGCGTTCACACCAGAAAGCCTCATTGAAATTCTTCTTCAGCAGCATGGCGGCATCGTGCAGTTTCTTCGCCAGCGCGTGGTCGCCGAGCAGCCTCGCCAGCTCGGCCGCGCGCAGCTTCGCTTCATACACATAGCCCTGCACTTCGCACAAGGCGATCGGCGCATCCGCCAGGCGGCCATCGGCGTGGAACACCGAGTCCTGCGAATCCTTCCAGCCCTGTTGCGCGAGCCCGGTTTCGCTGTAGCGCGCGTACTCGACGAAGCCGTCGCCGTCGCGGTCGCCGTAATGGTCGATCCAGTGCAGCGCGCGCAGGATGTTGTCCCAGATGCTGCGGATGAAGTCGAGATCGCCGGTGCGTTCGTAATAGGCGCCGGCGAGTCCGACGAACAGCGGCGTCGCATCCACCGTGCCGTAGTAGCGCCCGAACGGGATTTCATTCAGTGCGGCCAGTTCGCCGTTGCGTGCTTCGTGCAGGATCTTGCCCGGTTCGGCGTCGCGCTCGGGATCGAGTTCGGTCGCCTGCGTGGCCGCGAGAAAGGTCAGCACGCCCTTCGCCAGGCAGGGATCGATCCACAGGTATTCGCGCGCGGTGAGAATGCCGTCGCGGCCGAAGGTGGTGGAATACCAGGGCAGACCCGCGTAGGGGTAGTCGCCTTCCTTCCGGCTCGTGGTCAGCATCACTAGGTCGGCGGTCGAACGATCGAGCCAGTTGTTGAACAGCGGGTCGGAAGTGACGACCTTGCAGCGGCCCTGCAGCGAGCAACTGACCGTGTGGTTGACCTGGGTGAAGGCGGTGAAGTAATCGGTCGGCGGCGGGCGCTGCTGGTCATTGTGCTCGCAACTGATGGTCACGTATAGATGCACCTCGGCCTTGGGCTCCAGCGCAATGTCAAAATCAGCCTGCCGCGCGGTCAGCTTTTTCGGAACGGGGTCGCAGTGGATGCGTGTCCTGCGCACTTGCTTGTCGAGGCCGCGATAGCCGAGCAGCAGTTCCTGATCGGTGGTTTGCGGCGTCAGGTATTCGCCGCGCTTTTCGCGCTTGAAGCCGCGCACCTCGAAGATGTCCTTGTAATCCGCGCCGAACTCCATCGACACCGTCGCTTCGATCGGCGTGAGGCCGAAGTTGACGATGCGGATATGCTCGTAGCAGGTGCCATCGAGCAGCAGCTTGCCACGGAAGATATGCAGTTCGCCTTTCGGAATGTGTTTCTTCCCGGCGGGATAGAGGTCGGGGTTCATCAGCTCGACGATGAACAGCCCGTTGTCGTCGCGCACCGTCGAATTCAGATGCATCGGCCGCACGCCTTCGATCAGCAACTCCTGCTGCGAAAGGAAGCAGGTGTCGCCGTCGTAGATGCCTTCTTCGCCCAGGCCCATCGGCTGCACATCGCCGAAGCGGTCGAACATGGCGAAGGTATCGTTGTGCTTGAGCACGCGCCGGCGTTCATCGGCCGGCGAAGAGGTGGCGAGGATATACCATTGCTCGCCGAGTTGAATTTTTTCAACCATTGCGTTTCCCGTTCGCTTGCGTGTTTCGTTGGTCTTGTTCCGCTAGCCCAGCATCCGCCGGTAGACGCGCAGATAATTCTCCGCCATGTGCGTGGCGGTAAAGCGCCGGTCGAAGGCTTCGCGGCAGCCTTTCCTGTCGATCGCATCAATGTTTTTCGCCGCGCGCACTGCTTCGTCCTGGTTCGTCACGACAAAGCCGGTGACGCCGTCTTCCATGATCTCCGGCACAGAACCGTTGCGATAAGCGATCACTGGTGTGCCACAGGAAAAGGCTTCGATCATGACCAGGCCGAATGGTTCGGGCCAGTCGATCGGAAACAGCAGGGCGCGCGCGTGCTCCAGCAACTCGCGCTTTTCGCGCTGATTGACCTCGCCGACGAATTGCACCAGGGGATCACGCAGCAGCGGTTTGATGCATGCATTGAAGTAGGGCTCGTCGGCCTTGTCGATCTTGGCGCCGATGTAGACCGGCACGCCGCACTGCTTGGCGATATCGATGGCGCGATCGACCCGTTTTTCCTGGGAAATGCGGCCGATGAAGACGAAGTAGTCGCCTGGGCTTTCCTGGAATGAATGCAGGTCCGATGGCAAGCCGTGATACACGGTTTCGCACCAGTTGGCCTCGGGCAAGGGTGTGCGCTGGTGATTCGAAATGGACACCAGCGGCACATCATGGAAGTGCCGGTACAGCGGCTGCAGTTCCGGCAGATCCTGTCTCCCGTGCAAGGTCGTGACATACGGCCTGCCCAGGCTCTTGGCCAGTGGAAAATGCAGGTAGTCGGTGTGAAAGTGAATCACATCAAAACTGTCGGCCAGCTCGGAAACCTGATCCATCTGGATGATATGGTAGGCCAGCCAGGCCGGGCGCAACACATCGGGACGCAGGCTTTCTGCAATGGGAGAAACGAGGCGCGCCGCGGTCTCGGAATCGCCGGACGCAAACAAGGTGACTTCATGTCCCTGCTTGACCAGTTCCTCCGTGAGGTAGGAAATGACGCGTTCCGTGCCGCCATAGGCTTTCGGCGGCACACTCTCAAAGATGGGGGATACTTGGGCTATCTTCATGCGCCAGTCGAACTCCGTGCAAGGAGTCCAGGTAGTTGAAGGGAGGTGAAGCAGGACATCAAACAAATCTGACAACGTTTCGGCCGATTTGTGCCCGGTTTTTTGTGCGGTTGCGGAAATGGATGACGCGGCGCGAAATGCGGCAAGGCATTGCGCGCGCTTCCAGGCGAAAGCCGACTCGGTGAAGCGGATGGGAACAGGCCTTTGTAGCCTTAAGCGAGACTTGGCAAGCCTAACAGGCTGTTGAAAAACTACTGCGCGGGCCGATCCTGGGGCCTGCGGTGCTCTGCGTACAGGTGTACGCGTGCGCTCCTCGGTTCCAGTCTCGGCCCGCTCGCTACGTTTTTCAACAGCCTGCTAAGCGGTCTTATGCCGCCGATTGCGCGTCGTCATTACCCGCGGTATCGATGCCGAGCGCCGCGGTCAGCGCGCCATTGATCAGGCCGGCAACCGACAGGATGCGCGCGCGCTGCGTGCGCAAGCTTTGCGCGAGTTCTTCAGCCGACATCGACAGGGCTTCCTGGCGGTCGCGGGTGGCAAATATGAAGAGGCTGCCCATCGGACTGACCCATGCCAGCTTGACTTTCATCGCCACGCTGTTGAGCCGCCTGAATTCAACCCAGGTGCCGCGCTGCAGTCCTGCGACCTGTTCGTCGAATTCGTCGAGTTGCGGTTCCGGCTTCTGCCGTGCTTGCCGCATGAGGCGGCGTTCCGCTGCGCGCTTGGCGACCTGCAGAGCGATCTGCATCTGCCGTTCCGGCGACAGTTCGAGCGGCGCGCGCACGATGGACGCATGGCAGCGCGCGAGTTCGGCGAAGAAGCGTGTGCGCTCGGCCTCATCCCACTTGATCAGGTCCAGCCATTTGTTCAGCATCGCCAGCATCGGCGGCAGCTTGGCCAGCAATTCCTTGCGCTCGGCCATGGTGATCTTGGGCTTGACGCTCCAGCACAGGTCGTCCATGGTCTTGATCGCGCTGTCGACGGCTTCCGGCTTTTCTTCCTTGACCGTGTAGGCCAGCGTCAGCACCGGCACCCACTTGTCTTCCAGGAAGGTTTCCACGAAAGCGACGACTTCACCGGTGCCGATGCGCAGCGCCACTTCATGCTTGGCGGCCTTGGCGGCCTGCTGCAGTTTTTCCTGCTGCAAGGCATGGGAAATCGTGTTTGACAGCGTTTGCGCGGTGGCGGTTTCTTCGCGATTGATGAAGGCTTCGAGGCTGCCGGCCACATCGGCGAAAACGGAAATCCGGTGGTCGGCTTCCTGCAGGATGCGTTGCACGCTGCGCTGGACAAGCAGGTAGAGCGGATCGCTGCTGCCCTTCGTCGCATCCCAGCCGACGCTGATCCTGGCCAGCAGCTCGATGCTGCGCCGCGCCGGGAACGATTCCTTGAAGAAGAAATCCTTGTTGATCAAGGCCGCCTTCAAGGCGGGCACTTGCAACTGCGCGATCAATTCCTTCATCTCGGCGGGAATGTTCTTGTTCTCGAACAGCACGTCGAACACCTTGGCGACCAGCTCGAAGGTATGTTCATCCGTCGGGCTGAGCATGCCATGCGGCATGCGGCGCTTCATTTCGTCGAGCGTGGCGAGATTCGGCTGTTCGGCGCCGGCGACGGGCGAACGCATTTCCGATTCCGCCTGTTGCAGGCTGCTCAGGTATTCGAGCAATTCATTGCGCGCGGCCGCCGCATGCACGGCCTCTTCCTGGAACAGCACCGGAAAGGCGTCGTCCAGCGGACGGCTGCTGCTTTTCGCGACAACAGGTTCTTCGGGCGGGAACAGGCGGCGCAGTTGCTGCGTCAGCGCATCTTCTTCTACCGGCTCTTCCTGCGCCGCTGCCTTGATTGGCACGGCAGCTTCAGGCTGGGAGGATTGCGCCAGGGTCGGAACAATGCCGCGCTTGATCAGGGCCGAGTTGATCGCATGCAGGATCGGCGCCATGTCGAAGGACAGCTTGGGCTGCAACAGCGGGAATACCAGGTGATGAAGGCTGCGGTCGGGCTGGAATTCGCACCAGGCGTCGTGGATCACCGACAGGAAAACATGCGGGCGGAACGGGTTGTGCGCATTGTTCAGCTGCTCGCGGCCTAGCAGGCGTGCCAGCCGGGTATTCAGTGCGGCCATCCGCTCGCTGTGTTCGCTTTCGATGGAACGGCCGGCCTTGATCAGGCACAGCTTCTTGTCGATCTCCATGTCCGGCGGCAAGGTGCTGGGTGCGACGACCGGTGCATGGCGTGCCTCGGCGGCGTTCTCCAGCGCTTGCACTTCTTGCTGCAGGGCCGCGGCCAGGCGCGAGGACACTACGAAGAAAAACGGGTAGCGGTTCTGCTTGAGCAGGTTGGCGGCATCCAGATGAAGCTTGGCCTCGGTCCGGTCGACGCACGCCTGCGACACGCGCAGCAAGGCATCCGACAGGCGCTCCGTAAATCCTTCAATCTGCGCATTGGCGACAGTGGAAGCGATTTCGACGAGCTCCTGCAGGATCTCGGTCCGCATCTCTGCGGGAACCGGGTTGGCGCGGGCGTCTTCAGACGAGGGGGATGCCATTTCCTTGCTGCTTAAATGTAGGTTAACGAGCGGACCGCAATATTGAAGGATTTTTTCGCGCGGTGCAGATCTTCAGTCGAATTCTGCCACCCGGAAAAAACAATTCTAATGATGCGGGACAGTCATCTTATTTTCCCACAATATTGCCGTACGGCAAGATTTATTTTGTAATGAATCGTTACGCCATTAGCTGAATTGCAAGAATTCGCTTAATGGCGCGGCTGCAGTCCCCAGTCGTTGACGAAATGCTGCACGTTGCCGGCCCCGCGTTCGGTCACCAGCAGACTGCCGGGACCGAATGCCGAGGCAGTCAGCAAGCTGACCGACGTCGGCTGCGAAAAGCCGGCGCGATGCAACTCATGGCCCTGCTCGCTGATATGCACGATGCGTCCGCCCAAGTATTCCGCCAGCACCGCGCCGCCATTCACCAGCGCGAAATCGTCCAGGAAGGCCAGAGAGTTGTACAGCGAGACCTGATTGCCGAGTCCGCCCGCTCCGAGGTCGTAGCGCAGCAATTGCGACACGCCCACATAGCTGAACGGGTTGACCGTGACGTACAGCTTGCCGCCGGCATAGCGCAGCCCGTTCGGCTTGCAGGCGAAGAAACGGTGGAAGGTGGTCTGGCTGGCGATCGTATAGGCGCTGGCAAGGGTGATCTTCTGTATCGTCCCGGGCAGGAGCGGCCAACCGCTATCGGCGGCATAGAGATTGCCGCTGGCATCGGCCGCCAGCCCGTTCGGCAGCGCCATGCCATGCAGTTCGCCGACTTCCGTCAACTGCGGCGCCGGCTGGAAGATGTCGAGGCCGAACAAATGCTTCTTCGCCAGCGGATTCAGCGAGTCCTCGGTGCAGGCGGTATAGACCATGCCGGCGCTCTCGGTGATGCCGAGGAAATAGCAGGAGCGGGCGGATCCGTCCCGGAAGCGGACCGGCAGGGGCGTCTTGCTCCAGCCGCTGCTGCCCAGCGTGATTTCGTAAAACGCCCCCTGCGAGGAGGCGAACAGACGCTGGTTGCTGGTTTGCAGCGTGTTTTCGGCATTGCTGACATTGGTCGCGACCAGTTCGGCGTGCGCCAGGACGGACGCGAACAGCAGCGAGGCGAAGCCGAGGAATCCGGATGTTTTCATGTTGTCTCCCGTGTGGATTGGATTTTCCCGTGCCGTTATTGCATTTTTATTAACGGTGGAAATCGATCTTATTGGGGGACAAGGTGCTTGGAAATGCCGATGAAGAAAGCTTCTAATTGATTCCTGCCCGCAAGGCAAAAAAACAGCGCGTGCAGGTCGCCCTGCCGCGCTGTTCCTGTCCTGCCGCTTCAGCGGAAGATGGCTGTTTCGGCTTAGGCCGCCAGCCGCTTCTCCAGCTGCTCCTTGGCGGCTGCCAATTCCTTCGGCAAGTGATACTTCAGCTTGTCGAACAGTTCGGCATGCAGCTTGAGTTCCGCTTCCCATGCCGCCTTGTCGATCGAAGTGATCGTGTTGAACTGCTCCTGCGAGAACGCGAGGCCGTCCCACTTCAGGTCTTCGTAACGCGGCGAGATGCCGAAGATGTTCTCGACGCCGCCCGCCGTGCCTGCCAGGCGGTCCAGCATCCACTTCAGCACGCGCATGTTGTCGCCGAAGCCCGGCCATACGAACTTGCCGTTTTCATCGGTGCGGAACCAGTTCACGCAGTAGATCTTCGGCAGCTCTGCGGGCGACGCGGCGATCTTCTTGCCCATGTCGAGCCAGTGCTGGAAGTAGTCGCTCATGTTGTAGCCGGTGAACGGCAGCATCGCGAACGGATCGCGCCGCACCACGCCCATCTGGCCGGCTGCGGCAGCAGTGGTTTCGGAGCCCATGGTCGCGGCCATGTACACGCCTTCTACCCAGTTGCGGGCTTCGGTCACCAGCGGCACGGTCGTCGAGCGGCGGCCGCCGAAGATGAAGGCCGAGATCGGCACGCCGGCCGGATCGTCCCAGGCCGGGTCGATTACCGGATTCTGGGTCGCGGCGACGGTGAAGCGCGCATTCGGATGCGCCGCCTTGCGGCCGGTTTCCTTGCCGATTTCCGGCGTCCAGTCCTTGCCCTGCCAGTCGATCGCGTGTGCCGGCGGTTCCTTCGTCATGCCTTCCCACCATACATCGCCGTCGTCGGTCAGTGCGACGTTGGTGAAGATGGTGTTCGCCGTCAGCGAGGCCATGCAGTTGGAGTTGGTTGCGGTGTTGGTGCCCGGCGCGACGCCGAAGTAACCCGCTTCCGGATTGATCGCGTACAGGCGGCCGTCGGCGCCCGGCTTGATCCAGGCGATGTCGTCGCCGATGGTGGTGACCTTCCAGCCATTGAAGGCAGCCGGCGGGATCATCATCGAGAAGTTGGTCTTGCCGCAGGCCGACGGGAAAGCGGCCGCCACATAATGCTTCTTGCCTTCGGGCGATTCGACGCCGAGGATCAGCATGTGTTCGGCCAGCCAGCCCTGCTCGCGGCCCATGTTGGAGGCGATGCGCAGCGCGAAGCACTTCTTGCCCAGCAGCGCGTTGCCGCCGTAGCCGGAGCCGAAGGACCAGATTTCGCGGGTTTCCGGATAGTGCACGATGTACTTGGTCGAATTGCACGGCCAGGCGACATCCTGCTCGCCCGCAGCCAGCGGCTTGCCGACCGAGTGCACGCAAGGCACGAACTCGCCATGGGCGCCCAGCACGTCGAACACGGCCTTGCCCATGCGCGTCATGATGCGCATGTTGGCGGCGACGTAGGGGGAATCGGACAGTTCGACGCCGATGTGCGCGATCGGCGAACCCAGCGGACCCATCGAGAACGGCACCACATACATGGTGCGGCCGCGCATGCAGCCGTCGAACAGCGCGTTCAGCGTGATGCGCATTTCGGCGGGGGCGACCCAGTTGTTGGTCGGGCCGGCGTCTTCCTGCTTGGCCGAGCAGATAAAGGTGCGGTCTTCGACGCGCGCCACGTCCGACGGGTCGGAGCAGGCCAGGTAGCTGTTCGGGCGCTTGGCCTCGTTCAGCCGCTTCATGGTGCCGGCGGCGACCATTTCCGCGCACAGGCGATCGTATTCTTCCTGCGAGCCGTCACACCAGTGAATGCGGTCCGGCTTGGTCAGGGCGGCAATTTCGGCCACCCAGCTGATCAGCTTGCGCTGTTTGACGTAAGTTGGCGCGTTCAAAGCTGCGATACCTCCCATAACGGGCTGATTCATAAACTACCTCCATTGCCAATTAAGAATTCTGTCTTGTCCTTGTGCGGCAGGATCGTCGTCAGCTTTTGGCTCGGCTAGTTGTCTCACGCTAGCGGTACGGCGGTCTTGTCGAAGGCGGTCGGGTAGTGACCGCATAACCCGAAAAATGGAATAATGCCCGGGCCGGTAGGCCTGCAAATTTCACCAAAATTTTCAGAAAATAAGTCGCCGATTGTACACGGCGTGCGTACGTAACTCAATGATTCTCAAGAAATTGTAGTAATAATTGTTGACTAATGTAGTATGCCATTTTGATGCTCCCGGTTAACGTCGTTTTTTTACGAAATCCTTCTATTGATTGAAAAATTCGTATGAAAGTTGCGATTCTTGACGACTATCAGGACTGTGTACGGAATCTGGACTGTTTTTCCTTGCTCGCAGGCCACGAAGTCCAGATTTTCACGAATAGTGCCCGTGGCATCGGGCAACTCGCGGTCCGGCTGACGGAGTTCGATGCGCTGGTCCTGATCCGCGAGCGCACCCGCCTGTCGGCTGCTCTGCTCAACAAGCTGCCGAAGCTGAAATTGATTTCCCAGACCGGCAAGGTCAGCGGCCACGTCGATGTGCAGGCGGCCACCGAGCGCGGCATCACCATCGTGGAAGGCGTGGGCGATCCGACCGCGCCGGCCGAACTCACCTGGGCGCTGATCATGGCGGCCTCGCGCAAGATCCCGCAGTACGCCGCCAATCTGCGCGACGGCCTGTGGCAGACCGCGTCCATCAATCCCGAGCTGAACACGCTGGGGCGCGTGCTCAAGGGCCGCACGCTCGGCATCTGGGGTTACGGCCGCATCGGCCGGCTGGTGGCCGGCTACGCCAAGGCGTTCGGCATGCAGGTGATGGTCTGGGGGAGCGAAGCCAGCCGGGCAGCGGCAAGCAGTCACGGTCATGCGGCCGCGCCGAGCCGCGAACGCTTTTTCGAGCAAGCCGATGTCCTGACCCTGCATCTGCGCCTCTCCGATGCCACGCGCAACCTCGTCACCGAGGCCGACCTGGCGCGCATGAAGCCCGATGCCCTGTTCGTCAATACCAGCCGCGCCGAACTGGTGGCGGCCGGTGCGCTGGAGGCGGCGCTGCAGCGCGGCCGGCCCGGCTTTGCCGCGCTCGACGTGTTCGAAAGCGAACCCCTGCCCGCCGATGCGCCGCTGCTGCGCATTCCCACCGTGCTGGCGACGCCGCACCTGGGCTACGTGGAGAAGGACAGTTACGAGTTGTACTTCCGCGCGGCGTTCCAGAACGTGGTCGACTTCGCCAACGGCACGCCGAAGAACGTGCTGAATCCGCAGGCACCGCGCTGATTCCCGTCGAAGCCGGAAGCCGGCTTCAGCACGGTCGTTCGTCTTTCGCTACACTGGAGGGTTCTATTTCGGAGCCTCCATGCAACCCAGATTGTGGTCACTTACTCTCGGCAACTTCGCCATCGGCACCGGCGTCATGATCGTGCCGGGCATGCTCAATGAATTGAGCGCCGACCTTGCCATCGCCCCGGCGCGGGTCGGCATGCTGATTTCCGCTTTCGCCATGACGATCTGCATCACCGGGCCGTTTCTCGCGAGCTGGACCAGCGCGATCGACCGCCGCAAGCTGCTGGTCGCCTCGCTGTTGCTGTATGCGGTGATGCACCTGGTCGCCGCCTTCGCGCCGGAGTACGGCACGCTGCTCGTCGCTCGCATGGTCACCGCCATCGGCGCCGCGATTTTCACCGCGCAGGCGGCCGCCACCGCCGGACTGATGGTGCCGCCGGAGACGCGTGGCAAGGCGATCGGGCTGGTGTTCCTCGGCTGGTCGATTGCCGCCGTGGTCGGCACGCCGATGGGCGCCTTCCTCGGCGCGCATATCGGCTGGCGTCCGACCATGGCAATGGTCGGACTGCTCGCCGCACTGTTCGCGGCAGGCGTCTGGAAGCAGATCCCGTCCGGACTGTTCATCGCGCCGATGGATCGCGCGGCATGGAAAGCGCTGTTCGCGAATACCCCCTTGCTGCTGGCCATTTCGGTGACGGCCATCCAGGCGCTCGGCATGTTCACCGTGTTTTCCTACATGGCTCTGCTGCTGAAGGATTTCATCGGCGCCACGCCGACCGTCATCAGTTTGCTGTTTCTCTGTTTCGGTATCACCGGCGTGACCGGCAATGTGATCGGCGCGCGCGTCATGGACCGCGTTGGTCCGGTGCGCGTCGGCGTCGCCGCGATGGGTTGCATGCTCACGGCCATCGTCCTGTGGCCGCTCACGCGCGGCTCGCTGCCGGTGACTGTCGTCGTCATTTTGATCTGGGGCCTGGGCTGTTTCGCCGTCAACGGCGCGCAGCAGGCGCGGCTGGTATCGATGGCGCCGCAACTGGCGTCGGCCTCGGTATCGATGAATTCGTCCGCGATCTACCTGGGGCAGGCGACCGGCGCTTTCATCGGCGGCCTGATCGTATCGACCCAGGGAACGGCCAACCTGTCCTTCTTCGGTGCGCTGCCGATGGCGGCAGGCATCGCGGTTTCGCTGTTCGCGGCCAATCTCTCGAAACGGAAGCATCTCGCGGAAGTCGCATGCAAGTGCTGAGCGTCAACCTCGGGACGATAGGCGAACTGTTCGTTGCGCAGTCGGATCGCACGCGCCGCATCGTCAGCGGTATCCACAAGCAGGCGGTGCAAGGACCGCAACAGCTGAAGAAACTCGGCTTTGTCGGCGACGAGCAGGCCGACCTCAGCGTGCACGGCGGATTGAACAAGGCGGTGTATGCCTATCCATCGGAACACTATCCATTCTGGCAAGCGCAGCGCCTTGCCGCGTTGAAGCGCGACGAGCCGCTGCCGCCCGGCTCCATGGGCGAGAACCTGACCCTGCAGGGAGTGCGGGAATCGGATGTGTGCATGGGCGATCGCCTGCGCATCGGCACGGCGCTGCTGGAGGTGACGGAACCGCGCCAGCCCTGCTACAAGTTCAATGCACGGATGGATTTTGCGCACGCGGCGAAGATGATGGTGCAAGCCGGGATTACCGGCTTTTACCTGCGCGTGGTCGAACCCGGCGAATTGCAGGCCGGCGATGCGGTAACCCTGATCGCCGGCCCGCGCGAGACGTCGATCGCGCGGATCAACGAGCGACGCCGGACGGGGCGTCAGCGGGATCTGTTTTAAAGCGCATGCTCACCAGCGCGCTGCCGCCGGTCCACATGCGCGTCCAGCCCGGAGGCCAGGGCAGCGACGGTCCGGCATAGGCGGGCACGCCGCGCCGTACCGGAATGACCGGCAGATGATCCGGCACCCGGCCGTCGCGCACATCCCAGCCCAGCGTGTAGGCATAGTTCGGCAGCAAGGCCTCGCAAATCTCATCGAACCACTTCGTGTGGTCTTCATCTCGGCTCAAGGCCTGTGCCAATCCCTGCGGATCGAACTGCGCGAGCGAACGCACCAGTTCCTTCGCCGTGGCGGCGGGCTGGTCGCCCCAGCCGAGGATGGGATTGAAGTTGTAATCCGCGCCGGAGCCATACCAGCCTTCACGCCAGGGGCGATCCATCCAGTTGCGCCGGCCGGTGAACAGATGCCAGCGCCAGTGCAAGCCCGAGGGCTTCGGCCAGCTGTAGAGGTACAAGCGCTGATAGCCGGCGCGATGCAGTTCGCGCACCATCGCCATCAGCCGCGCATGCGGCATGCGGTCGGGCGGGTCGCGCCGGAAGTGGATCGGTTCGCCGTCCGCGTGCTGCAGATCGTCATGCGACAAATTCAGATCGAGGCTGCGCACTTCATCGCCGAAGCGCGCAGACACCCAGCCGGTCAGCAGATTGACCGAGGTGATGACGCCATAGCCGCGAAAGCGATGGAAGATGACAGTGCCGGGTGCAACGGGTTTCATGAGCAAATAAGGAAGCGATAAAACAAAACGATGCTGCTGATTTCAAAACGATATTCGACGCGTCCTTCGACGTATGCGAGGCCCGTTTGTCGGACGCGAATTCAGCACACTGTAAACGATTCGTGCCGACAAAGCATCCCCAAATCATGCCGCGTCGCGCCATGTTTTTTTCGTCGAATTTCCACCTTGACATTGACATTTCAAACAGGAAAACGCGCCGTCACGCCCAGGCCTTTTCCATCGAGGCCGTCGCCGATACTGATCCGTCCGCCGTGTCTTCTGGCAATCCTGTCAACGATCGACAGACCCAGCCCGCTGCCGGCCACACCGCTGCCCGCCACCCGGAAAAAGCGATCGGTCAGACGCGCGCGCTCGGGCACTGCCACACCCGGTCCGTCATCCTGCACGCGCAACACCAACTGCCCCGCTTCGCGCCAGACCTTCAGGACCGCATGTCCGCCGTCGCGACCATACTTGATCGCGTTGTCGAGCAGGTTATCGACCAGCACCGAGAGCGCAACCGGATCGCCCTGCATGCTGCAGGCGTCCTGCGCGTCGACCTCCAGCTCGATGCCCTTGTCTTCGGCCGCATCCGCATAACGCGCCGCGCTGTCCGCCGCGAGCCGGCCGAGATCGACCGCTTGCAGTTGCGCCGCGTCGACATGGTCGAGCCGCGCCAGCAGCAGCAGCTGTTGCGCGAGATATGTGGTGCGTTGGACACCGGCGATGACTTGCTGGATCGCGTGCCGCCGTTGATCTTCGTCCCCGGCGGCCAGTGCGACTTCGGCCTGCACCTTGATCGCTGCCAGCGGCGTTCTCAATTCATGGGCAGCATCGGCGGTGAATGAGCGCTCCCTGTCGATGGATTCCGACAACCTTTCGAGCAATTTGTTCAATGAATCGACCAGCGGCTGCACCTCGGTCGGCACGCTGGCGAGATCGAGCGGCTGAAGATTGTCGGCGCTGCGTGAACCAATTGCGCGCGAAATGGTCGTCAGCGGAATCAGGCCGCGGCGGATGCTGAGCCAGATCAGCAGCGCGAGCAAGGGCAGTGCGATCAGCAACATCTGCGCCATGCGCAAGGCCAGCTTGTTGACCAGATAGGTGCGGGCGCCGTGCGTCTCGAACACCCGCACCTGGTAGCCGCGCTTCGGGTCGGGCAAGGCAAAGGTGCGCCATTCGCTGCCGCCCACGCTCACCCATCCGTGCCCGACATGCGGGTCGTAGGCGGCGTCGGGCGCACCGGGCGCGTGCAGCAGCAATTCGCCCTCGCCGCTCCACACCTGGAAGTCGACATACTTCGGATGCTTGTCGTCATGATCGCCGTCCTCATGCTTGCCATTGTGTTCCCGGTCCCGGCCGACCAGCGCATGCAGCCGCTTCAGATCGAGCAGGAGCAGCGTGCGCGCGCTCTGCTCCATGCGCGCGTCGGCCTGTTCGCCGACTTCCTCGCGCAATTCGACATAGCCGTACGCAAGCATGGCGGTCCACACCAGCACCAGGCTGCCGAGCAGCAGTCCGAGCAGGCGGCGCCGTATCGAGAATGGCTTCACGGCGTCTCCTTCCGGATCAGGTAGCCGACGCCACGGATGGTCTTGATCAGCTCATTGCCGAGCTTCTTGCGCAGGTTGTGGACGTGGACCTCCACCGCATTGCTTTCCACTTCCTCGTTCCAGCCGTACAGGCTTTCTTCCAGGCGCGCGCGCGACAGGGCGGTGCCGCGATGTTCCAGCAAATCGGTGAGCACCGCGCATTCGCGCGCGGACAACTGGATCTGTTCGCTGCCGCGCGTGACGCACATGGTATCCGGCGACAGTTCCATGTCGCCGTAGCGGATCACCGCGGCACTGCGTCCGTGCGCGCGGCGCAGCAAGGCGCGTACGCGTGCCACGAGTTCGCTCAGGTCGAAGGGTTTCACCAGGTAATCGTCGGCTCCCGCGTCCAGGCCGGCAACGCGGTCGCGCACCGTGTCGCGCGCCGTCAGCAGCAGCACCGGCAGATCGTTGCCGCGTCTGCGCAGCTGCTGCAGGACGTCCAGGCCGGACACGCGCGGCAAGCCGATGTCGAGCACGACCAGCTCATACTCGGTAGTGTCGAGCGCAAGCTGCGCCGCATGGCCGTCCCTGGCCCAGTCGACGGTGAAGCCCGCCTGTTTCAGTCCGCTCTCGATGCCGTCACCGAGCAGTGGATCGTCTTCAACCAGCAGCAGACGCATGCCCTTCTCCCTTGTCCAATCGTGATTCCTTTATCGCAGCTCCAGCTTAAGGCTCTCTTAAGCTTGCTCGCAAGGAGCGCTGGAAGTCCACCGGCCAGATCAAACAAATGCAATGGCGCGGAAGAAGGGGCAGGCTCGTTTCAGGAAGCTGTCAAAAGACCCACAACTTGTCCTCCGGCAGTTGCAGCCAGTATTCGCCCGCTTCCAGCTTCTGCGAGGTATAGGCGCGCAGCTTGATTTCGTTGGTGCCGCCGCGATGAAACAGGCATTCCCAGCGGTCGCCGAGATACATGCAGGTTAGCAGCGGCAGCCGGATCGCGTTGTCGACCTGCGTCGCCGCTACGAGCACCTGCTCGACCCGGATCACGGTCGTGCTTTCGGGGCCGGTATTGGTGCCGCGCGCCGTGCCGTGCAGCGTGGCGCCGTCCAACCGCAGGCTCACGCGTGCGCCGTCCCGTTGCAGCACCTGTCCCGGCAGGCGATTGTTGCTGCCCATGAATTCGGCGGCGAACAAGGTGTCGGGTGTTTCATACATGCTCTGCGGAATACCTTGCTGCTCGATCTTGCCGTTGTTGAGCAACAGAATGCGGTCGGCGATCGCCATTGCTTCGCTCTGGTCATGCGTCACCATCAATGCCGACAGCCCGAGGCGCACGATCAGCTCGCGCAGGAAGGCGCGCGCCTCTTCGCGCAGTTTCGCATCGAGGTTGGACAAGGGCTCGTCCAGCAGGATGACCGGCGGGTTGTACACCAGCGCGCGTGCAATCGCGACACGCTGCTGCTGCCCGCCGGACAACTGGTGCGGATAACGTTGCGCCAGCTGGCCGAGGCCGAGCTGCGGCAGGACCTTGTCCAGGCGCGCGGCGATCTCGCTGCCGCGCATCTTGCGCAGCTTGAGACCGTAGGCGACGTTGTCGTACACGGTCTTGTGCGGCCACAGTGCATAGGATTGAAATACCAGCCCCAGGTTGCGCTCCTCGGCCGGCGTGTCCAGTCGGCGTTCGTGATCGAACACGGCACGCTCGCCGATGTAAATCTTGCCGGACTTCGGGCTTTCCAGGCCCGCCACCGCGCGCAGCAGCGTCGTCTTGCCGCTGCCGGAAGGGCCGAGCAACGCGACCACTTCGCCGCGCTGCAATTCCATCGAAACGCCCTTCAGGATTGCGTTGGCCGCGGCACCGCTTCCGTAATCGAGATACAGATTATCGACCGAGAGTTCTTTCATGGTTCCTTACCTTTAATCGTGCAGTTTCACGCCGAAGCGCAAGGCGATGCCCAGGCCGATGGCGACCAGGATGATGTTGATGAAGGACAGCGCCGCGACCAGGTCGACCGCGCCGGAGCCCCACATCGAGACCAGCATTGCGCCGATCACTTCGGTGCCGGGCGACAGCAGGTACACGCCGGTGGAATATTCGCGCTCGAAAATCAGGAACACCATCAGCCAGGCGCCGAGCATGCCGTAACGCACCAGCGGCAGCGTGATGTCGCGCGTGACCTGTCCGCGCCGGGCGCCGACGGCGCGCGCCGCTTCTTCCAATTCCGGTCCGACCTGCAGCAGCGCGGACGAGATCAGGCGCAAGCCGTAGGCCAGCCACACCACCGAGTAGGCCAGCCAGACCGAGAAGATGGTCGAGCGCAGCTCGCGCAATTGCGGAATCAGATTCTCCGACAGCCATTGCGCGACGCTGTTGTCCATGCCCTTCAGCATGCCGTCGAGCGTGGACGGCACGAACAGGAAGACCCACAGAAACGCCAGGCCGGCGAGCAGGCCGGGAACGGCACGCGGAATCAGCACGCTGTAATCGAGAAAGCGGGTGATGCCGTCCGGCTTGCGGTGCATCGCGAGTGCAATCGCCGAATAGCACACGACGGCCAGTCCGCCGCCGACCACGCCGATCAGCACCGTGTTGAGGATGGCGCGCAGCAGCGAAGGCTGGTCCAGAATGTCCGTGAAGTGCTGTATGGTCAGCACGTCGAGCAGATTCACGCCTTCACCCCAGTAGGCGACGAAGGCGCGCAGCGCAATGCCCGACAGGGGCACGACGATGGTCAGCAGCAGCCAGACGGCGATCAGCCCGAATGCGATCCATTTCCATTGCCCCAGCGGCAGCGGCTTCTGGCGCGCGCCCTTGCCCTTGATCGAGACATACTTGTTGGCCGTCTTGAGCAGCCAGCGCTGGCACAGGACCAGCGGCACGGTGACGGCGACCAGGCAGACCGCGACGGCCGCCATCAGGTGATAGGACGGCGTGCCGAGCTTGTTGGTCAGCTTGTACAGATAGGTCGCCACCACAAGATGTCCTTCCGGATCACCCAGCACCAGCACCAGTCCGAACACTTCGAAGCCGAGGAACAGCACCAGCACCCCGGCGTAGGCGAGCGCCGGCATGATCATCGGCAGCGACACGTTCAAGGCCACTTGCAGCGGCGACGCGCCCGCGACGCGCGCCGCTTCCTCGACGTCGGAACCCAGGCTCTTCAATGCCGCCGATGCATACAGGTACACGTGCGGCACGTGGGTCAGGCCGGCGATGACGACGATGCTGGAGAACGCATAGATGTTCCAGGGCTGCACGCCGGTCCATTGCTTGATCCACGTGGTGTAAAAGCCGACCGGCCCCATCGACACCACGTAACCGAAGGCCATCACCATCGGCGACACGAAGACCGGCACCAGCAGCATGGGTCCGAGCCAGACCCGGCCCGGCAAATCGGTGCGCACCATCAGGAAGGCCAGCATCGCGCCCAGCGGCAAGGCGATTGCCGTCATGCCCACCGACAGGATGGCACCGTTGGTGAAGGCCTGGCTGAAATCGGGATCGTCGAAGATGAAGCGGTAGGCATCGAGGCTGATGACCTTGTTCGGCACGAAGAACGGCGCCGACAAAAAGCTCTGGTAAAAGATCAGCAGGAGCGGCAGGAAAATCGCGATCGCCGTCAGCGTGACGACCGCGCCGCGCGGCCAGTTCAGGCGCGAGAGGGACAGGGTTTGCATGGTTGGCGTCACCGGGGGAAATGTTGCAGCGAATGCTTGCCGGCGCCCGCACGAGGGCGGCGGGCGCCTTGCGCGGCAAGCTTATTTCTTCGCCATCGTCTCTTTCCACTTCTTCAGGAAAGCGAGCCGCTTGGTCTGATCCAGGTATTGCAGCAGCGATGTATTGACCGGCACCGGCTTCAGGCCATTGCCGATTTCCTTGCTCAACTCGGCTGAAGTGGCTTCACCCGTGACGTCGCTGCGGATCGCAAACAGTTTCGCCTCGTTGGCAACCACGTTCTGGCCGCGCTTGGACAGCAGGTAGTCGACCCACAGCTTGGCTGCGTTCGGATTCTTCGCGGTCTTGTTGATGAACTGCACGCGCGACAGCACCAGCGTGTAATCCTTCGGAATCACGACGCCGATGTTCGGGTCCTTCTTCGCGCGCACCAGCGCATACGAGCCGATGATGTTGTAGCCGATCAGGTTCTCGCCCGAGGAGATGCGTTCCAGCATGGTGCCGGTCGACGACTGCACCCGCAGGCCGGTCGCGCCGAAGGCCTTCACCAGGTCCCAGAACGCGTTTTCATTCACATGCGAATCCTGTGTCACGAACATGAAGCCGACACCCGACTTCTCGATGTCGTAGGTCGTGACCTTGTCCTTGTACTTGTCGGTCTTGGTGGTCAGCAGCTTGGCGAAATCGGTATGCGTGGCCGGCACTTCATTGGCCGGCACCAGCCGCTTGTTGTAGACGAAGACGGCAGGCTCGAAGGTGGTGCCGTAGGCGGTGTCGTTCATCACGGCCCAGTTCGGGATGGCCGCCAGTTCCGGCGACTTGTACTGCATGGCGTAGCCGTCCGCCACCAGCTTGATCTGCAAGTCCATCGACGAGGACCACAGCACGTCGGCAGTGTTGCCGCCGGCCGCCGCTTCCGAAATGAAGCGGTTGTACACCTCGGTCGAGTTCATGTCGTTGTATTCGACCTTGATGCCGGGATACAGGGCATTGAAGTCCTTCACCAGCGACTCGGCGGCCTTGGTGTCAGTCGTCGAATAGACCACCAGCTTGCCTTCCTTCTTGGCGCCGTCGACGATCTTCGCGTAGTCGGCCGGATAGCCCGCGGGCACCTGCGCCGCGGCGGAAAGCGAGAGCGCGGCGCATGTCGCGGCGAGCGTGAGGGCAATGATGTTCTTCTTCAAAACCATGGTATCTACCTCCTTGTGAGAAATGGCGAGCTTGTCCAGGATCTGGAAATCTCGTGTTCAACAAACGCTATCCGCATGCCAGGAAATCATCAACGCAAGAATACGCCTTTCCTGTCATGAACGCCGATTCGTTTTCACTCGCTGCGCGAGGCGATACAGCGGCCCGATCGTCAGCACCAGCGCCGCCATGCGCGTGACATGGAAGGCGGTCACGATGGGCACGCCCAGCTGCAGCGTCTTGGCGGTCAGGCTCATTTCCGCGATGCCGCCCGGCGAGGTCGCCAGCACTGCCGTGGCCGGATGCATGCCGCTGACGGCTGCCAGGCCGAAGGCAAAACTTGCCGCGATCGCCATCGCCAGCAGGCCGCAGATGGCCACGCTGGCGAGATAGCGCGGTGCGGTGTGCAGGAATTCCGGCGTGAAGCGCGTGCCGAGCGAAATACCGATGAAGAGCTGGCCGAAATGTACTACCCACTCCGGCAGCGCCGACAGATTCAGGCTGGAGGAGGTGAGCGCAATCGTCACCAGCAGCGGACCGATCACCCAGGCGTTCGGCAATTTCCTGCGCTTGAGCAGCAGCGCGCAGGCCGCTGTCAGCAGCACCAGCAGCATCAATCCGCCGTAGTTCACCACGCGAGCGCCGGGTACATAAATATCTTCGCCTTGAACGCCGGAGAACTTGAACAGGAACGGAATGATGCCGACCACCATCATGATGCGCAGGCTGTGCGCGGCCGCGACCCGGTCGACCATGGCGCCATGCCGTTCACCCTGCGTCGCCATCTCCGATGCGCCGCCGACGGCCATGGCGAAGAAGGCGGTGGTGCGGTCGGTGCCGGATAATTTGTGCAGTATCCAGCCACATACAAGTCCGAGCAGCAGCGCGAACAGCACGCCGGCGAGGATGAACCCGCTGTACGACACCAGCACGCGCAGCACCGGCGGCGTGAAGTACAGGCCGAGTGCCGTGCCGATCGCCCACTGGCCGGCTTCGCGCACCTGTACCGGGCAGCGCAGCTCGGCGCCGGCCATGCGCGCGGCCGCCGTGCTGAACAGGGGACCGATCATCCAGGGGAGCGGCGTGTTGATCCACTGGCAAAGCATGGCTGAGATGAATCCGATGAGCAGGGTAAGCAGCAAGGCCTGAGAGGCAGAGCGGGGCGGCAATGGCATAAGGAGGGTGTTCATCGCTTCAGCGGGAAGCATCTGGTGCATCGCATTATTGTAGTCTTGTAAATATTGTCCTGCGCGGCGCCGCATCGGGCGGCCGGCATGCGCATGCATCCCTGCCTGCGTCTCCTTCAACAAGGATACGCGAGGCAAGCTGTCAAAATGCTTTCACTTTTCGGAAAGCGTGAATCTTGCGCGTGAACGCAATGTCAAATGTTTGTTTTCGATCAACCGGTTTTTTGCGGCAACTTTGCAACCGAAGGTAAAAGTCGGTATCAAATGAAGCTTTTGCCGCTACGTTTGCGCATGCCACTTTCATCCCCAATCGAAGGAAAAAGAATGGGACCGTCTCCACGCTCTGTTCTGCCCACATTCCTGCCAATGCTGGCGCTGCTGCTTCTTGCCGCCTGTGGCGGGGGCGGCAATGGCGGGTCCGGTACCACCACCTCCAGTCCTGCCCAGGCGGTCGCTTCGCTCGACCCCGGCGCGCCGAAGGCGACCGGCATTACCGCGACCGACGGCTTCAACTGGATGAACTTCCGGCGCCAGCAAGCGGGGGTGGCCGCAGTGACGCGCAACAGCAGGCTCGACCTCGCGGCGCAGGGCCATTCCGACTACCAGCGTCTCAATGACGTCATCACGCACGAGCAGACCGTTGGTAAGCCCGGGTTTACCGGCAGGACGACCGGCGACCGGCTGCTGGCGGCGGGCTACGCGATCCCGTCCGGCGGCTATGCCTACGGCGAGGTCATTTCCGCCACATCCGACCGTTCCGGTTTCAATGCGGCGGAAGATCTGATCGCGGCCATCTACCACCGCTTCGTCATTCTCGAGCCGATATTCAAGGAAGGCGGTTCCGGCGCCGCCACGGTGTCCGGCGGACTGACCTATTTCACCACCGACTTTGCCGCGATCGGCCTGGACACGCCGGCGCAAGACCTGGGCAAGGTGTTCGTCTACCCCTATCCCGGCCAGCAGCGCGTCCCGCACAATTTCTTCAGCGACAATGAAGTTCCCGATCCGGTACCGAACAGGAATGAAGTCGGCTACCCGGTCAGCGTCCACGCCTTCCTCGGCACCACCTTGACCGTGCAAAACTTCACCATCCAGCCGCATGGCGAAGGCGCGATGCCGGTACAGTTGCTCAAGCATGACAGCGACCCGCAAACCCCGGAATCGGCGGTCGCCATCATTCCGCTCAGTGCGCTCAAGTCGGGCACGGTCTACGACGTGCAGTTTGCCGGCAGCGTCAACGGGGTGGGACTCACGCGTTCGTGGTCGTTTACGACACAATAATCGCTGCCTGACGTGCCAGTCCGGCACGAATCTGCTATCTTGCACTTGTTGCCGACAGGAAAGCGAGCTGCGGGGCTACCCCTTTTCGCTTTCCGACGGCATCGCTGAGGGGGCGGCAAGACATCACAAGCGGGCGGCACGATGACAAATACAACAACATCACCGGCGCGCGACGACTATGAACTACTGAGCGCGGCATTCGATGCGACCGGGACGGGCATCTGTTTTCTCGACGAAGACGGCCGCTTCCTGCGTGTCAATCATGCCTTCTGCGCCATGCTCGGCTATGGCGAGGACGAGATCCTCGGCCATTCCTGGATCAAGGCGGCGCCGCCGGAAGTCGCCGCCTATGGCGAGCGTTTCCTGGCAGGCTTGTTCAAGGAATCACCCAAGCTTTCGGACGAATGGCGCATCCGCCGCAAGGACGGATCGCTGCTGACCGCGCTGGTCAGCTTCAAATGCCTGACGCTCCACAGCGGTGCGCATCGCGTGGTGGTCACCTTCACCGACATCGATCAGCGCAAGGCCGCGCAGGAAACCGCGCTGCGCCGCTCCAAGGATCTGTACCGCGACGTCGTCGAAAACGTCAGCGAGGGCATCGTGGTGGCGCAGGAAGGCCGGGTGGTCTATGGCAATCCGCGCACCATCGAGCTGTCCGGCTACACGCTTGACGAATTGTCACGCCTTCCCTTCGCCGCGCTGGTCCATCCGGACGATTTGTCGCAAGTGGTCAATGGTTACGACAACCGCATGGCAGGCACACCGACCAGCGCGCGCTATTCGCAGTTCCGCCTGCTGCGCAAGGATGGCCAGACGGTGTGGATCGAGTCGAGCGGCGTGCGCATCGACTGGGAGGGACAGCCCGCCATTCTCGCTTTCCTGTCCGACCAGAGCGAACGCCGCCGCCAGCAGGAAGCGCTCATCGTCTCCGAGGAGCATCACCGGCAAGTGGTCGACAATGCGACCGAAGGCATCCTGGTGCTGCAGGACGGCGTGACCGCTTTCGCCAATGCGCGCATCGCGGAACTGGTCGGCGCGTCGCGCGAGGAACTGATCGGCCAGCCATTCGCCGACGGCATTCATCCCGAGGACCGCCCCAGGATCGCCGAGCGCTACGCACGTCGCATGCGCGGCGAGGAAGTCGAGCAGAACGCGGTATTCCGCATGCGAAACCGGCGTACCGGCGAGGACACCTGGATGCAGGTCGCGGTCGTCACCATCACTTGGGAAGGCCGGCCGGCCGCGCTGACCTTCATCACCGACATCACCGAGCGCAAGGCGCTGGAAGACCGGCTCAAGCAGACGCTGGACGAGCGCGAGACCATTCTCGAAAACTCCATCGTCGGCATGATCTTCCTCAATCCCGCCGGCCGCGTGAACTGGGCCAACAGCGCGATGTTCGAGATCTTCCGCGTCGAGCGCGGCGATCCCTTCGGCATGTCGCTTGAACCCTTCTATCCGTCGCGCGAGGAATACCTGAAGACCGGCGCCGCCGTGGCCGAGGCGGTCAGCAAGGGTGCGGCGTTCGAGACCGAATTGCAGATGCGGCGCGCCGACGGCAGCCTGTTCTGGGCCTACCTGTCGGGACGCGCCGTCAATCCCAAGGACCTCTCGCGCGGCACGGTTTGGGTGGCGATGGACATCACCAAGCGCCGCCAGCTCGAAGAAGACTTGAACAAGTCCGAAGAGCATTACCGCCAGGTGGTCAACAACGTCACCGAATGCATTCTCGTTGTGCAGGACGGCCACATCGTGTTCGGCAATCCGCGCCTGTTCCAGCTCACCGGCTATGAGCGGGAAGAACTGTTTGCGCTGCCCTTCGTCTCCGCCATCCATCCCGACGACCGGCCGCTGGTGATCGATCACCACATGCGCCGCCTGCGCGGCGAGCAGGTCGAGCAGTACTACCAGTTCCGCGTCGTCAACAACCAGACCGGCGCGATCGCCTGGGTGCAGTTGTCCGCGGTGATGATCGAATGGGAAGGCAAGCCCGCGACGCTGTCCTTCATGACCGACATCACCGAGCGCAAGGCGCTGGAAGACAGCCTCAAGCAAAGCATGGCCGAGCGCATCCGCCTGGAGCGCCTGCGCATCCAGGCCGAACTGAAGGAAGCCGAACTGGCGCGCCGCCACGCCGAGGAAACCACGCGCGCCAAGTCGATGTTCCTGGCCAACATGAGCCATGAGATCCGCACGCCGATGAACGCCATCATCGGCATGACGCATCTGGCGCTGCGCACCGAACTCGATCCCAAGCAGCGCGACTATGTGGAGAAGATCCGCAGCGCCGGCATTTCGCTGCTCGGCATCATCAACGACATTCTCGACTTCTCTAAGATCGAAGCCGGCAAGCTCGACATGGAGCGCGTCAGTTTCAACCTGGACGATGTGCTCAACAACGTTGCCACCGTGACCGGCGCCAAGGCCCACGAGAAGCGGCTCGAATATGTGTTCCAGTTTCCGCTCGACGTGCCGCGCGGACTGGTGGGCGACCCGCTGCGCCTGGGGCAGATCCTGATCAACCTGATCAACAACGCCATCAAGTTCACCGAACGCGGCGAGGTATTCGTCTCCTGCCGCCGGCTCGATGCCAGCGCCGACAAGATCCAGTTGCAATTCCTGGTACGCGACACCGGCATCGGCATGTCGCAGGAGCAGATCGCCAAGCTGTTCCGCGCCTTCAGCCAGGCCGACGAATCGACCACCCGCAAGTATGGCGGCACCGGCCTCGGCCTGTCGATCGCCAAGCGGCTGGTGGAACTGATGGGCGGCACCATCTGGCTGGAGAGCGAAGCAGGCGTCGGCACCACCGCCCGCTTCACCGCCTGGTTCGGCCTGGCCGAATCGCTGGAACGGCGTCGCGCGGTACCCGCCGTCATCGACGGCATGCGCGTGCTGGTGGTCGACGACAATCCCGTCGCGCGCCAGGTGCTCGCCGACAGCCTGGCGATATTGCCGGTGCAGATCGAGCTGGCCGCCAGCGCCGGCCAGGCGCTCGACATGATCCATGCGGCCGACGGCACGCAACCCTACAGCGTGGTGTTTGCCGACCTGTACATGCCCGGCATGGACGGCATCGACCTGATCGGCGCGGTGAAAGGCGACGACACGCTGACCGCGCCGCCGCGCATGGTGCTGCTCAGCTCGCACGGCCGCGAGGAAGCGCGCTACCGCATCGAACACGCGCAGGCCGACAGCTTCCTGGTCAAGCCGGTCAATGTGTCGACGCTGGTCGATACCCTGGTCGAACTGTTCGCGCCGCAAGCGCGCAGCGAGATGTCCGGCGCCAACGAACACGCGCCGCGCTTCCGCGATCTCAACATCCTGCTGGTCGAGGACAATGAAATCAACCAGCAGATCGCCGCCGAACTGATGAATGCGGTCGGCATCCGGATCGACATCGCCGCCAACGGCCGCATCGCACTGGAAAAACTCGATGCCGCCGGGCCCGACTACTACGGCCTGGTGTTCATGGACGTGCAGATGCCGGAGATGGACGGCCATGAAGCCACGCGCTGCATTCGCGGCGACCCGCGTTTCGATGTATTGCCGATCATCGCGATGACCGCCCATGCGATGGTGGAAGAGCGCGAGCGCTGCTTCGCCTCGGGCATGAACGATCATCTCGCCAAGCCGATCAGTCCGGCCGAGCTGTACCGGGCGATCGCGCGCTGGTGTCCGCAGCATGTCGCGCACGAGGAACTCGTTGCGCTGGATGACAGCCGGCCTGACGACGAGTCCGAGCTCGTGATCGAGGGTATCGACGTCAGGGACGGTCTCTCGCGCACGCTCGGCAATCGCCCCTTCTATCTGCAGATGCTGGCGCGCTTCCGCGAAGACCAGAGCGATACCGCCGAACGAATCCGCCAGGCGCTGGATCACGACCGCACGCTGGCGGAACGGCTCGCACATACGTTGAAGGGCGTGGCCGCCTTGCTCGGCGCGACCACCGTGCGCCAGCAGTGCGGCAAACTGGAAGCGGAGATTCACCGCGGCGCCGGCATCGAGGCGCTGCGGCCCTCGCTGGACGAGCTCGACCACACCATGCGCGCCCTGCTGCTGGAAATCGACAAGGTGCTGCCCTCTCCGAGCGCGGCGCCGGATGCCGGCAATTTCGCAGTCGACCGGGATGAGGTGCAGGCCATGATCTCGCGCTTCGCGCAGCTGCTGAAGGAATCGGATGCCGAGGCAAGCGACCTGCTGGCCCGCTCCTCGCACCTGATGGCGGCGGCGCTGGATGAGGGCAGCTGGCGGCGCATCGAGCGGGCCACCCGCCACTACGACTTTGACGCTGCGCTGGCGGCCTTGCAGGCGGGCGTGCAGCAAACCGGATACACAATCGATTAGCAGAGGAGCGTCAAGATGGGTATTCCGTTCGACAGCTTGCGCAAGCAAACCATCCTGATCGTGGACGACACGCCGGACAATATCTCGCTGCTGTCGGCGCTGCTGAAGGACAAGTACAAGCTGAAGATCGCCACCAACGGCCTCAAGGCACTGCAGATCGCCGCCGCTCCTCCCTACCCCGACCTGATCCTGCTCGACGTGATGATGCCGGAGCTGGACGGTTATGAAACCTGCCGCCGCCTGAAGGCCGCGCCGGAAACCGCCGATATCCCGGTCATGTTCCTCACCGCCAAGACCCAGCAGGAAGACGAGGAAATGGGCCTGAGCCTGGGCGCGGTCGACTACATTCCCAAGCCGATCAGCCCGCCCATCGTGCTGGCGCGCGTCGCGACGCAGCTCAGCCTGAAGAAGGCGCGCCAGTTCCTCAAGGACCAGAACACCCATCTCGAACACCTGGTCGCCGAGCGCACGCGCCAGGTCATGCAGATGCAGGAAGCCACCATTCTCGCGATGGCCTCGCTGGCGGAGACGCGCGACAACGAGACCGGCAATCACATCCGCCGCACGCAGGCCTATGTCGCCGCGCTGGCGCGCAAGCTGCGCGACCATCCGCGTTTTTCAGCCGTGCTGACCGAGGAAAACATCGACCTGCTGTTCAAGTCGGCGCCGCTGCACGATATCGGCAAGGTCGGCGTGCCCGACCGCATCCTGCTCAAGCCGGGCAAGCTCGATCCGGATGAATTCGAGACGATGAAGCTGCATGCCGTGTACGGACGCGACGCCATCATCGCCGTGGAAAAGCATCTCGGCGGCAGCAACGGCTTTCTCGCCTTCGCGCGCGACATCGCCTATTCGCATCACGAGAAGTGGGACGGCAGCGGCTACCCGCAGGGCCTGAAGGGCGACGCGATTCCGGTGGCCGCGCGCCTGATGGCCTTGGCCGATGTCTACGACGCGCTGATTTCGCGCCGCGTGTACAAGCCGCCCTTCAGTCACGAGGAATCGGTGGCCATCATCCGCAAGGGGCGCGCCAGCCATTTCGACCCGGATGTGTTCGACGCCTTCATCGAGATCGAACACCAGTTCCTTGAAATCGCGCGCCAGTACAGCGACGACCATGTCGAATTCGCGCAGCAATCGGTCGCATGACATGAAGCCATCCCAGGTGTCGGTCCTTGTCATTGACGACAACGACGTCAGCCGCGCGATGCTGCGCCACATCCTGATGGAACATAAATACGATGTGGTCGGCGTTGCGGGCAGCGGACAGTTCGGGCTGGAGCTGGCGGCAAAACTCAGACCGAAACTGATTTGCCTCGATATCGCGATGCCGGACTGCAGCGGCCTCGACGTGCTCAAGCGCATCCGCGAACAATTGCCCGACACCGAGGTGCTGATGGTGACTGGCAACAGCGACCGCGCATCGGTCATGGAAGCGGTACAACATGGTGCCGCCGGCTACATCGTCAAACCCTTCAATCCGACCACGCTGCTGCGTACCATCGAACAGGTCGAATTCACATAGCGGCCTTCAGCGCTATTTCACTTACTCACATTTCCTGTGGCTAATTCTGTGGATAAGCCGGGACAAGCATGCCTACCTCCATGATCCGCAAGGAAATTTTCGGTCTGATCAAAATCAAGGCATGCCTTGCGCCGGAAAGCGCGCGCGGCCTGAACATCTCCTGCCTTGCACAGTCCTATGCTCATGCGAGAAGGAGGCAGTGATGACAGTCATCAAATACACCAAGGCGGATTGGATAGCGCAGGCCGATATTCAGGAACAGGACGACGGCAAGTTCCGCGGGGTCGTGATGCTCAGCCGTGAGCGCGGCGCCGGCAGCGACGACACGCAGCATACCGTCGAAGCCGTCTCCGACAGTCCGGAGCAGGCGCTGGAGCAGGCCAAGGCGCTCGCGCATCGCCTGCTCGCCGGGGTCGAAGCCTGACGCCGGTTCGCGATATCAGATGAGCACCGGCTTCATCATCGGCACGCGAACGTTCTCGTGTCGATGATGAGTCCGATGACTTGCCCACATTTTGCGTGGATATTTCTGTGGATAACGTAGAATAAGCTTCTCTATGTGCATGATCTTTAAGGAAATTCTTCCTTTGACTAAAATCAATGCACTCGCTGCGCGGAATTCATTTCCCGATGCAGAAGCGGCTGAAGATCGCGCCCAGCAAATCATCCGACGTGAATTCGCCGGTGATGCTGTTCAGACGCTCCTGCGCGATGCGTAATTCCTCCGCGAAAAGATCGAGCGCCTGGCTGTCTTTCGATGCATGTTCGGCGGCAAGATCGAGATGCTCGCGCGCCGCCTTCAGCGCCAGCAGATGACGCTCGCGCGCGAGAAAGCGTGACTCGCCGGTCTGCTGCCAGCCGGCCACGCGCAGCAGTTCGGTGCGCAGCAGATCGATGCCGCGCCGCTCCGTCGCCGACAGATAGATGTGCGTTGCGTCCGGCATGCGATCGACCGTCGGCTTGTGGCCGGACAAGTCGATCTTGTTCCACACGCGCAGCACCGGCACCTCGGGCGGAAAGCGCGCGATGATGTCCTCGTCGCCGCGCGTCGGTCCGCGGCTCGCGTCCAGCAGATGCACGATCACGTCGGCCTTGCGCACTTCATTCCAGGTGCGCTCGATGCCGATGCGTTCCACTTCATCGCCGGAATCGCGGATGCCGGCCGTATCGATGATGTGCAGCGGGATGCCTTCCATCTGTATCGTTTCGGTCACCTTGTCGCGCGTGGTGCCCGCGATCGGCGTCACGATCGCGACGTCGGAGCCGGCCAGCGCATTCAGCAGGGACGACTTGCCCACATTCGGCTGACCCGCCAGCACCACGTTCAAGCCTTCGCGCAGCAGGGCGCCTTGCGCTGCCTGCTCGAACACCTCGTTGAGCTTGGCGCGGATGCGTTCCAATTGGCCGCGCGCATCCGATTTTTCGAGGAAATCGATTTCTTCTTCCGGAAAGTCGAGCGTGGCTTCCACCAGCATGCGCAGGTGGATCACCTTGTCGACCAGTTCATGAATCGTCTTGGAAAATGCGCCGGTCAGCGAGGCCGATGCCGACCTGGCCGCCGCTTCGGTGGTGGCCTCGATCAGGTCGGCCACCGCCTCCGCCTGCGCCAGATCCAGCTTGTCGTTCATGAAAGCGCGCTGCGTGAATTCGCCCGGCTGCGCCACGCGCAGGCCGATCTCCTGGCCGGCTTGCAGGCAGCGCGCCAGCAGCATCTGCATCACCACCGGCCCGCCATGACCCTGCAATTCGAGCACGTCTTCGCCGGTATAGGAATGCGGCGCCTTGAAGTAGATCGCGATGCCCTGGTCGATGGTGCTGCCGTCTTCATTCTTGAACGGCAGGTAGGTCGCATAACGCGGCTGCAAATCGGTGGTGCCGCAGACCGCCTGCAGCACCGGGCCAATGTTTTTGCCGGACACGCGCACCACGCCGATGCCGCCGCGTCCGGGCGCGGTGGCGATGGCAGCAATCGGATAAGAATCGTAGTTCATGAAAATGATTGTAGGGTTGGAGATGTCGTCAGGCAACAGAAAAGCGGTGCCCACGGAAAACACGGAAATTATGAAGCACCCTCAATGGCATCGCCCCGTTGTCAGAGGTTTGAATTGGCAAAGGTCTTTCCGGTGAGGTTTTTTCCGTGTCTTCCGTATTTTCCGTGGACAAAAAACAAAAAGCCCGCGCATCGCACGGGCTTCCCGTCTGCAGAAACCAGCTGTTATGCCGGCTTGCCGCTTTCGATCTTCTTCGTGATCACCCACTGTTGTGCGATCGACAGGACGTTGTTCACGACCCAGTACAGCACGAGGCCGGCCGGGAAGAAGAAGAACATCACCGAAAACACGATCGGCATGAACATCATGACCTTGGCCTGCACCGGATCCGGCGGCGTCGGGTTCAGCTTGGTCTGGATGAACATCGAGACAGCCATCACGACCGGCAGGATGTAGAACGGATCGGGCGAGGCGAGGTCGTGGATCCAGCCCAGCCACGGCGCATTGCGCATTTCCACCGATGCCAGCAGCACCCAGTACAGCGCGATGAACACCGGGATCTGCACCACGATCGGCAGGCAGCCGCCGAGCGGGTTGATTTTCTCGGTGCGGTACAGCTCCATCATGGCCTGGTTCATCTTGGCCGGATCGCTCTTGTAACGCTCGCGGATGTTCTGCATCTTCGGCGTGACCGTCTTCATCTTCGCCATGCTGCGATAGCTCGCCGCCGACAGCGGGAAGAAGGCCAGCTTGATCATGATGGTCAGCACGATGATGGTCCAGCCCCAGTTGCCCAGCACCTTGTGAATTTGGGTCATGAGCCAGAAGATCGGCTTGGCGACGATGGTCAGCCAGCCATAGTCTTTCACCAGTTCCAGGCCGGGCGCCAGTTTTTCCAGCGTGGTCGATACCTGCGGGCCGGAATACAGCGGCGTCTGCAGCGTGGCGCTCGCGCCCGGTGCGATGGTGCCCAGGGGCAGGATGGTGCCGACCGCGTACAGATTGGTGTCAACCTTCTTCGTGTAGATCTCGCGCGGCTGCTTTTGCGGCGGCAGGAAGGCCGATACGAAATAGTGCTGCACCAGCGCGATCCAGCCGTCGTCGGCCTTGGTCGCGTGCTTGGCCTTGCCCTTTTCGATATCCTCGAAGGTCATCTTCTGGAATTTATCCGCGTCGGTGTAGACGGCAGGACCGGTGAAGGTACTGTAGAACTTCGACGTGCCTTCCGGCTTGTTGCCGTCGCGGACCAGTTGCACGTACAGCGACGGATTGATCGGCGCGCCGCTGTTATTGATCACCTCATGCTTGATGCCGATCTCGTAGTCGCCGCGCTTGAAGGTGAAGGTCTTCACCAGCTTGACGCCGTTCTGCTCGGATTCCAGCACCAGCTGCAGTTCGTTGCTGCCGTCGAGCGCGCGCGGGCCCGGCCTGGCGACGAAGAGCGACTTGTGGTTCGGATAGGGCCCGCCGATCAGCCCGGTCTGACCGAGGTAGGTGTGATTGGGATCGGACTCGAACAGGACCATGTGCTTGGTCGGGTCGACCGGATCCTTGTGCTGCAACAGTTCCAGGCGCTTGATCTCGCCGCCCAGGGTGTCGATATCGGCCTTGAACACGTCGGTGGTGACGGTGACGGTTTCGCTCTTCACTTGCGCGGCGCCGCTCGGCACCACGGCAGGTGCCGCGGCAGTGCTGCTTGCCTGCGGCACATCAGCCTTGTTGGCCGGCGCGCTGCCGGCAGCCGGCTTGGCCGTTTGCGTCGCGGTCGGGAAGAACATCGACTGCTTCCCGTTGTAGCGCATCCAGTTGTCCCACAACAGCAATAGAGACAACGAGAAGACAACCCACAGGACGGTACGTTGGATATCCATAAGCGTTTTATTCAGTAATCAGGAATTCAGTGGTGATGGCAGGCGCAGGCGTCTGCCGCCGGTTTGTCGCTGGTTTTCTTCGGTACCGGATCCAGCCCGCCCGGATGCCACGGATGACACTTGCACAGGCGCCTTGCCGCCAGCAGGCTGCCTCTTGCCGCACCATGTTCGCGCACGGCTTCCAGGGCGTAGTTCGAGCAGCTTGGATAAAAACGGCAGTTTCGGCCGAGAAAAGGGCTGATGCCCAGCTGGTACGCGCGCAATAGTAGCAGCAAAAGCGTTTTCATCAGCGGGCCTCCGTCGAAGTGGGTGCGGCGCGTTGTGAACCCAGCAGCGCCGCCAGCTCGCCACGCAACATGGACTTGAGCTTGGTGGTCGTTGCAGGCTCGGCCTTGGAATTCACGGGTTTAGACAGGCGGACGATGCAATCGATCGCCGGCAGGGCGGATTGGCGGAACAATTCACGCGCGATGCGCTTGATCGTATTGCGTGTGACCGCGCGCGGCGCAAAGCGTTTGGCGGCAACGATGCCCAGCCGGGCTTGATTCAATTGGTTGCTGCGCGCATAGAGTACGAAATGCGCGGTGCGATAGACGGGCCGCAAACGAAAAACGGATGAAAACTCATCCGTTTTAACGATTCGCCGATCGCGTGCGTAGTCTTGGGAACGAGCGTCGCCCACGCCAGCAGCGTGCGGTGCAGTGCTTGGCTTAGACAGCCAGGCGCTTGCGGCCTTTGGCGCGGCGTGCATTGAGCACAGCGCGGCCACCGCGGGTTGCCATGCGGACGCGGAAGCCATGGGTGCGCTTGCGGCGGACGACGGAAGGTTGGTAAGTACGTTTCATTATTGGTCTCGCTAGTCAGCAAAAATGGGTGGGATCATCACGCAGCCCATTCTTGTCTTGTGCTATATGTACAAAACACACAAGACGCAACAGGCAGTGAACCCGCAATTAAACCTCAATTTCCACTTTTCTGTCAATCACTTAGGCAGTGGCAAAGCGGCAAGAACCGCACCACCCGGGTCTTCGGCATCCGAAAACGGCGCTCCGGCCGGACGCAGCGGAGTGCTTCATTTCGCTTGGTAATAAGCAAAACCAGGCTCCTCGGCATGCCCATATTATCCACAATTGCAAGGACTTTTTTATGTCGGAAAAATGACGCAGCCTGTGGATAACTCCCCATGCCGGGTATAGAATAGCCCTCCCGCGTGGACCGCCCGACCTTGCCGTACGTCCCTGCACTCATCTGAATAGTCCGATAAATCCCGGGCTGCGCAGATTGCCGCCAGGCCAGACGCAAGGCAGTTGGCCATTTTCCGCGCCCCCTCCGACATTAGAAAAAATTCATGGAAAATTTTTGGCAGACGTGCTCCACACTGCTGGAGCAGGAGCTTACGCCTCAACAATTTAGTGCATGGATTAAACCATTGACACCACTCGATTTTGAAGACGGCCGCCTGCGTATCGCCGCGCCGAACCGCTTCAAGCTCGATTGGGTGAAAACCCAGTTCGCCAACCGCATCACCACGCTCGCCTCCCAGTATTGGGAAGCGCCGGTCGAGGTGCTGTTCGTGCTCGACCCTCGTCTCAATGTCGCCAGGAAGCCGGCGCCGGTTCCTGCCGCGGCCGCCATGGCGATGGCGGGTGGTCCGGACATGATGGATCTTCCCGATCCGATCGAGCGCGTCGACATTGCCATCGAGGAAACAAAAAAGCGCGATCAGAGCAAGATCAACGACGCGCTCACTTTCGACAGTTTCGTGACCGGCAAGGCCAACCAATTGGCTCGCGCTGCCGCGATCCAGGTCGCCAACAATCCCGGCGTTTCCTATAACCCGCTGTTCCTGTACGGCGGCGTGGGGCTCGGCAAGACGCACCTGATCCACGCCATCGGCAACCAGTTGCTGGTCGATAATCCGAATGTCCGTATTCGCTACATCCACGCAGAACAGTATGTTCGCGACGTAGTGACCGCTTACCAACGTAAGGGTTTCGACGACTTCAAGCGCTATTACCATTCGCTCGATATGTTGCTGATCGACGATATTCAGTTCTTTGCCGGCAAGAGCCGCACGCAGGAAGAATTCTTCTATGCGTTCGAGGCTTTGATTGCCGCAAAGAAACAAATCATCATCACCAGCGACACCTATCCGAAGGAAATCACCGGCATGGACGATCGCCTGATTTCCCGTTTCGACTCCGGCCTGACGGTCGCGGTCGAACCGCCGGAACTGGAAATGCGGGTTGCGATTCTGCTGAAAAAAGCGGCACAGGAAGGCGCGGTACTGTCCGACGACGTGGCATTTTTTGTTGCCAAGCATTTACGATCGAACGTTCGTGAACTTGAAGGTGCGCTGCGCAAGATCCTGGCGTATTCTCGCTTCCACGGCAAAGATATTACGATCGATGTTGTCAAGGAAGCATTGAAAGATCTGCTTTCGGTCCAAAATAGACAGATATCGGTGGAGAACATCCAGAAGACGGTTGCCGACTTTTTCAATATCAAGGTTGCCGACATGTACTCGAAAAAGCGCCCGGCCAATATTGCCCGTCCGCGCCAGATCGCGATGTATCTCGCCAAGGAATTGACGCAGAAAAGTCTGCCGGAAATCGGCGAATTGTTCGGCGGACGTGATCACACCACGGTCTTGCATGCGGTACGCAAGATCGCCACCGATCGCTCCAAGAACCCGGAAGTGAATCACGAATTGCATGTGCTGGAGCAGACACTCAAGGGTTAAGCACGGCTGCTCATGCGCTTGTGGATAACCCGACAAGACCGCATGCCTAATAAGAAGGCATTTCCGCAGGGAAACCAATCCTTTCGCCTGCAAGGCGAAAGGAGCTGATCTCCGGACAAAAGGCTTGTCAAGAAGGCAAAAACCCCACACTTTGATTTCTTGGAAGCCCCCCTTTTCTGTCAAAATAGAGGTTGTTCCGCGTTTGTTTTCCTGGTCAGTGTCGGTTCTTTCCAGACCTGCCGTTTCGCCTGAACTCAAGCACTGTCTCAACCTAATTACTACAAGGACAAAAGCATGCAATTGGTCAAAACCCAACGAGACACGCTTCTCCGACCGCTGCAGATCGTGAGTGGTATTGTCGAGCGTCGGCACACGTTGCCGATTCTGGCCAATATCCTCATTCGCAAGGACGGCGAAAAAGTGTCTTTCCTGTCCACCGACATTGAAGTGCAGATCACCACGCACGCCGATGTCGGCAGCGGCGGCGAAGTGGCTGCCACCACGGTGGCGGCGCGCAAGCTGCTCGACATCCTGCGCGCGTTGCCCGACGGCGAGGTGTCCCTGTCGCTCGCCAACAAGCGCATGACGGTCCAGTCCGGCAAATCGCGCTTCGGCTTGCAGACCCTGGCCGCCGAGGAATTTCCGACCGTCGCGCAGGCCGAGCAATTCAATGCGAAGGTCACACTGCCGCAAAAGACGCTGAAGCACCTGTTCAACATGGTCCACTTCGCGATGGCGCAACAGGACATCCGCTACTACCTGAACGGCATGCTGCTGGTGGTCGACGGCAAGAACGTGATCGCCGTCGCGACCGACGGCCACCGCCTCGCGTTCTGCCAGGTCGAGACCGATCAGAATTTCCAGCGCCAGGAAGTCATCATTCCGCGCAAGACCATCCTGGAACTGCAGCGCCTGCTGGAAGACCTGGACAACCCGGTCGACCTCGAGATCGCGACCAACCAGGTGAAGCTGAGCTTCGCGGACATCGAACTGATTTCCAAGCTGGTCGAAGGCAAGTTCCCCGATTTCACGCGCGTGATCCCGAAGGGCTACAAGAACAACTTCACGATCGACCGCCAGACCCTGCTGCACTCGCTGCAGCGTGCGGCCATCATGACCAGCGACAAATTCAAAGGCGTGCGCTGCATCATCAGCCCGGGCAGTCTGAAGATCAGCTCGACCAACGCCGATCAGGAAGAAGCGGTGGAAGAACTCGAAATCGATTACGGTGGCGACAGCATCGATATCGGTTTTAATGTCACCTACCTGCTGGATGTGCTGAACAACCTCAAGGGCGACAATATCAACATCGCCCTTGGCGACGCCAATTCATCGGCGCTGATCACCGTACCGGAAAACGCAGACTTCAAGTATGTCGTGATGCCGATGCGTATTTGATTTGTTTGATAACGCAATTCGCAAGGGGGCCGCTGTGAATATGGCGAGCCCCTTTGCTGCATTTTTGGAAGTTTGAAAATTCTTGGCTGATGGTTCCCTCCCCCTTGCAGGGAGAGGGTTAGCGTGGGGGTAGTGAGGTCGAAACATCGCAAGCGATTGCGCAATCACTCTACCCCCATCCCAACCTTCCCCCTGCAAGGGGGAAGGAGCTCCCAGCCAAACCGTTCTTTTAGACGTAACTCGATTCATCAGAAGGCAGCCATGTCCGCGATTCCTCAAGAAAACACCCCGCAACCGCAAGCCAGCCAGTATGGCGCGTCCTCGATCCAGATCCTCGAAGGTCTGGAAGCCGTCCGCAAGCGCCCTGGCATGTACATCGGCGACACCTCTGACGGCACGGGCTTGCACCACCTGGTATTCGAAGTGCTCGACAACTCGATCGACGAATCGCTCGCCGGCCACTGCACCGAGATCCACGTCACGATCCACTCGGACAACTCGATCTCGATCACCGATAACGGCCGCGGCATCCCGACCGGCATCAAGTGGGACGACAAGCACGACCCCAAGCGCAGCGCCGCGGAAATCGTCATGACCGAACTGCACGCCGGCGGCAAGTTCGACCAGAACTCGTACAAGGTCTCGGGCGGCCTGCACGGCGTGGGCGTATCCTGCGTCAACGCGCTGTCCAAGCTGCTGCGTCTGACCATTCGGCGCGACGGCAAGGTGCACACCATGGAATTCGCCAAGGGCATCGTGCAGAACCGCGAGCTGGAAACCGTGGATGGCATTCCCACCTCGCCGATCAAGGTTATCGGCGAAACCGACAAGCGCGGCACCGAAGTGCATTTCTGGGCCGATGAAGAGATCTTCAGCCACATCGAGTTCCACTACGACATCCTCGCCAAGCGCATCCGCGAACTCTCCTTCCTCAACAACGGCGTGCACATCAAGCTCACCGACCAGCGCACCGGCAAGGAAGAGGATTTCGCGTTCGAAGGCGGCACGCGCGGTTTCGTCGAATACATCAACAAGAGCAAGTCCGTGCTGCACCCGACCATCTTCCAGGCGACCGGCGAGAAACTCTCCGACCAGGGCACGATGATCACGGTGGACGTCTCCATGCAATGGAACGACGCCTACAACGAACAGGTACTCTGCTTCACCAACAACATCCCGCAGCGCGACGGCGGCACCCACCTCACCGGCCTGCGCGCCGCGATGACGCGCGTGATCAACAAGTACATCGAAGAAAACGATTTCGCGAAGAAGGCGAAAGTCGAAGTGGCCGGCGACGATATGCGCGAAGGCCTGACCTGCGTGTTGTCGGTCAAGGTGCCCGAGCCGAAGTTCAGCTCGCAGACCAAGGACAAGCTCGTCTCCTCCGAAGTGCGCGGCCCGGTCGAGGAAATCGTTGCCAAGACGCTGACCGACTTCCTGATGGAAAAGCCGAACGACGCCAAGATTATCTGCGGCAAGATCGTCGAAGCCGCGCGCGCGCGCGAAGCCGCCCGCAAGGCGCGCGAACTCACGCGCCGCAAGGGCGTGATGGACGGGCTCGGCTTGTCCGCCAAGCTGGCCGACTGCCAGGAAAAAGACCCGGCGCTGTGCGAACTGTACATCGTCGAGGGTGACTCCGCAGGCGGCTCCGCCAAGCAGGGCCGCGACCGCAAGTTCCAGGCGATCCTGCCCTTGCGCGGCAAGGTGCTCAACGTCGAGAAGGCCCGCTTCGAGAAGATGCTGTCCTCGGAACAGATCACCACCCTGATCGCCACGCTCGGCACCTCGATCGGCCCGGACGAATTCAACATCGACAAGCTGCGCTACCACCGTCTCATCATCATGACCGATGCCGACGTCGACGGCGCGCACATCCGCACCCTGCTCCTGACGCTGCTGTATCGCCAGATGCCGGCGCTGGTCGAACGCGGCCACGTCTACATCGCGCAGCCGCCGCTGTACAAGGTCAAGCACGGCAAGGACGAGCGCTATCTGAAGGACGATGTCGAAGAAGCGCAGTACATGATGCAGATCGCACTGCACGACGCCGCCCTCATCCCGACCGAAGGCGCGCAGCCGATCGTCGGCGAAGCGCTGTCCGAACTGGTCCGCCAGTACAACACCGCCAACGCCATCATCATGCGCCTGTCGCGCGCGGTCGACGAAGCCGCGCTGTCGGCCATCATGACCGGCGTCACGCTCAAGCTCGACGATGCCGCCAGCGCGGAAGCCTCCGCACAGGCGCTGACCGCAGCCATCAACGACCCGAGCGTCGCCGTCGTCGTCAAATCCGACGAACTGTCCGACAAGCACATGCTGCGCATCGAGCGCCGCCACTTCGGCAACATGAAGATCAGCACCATCGACGCCGACTTCGTGCACGGCCCGGATTACGTCGTGCTGTCAGCCGCCGCCGCCACCTTCAAGGGCCTGATCGGCCCGGGCGCGATGGTTCGCCGCGGTCAGGGCGACAAGGCCAAGGAAATCGCCATCAAGGACTTCCACGAAGCGATGGACTGGCTGCGCGACGAAGCCGAGCGCGGCGTGTCCAAGCAGCGCTACAAAGGTCTGGGTGAAATGAATCCCGAGCAGTTGTGGGAAACCACGATGGACCCGACGGTGCGCCGTCTGCTGAAGGTGCAGATCGAGGACGCGATTGCGGCGGATCAGATTTTCACGACGCT